>JAHQVJ010000057.1 GCA_019634415.1 Myxococcales bacterium
CGCTGACCGCTGACCGCTGACCGCTGACCGCTGACCGCTGACCGCTGACCGCTGACCGCTGACCGCTGACCGCTGATGCCCGACCGCCGACTACCATTCCCCCGCGTAGTGGACCTCGCGCTGTAGCTGCACGCCGTGGGCCTCGAGCACGCGGCGCTGCACCTCCTCGATCAGCGCCCGGAGGTCTGCCGCCGTCGCGCCGCCGGTGTTCACGATGAAGTTCGCGTGCTTGTCGCTGACCTGGGCCGCCCCGATGGTCAGCCCCTTCAAGCCCGTGGCCTCGATCAGTCGTCCGGCGTGATCGCCTTGTGGGTTCCGAAACGTGGAGCCGCAGGTGGGCACGTCGGTGGGCTGCGTGCGGGCGCGGTAGTCGAGGTGCTCTGCCACCAGCGCCTTGCTCTGTTCGGGGTCCGAGTCGGTCAGGGTGAAGCGCGCCCAGGCGACCACGGCACCATCGGGGAGCAAGGAGGTGCGATACGACAGGCCCAGCTCCTCGGCGGATCGCGACTCGATGGTCCCGTCGGCCAGCACCAACCCCGCCGACAGGATCCGGTCGCTGATCTCGCCGAGACGCGTGCCCGCGTTCATGCGCACCGCCCCGCCGATGGTGCCCGGCACGCCTGCCACCATCTCCAGTCCCGTCCAGCCCTCCTGGCTCGCCTTGCGCAGGAAGCTCACCAGCTTGAGCCCACCCCCCAGCTCCAGCGGCCCGTCGGGGTGGCGATCGGCCCGGGCGAGCTCGCCCGTGAGCCGGATCACCAGCCCCCGGATCCCAAGGTCGCTGATCAACAGGTTGGAGGCGTTGCCCAGCGGGAACACCGGGCAGCTCGCCTCGGCGCACAGTCGCTGCACGGCTGAGAGCTGCAGCAGGCTCTCGACCTCGGCGTACCCGTCCGCTGCACCGCCCACGCGCCACCAGGTCTTCTTCGCCAGCGGCTCGTCGGGGGCCACCTGTACGGAGGCGGCGGCGAGCGCATCGACGAGATCGGGCGACAGCGGCACGTGGACTCCATCGGCACGTCGGCGGTTAGGGAACCCGCCGGCACGCATCCGGAGTAGCACATGATCGTAGTGGGAAGAGGCCGGATCGGATCGGCCTTGGCGCGGCGCGGCGCGGCCGTGGGCACGCCGGTCACCGGTATCGGGCGCGACGATGGCTGGGAGGCCCTCGACGCTGCCGCAGGGGACCCCGTGCTGGTGGCGGTTCGCAACGACGATCTGGCAGCGGTGGTGGAGCGCACGCCCACCCACCGGCGCCCGGATCTGGTGTTCCTCCAGAACGGTGCCATCCGCGAGCTGCTGGCGGATCTGTCGGTGGCGTCGTGCACGCGGGGGCTGCTGTACTTCCTGGCGTCGGATCGCACGTCGCCGGTGGTGGAGGGCATGGACAGCTGGTTCTGCGGTCCGCACGCCCAGGCGGTGGCGGCGTGGCTGGCGCGCGCGGGGCTCGCGGCCCAGGCCGTCGACTGGGCCCGCTTCAGCTACTACGAGCTGGAGAAGCTGCTCTGGCTGGCCTGCCACGGCCTGCTGTGCGAAGCCCATCAGGCCACGGTGGGAGAGGTGGCGGCGCAGCACAAGCGAGAGCTGCACGCGCTGGTGGAGGAGCTGGTGGAGGTGGGCCAGATCACCTGGGGGGTGTCGGCACCCGTTCCCTACATGGTGGATCGCATGGTGCAGTACTCCGCCCTCATCCCGGACTACCGGGCGTCGGTCAAGGAGTGGTCCACCCGCAATGGCTGGCTGCGCGATCGCGCGAGGCACTTCGGGCTGGCGATCCCCCGCCACGAAGCGCTGCTGCGGGCCACGGGGCACCATCCGGGCTGACGCGGAGGAGGCGGTGACGTCGCGCACCGGTCTTGGTGTCCAATGTCTTCCGGAGGTGCATGTGACGCGATGGCTGGTGGTGCTCGCTGTGGCGGGTGGCTGCGTGGTGGGCGGTGGCGAGGGCTACTGGGAGTTCGACGATCCACGGCTGGTGTCGGTGCGGATCGGCAGCGGCGACATCACGGTCGACAGCACGTCCGGTGACGTGATGGTGCTGGAGTGGGACGGCGGCGGCTTCGGCGACAATGCGCGGCCCGACGTGCAGGAGGCGGGTGGCGAGGTCCGGGTGGACGCCAACGGGGGCGTGCTCGGAGGAGGCTCGGTCACCCTGGACGTGCCTCACGGCGTGGCCCTGGACCTCACCGTGGAGCGAGGATCCATCGACGTCACGCTGGATGCCCCTGCGAACGTGTTCGCCTGTGTGGCGGCGGGGAGCGTGTCGCTGGGCGTGCCCGCGGGGGGCTACGTGCTCGATGTGGGGCTGATCGCCACCGTCGACAGCGACGTGTACCACGACCCCGACGCCGAGCACACGCTACACGCGTGCAGTGCCGCGGGCTCGGTGGAGGTCTTTGCGACGACGTCTGGCGAGGGCTGACGCGGCGAGGAGCCAGGGGAGCGACGACCCCCCGAGGTGGCTGCAGCCGCTGGAGGGCGTCGGCTCCTGCATCGGCGGGGCGGGCAGCCGCACCCGTCGCGGGCTCGTCCACGCTCCGGGGCCCCACGGGTCGACTGCGCGCACCTGGACCTCCACGAGGTCACCGGGCTCGAGCTCGGCGGGCAGGATCCACCGAGGTCGGTCCGTGGTCAGCTGTGCCGACCACGGCGACTCCGCCCCGGAGATGCGCGTCGCCTGCAGCTCGTAGGTGAGGGCGTCGCCGTCGGGATCGACGGGCACGCTCCAGTGGAGCACGGGGGCGTGGAAGGGGCCGACCACCGGAGTCTCGGGCGGACCCAGGTTCGCCACGGCGCGTACCGCCGCTCCTGCGTCCAGGCGGCCGCAGCCGTACAGCGGGCTGTGGCCCCGCGGACTCCAGTCGCCGCGGACGGGATCCACCCGCACGGCCGTGCTGCAGAGCACGCGCCGCACGTCTTCGGCGCGAATACGAGGGTTCGCCGAGATCATCAGCGCGGCGACTCCCGCCACCTGAGGCGCTGCGGCGCTGGTGCCCGCGAAGGCGGCCACGTAGTCGGGATCGCCATCCAGGTTGTCGTCTCCGTCGTCGGTGCCCACCAGGCCTGTGGCGCCGATCCGGGCGGACGGTGCGGCCAGGTCGACGTGATCGCCGAAGCAGCTGTTGGGCTCGTGCTCGTCGAAGCCGTCGAGGCCGCCCACGCCGATCACGGTGGGGTGGCCGAGCAGGCCGTCGCCGGAGATGTCGCAGGCGCGGTTGCCCACGGAGAACACCACCACGGTCCCGAGCCCGTCGCGGCCTGCCTCCTCGGCGTAGTCGAGGGCGTCCACCAGCGGCTGCTCCAGCGCGAAGCCAGCACACGACTCGGCCCGCACCCAGGAGTTGTTGATGACGTCGGCGCCCGCGTCCACGGCTTCCACGAAGGCATCGTGGGCGTCGTTGACGGTGGAGGGGCCGCCGATCAAGCGGATGGCGTACAGCTCCGCCTCGTGGGCCACGCCAGCGATGCCGATGCCGTTGTTGCCGACCGCGGCGGCGATCCCGGCCACCGAGGTGCCGTGATGGTTGCCGTTCGTGGGATCGGAGCTGCCGTCGTCGTCCACGAAGTCGGTGCCGTCGAACACCGCCAGATCGGGATGGTCCACGTCGACCCCGGAGTCGACCACGGCGAGCAGAGTGCCCGCCCCCCGCGTGATGGACCACGCCTCGGCGGCGTTGATGTCGATCCCCACGACGAAGTCGTGCTGGCCCGTGTTCTCGAGGTACCACTGGGCGGCGAAGAAGGGATCGCCTGGCAGCTCGGCCTCGATGGCGTTCAGGGGCGCGTCACCCGCCTCAGGGGCGGCCTCGGCCACGACTCCGATCCACAGGCACCACACGTCACGGAAGGTACCACCGCGAGCCAGGGATCGGCAGTGCGGATAGCGACAACCGTCGGGGGTCGAGCCCCGCTGGAGGATCCATGTCCCGTACCGTCGCCGTCGCCGTTGGCTCCGCCCTCCTCGGCGCAGCCTCGATGTGGACGATGCTGCACCCCGCGAGCGCGCAGGAGGTGGTGTCTTCGCCCCCCACAGTGGTGTGCACCCAGCTGCAGCAGCTCCCGGGTCAGGTGGACGAGGCGTTCGTGCAGCGCTTCATGGCGTCGCAGATCGCGGCGGGCCGCAAGCGCTTCGAGAGCGTGACGGGCGTGTCCACGGTGCTGTGCGCTTGGTGAGCCGTCACGGCTCGGCGGCGGGGGAGTCCTCGGCGTCGGCCACCTCGGCACTCTCCACCACCACGCGCACGCCCTCGCTCTCGAGTGCCCCGCGCACCACGGCACTCACCACCCAGGTGCCCTCGGGCAGCTCCACACTGGTGGTGGTAGGAGGCAGGATCCGGTCGAGCACGGGTCCGTCGTCGGTCCAGGTGTACAGGGGGTAGGCCCGGACGGAGGCAGGATCGGCATGGGACACCGTGAGCCCCGTGGCGGTGGCGGTCACCTGCGGCTCCGTCACGTCGCGGTCCGTGAGCCGAGGCGTCGCGGGGGGAAGTGCGGGCGCTGCGTAGATCTCGGACAACAGATCGGCGAACCCTGCCTTGTTCTTCATCATGGGCTCGGCCCGGAACCAGATCTGACCCAGGGTGTTCGGCGCCTCTCGCGACAGCCGGACCTGGGTTCGGTACTCGGTCAGCGACCACTCCCGGTTGCTGCCCACACGCGTGGCATCGAGCCCCACCAGCAGTGGCCGCTCGGCCTCGAGGTGGGTGTCCCACCAGGTGAGCAGGCGATCGTAGCGCTGCGCCGTGCGCTTGGTGCTCCAGTACAGCTGCGGTGCGAGGTAGTCCACCCAGTCCGCGCGGTACCACGCGAGCGGGTCTGCGTGCAGCTTGGCCACCTGATCCATGCCCCGGATCCCCCGTGGCTGGCCGGGCCGGTAGATCCCGAAGGGGCTGATCCCGAAGCGGCACTCGGGCCGGATGCGCTTGACGGAGGTGGCGATGTCGCGGACCAGGGTGTCGACGTTCTGCTCCCGCCACTTGGCCCGCGAGAGCTGCCCTCCGCCTTCCTTGTAGTCGCGGTAGGTGCCCCAGTCGGCAAAGGAGCGCTTGCCGCTGGGGTAGGGGTAGAAGTAGTCGTCGAGGTGCACGCCGTCGATGTCGTAGCGGGTGACCACGTCCTCGATCACCTTCAGGGTGTGGGCGCGTACCTCGGGCACCCCGGGATCGAGCCAGACCATGGACCCCCAAGGACGAAGGTGGTCCTTGCCCCATCGCCCGATGTGGTTGTCGGCGTAGGGAGCGCGACGGTTGCCGTTGGCGCGGTAGGGGTTGAACCAGGCGTGGACCTCGATGCCTTGGGCGTGTGCCGCCTTCACCAGGAAATCCAGGGGATCGTAGCCCGGATCTCCGCCCTGTCGGCCGGTGAGGTACCTCGACCAGGGCTCCATCTCCGACGCGTACAGCGCATCGCTCTCGGGGCGCACCTGGAACACCAGGGCGTTGATCCCGCGCGTGGCCGACACCGCCACCAGCGCTTCGATCTCGGCCTGGCTGGCCGCGGTGGAGAGCCCCTGACGGGTGGGGAAGTCCAGCCCGAACACCGTCGCCACCCACATGCCACGGAACTCGCGGGGCACCTGCACGGGCACCAGATCCACCACCGGCTCGGGGACCTCCTCGTCCAGGGCGGACAGCAGCCCCAGGGGGGTGTCGGGCGGAGGCGACTTGTCGGGAGACAGCAGGCCGCACCCCGACAGCACCCATGCAACCACGGACCAACTCGCCACCAGCGGGCTCCTACGTTCCAGAGAACTGGACGTCGTCGAACAGCAGCGTGCCACAGCGCGTGGCCGACCAGGACCACACGTCGCTACCCACCTCGCGCAACCGCGGCATCAACGACAGGATGTTGCCGCTGACGTTCATCTCCGACAGCGACTGCACCACCTCGCCGCGCTCGAGCAGCAGGCCCCGGATCCCGAAGCTGAAGTCGCCGGTGGAGGGGTTGCTGTTGCCGCCGATGAACCCGGTGACCAGCACGGCCTTGTCGATGTCGGCGGCCATCTGCTGCAGCGTGCGGGTGCCGGGCTCGACGATCCAGTTGGAGCGTCCGCTGCCCTTCGGCTCCACGCCGAGCTTGCGCGCGTAGTACACGCCGATGTTGTAGGACTCGAGCACCCCCTCCTTCACCATCACGCGGGGGCGCGCCACCAGGGCGTCCCCGTCCCAGGGCCGCGAGCCCAGGCCGCGCGGGATGGTCGGGTCGTCGACGATGGTCAGCGCGGTGCTCGCGATGGCCTCGCCGAGCTTGTCGGCCATGCAGGAGCGGCCCTGGTGCAGGGCGGAGCCCGACAGCGGGGCCGCCATCACGCCCAGCAGCCGACCGACGGCGCGGTTCTCCAGGAACATGGGGTAGGTGGCCGACGGCGCCGGGCGGCTGGCCAGGCGCTGGCGGACCCGCTCCTGTGCGTCGCTGGCGATCCGCTCGGCGGAGGGCATGTCGGACAGATGCCGTGCGGCGTAGTAGGCGGCTGCCTCGGGCCGCTTGTCGCCCTCCGACAGCGTGACCTCGGCCCCGGCGGAGAACCAAGCCCCGGCGGTGTGGTCGGAGAAGCCGTTGGACATCACCTTCACCGCCTCGCCGCGGCCATCCGCCACGTAGGAGGCGCACGAGACCTGATCCTCGCGGGCCGACGCCAGCACGGCTTCCTCGATGGCCTCTGCCTGGGCGTTCCGGTCGCCGTCGGTGCGCTCTCGCCAGGCCGGATCGTCCTGATCGAGCTGCTCCTCGCTCACGCCGCGCCCGCACAGCTCCGCGTCGGGTAGCGCTCGGTACGGATCGGGCTCGAGGAAGCTGGCGGACTCCACACAGCGGCGGAGGAAGTCGTCGAGGGCCTCGGGTCGCAGGTCGCTGGTGGAGTTGGAGGTGAAGCGCTCGTTGGCCAGCAGCGACACCACCAACCCCTGGTTGATGGCCTCGGTGGCCCGCTCCACCTTGCGGTCGCGCCGCTGGATGGTCACGTGGGAGCCGCGGGAGACGGCCACGGAGACCTCGTCCGCTCCCAGCTCACGGGCACGCTTCATCACGTCGTTGGCGAGGGTGAGCAGCTCGTCGCGTACGCTCATTGGCGACCTCCCCCTACGGACAGCTTGCCCACGAGCACCGTGGGCATGCCCTGGCTCACGGGCACGCCCTGGCCGTCCTTGCCGCAGGTCCAGCCGCCTTCGTCGATCTCCAGGTCGTTGCCGACCTTCTCGATGGCTTCCAGCACGTCGGGTCCGTTCCCGATGAGGTTCACGTCCTTGACGGGCTGCGTGAGCTTGCCGTCCTCGATGAGCCGGCCGTGCCGCACGTAGAAGGAGAAGTCGCCCGCACCGATCTGCACCGCACCGTTGGCGAAGACCTCGCAGTACAGGCCGCGCTTCACGCCCGCGATGATGTCGCTGGGTTCGTGCGGCCCGGGCTCCATGTAGGTGGAGCGCATTCGAGGCAGCACCGCGTGGCGGAAGGACTCACGCCGCCCGCTGCCCGTGCTGTCGACGCCGTAGTGGCGCGCGCTGATGCGGTCGTGGAGATAGGAGCGGAGCACGCCGTTCTCCACCAGTACCGTGCGCTCGGTGTCGCTGCCCTCGTCGTCGACGTTGAGGCTGCCGCGAGCGTGCGACAGGGTGGCGTCGTCGACGATGGTGACCTCGGACGGCGCGATGGGCTTGCCCATCTTGCTGGCGTAGATGCTGATGTTCTTGCGGTTGAAGTCCGCCTCCAGTCCGTGGCCGATGGCCTCGTGGAGCAGGATTCCGGAGCTTCCGGCCGCGAGCACCACGGGCATCTCCCCGGCGGGCGGGCTCTTCGCGTCCAGCGCGCGCACCGCGCGGTCCACCGCCCTCGCCACGATGCGGTCTTGGCGATCTTGGTCGTAGTAGGACAGGTCGCCGCGGCTGGCGACGTTGTAGCTGCCGGTCTCGCGCTGGCCGTCGCGCAGGGCGGTGGCCGCCAGGCTCGCGTAGGTCATGGGGCGGTAGTCGGCGGTCAGGGTGCCGTCGGCCCGGGCGACGAGCACGTGCTTGTCGACGTCGCCCATGGAGACCTGCACCTTGTCGATCTGCGCATCGGTGGCGAAGGCCTTGGCCTCCCAGGCGCGGATCATGGGCACGCGGATCGACAGATCGACGTCGGACCAGCTTCGGTCCACCGGGTAGTGGTCGGGCAGCGACCGACGCGCGAGCTCGGAGAGCACGGGTGCGTGGCCCGGGTGGTCGTGTGCGATGGAGCGGGCGGTGCGGGCCGCGGCCATCATGGAGGCCTCGGACAGGTCCTCGGTGTAGGCGTAGCCTACCTGAGTGCCCACTACGACCCGAACGCCCACGCCCAGATCGATGGAGGTGTGGGCGCGGTTCACCGTGCCGTCGGACAGGCCGACGCCGGTGGAGGTGCTGTGCTCGAAGTAAAGGTCGGCGTCGTCTGCGCCCCGGCTGGTGGCTTCGGCGAGCACGCGTCGGATCACGCCCTCTTCGATGCCGAACTTGTCGAACCAGCTGTAGGGGGAGGGGTGCTTCGTCATGCGTGCTCCATGGCCCAGGTTAACCCCAGATGCGGGGTGGGCCCCCGGAGGGCGGGATGCGTCGCTGGTTGCCGTTTGCAGGTCCCTTTCTCGGGATCGTCCTGGGAGTGTTGGCCGTTCGGCTGATCTGGAGCGGGTCTGTACCCCCCTGCGAGGCGCACACCGCGGTGACGGTGGCGGACGTGGTGCTGGAGGATGGCTGCGTGGAGCTGACGGCCCAGGCTCACTACCCGGTCGTGGTCACGCAGACGGTGCCGGGGAACCTGCTGGCGGACGAGCAGCACTACTTCGTGTTCCCGGTGTTCGCCGAGCACGACACGGACAACCGGGCGATCCGAGTGCTGGTGCGCACCGAGCGAGCGCCCGAGGAGCTCGTGACCTACGAGACGATGACGGTGTCGGGGCGCCTGGTCCCGGTCACGCCCGACGAGATCCCCCACGGCACGGAGGTCTTGATCGGTAAGCGAAGCGACTATTTCTTCACGGACGAGATGGTGTTGCTCGTGCCGGATCGCATCGTGTCGGGAGACGAGGTCTGGGTGCCTCAGGGCTGACCGCAGTCCGGGAGGGGATGCTCGGCATCGTCGCCGGGGTGGCGGAGCCACAGCTCGATGGCGTCGGGAGAGGCGGGCAGGATCTGGTCGTCGGGCTGCACTATCCGCACGGCCGCGAAGCGTCCGGGTGAATGCCAGGCGACGACCACGTTTCCGTCGGATCCCTCGGCGGCCACCACGGGCGCGGCGTGCAGCCACAGGCAGGGGGAGGGACGGGGGATCACCACGTCCACGACCTGGCCTGGGCGGGGCAGCGACCTCAGGCTGGGGAAGGGGACGCGAAGGGTGGTGTGGCCTGCGGGAACCCACGGTGACCAGGGGTCGGGTCCAGGCTCCCCCAGCCGGACGGACAGGATGAGATCGTTCGCTTGCATGGGCTCCAGGAGGACCTGTCCTACGGCGTCCTCGGGCTGGATCGTGGTCGTGGGGAGGATGGCCTGCGGGAGCTCGATCATGGCCAGATGATCGAGCTCGATGACCGTCCCGGCCTCGAGATCCTGCGCAGCGATCAGGAGCGAGACCATGGGCTGTCGCTCGATGGGCGCACACGCTGCGAGGATCAGCGAGAGCAACGCTCCCTCCAGGAGGCCGCGGTGGCGAGAGGCACGCGGGTGTGGGTGACGGGTCCGTCCACGGCGAGGACCTCCGCCTCGTCGAGGGAGGGCACGCACGTGGAGGGTACGGGCACCACGGCTGTGCCGGGCCGAGCGTCGGAGGCTTCGGCGGGTCGTAGCTTGCCCTCGCGCAGGATCTCCCCGGCCACCGCGGAGGTCGTCAGCTCCATGCCCATGACGTCGTCCGCATCGTGCACGGTGTCGTCGTTCAGGTACCTGCGGTACGTGAGCGGTCCTTGGCGAAGGTCGTGGGGCTCGATGCGATGTCCCGCAGGGAGGTCGCGGCTCGGCATCACCACCCCGACGCGCTGGACCTCCACGGCGATGTCGGCGCGTCGTTGGTCGGCGGCTCCAGGGAGGAGCAGCGTGGTGCTCACACCAGCCAGGACCACCGAGGCCGTGGACAGCCTCCAGAGCCATCGCTCCGCCCGGTGGCCACGTGGGGCGGGCAGGATCGCGGACGCGACGAGCAGCGCTGCGGCCAGCACGAGCAGGGCGCCGCTCACCCACATCCCCACGAAGAACGCACCGCGCACGCCGACGGCGAAGAGCAGCATCGGGAACATCAGCGCGGGGAGCCCGATCGCCGTCGCCATCAGGGCGATGAGCCCCTTCGGAATGGCGGTGGCACTCTGGTAGCGGTCGGGGGGCATCACGAGCCTGCCAGCTGCTTGATGCCGAAGTAGGAAGCCATGCATCCCAGCGGGGTCAGCACCATTGGCGAGGCCAGCAGGGCCCACCACAGCCACATGAGGTTGCGCAGCCCGTGCCCGGGTCCCAGCAGCGCCGCCGCCCCACCCGCGACGGCGGCCACCACACCGCTGACCGCTGCGCTGATTCGCAGTGCCTCCGACACTGGATCGTCGCCCTGCACCAGCGTGATCATCCGCAGCGCCAGGAGCGCTCCCATCGCTGCGATGGTCGCCAGCGCCAGCCGGGCCGATCGACGCAGCTGCTGGGCCGATTGTTCGAGCACCTCTGGTGAGGGAGACTCTTCCAACGACAACGCGCCTCCTTCAGCCACTCTACGCGATTGCTCCTGGTTTGTTGCCACCGCTGTAAGCGCGCGAGGTCCAAGTCGTTGCATCATCGGACACGCGGAGGGCAGCTATGCGGCCAGGGGTTTGTTGGGGAATGGCGCTGTGGGTGGGATGTGGCGGGGGCCAGCAGACGCCCGTGGGGGCTACCCTCGACGACGGGCAGGTGCTGATCGGCAAGGTCCGCACCTCCGCGCTCACGCTCACGGGCTCCTTCGGAGACGTGGACGTGCCGCTGTCGGACGTGGGCATGGTGCTACCCGTGGAGGGGCGGACCCTGAAGGACTCGGGCCGCAACGTGACGGTGTGGCTCCGCAACGGCTCGGAGCTGAAGGGGGAGTGGTCGGAGCCGGAGCTGTCGATGGCGCTCCCCATGGGGGGACACGAGATCGACGTGGGGCTGGAGGTGGACCGACTGCAGGCACTGCAGCTGCAGGGCTCGGAGCACTGGCCCGAGGACGGCCTGTACCGCGTGCGCACCACCTGGAACGACGACTTCCTGGTGGATCCGAAGGCCACGCGGGTGGTGGTGAGCAACGAGCTGGGGCGCTTCGATCCGTTCCTGTCGGAGTGCCGAGCGGTGGGGCCCATCTCCGACCCGACGGGCGACTGGCGCGTGGAGCTGGTGACGGGCACGGTGCTCATCGGCCCCCTCGACACCGAGGAGATCACGTTCGCGCTGCCCATGGGTCCCGACGAGATCGTGGTGCCCCTGGAGGCGCTGGCGGCGCTGGAGCGCGGTGTGTGGACGCAGCACGGCCCGAAGGAGGGCGGAGGTGTCTTCAGCCCTGTGGAGGAGGTGATGCAGGTGCCGAACCGCCGTCCGCGGCCTGCGCCATCCGCGGCGAAGCCGGGTCTGTCGTCGAGCCAGGGGTGGTTCGACAACACCGAGCTCGAGGCGAGCAAGTACTGACGGCGCCTCACCCTCTGTCCGAGCGCTCCAGGGACACGCGCAGGTCGTCGAAGCCCATGGAGCGCCAGAAGGCCAGGGCGTCGTCGTCGCGGGAGAGCGTGCTCACCGTGAGCCGGGGGTAGCCCGCGGCGATGGCCTGCTCGCGGAACCGGCTCACCAGCTGCCGTGCGAGACCGCGGCGGCGGTGTGCGGGATCCACCCAGAGGTTGTCGATGCGTGCGGTGGGTGCGTGGTCGAGCACGGCGTGGGAGACCACTGGCTCGCCGGACACGAAGGCGATCAGCGCGCTGTCGTACTCGGCCACGAGGCAGGGATCGAAGGGCATGAACCGCTCGAACCAGGCGTGCTGGAGCATCGAGCGCAGGGGAGCCTCGCTGTCGTCGCGCAGTCGGTAGCGCGCATCGATGCGGGTGCCGTTGGCGTTGAGCTGCTCCAGCAATCCCAGGATGGCGGGAAGGTCGGATCGCTGGGCGGCTCGCAGCCTCATGCCGAGGTCGTGCCCGTCAGCGTGCTGCGACCGGCGTAGACGGCGACGTCGTCCAGCTGCTCCTCGATGCGCAGTAGCTGGTTGTACTTGGCGTTGCGATCCGAGCGGCAGGGCGCACCCGTCTTGATCTGCCCCGAGCGCGCCGCCACCGCGAGATCGGCGATGGTGGTGTCCTCGGTCTCGCCGGAGCGGTGGCTCATCACCGTGCTGTAGCGGTGACGGTGCGCGAGCTGCACGGCGTCCAGCGTCTCGGTGAGGGTGCCGATCTGGTTGACCTTGACCAGGATGCTGTTGGCCACGCCCTCGTCGATGCCGCGCTGCAGGCGCTCGGCGTTGGTGACGAAGACGTCGTCGCCCACGAGCTGCACGGCGCCACCGAGCTGCTGCGTGAGGTGCGCCCAGCCAGCCCAGTCGTCCTCGGCGAGGCCGTCCTCGATGCTCACCAGGGGGTAGCGGGCCACGAGCTCGCCGTACCAGCCCGTCAGCTCCTCGGCCGTCCACTCGGCGCCCTGGCCGGGCAGGTGGTAGCGATCGCCCTGGCGGAGCTCCGTGGCCGCGACGTCGAGCGCGAGTGCCACCTGATCGCCCAGCTGGTAGCCGGCCTTCTCCACCGCCTCACAGATGAGGTCCAAGGCGTCGGTGTTGCTCTGCAGATCGGGTGCGAAGCCGCCCTCGTCTCCGACCCCGGTGGCCAGGTTGCGCTGCCGCAGCACGCCCTTGAGGTGGTGGTAGATCTCCACACCTGCGCGCAGGCCGTCGGCGAAGGTGTCGAAGCCCACGGGCATCACCATGAACTCCTGCACGTCCACGTTGTTGTCGGCGTGGGCTCCCCCGTTGAGGATGTTGAGCATGGGGGTGGGCAGCAGGTTGGCACCTGTGCCTCCGACGTAGCGATACAGGGGGAGTCCGCAGCAGATGGCCCCAGCCTTGGCCACGGCCAGCGACGTACCCAGGATGGCGTTGGCTCCCAGGCGTCCCTTGTTGGGTGTGCCATCCAGCTGGATCAGCAGGCGGTCGATGGCGCTCTGGTCGCGGCAGTCGTGGCCCACCAGCTGCTCGGCGATGGTGGTGTTGACGTGGTCGACGGCGGTGCCCACCCCCTTGCCCATCCAGCGGGAGGCGTCGGCGTCGCGCAGCTCGACGGCCTCGTGGGCCCCCGTCGACGCTCCCGACGGCACGGCGGCACGGGTCAGGACGTCGTCGTCGACGACGACCTCCACCTCGACCGTCGGGTTGCCTCGGCTGTCGAGGATGGTGCGGGCTCTCACGGCATGGATCGTGGACATCGTGGCGTGCTCCGGATCACCGAAGTGCGGGTTGAAGCGACGACCCCGGCCGCGAATCGCCACGGCCGGGTCCGGCATTTGGTCGCGACGTAACCCCTCGCGGGAGCGTGGCGAAACAGAGGGTAGGGAAGGGAGTCGATGGGGGAACAAGGACCCGCTCTCCCGGTTCGAGTCCCAAACGGAGGCCAGATGATCGTGCTGCTCGCCCCCCTCGCCCTGGTCGCGGCTCACGCCGACGACGACAGCGGCTTCGACCACAGCCACGCTCGCCTGGCCACGTTCCTGTCGGGAGCCGTCAGCGCTAAGGGGGTGGACTACGGCACCTTGGCGAGCCGCCGCTCCACGTTGGACGCCTACGTCACCCAGATCCGCGAGGCTCGCACCGATGGGTGGTCCAACGCCCAGAAGCTCGCGCTGTGGGTCAACGCGTACAACGCCTACACCCTGCAGCTCATGCTCGACAACGGGCCGCCCAGCAGCATCATGAACCTCGACGGCGGCAAGGTGTGGGACACCCGCCGGTTCCAGGTGGCCGGGGCGAGCGTCACCCTCAACGATCTGGAGCACCAGCGCGCCCGCAAGATCGCCGATGGCCGCGTGCACGCCGTGGTGAACTGCGCGAGCAAGGGGTGTCCGCCGCTGCCCCCGTCCCCGCTGACCCCCCAGGGGCAGTCTGGTCAGATGGATCGCGCCACCCGCACCTGGGCCGCCACCAACGCCTTCACGCTGCAGGGCGACACGATCCTGCTGTCGAAGATCTTCGACTGGTACGGCGACGACTTCACCAAGGAGAACAAGGGGGACATCGCGGGGGTCGAGGGCAAGGCGGAGAACGCGCTGTGGTTCCTGTCGCGCTTCGTGGACGCGCCCACCAAGAGCAAGCTGCTCTCCGGAACGCTGTCGGTGGACTGGCAGGACTATGACTGGGCGCTGAACGCCCGTTGACGGAAGCGCCACGAAGGGCGACAGTTCGGTGAACCCGGAAGGGTGCCCCCGATGTCCGACGAGTTCTGCAGCCCCTTCGATCGAGCCTTGGCCCACGACGGCCCACCGGCGGTGTTCCTGGTGGATCGCGAGGGTCGCCTGCGCATGGATCCCGAGTGGACCCGCGACGCGTGGGGGCGGCATCCGATGGCCGAAGGGCCCCTCGTGCCCACCTGGTGCCTCGCTCGCGATCGGGACAGTGGCTTCGTGATGCTGGTGTTCACCACGTCGGCGACGCTGCTGCACGAGCACCCTCGCCTCGACGTGCGCACGTTTGCCGACGCTGCCTCGGCGCACGCCGCGCTGGACCTCTTGGGGATCCCCGCCATCCGTCGTGACCCATGGTAGGGCTCTGGATCGCCTCGCTCGCGGCCTCGCAGACTCCCGAGGAGCCAGCGGAGGGGCAACCCGCCGAGGAGCCCGATGCGGAGCAGACCCTCGAGGTCACCGTCTACGGCGAGATGCTCGTGGAGCAAGCCCGCCAGGCGGTGGTGGAGGAGCTCGAGGAGCTCGGGTTCGACCACGACGTCATCGAGATGGCGGACCGCGTGGTGTACCGGCACGTGGAGCCCTGGCGCGGAGAGGTGGTGCTGTTCGACGACGGGTGGATGCAGGTGAAGCGGCAGCCCTTGCAGGTGGAGGGGCGCGAGGTGCCCTGGGCCAAGCGCAACACGCCGCTGGCATGGGCGGGCTGCCTGATCTACCCCTGGGCCTGCCTACGAGTGAACGGCGTGATGGTGGGGCAGCGCAAGTGGCGGGCACGGGAGACGCTGACGGTGACGGCGGTGCAGCCCAAGGTGGAGGTGTGGTCCGATCGCGTGGCCGATCTCGCGGTGGGACGAAAGGTGGAGGCGTTGCCGCAGCTGCTCGAGGCCCTCTGGCTCGAGGGGCGCCCCATCGATGGCACACTGCAGCGCCTGCTGACCTACCGAGACCGGCGGGCGGCCTTGCTCGACTTCTGGAGCACTCGCACCGAGACGGCCTGGGGCCACGAGGTTCGACGTGCGGTGGAGGGCTTCTGCCGTGCCGTGGTGCAGTCGTCGGATCACCCGTTCCTGCCGCGTGAACTCGAGCGCTTCAACGCGGGCCGCGAGGTGCGGTTCCCCATGCGCGGGGCGCTCTGATGAGCACGGCATCGGCGCTGTGGATCCTGGCCCGCCCCAAGCTGCTCCCGTACGTGGCGCTGCTGCCCTTTCTCGGCTGGGCCTGGGCCCACTGGGATCGGGCGCTGCAGGCCACCGGGGCTGGGGCCTTGGGCTGGGTGATGGTGGCGTGGGCGCTGCTGCATGCGGGCACCCTGTGGCTCAACGCGGCGGTGGATCGCGACGAGGGGGAGGTCCTGATGGGCCGCGCGGTGGAGCCGCCCCCGACGGCGGCGCCCTGGGGCTACGTCGCCTTGCTCGGGGCCGTGATCGTTGCGGGCGCGGCCCATCCCTTGGCGGGCTTGGCGTGCCTCGGATCGGCGGGGCTGTCCATCGCCTACTCCCACCCGGCCATGTTCTGGAAGGCGCACCCGGTGGGCGGGCCCCTGGTGAACCTGGTGGGCTACGGCTTGCTGTCGCCCTTGGCAGGGTGGTCCGTGGTGGGGGTCGACCCCAACCCGCGCACCCTGGTCGTGTGGGCCATGGGAGCCATGGGGGTACTGGGCGCGTACTTCTCGGCGCAGGCCTTCCAGCAGCGGGAGGACACGGAGCGAGGCTACCGAACGCTGGTGGCGACCCACGGACCCCAGGCCGTGCTCAGGGCAGCACGCATCTGTATAGGACTGGCGTTCGTCGGGGGGCTCGTTCTGGCGGTTGCGGGTTGGATTCCACGGTCCTGCATTCTTGCCACCATCGGGTGGGTGTGGGTGGATCGCTGGCTCGCACGATGGGGGCGCCAACGGGATGGCGGTAACGAGAGCTGGGCCCGCGAGTTCGCTCGCCGGATGGCATGGGCCATATTGTTGGGAATCATGCTCGCATTTGGAGAGTACGCGCGCGACTCCTTCGCCGGCCGTCCAGTGGCAGGGCTAGGAACTGTTGCAGGCCATCCTTCAGATAGACCCTTGCTTTCCCCGATGCAGATGAAAACCTGGAAACAGTCTGCAAATCCCCTGCGCTAATTTGCGTGGAGTGGGTTCGTCTCACATCAGCGCGGGGAAACGATGGCTGTCGACGAGCGGAGGTCGGTGCGGCGCACCCAGGGGATCCCAGAGGTGGACCGTCTGCCGCACGAGCTACGTGCGGACTGTCTTAGGCTGCTCTCTCACGATCTGAACAATCCACTGACGGCGATTCGCATTCTGACCGAGATGCTGCGGGATCGGACGACGGATCCGCAGATGCGGCAGGACGTCATCGATATCTTGGAGGCCGCGGACCTCGCTGGCGCCTTGATGGATGGCATGTCGAGCCTGGTGCTGCTGGAGTCGAGGCGGGTGGAGTTCACCTGGTTCCCCATCGATCTCGTGCACGTGCTGCGCCAGGCGGTGGATCGTCCGGCGCTGCGTCGGCACGTTCGCTTCTCGCTCCCCCGGGAGGTGCAGCTCACGGGGGATCGGATGGCCCTGCATCGTGCGTTCACCGACGTTTTCGTCAATGCGAGGCGCGTGGTGGACGGGTGTCTGGAGATCCCCGTGTGGGTGGAGGAGCAGAGCAAGGAGATCACGGTGCGTGTGGGCCACCCGGGGCCTGGGATCCCGCCCGATCTCCGTGGCGCACTGTTCGAGCCCTACGGTGCAGTGCGCCTGCGGCAGAGCCGCCTTCCCGTGGCGGCTGCGGGCCTGGTCTATGCCCGGACCGTGGTGGATCATCACGGCGGCTCCATGGACTTTCGCGATACGCCAGGTGGAGAGATGGAGCTGGTGGTGAAGCTGCCTAGATGAGAGCACGTGATCCGTTGAGCACACATCGACTGCCAGAGGGCACCGCGTTCGGTCCGTATACGGTCGAGGGACTGATCGGGCGTGGGGGCATGGGTCAGGTCTATGCGGCGCGTGACTCGGTGTACGGCACGCGGGTGGCGCTCAAGGTGCTGCATCCCACGCTGCACAGTGACGAGGGCTGGCGCACTCGCTTCAACCAGGAAGGGCTGGTGGGCACACAGCTCAAGCATCCCCACGTGCTGTCCGCGCGAGATCTGGTGGAGAACGATGGTCGGATCGCGCTGGTACTCGATCTGGTCAGCGGCGGGCAGACGCTGGACCGGGTGATTCGTCGGGAGTTCAAGGAAGGGGTCGACACGGTTCCCGCCTTGCTGGTGTTCCTCCGGATCCTGCAGGGGGTGGAGTACCTCCATCGCAAGGGGATCGTGCACGGCGACATCAAGCCGGAGAACATCTTGCTGGAGGGGAACTTCCGGGTGCCGGGCACCTGGATCCCGCGCATGACGGACTTCGGCACGGTGGCCCTGATCGCGCATCCGGTGGAGATCGACGGCCGGCCGGCCGTGGTGGCCACGCCGCGCTACGCCTCGCCGGAGCACCTGCTGGGGGTGGACCACCTCGAGGTGCGCTCCGACGTGTACTGCTTGGGGCTGATCCTGCACTTCCTGCTCACGGGCAGCCACGCCTCGAACGCCTCGAACGTGCTGCAGGCCTTCGAGCGCACGATGCTGCCCGTGCCCATCGTGGCGCTGGTGGACCAGCCCGATCCCCTCATCGCGGTCTTCCAGCGGGCGACGGCTCGAGAGGTGGACGAGCGGTTCGAGACGGCTCGCGATCTGGCGCTGGCGGTGCGGGGGGTGCTGGAGGCGTTGGGTGCTCCGCTTCAGCTGGAGGACGTGGCGTCGGAGCTGGCCACGGAGATCGACGAAGCGCGTCGAGCGGAGTACGGGCTGCCGAAACGCTCGACCACGAGCGACGAGGAGTCGCCGGTGTCGACGCTGACGCCTGGAGTCCAGCCCATCGCACCCGAACTCGACGATCCGGAGGCCGAGCCGACCCCCACCGAGGGGACGCCGCGACCGATCTCGCAGGCGGCGCGTGCCAGTGCGGGGATGGAGGCGTCGGAGATGGAGCCGGTACCGATGTTCGTGTGGGCCGCGGGTGCGGTGGCGGCCCTGCTGATCGCGGTGATCACCGTGTTCGCCTGGCCTGGCTGACATCGGCTGCCGCCAGGACCGCAGCGATGGTGATCGTCAGCCGGTGAGCGGCCGGTACTTGATGCGGGTGGGCTGGTCGGCGTCGCGGCCGAGGCGCTGCCGCCGATCGCGCTCGTAGTCCTCGTAGTTGCCCTCGAACCACACCGTCTGGCTGTTCCCCTCGAACGCGAGGATGTGGGTGGCGATGCGGTCCAGGAACCAGCGATCGTGGCTGATCACCACAGCGCAGCCCGCAAAGCGCTCGAGCGCCTCCTCGAGGGCGCGCAGCGTGCCCACGTCCAGGTCGTTGCTGGGCTCGTCCAGCAGCAGGAGGTTGCCTCCGGACTGCAGCAGGCGCGCCAGGTGCACCCGGTTGCGCTCGCCCCCCGACAGGGTGCCCACCTTCTGCTGCTGGCGGGTGCCCCGGAAGCCGAACAGCGAGCAGTAGGCGCGGCTGTTCATCTCCTTGTTGCCGAGCTTGATCACGTCGTGCCCGCCGCTGATGTTCTCCCACACGGTCTGCGCGTCGTCGAGATCGTCGCGGCTCTGATCCACGTAGGCGGGCTGCACCGTCTCGCCGACCTGCAGCGTGCCGGCGTCGGGCTGCTCTTGGCCCACGATCATGCGGAACAGCGTGGTCTTTCCCGCGCCGTTGGGACCGATCACCCCGACGATGCCGCCACGAGGCAGGTCGAAGGTCATCTCCCCCACGAGCAGCTTGTCGCCGTAGGCCTTGCGGACCCCCTCGGCGCGAACCACGATGTCGCCTAGGCGAGGGCCCGGCGGGATCGCGATCTCGGTGGTGGTGGTGTTGCCCGACGACGCCTCGTCGATCCCGGCGAGGAGCTCCTCGTAGCGCGCCAGACGGGCCTTGTTGCGCGCGCTCCGCTTGCCCTGCCCGAGCGCGATCCACTCGAGCTCGCGTGCCAGGGCACGCTGGCGATCCAGGTTGCGCTTGCCCTCCTCGAGCTTGCGCTGCTTCTGATCGAGCCAGCTCGAGTAGTTGCCTTCCCACGGGATGCCCTTGCCGGCATCCATCTCCAGGATCCAGCCGGTGACGTTGTCGAGGAAGTACCGGTCGTGGGTCACCACCACCACGGTGGCGTGGTAGTCCACCAGGAACCGCTCCAGCCAGGCGACGGACTCGGCGTCGAGGTGGTTGGTGGGCTCGTCCAGCAGCAGCAGATCCGGCTTCGAGAGCAGCAGTCGCGCCAGGGCCACTCGGCGCTTCTCTCCGCCCGACAGCGTGTCCACCGGGCCGTCGCCAGGAGGAACGCGCAGCGCGTCCATGGCGATGTCCACCGTGCGGTCCACCTCCCAGGCGTTGATGGCGTCGATCTTGTCCTGCAGCGCGGCTTGCTCGTCGATGACCTTGTTCATCTCGTCGTCGGTGAGCTCCTCGTCGAAGCGAGCCGTGACGGCTTCGTACTTGTCGAGCAGCCCGCGAACCTCGGCGACCCCCTCTTCGATGTTTTGCCGGACGGTCTTGGTGGGGTCGAGCTCGGGCTCCTGGGGCAGGTACCCCACCGTGGCGTCGGGATCGATCCAGGTGCGCCCCATCACATCGGTGTCGATCCCGGCCATCACCTTCAGCAGCGTGGACTTGCCGGCTCCGTTGGGGCCGATCACCCCGATCTTGGCGCCTGGGTAGAACGACAGGGAGATGCCGCGGAGCACCTCCGTGCCGTTTCCGAGCACCTTCTGCAGATTCTGCATCTGATAGATGTACTGGCGAGCCATGATGATCCCCCCGCTCGCGGCGTCTTAATCGGGTTGTGACGGACCGTCGTAGAACGACAGGAGATGGCTGCGCAAGGCCACCATGCACGGCTCGTGGATGTACATCATGTGCCCGGCCTCGTAGGCGTGATGGGTGATCCGTGACCTCGCCTCGGGCTCCAGCTGCAGGTGGGCCAAGGTGTAGTTCGTGGCAAAGCGAGGGGTGGCCAGATCGTACAGCCCGCTGGCCACGAAGACACGCAGGTGGGGATTGTCGATCATCGCCGTGCGAAGTCGGTCCGTGACGTCGAGGTAGCGGTTGTCGCTGGACCACTTCCAGGACTGGTTGACCTTGATGTTCAGAAGCTCGTAGACGTCGTCGTCCTCGTACTTGAGCCGGACGCGCAGATCGTGCAGGAAGGCGCTGGCGTAGGACCCCATGAGCGCCGACATGGAGGGATCCTTGCTGATGCCTTCGCCTGCGGCGTCGCGCTCGGCTCCCGTGAACCGACTGTCGAGCCGGCCCACCGTGCGCCGCTCGGACCGCAGCAACTCCCGACAGAAACGCATGAGATCGACGCGGTTGTTGCACCGCCACACGAAGTCGGCATCCAGGCCCGTGAAGGAGGCGATCTGCGAGGCCAGCGCGCGGCCCTCCGCCTCGGGAAGATCGGTCCCTCGCATGAGCGCAGGCATGTACCGATCCATCGCGAAGCTCTGCACCTCACGGGCGAAGGCCTGCAAGTCGGGTACGTCCACTCGGCCGTGGTACGCCGCCGTCAGGGCATAGCCGGGGAGGTACAAGGCGTGGGGCAGGTCGTTGCCCTCGTGAAAGATCAGCGTCTGGAACTGCAGGGCCACGGAGAGCAGGACGAGACCGTTCAGGTGCAGGCCGTGCCGCTCCTGCAGGTGCGCCGCCAGTGCTGCGGCTCGGGTGGTGCCGTAGCTCTCGCCGGCGATGTACTTGGGGCTCTCCCAGCGAGCGTGCTTGGTGACGAAGCGACGCACGAACTCCGCCACGCTCTGTACGTCTCCAGACACCCCGTGGTAGTCGGCACCCTGGTCGTTCTGGGGCCGGGAGAACCCGGTGCCCACGGGGTCCACGAACACCAGATCGGTGACGTCGAGCAGCGAGTGGGGGTTGTCCTCGGCGCGGGCGGGGGGCACCGGCACGGCGTCCACGTCCACCCGCACGCGACGGGGGCCGAAGCAGCCCATGTGTAGCCACACCGAGCTCGATCCGGGGCCTCCGTTGAAGCAAAACGTCAGCGGCCGTTGATCGCGCTGATCGATGTCGCTGCGGATGTAGGCCGTGTAGAACAAGCGCTCCGTCGGCTTGTCGGGGTCGTCGAGCCCCACCTCGAGGCTGCCACAAGTTGCCTGGTAGGGCACGCGCTGGCCTGCGATGGTCGTCTCGTGCTCGGTCACCGAGGATCGGGGTGGTGCCTCTTCCTCTGCAACCTGGTTGTTACCTCCAAGGAGATTCTTCAGTTCCTTAGGACCTGATACCACCACCACGGACTGCTGCTCTTCCGCCATGACCCCTCCGGAGGGTCCTCATAGCCCGCAAGTGGGCGAGATCGTGTAGCATCCGCTCCAACGCCGTGGAGGCAACACATGGTTCTCTTCATCCTGTCCGCCGCCGCGAACGCCCAGCAGGTCACCAATGGTGACGTTCCGAACCTCAACGCGCAGACCTTCAGACCCAGCATCGACGGACGTCGCATGCTGTGGGTCGACGATGCCATGCGCAATCGGAGCGAGACCCTGTTCGGTCGGGCGCTTCTCCAGTTCGTCGATCAACCCCTCGTCTACATCTCGGAGGACGATCGTGTCACCGGACTGGTGAACAGCATCTGGCAGCTCGATGCCATGATCGGGGGGCAGCTCGGGCCCGTGCGGCTTGGGTTGGACCTGCCGATGTACCTGCTGACCACCTCGGACGTGGGAGGGGCGCAGTCGGGTCTCGGCGACATCTCGCTGGACGCCAAGGGCACGATCCTGGACATGGAGGATCGGCCTGTCGGACTGGCCCTGAACGGTCGTCTCTGGCTGCCCACGTCCACGGTGGACACCGCCCTGGGCAACGACGGCCTGGCCTGGGAGCTCGCAGGAATCGCGACCACCGAGGTGGGAGATCTGCTGCTCTCTGGCAACGTGGGCCTGCAGGGGCGCCCGGAGTCGGACCTCGAGAACATTCGCCTCAACGACTACTTCGTGGGTCGCCTCGGGGCGGGGTACGCGTTCTCGGAGCGGGCGGGAGCGGCGCTGGAGCTGGCCAGCCTCATTCCGTTCTCCGCTCCCCTCAGCAACTCGGCGGGCAGTCCGCTGGAGGTGCTGGGCAGCGGCTACGGGTACCCGGGAGAAGGGGACGTGGTGGTGCGGGGTGGCATCGGGGCCGGCATCACGCCGGGCATCGGCTCGCCCGATCTGCGCCTGCTGCTGGGCGTGGGCTACGAGCCGCGACCCGTCGCTGGCGACCTCGATGGGGACGGGCTGGTGGCCGGCGACGAGTGTCCCACCCAGCCCGAGGACATGGACGACTGGCAGGACAGCGACGGCTGCCCCGACATCGACAACGACGACGACGGAATCCTCGACGCCGCCGATCAGTGCATGAACGACCCCGAGGACTTCGACACCTACAAGGACGACGATGGGTGTCCCGAGCGGGCGCTGGTGCGGATCCAGGTGGTGGACGCGGTCACCCAGGAAGAGGTGGGCGTGGCTCGGATCACCGTGGCCGACGAGAACGGTGAGGGCCGTGGCGGGGTGACCCCCTTCGCCATGGGCATCGACGACGGCAAGTACCAGGTGATCGCCAAGTCCGCGGGCTACGAGGACGGCATCGTCGACCTCACGGTGGAGAACGGCCCGCCGGTGGACCTTGTGGTGGAGCTGCAGCCCAAGGAGACGGGAGCGGTGGTGAGCCGCGACCGCATCGACCTGCGCGACACCGTGCTCTTCGAGACGAACTCCGCCACGATCAAGCCGCTGTCGTATCCGCTGCTCGAGGAGGCGATCCAGATCCTGGAGGACTACCCCGAGATCCGGAAGCTGCGGATCGAGGGCCACACCGACGAGCGCGGCCCCGACGAGTACAACCTGCAGCTGTCGAAGGACCGCGCGGCCTCGGTGCTGGCGTACTTCGTGGAGTCTGGGATGGACGCCGGGCGCCTCACCAGCGAGGGCTACGGCGAGACGAAGCCGGTGGATCCGGCCAGTACGCCCGAGGCGTGGGCCAAGAACCGTCGCGTGGACTTCTTCATCGCCGAGTGGGACGACTCTGCCACCGTCGAAGACCAGTAGACGCGTCACGCCGAGTGGCGACGGAGGCGGTCCCGCATGAGGGTGAGCTGGTCGCGATGGGCGAGCAGCTCCCCTGCCGTGGTGGCTGCGCGTCGCACGCTCAGGCGCGGCGGCCAGGCCAGCCGTCCTCGGGTGAAGCTGTACATGGCCGCGATGTCGAGCACGATGAGCCACGGGATCAGCCGCCCCACCAGGTGGGGCTGCTCGATGCGGAAGCCCAGGCGCCGGGCGGTGGAGGGCGAGAAGAACCAGGAGCTGCCCTCCACTCGGACGTCGGGGTCCAGGTGCCCGCGGTCCACGTCGTCGGCGATGGCGATCAATCCGTCGAGCGCGCCGGCGAGCACCTTGGCCTGGGCGGTGCGCCCGGCGTCGCTCGGGCGAAGGGCGAAGGCGTGATCGAAGCTGGTGCCCAGGTGGATGTCGAGGCGCCGCTTGCTGGGCCACATGGCGCACAGAAAGGGCGAGTAGTAGCGATACACCCCCAGCGCCCGCAGCAGCGGGGTGGACGCGAACCAGCCCCAGCTGATGATCAGCGGAAAAGCGAGCCACAGCCACGGCCACCGCACGGCGGCGGCCACCGGGACCAGGGCGAGCACGGAGAGTGCGAGCGTGGCCAGTGCAATCAGGGGCTTCGGAAGACGGTAGAACGGATGTCGTTCGTGCACGCCCCTTCGGTAACCACTCTGACCCTCCACCCCGAGGTCGCCTCGTGTTCCTCCCCATCGGCGACGAGCCCAATCCCAAGCCCTTCACCCCTTGGGTCACCTGGGCGCTGATCGCTGCGAACGTGCTGGTCTACCTGATGTGGACGCTGCCGTTGTCGTTTGCGCCTCCGCGAGCCGACGACCCGATCTTGCAGGAATACCTGACCTTCCTGGGCACGGTGGTTCCGGCGGAGCACCTCGAGCTGTACGTGACCGTGCTCACGAGCTGGGATCTGGCGGTGTTCGAGCATGGCTACCGGCCCTCGAACCCGAGCGTGGTGGATCTGTTCACGTCGATGTTCATGCACGCAGGCTTCGCACACCTCGCGGGCAACATGCTGTTCCTCTGGATCTACGGTGACAACGTGGAGCACCGGATGGGCCGGCTGGGCTTCCTCGCGATGTACCTGGCCACTGGTGTGGTGGCGACGCTGTCCTTCGCGCTGCTGGCGGGAAGCTCGGGCACTCCGCTGGTGGGCGCGTCGGGGGCGATCAGCGGGGTGCTGGGGGTCTACGCGCTGCTGTTCCCGCGCAACGTCGTGAAGGTGGTGATCTTCTTCTTCCCCTTCTTCGTCAACACCGTGCTGCTGCCCGCCTGGCTCGTGCTGGGTGGCTACGTGGTGGTGCAGAACCTGCTGCCCCTGTTCCTGGGGGGCGACACCGGCGTGGCCTACGGAGCGCACCTCGGAGGCTTCTTCGCAGGGGCGCTGGTGGGACTGGTCTTGGGACCCGGGATCCGGATGTCGCGGATGCGAGGGGCGAAGGTGGCGGACCTCATCGCCCAGGCGGAGCACCTGGCGGATCGGGGCAGCGCCACCCGAGCCGTGCACCTGTTGGCCGGCGCAGCGCGAGGCGCGGACTCCCTCGATCAGGCCAAGATGCAGCTGGCCGCGGGCATGATCCTGGCGCGGGAGGGCCGGCGGGTGGAGGCCTTCCAGTGGCTGTCGAAGGCGGCGCGCCACCCGAGCACGGCGAGCGAGGCTCGGATGGCGCTTCAGGCCTTGAGCTTGGATCCGAGGCTGCAGCGCCGCTACGACGCCTGACGGCGACGTCGGGCGGCGCCTGCGGGCCTTAGAACTCTGCGCTGCCGGGGCTGCGCGGGAAGGGGATCACGTCGCGGATGTTCTGCACGCCCGTGATCCACATCAACATGCGGTCGAAGCCCAGGCCGAACCCGCCGTGGGGCGTGGTGCCGAACTTGCGCAGATCGAGGTACCACCACAGGTGCTCGTCGGACATGCCGCGGCGCTTCAGCTCCTGCACCAACACGTCGTGGCGCTCCTCGCGCTGCGACCCGCCCAGCATCTCGCCGATCCGCGGCACCAGCAGATCGGTGGCTGCCACCGTCTCGCCGTCGTCGTTGCGGCGCATGTAGAAGGCCTTCTGGTCGGCGGGGTAGTCCGTGACGAACACGGGCCCCTCGAAGTGCTCTTCGGCCAGGAAGCGCTCGTGCTCGGCCTGCAGGTGCGCTCCCACTCCCACGGGGAACTCGAACTCGCGGCCCGAGGCTTCGAGGATCGCCTGGGCCTCGTGGTAGGTGACGCGCTGGAAGGGCTTCTCGATGGCCTTCTGTACCGCCTCCACCACGCCCTTCTCGATGAAGCGATCGAAGAAGGCGAAGTCGTCGCTGCACTGCTCGAGCACCGCGGCAGCCACGGTGCGCACGAAGTCCTCGGCTAGCGCGACGACGTCGTCGAGATCGGCGAAGGCGATCTCGGGCTCGATCATCCAGAACTCCGACGCATGCCGCGCCGTGTTGGAGTTCTCCGCCCGGAACGTGGGTCCGAAGGTGTAGACGTCGGTGTGGGACTGGGCGAAGCACTCCACCTCGAGCTGCCCGGACACCGTGAGGAACGCCGGGCGACCGAAGAACTCGGGGGCGTTCGACAGCGGAAACACCTCGCCAGCGCCCTCCGCATCTGCGCCCGTGATGACGGGGGTGTGGATCCAGAGGAACCCTCGCTCCTGGAAGAAGCGGTGGATCTGCCAGGACAGCGAGTTGCGCACCCGCACCACGGCCTGGTGCGTGTTGGACCGTGGCCGCAGGTGGGCGATGGTGCGTAGGAACTCGAGCGTGGTGCGCTTCTTCTGCAGCGGGTAGTCCGGCGTGTTGCCGGCCCCCACCACCTGCACGTCCTCGACGGCGACCTCGAGGGCTTGCTCGGAGCCCGGTGACGCCACCCACTGTCCGGTGACGCGCAGGGCCGTTCCCACGCCGAGCTGCCCCTGCAGCTCGGCGTCGAAATTCGCAGGGAGCACGGCTTGGATCGTGTTGGGCGTCGAACCATCGAACAGATGGACGAAGCTCACGTTCTTGCCGAACCGAGACGTCTTCACCCAGCCGGTGATCACGACGGGCTGGCCTTCAGCGGCCTCGGACAGCAAGCGACGAATGGGAACACGACGATCCACCCCTGCCAACTCGAACCTCCCTTTGTGAGGGGCCTCGCCCGAATGCGACGCCCGGTCACCGGAGAAGTCATAGCGGGGCGTCTACTGTGGCTCCACGTCAGAGTGCTTACATCCGTCGAGCACCGCGGCGAATGCGCGCTGGGTGGCTCTGATCTGCTCCGATAGAGCATCGGCCTGAGCGGTCACCTCTGCCTTGGAGGTCTGCCGCCTGGCCTCGAACGGTGAGAAGTCGGGCGCCTCGCACTGCGCCGCAACGGCCTCGATGGCGTCGCGTGCCTTCTTCAGCACGTCGGCCTCCGCACCTCCGGGCAGGTGGCGCTCCAGGTGGTCTCGAGCGAGCTTCACCGTGTTCCCACAGGCCGCTCCGTGGGCTCCCTCCACCGCGCCGAGGGTGCGGAGGGGCTCCTCGAAGGCAGGGGGATCGAACGGCTTCACCTGGGCCACGGCCCTCAGCGCCTCGCGGCGATCGTCGAGGTCGTGGACCACGGCTGGCAGCCGTGCGATGGGCTCGAGCAGCGGAATCGCCACGTGCATGGACATGGTGCAGGCCGTGGGCAGATCCACGTCGTCGTCGGGGTAGTCGGTGCAGCGCTGCTGCACGTCGCGCACGGCGGCACCCACGCGGCTCGCCGCCTTCTTGAGCTCGATGGCGCCGTCGGCGTCGGGCGAGGTGCACAAGGCTGCGATCTGTTGGCCGCGCTCTGCGAGCCCGTTCCCGAGTCCCGCGAGGTCGCGACCGAGGCCGGTGGCCGCCTTGGCCAGCACGGGGCACAGCGCCGTCAGGATGGCCTCGTGACGATGCTCGGAGCGGTTGGCCTCCCCCGAGCGGTTCACCATTCGGCGAACGACCGCAGGCGCTGGCTTGTCCTTGAAGGCATGGAGGAGGGTGGCCTGAGTGCCCACGGTGCTCGCCAGCTGATCCACGGTGACCAACCCCTGGCGTGCCCCGCTGCACCGCTCCGCATTGTCGACCCGTGACGCGGTGCCGCCTGCCGTGCAGGACATCGATGCGCAGAGCAGCAGTGCGCTAGTAGCGGAAGCGGAGACCCAGACGCGCGGAGCGCGGCGCCTGGCGGTGAAGTGCCGTGCCAAAGCTGTTGCCCCCCGTCTCTTGGTAGGTGATCGCCGAGGCGAACCCTGGAAGATTGAACACGTCCAGCGAGGCCTCGACGCTGCGACCAGCACCGACGTCGAGCCGCTGCGCGAGGCGAATATCCAGGTAGTGGACAGGCGGCATGCGACGGGAGCCACGACCCTCGGGGAAGGCATAGGGCGCTCCGTAGGCCGGAACGATGGCGCGCTTCTGCCAGGGATTGCCCGAGCTCATCTCGTAGGCGATGCCCACCGTGAGGCCCACGGGGGCCGTGTAGGAGGTGAGCAGGGTGGCCGTGTGTCGCGGGTGGTAGGGCAGGGGGCCTGTGTGCCCCGCATCGTCTGCGAAGCCTGGCTCGTCGGGATCGACGCGCCCCAGGCCCTTGAGCGTGTCCAGCACCCCGCCGAGGCCCGTCGTGTAGTAGGTGGCGCGCACGTCGCGGTCGCCGATGTCGTCGAGGTAGGCGCTCACGTTGTTGCCGTTGGCGTCGTAGGGGCCCTGGCCCGGAAGCTCCAGCTGGCCTGGCGCGTGGCCCCACGACTCCTGCAGCGTGTAGCTGCCGAACAGCTGGAAGCGCTCGTCGAAGCGGCGCTCCACCTGCAGCTCGAAGGCGCGGTAGCTGCGCTCCTTGTCGACACCATTGGTGACGTAGCGCGTGGCGTCGTCGTCGTAGCCGTTGACGTCCTCCAGCAGGTTGCGCGTGCGCGAGGCGGTGACGCGAGCGGACAGCCCGATGCCCCAGAACAGCTCTCCGTCGAGGCCGAAGGTGAGTCGGTCGGCGTGCGGGGGCACCAGGTCGGGATCGAAGAGCCGCGGCGTGACCGTGTTCTCCACGGTCTCCGTCCAGCGGAAGTCACCCGAAGAGGGGTTCGCCCGCTCGAAGCGCACGGTGCTGACGGCAGAGCGTGTGTTGGCCCACTGCCACAACCCCGGACCCAGCACGTCGTAGTAGCGCCCGATGTGGCCGATGGCGCGGATCCGTCCGTTGCCCAGCGGATCGATGGCCAGTCCCAGCCGAGGGGCCGGCAGCACCAGCAGACCGAGGGCGCCGGGTGCCGCGCGGTCGGCGGCGGGCAGCGCGAGCTGGTCGGTGGTCTGGGTGGCAGGGCGCGCGCCGTCGTTGTCGCGCCCCTGCTCGAGATCGAGGCGCACGCCCAGCTCGACGGTGAGCTCGTCGATGGGCTGCCACAGGTCCTGCAGGAACAGGCCGGTCAGGTGCGACCGGTGGGCCAGGCGCCCCACGTTCTCGTGGTACTCGCGCACCGCACAGTTCGAGAAGTCGGGCTCCGTGCACGGCAGGAACGGCGAGCCTTCGTAGCGCACGCCCGCCTCGCGGCGGTCGCCCTCCACCACCACGCCATTGCTGTCCACCCAGGCGATCTCCGTCACCCCCGTGTTGAGCACCGTGCGAGCTTGGGTGAGCTGCCAATGATCGGCGCCCGCGCGCAGTACGTGTCGTCCGAGCCAGTCGGCCACGGTGCGCTGGTAGACGAGGCTGCCCCCCAGTCGGTTCGCGTCCTGCAGGTCGAAGGCGAAGGCGTTGCCGAACTGGATGGGCTGCGAGGTCACGCGGGCCGGGGAGAGCTCGTCGCCGAACCGGGGCACCTGATCGCGGTTGTTGTTGGTGGCGGCGAGCCTGATCTCCACGGTGTCTCGCGCCGAGGGACTGAAGGTGCCGTGCACCGTGTGGGACTGTGCCCAGGTCCGTAGGCTGGACCGCGCCTCGATGGCCACCGTGGGATCGGGATCGACGGCCACCAGTCGGTCGAGGTCACCGAGCAGGGTGTAGCGCAGCTGCAGCGTGGGCGCGGGCTGCCACGTGAGCTTGGCCAGCCCGCGTGCCGTGAACGTGTCGGTGGCGAATCGCCGTGGCAGCCCCTGGGGCAGGGTCCAGTCGTACTGACCCTGGAGTGCCGCGAAGTACCACAGCTGACCGGGCACCACGGGCCCTCCCGCAGTGGCGGACAGCTCGGGGATCTTCCAGCGGGGCTTGATGGTGTCTCCCTCCGCCTGCAGGTTCTCCATCAAGATGGGCTGGAACGCATCGAACCACGCATGGGAGCTGTAGTGGGCGGCCACCGAGCCGTGGTGCTCGTCGGATCCGTCCTTGGTGACCACGTCCACGAACATGGAGGTGGCCCGACCGAACTCCGCGGGAGCCCCGGCGGTGTAGACGTGGATGGCCTCGATGGCGTCGATGTCGAGGGGCTGTGCCGATTCCTTGGTGACGGGATGACGCGAGGGGATGCCGTCGATTCGATAGGCGTTGCCGAGGGGGCCTTCCCCTCGTGAGCTGGGCTGCACGGGACGGGCGACGCCGAAGCCGCCGGCGCTGGTGTCGATGCGTCCCGCCACACCGGGGGCCGTGGACACCACGTCGAGCATGCGCCGGCCGAGGGGCAGCCGCTCCCAGGACTCGAAGCGGTACGAGGTACTCGGGCTGGGGTGGCCCGCATCTGCGGGGCGCACGGTGACGACGGTGGCGTCCGGCGCTCCGAGGTCGACCTGGATGTGCACCCGGCTGGTGACCAGCAGATCCACCGTGACCGGTGCCTCGCCGAGCAGCTCCCCTTGGCTGGTGAACGACAGCAGGTGGCGCCCGGGAGGCAGGGCATGCAGCTGGAAGGAGCCGTCTTGCTGGGTGCGCGTGGTCTGCTCCACCAGGATCTGGGGTCCGCCCAGCGACACGGTGACGCTGCCCAGCGGCAGCCCTCGCTGGTCCACCACGGTTCCCACCAGCGCACCCACCTCCCGAGCCTCGGCGACGCTTGCACCCGCACCTCCCAGCCAGGCAGCGACGAGCAGGCTCATTTCGTGGGCCCGGTTCCGGGGGTGGGGCGTTCGATGGACACGGGTCTGCCGGCGCAGGAGTAGCCGGGCGCGTCGATGGTGGGGCCGCTGAAGGTGTCCACGGTGCCGTCGGGGTGCTCCACCCGAGCGAAGTACTGGCCGTCGGGCAGCTTCGGGATCTGCAGCCGGCCGATGGCGGAGGAGCAGTCCAGCGTGAGGGGCTGACGGGTGGCTTCGTCGCACTGCAGGTCGACGAAGACGAGCTCGACCTGATCGGTGAGGCCACACCCCGTGAGGGGGAACTCCTCGTCGGGCATCGTGGTGCTGGGGAGCTGGAACGACGTGACGAGGAAGGTGTCGGGGCAAGGCTCGTAGAAGAAGGCATCCGGCAGCGTGAGCTCGACCCCGTCGACGTCCAGGGCCAGGTCCGCGAAGCCCACGGCGGGGCCCGGGGGGATGAGGCCCGTGTAGAGGAAGCCGATGTCTTGGGCATGGGCGGGCAGGCGCTCGTTCGCTGCGGCAGGCACGATGGTGAATCGGGTTCCACCGAGGGTGGCGGTCGCGGTGGTGCCGAGGTTGCTGCCCTGGATCACCACGTCGCTGCAGCCGTCCACGAACGCGTGATCGGGGGTGATGGAGACGAGCCGCGGAGGCTGCTCCTCGCAGGCCGCGAGCACCAGGGGCAGCAGCATGCTCGCGGGGGACACTGGCTTCACGTGGGACCCTCCGAGGGCTCGACAGCCTAACGCCGTCGTACCGCCCTGTAGGATGCGCGGCGGGGAGGAGCGGTGACGGCAGGGTTGCGACACGGGTGGGTGGCCGTGTGCCTGGGACTCGTCTTCCTGCTGGTCGCCTGGCGCTCCGGGCCTCGCCCCACCGCCGCGACGGGCTTCGACGTGGAGCGGGCGCTGTTCGAGTTGCGTGCGGTGCTGGGCGACGAGATCCCTCGGCCGATGGGGAGTGCCGCCTCGGAGGCGGTTCGGGCCAGGCTCGCGAGACGACTGGAGGGACTCGGTCTAGCGCCGTCCGTGCAGCGGCAGACGGTGTGTGACGGCGGCACGTGTGGCACGGTGCACAACCTCTTCGCGGAGGTGTCGGGTCCACCGGGGGCTCCGCTGGTGCTCCTGGTGGCTCACTCCGACTCGGTGTCGGCGGGTCCGGGGCTGGCCGACGACGGACACGGGATGGCCATCGTGCTGGAGGCGGTGCGCCTGGCGTCGGAGGCGGACGCCCCTCGCAATGCCCTGGGCGTGCTGATCACCGACGGCGAGGAGGTGGGCCTGCTGGGCGCTCGGGCCTTCGTGTCGGACCATCCCGAGATGGCGCGGGTGGCGGCGGTGGTGAACGTGGAGGCGCGAGGAACGGGAGGGCCCAGCTACCTGTTCGAGACCTCGCAGCCGAACGGCTGGCTCACCCGCACCGCCATGGCGTCGATGGCCGAGCCCAACGCGTCGTCGTTGTTCTTCGAGGTGTACCGACGCCTCCCCAACGACACGGATCTGACGGTCTTCAAGGAGGCGGGGGTGCACGCCGTGAACTTCGCCTTCCTCGACGGGGTGCACCGCTACCACACGCCGCTGGACGACTGGAGCCATCTGGATCGCAGCTCGGTGCAGGATCAAGGGGACGCTGCGGTGGCGGCCTGGCTGGCGCTGGGGAGCGCGGACTTCGCGGCGGCCACCGACACCAACGACGTGTACGCCGACGTGCTCGGTGTCGTGGTGCTGCGCTGGCCCGAGGCGTGGGCCCGTCCGCTGGCCCTCGCGGTGCTGCTGTGGGTCTGCGGGCTCGGCGCCGTGGGTCTGAGTCGCTCGGAGGGTGGCTGGCGACCGGCCGCCGTCGGCCTTCTCGTCGTGCCGCTGTGGGGCGTGGCCGTGGTCGGGGCGTGCGTCGGGCTGCAAGAGGGGCTGCGCCTGGCCGGAGCCACCTGGACCGGGTGGCCGTGGCCGCTGCGGCTGGGACTGTGGGGGATGTGCCTGGGGTCCTTGCTGGCCACGGCGTCGCTGTGGGCGCGGGTCGAGGGGTGGGCTCGCTTCATGTCGGTCTGGGGCTGGATGGGTGTGCTCGGTGTGGCGGTGGCGCTCGAGGCCCCAGGAGCCAGCTACCTGTGGGTGGCGCCCGTGGCGTGGGCCTGCGGGATGGCCACCTTGGGTCTGCTCACCACGGGTGACGACGTCGGGTCGTGGCCCTGGGCCCTCGGAGGCAGCCTGCTGGCCCTGGTCTTCTGGCTCCAGCTCGCCCTGCGCCTCGAAGCTGCGGTGGGCCTGTCCGCCCTCACCGTCGCCCTGCCCCTGGTGCTGGCGTTGACGACCCTGGTGCCCACGTTGGCGCCCCTGACACCACGGATCGGGCTCGCAGGGATGGGGGGTGCCTTGGGAGTGGCATCAGCCACGCTGCTCGCCCCGGCGGCGACTGCCGAGCGACCTGCGACGCTGTCCGTCACCCACGTGCAGCAGGGTGACGATGCCGTGTGGCTGGCGGCGTCTTCGAGGCCCCCGGAGGGCTTCGCACCAGCGAGCGACGTCGCGGGGCCCCGCTCGCCGCTGTGGGCGGGCGCGTGGGCGAGGGCGGCCGATCCACGAGACGAGCTCGACGTGATCGTGGACGTGGAGTCGTCGGCGCGAACCACGCTGCGGCTGCGCTCGGCGCGAGGGGCTCGCGGGCTCGGATGGATGCTACCGAGTCCGCACACGCGCCTGTGGGTGGCGGGTCGGCCCGTGGAGCACCGGGGCGTGCTCTACCACGCAGGTGGTGCCGATGTCCTCGAGGTGCAGCTCGAGGCGTCGGAGGCGGTGGGTGGGCTGTGGGCCTTCGACGTGCTGGATCTGGAGGCCGCCGACGTGCCCCAGGGACTCGACGCGGTGCCCGTGCATCGAGGCCACCGCTCCATTCGCCTACGGCACGTGTCGCTGGCGCCTCACTGAGGGCCCTGGGGCAGGGACATGCGCACGACATCCAGGTTCTTGCGGCTCTGCACCGTCTCCTGGTGGTTCGGACCGTAGCTGGCTTCCGCCATCGCGAGCTCGCGCTGGAACAGGGAGATGGCCTCGCTCGGGCGGCCCAGCTGCACCAAGGACTGCCCCAGGTTCCACAGCGTGGGCCCCAGTCGGGGGTCGTCGTGGCCGAGTTTCGCGGTCAGGCGCCCCAGGAACCTGCGGAACAGGGGCTCAGCACGAGCGGGGTCGCCGTTCTGCAGCGAGCTGATCGCGAGGTGCTCCACCATGCCCCACGACATGTCCGTGGTCGCGTGGAAGGGACCGAGGGACTCCGACAGGATCTGGCAGGAGCGGAAGGCCAGGCGAGCCGCCTCGTCCACGTCGCCACGGCTGGCGGCACACGCCGACAGCGACAGTGCCGCCTGTCCTGCGTCGGAGGAGGCCTCCCCCAGGGTGTCGCAGGCGATCCGATGGGCACGCCGCGCGTGGACCTCCGCCTCGGCACCGCGGCCCTGGCGCACCATCAGGTTCGCCACCGCCGTCAGCCAGGGACCGAGGTTGGGGTGACTCGGACCCATGTGGGTCTCCACCAGGCGGATGGCGCGCAGGTACACCGCCATCGACTCGTCCCACTTGTTCGCGTAGAAGAGCACGGAGCCCAGCCCGGCCAGGGTGCTGGCTGCGTTGGGGTGATCGGGGCCCAGCACCTGCTCCGACACCTCCACGCTGCGACGGTACAGCACCTCGGCTTGTGCGGTATGCCCCTGGGTCTGCCGCAGGGCCGCGAGGTTCGTCAGCGCCACGGCCAGCACTCGCGTGGGGGGGCCGTCCACGATGGACAGTGCCTCCGTCAGCGTGGCATCGGCGGTCTGCAGGTCGCCAAGGGCCATCTGTGCTCGGGCCAGGTTCTGCATGGTGGTGGCCGTCAGGGGGTGGCGGCCGAAGGTGCGCTGCAGGTTGTGCACCGCGCGCTCCGACAGCTCGAGGGCCTCGGTGAACCTCCCCTGCCGCAGTAGGATCTCCGCCAGGTTGTGCAGCACGCTGGGCACGTCGCCGATCAGCCGGATCGCCTCGCGGTAGGCCGGCTCCGCCTGCTGGTACCGACCGGCGAGGAACAGGGCCAGGGCGTGGTCGTTGGCCACCACGCCGAGGTTCGGATCGTCGGGGGGGACGGCCTCGGCATACAGCGCGCGGGCTTGCTCGAACAGGGGAAGTGCGGTGTCGAAGTCGGCCATCAGCTCCAGGAAGCGGGCGAGCTTGTGGGTCACGAAGGCGTGCTCGAAGGGGGCGGGCTCCGACGCGCCGTAGGCCGACAGCGAGGCGGCATAGCCGGCAGCCGGCTCGCTGGGCACGGCCTTCCACCAGCGCACCAGGTCCTGCAGTTGGGCCTCCTCGGCGTGGTAGAGGAACACGTCGAGATCCGTGAGGGTGCGGGTGAGCCCCTCGAGGTCTCCCACCTCGTGCTGCAGCCAGGGCAGCTCTTCGCACACGCGCTCGTCCATGGGCTGCGCGCCGAAGAAGTCGACGAGCTGTCGTCGCCGCTGTCGAAGGTCGGCGGAGGTCGTGAGGTAGCGCGCTCGGACGGCGCGTTGCAGTCCGCTGTGGAAGAAGGAGAGCACCCCGCTGCGGCTCACCAGCGACGACTCCAGCGCGTGGGAGAGGGGGGCGAAGCTCAAGGCCGGAACGTCGAGGAGGGTGAGCAGCTCCGGCTCCGTGAGCCCGAAGCGAGCGGCCGCCAGCGCCGACATGCAGGCCCCCACCATCCCGGGGTGGTCGCCCTCGTAGTCTCGCTCCAGGCGGGCCAGCACGCGGTCGAACAGCTGAGGCACCGTGGGTGCGCTCAGCAGGTGGTCGATGTGCTCGTCGAGGGCCTCGTGATCGCCCCACAGCCGCAGCTCCTCGGTGAGCGTGCGCAGGAACAGGGGGCTGCAGGTCTGCTGCGCTCCGGCGATGCGCTCCACGCGCTCGTCGTCCAGGGCCTTGCCGTGCAGGGCCAGGGCCTCCACCACGATGCGCCGTCGCTCCGCGGTGGTGAGGGGTGTGAGCTCGAGCTTCGGGTAGCCACGCCGCAGCAGCTCGTCCAGCGCCTGCCCCGGCAGGCCGGAGGCCACCAGTCGTACCCCCTCGGGGAGCGGGTGGGGGAGCCACGACAGATCGTCGGTGTGCTCCACGGCATCGAGCACCAGCGTGACCGGGGCTGCCGCCGCCAAGCAGGGAGCGAGGGCTGCTCGGTGGTCTGCGGGATCCGAGGGCACCTCGTCCGCGAGCTCGGCCAGGATCCGGTGCACCAGCGTGTCCACGTGAGCGCTGCGCGCGGTGGCTCCCAGGAAGTGCACGAAGGTGCGCTCCTCGGTCTGCTCGGCCCAGTTGGCCAGTAGCGACGACTTCCCGCTCCCGGATGGCCCCGTCACGATGACCGAGCCTTCGTCGAGGCGGTCCATCCACTCCGGCCGGGACACGTAGACCCGCGACCGCGAGCGGAGGAACGCCGCCATCTCCTCTCGCTCGACGTCCAGCCAGGTGCGCTCGGCATCCTCGGGGAAGTCTGCATCGATGGCGGCGAGCAGGGTGTCGCGGACCTGGGATGCGAGATCCTCGGGGTCGTCGTAGTGGCTCGGCTGAAGCCCGCGCTGCTCGATCTCGGCCTTGAGGGCCTGCTGGGGCTCGGGGCCCTCGGCTCCACGACGGAAGAAGAAGAAGCTCCGGTCCGTGTCCGTGCCCTCCTTCAGCGCAGCCCAGTGGATCTCCATGTGGGTGACGCTGGCCCCCTCCAATGCCCAGGGCTCGTCGGGGACCGAGTCGGGCACCCAGCCGTAGCGCTCGCCCAGGATCGCCACGAAGTAGGGACGGCAGCGCTCGATCTCACGGATGCACAACGGCAGGACCTCGCCTTGCTCGGCCTGGTCCTCCGTGATGCCCCAGCGCAGGTCCACCTCCACCAAGTCCACGCCGCGGTCGCGGCACAGGCGTCGCAGACCCGGGAACACCTGCTTGATGAGGGCCTCACGCTCCTGCTGCATGTCGCGGAAGGTCGACGACAGGAACACGCGAATCTGACGGCTCAAGGGGGGCTCCGAGGTGGTGGGCGGACTGTAGCAGGGCGAGGGCCGCCCCGGACGCGTTAGCTGGGGGCCCCAGGAGGCGGGCCATGGCGGACGGACCCCACGACAATCGCGTGTTTCGCTTCGTGGCGACCCTGTACTTTCTGGCCGCGGCAGCCTTCAGCCTGCTGGCGCTGACCACGCAGTTTCCCGACCTGGCCGCCTGGCTGCCGCGCTGGGCCCACCAGGCGCTGGTGTTCCTGCACTTCCCGCTGCTGATGGTGGCGGGGCTGCTGGAGAGCCGACTGTCGGCGGGAGACACGTCCACGCTGCCCACCTGGATGCGCATTCCGGTGCCGGCGCGCGCCACCTTCGCCTTCGGCTTCGCCTTCTTCGCGGTGGTGTTCCTGCGCACCTGGGACCTCGAGATCGGGCCGGTGGATCCCACGCCTCCGGAGTCCTGGCCGCTGATCTCGCGTCTGTTCTTCTTCTTCATGTTCACGGTGGGCATGGCATTCGCCAACTATCTGGCGGCGGCGGGCACCTTCGTGCCCGCCCTACGGTTGCTCAACCTGCCGATTCGTGACGTCACGCCCCTGGTGGGGGTGCCCATCTCCGCGTTCCTGGGCACGCTGTTGGGCGGTGCCTTCCTGGGGATCATGTCGGTGTCGGCCCTCACCGACACGCTGGCCCTGGGGCAGTCGATGCTCGACGACAACCCGATGCTGGTGCTGGGCTTGTTGTTGGTGCCGGCGGTGGTGCCCTCGCTGCTGCCTCGACGCGGCTGACGAGCCGAGTGGTCTTCGGCCGCCTGCAACCTCCTGCACCCTCCTGCACCCTCACGCCGCGTCACGTTCCTGCGAGCAGCGGGAGGCGACATGCGGTTCGGTGGGTTGGTGGCGATGATCGGCATCGGGGGGTGTGGCTCCGGTGATGTCGACACGGAGCTCGGGGAGGTCGTGGAGCTGAGTCAGGCGGAGTACGACGCGCTCGATGCGCGGGGCACCTTCTACGAGGTGGGCGAGCTCGATCCCAACGAGGAGCGAGCACGGATCGACGCGCTCGAGGCCGAAGCCACCGAGGTCGTAGAGGCCTTGGTGCTGGAGTACCCGGAGTGGGAGCGCTTGCTGCGCACCGCTGATCGGGCCCTGGTGGACACGCTGCCTGACGGGAACCACGAGGTGGACGTGGGCGGCGTGCGGATTCAGCTGCAAGGGGAGGGGCTGCATCGCCGCTCCGTCGCACACACCATCGAGCGCACGTCCGATCCGGCCGCTCGTCGGGAGGTGCTGGAGCGTCTGCTCGTGGTGGTCCCCCAGCGCTGCCGCGACCTCGCGACGAGTCGCTCCGAGCGCAGCAGCATGGACTTGGAGGAGCTGCGCCTCCTCGAGTCCGACGTGGCGCGATGTTGGGACGACTGGCGCACCTTGGTGCGGGCCTTTCCCGGCGGCGCCCGCGGTGATCTCCGCAGCTCGCTGGAGGGGGTGGACGAGCCCGAGAACTGCTGGGTCGACGACGAGGTGTGCGCCTGCAAGTGGGAGGGCGAGGTCGACATCGGAGAGGGCAACGATGAGACCGGTCACCGCGTGTGTGAGGTTCCGAGCAGTGGCTGGGTGACGGGGTGGGAGCTCTTCGAGCACCTCTCCCCCGTGAAGAACCAGCGTCGGCGGGGCACCTGCGTCGCCTTCGCCATGGCATCGGCCATCGAGAGCAATGCGTCGTTGCTCACGGGCAACGCCATCGACGTGTCGGAGCAGTACCTGTACTCGATCGGCAAGTTCGACCTGTACCACGAGTCGCTGGACGACGGGCTGCCCCTGGCGGACTTCGCAACCGACTTGAGCAGTGAGGGGTGGTCCATCCCCTTGGAGCCCTCGTGGGGCTACAACCCGTCGCCCTGTCGCCGGGAGCTTCAGGACAGCTGGTACGACGACTCCTGCGTTGGCTACGACGACAAGACCTGCTCGGAGACGTCGCACCAGCTCGGTCTGTACATGGGCCCCGACACCGGACTGCTGTGGTATCGCCCCGATCCAGGGGGGGACTACGCCAAGGTGGGTCTGGTGCTGCAGCTGCTGGACTACGGCTGGCCGAACTTCGAGAGCATCCGGGCGATCACGGAGTCAGGCTTCGGCGTGGTGGCGTCCATCGACGTCACCGAGGACTTTCGCAGCCTGTACGACCGTCCCAGCGGACTCCTCGACTACGAGATCGACGACGACTTCGTGGGGCGGCATGCCGTGCACGTGGTGCGGGTGGTCTACGACTCCGGCGCCCCGGGCGGTGGCTACGTCGTGGTCAAGAACTCTTGGGGATGTGGCTGGGGAGACCAGGGCTATGGCTACCTGTCCTTCGAGTGGTTCTGGAACAACGTGAACAGCGTGGACGGCTTCCTGACGGTGGCCCGCGTCAACACACCTCCACAGATCGAGATCACCAGTCCGACCGACAACGTGGTGACGCCGCTGTCGCCGCTGGGCCACGACATCACGCTGACCGCAGAGGTGTCGGATGCCGAGGACGGGTCCGACTGCTGCGACGTGAGCTGGTGGTCTCCCACGCTGGGCACGTTGGGGGAGGGCACCTCCGTCGAGGTGCGCCTCACGAAGCCCGGCGTGCACGTCTTCCGAGCGTCGGTGCGTGACAGCGAGGGGGGACTCACCGACGCAGCAGTGCTGATCACTCTCACCAACGACGCGCCCACCGCACGGATCGACCGTCCAGCGGCTCCCTCCGACGTCGACACCACCGAGGTGTTCGGCCGGCACATCCCCCTGAACACGCCCGTGGTGGTCGATGGCCTGGGCTCGGATCCGAACCAGCCTGCCGTGCTCTGCGACAGCTACACGTGGACTCTGGACGGAGCTGTGCTGCCCGAGGGGGACGAGCCCTGCACCGCCGAGCTGACGCTGACGGAGACTGGCTGGCACAAGCTCGAACTCACCGTGGTCGACAACGTCGGAGCGGAGGGACAGGACGTGCGATGGGTGCGGGGAGTGGAGTGGTCGCCCCGCCTTCCACCCTTCGTCTGGATCAACGCGCCCGCGCGCGCACGGAACACCTACTGGGACAACGAGCTGGTGGTGCTCGACGCTGCTGCGCGATCGGGTCTCGAGCGCACCCCGGTGGAGCGGGTCTGGAAGCTCGTGGTGGACCGGGAGACGGTGGAGGTGATCGGTGAGGGAAGCCCGCTCGTGTGGGTGGCGGACGCGGCCTACCATGACGCCACGCTGGTGCTGGAAGCGACCGATCCCAACGGGACCTCCAGGGACTCCGTACGCATCAGGGTGGACGAGCCTCCTCAGTAGGCCAAGCCAGCTCGAGCAGGTGCCACTGGGCGAGCTGCGACAGCAGAGCGCGAACGCGCCCCTCGGTGAGACCCAGTCGTTGGGCCAGGCGAGCAGCACCACCCTCACGACGGTCCAGACCCGGCAGATCCAGGGCGGCAGCCCAGGGCTCGTCGAACACCAGGTGCCGCACTGCTTGGGTGCGCCGATGTACGTCGGCCAGCGCTGGCACCAGCTCGATGTCGGTGAGCGTGGCCACCCAGTCCGCGACGCGGCCCGTGATCGCGTCCAGCACACGCAAGAACTCTGGGAGCCGTGGCTTCGTGTGCCCACGCAGCATGCGCGTGATGGCGTGTCGTGACAGACCGCTGCGGCGTGCCAGCTCGCTTGCCGACGGCCAAAGTCGCGGAGCTCTCTCGCGAGCCCCAGCCAGGGGATGATCCCGCTTGTGTAGACCACGTGTCCTTCGAGGCCACCCTGGTGCTCGCGACGGCGGACGGAGCCTTCGACGAGCGCGTCGGGGCGCGAGTCCAGGTGGACGTCGACGGTGATCTCGTGCTTGCCGTGATCGGAGATCAGGCAGGAGCCGAGCGTTCGGGAGACTGGGTGCCCACGCTCCAGACGGGTGAATCGTTGACGCGCCTGCGGTACCTGGTGCGGTGGGACGAGACAGCTGCACGAGGCGAGATTCTCGGCAACGTGGAGGGGGAGAGCGCCACCGCCGCCTGGGATGGCGACCTGCCTGTTCTGGACTTCGTGGTCGACTTCTAGCAGCATTCGGGAAAGCTCGCGAAGCGAGCTTCCGGTTGCTGTGGGAGCGAAGCGGCCAGAGAGGGGTCAATCGAAGTCCGAGCGAGTGGCGCGCAGCGTTGATCGGTAGGGCAACGCCGGGAACAGCTCGAAGAGCTTTCCCGAGTGTTGCTAGATCACTGCCAGAACTGCCACCAGCGGCGGCCCTTGGCCTTGCTCGACTTCGCCTTGCGACCCTTGCGCGCACCTGCGGCGTCGGGCGGGGCCTTCGGCATGGTGACCACCGGCACCCGGCGATCGGGAGCGGTCAGCACCACGGCGGCGTCGGAGGAGACGTTGTCGCCCTCGTCGAAGGGGAGCCCGCCGTTCTTCGTGTCCACCACGCGCTCGATCAGCTCGCTGCTGCGCGCCAGGGGCCACTCGTCGCCATCGGCCGAGACCGAGGGGGAAGCGGCGTCCACCGTGACGTGTGCGCCCTTCACCGCGGCAATCCAGGGGGGCAGTGCGCCCACGGCGCCCGAGACCTTGATGCGGCCCTCGCTCATGGAGCGGTTGTCGTCGTAGCCCACATAGGCACCCACCACGTGGCCGTCCGCGGCCGAGAAGCCGGTGGGGGTGGCTTGGGGCAGGTAGCCCATGAAGGCGGCGTTGCGGAAGTCGTTGGTGGTGCCGGTCTTGCCGCCGATGGGCACGATCTTGCCGTCCTGCTTCACGGTGCCCTTCACCGAGCGGCCCGTGCCGTGCTGCACCACGTTGCGCAGCACGTCCGCCGTCATCTCGCCCACCTCGGGGTCCGCCACGCGCACCGGCGTGGTCTCGGCCTGGTAGATCACCTTGCCCGTGCGGTCGCGGATCTCGGCGATGAGGGTGGTGGGGCCGACCTCTGGACCAGCCGCAGGGGGAAACGCCTGCCCCGACACCAGGCCCGAGTACAGCACTGCGGCCTCCTCCAGCGTGATCTCGGTGGCGCCGAGCGGCAGGGACAGGACCTCCTTCAGCTCGGTCTGCACGCCGTACTGCTCGGCGATGTGGGTGACGTAGCGCATGGCCATGAGCACGCGGTAGTCCTGGTGCCCGTGGAGCACCTCCGGCGAGTACAGCCCCAGCTCCCCCTCCTCGAACACCAGGGCCTGGCGCTCGATGGCGTCGACCACGGCCTGCAGGGTGCCTAGGCTCACCTGGCTCTCCACCAACATCTCGTCCATGGGGGGCAGGCTGATCTTCGCCTCGGGCTCCGCTGCCGTCTGTGCCTTGGCCTTGGACTTGCCCTTGCCCTTTCGCTTGCCCGTGCGCCGCGGCGCTGGCTCGGGAGCTGGCTTGCCTCGGCTGACGGTGCGGCCGCCCGACGAGCTACGCCCGCCGCTGGCCAGGTCTCGCAGCGCCATGACCGGGGACTTGAAGTCTGCCGGGTGCACGCCGCACGCCACCTGCACACCGCCGTCGTCGTCGATCTTGAGCGCCATCTCGCGGATGTTGAGGCTCTCGTCCTTGCGCAGCGCGCGCTTCAGCTCCTTGTAGGCGTCTTTGCAAGGCTCGACGCGCTTCTCGAGGTAGCGCCAGGTGTCGCGGCCGCTCTTGGCGGTCCCCATCTGGATGGAGCGCAGCTTGCGACCCTCCTCCACCTCGCCCGACGCCATGAGGGAGGCGGAGATCTCGGCGCGCGCTGCGGCGAAGTGGCTCTCGGGCAGCCGCCCCTTGGTGGGCAGGATGCCTGCCTTCTGGATGCGCGTCTTGTACTCGTCGAGGGACTCCTCGGGCTCCTTGGACAGGCCCGTGGTCTTGGCGAGGCCCGACAGGCCGTAGGGGTCGAGGTGGTCGGCGAGGTGGTAGAGCAGCCAGATCGACGCGAGGTTCTCCGACTTCACACCCGCCCACGACAGCGACACGTCGGGCAAGGGCTCGTGGTCGGGGCGAGGGGAGTAGGTGGTGCCGCTGAAGAGGAAGGTGTTGCGTCGGTTGTCGAGCACGTCGTCGGGACGCCAGCCGAGGGTCATGGCGGCGTGGTAGACCAGCGGCTTGAAGGTGGAGCCGAACTGACGCGGCGCGCGCACGCGGTCGAAGTCTCGGTTGGTGCTGCCGCCCACCATGGCGCGCAGCTCGCCCTCGTGGACCACCACCACCGCTCCCTGCAGCTCGGGGCGCACCTCGAGGTCGCAGAAGGCGTTGCCGTCGGCGTCCATGTCGCGGATGCTCACCCAGACCACGGAGCCATCGGCGATGCCCTGCACGAAGGCATCGACGGTGGCGGTGGGCACCTTGGCCCAGCGGTCCTTCTTCTCGCCCCGATACACGGCGGCCGAAGCACGGACGATGGCGTCGCGGTCCACGGTGCAGGTGAAGCCACCGAGATCGGTGACGAGTCCCCCGTCGGCGTGGGCGGTGACGGCGGCGTCGCGGAAGGTGTGCAGCTCGGGCGGCCGAGTGGGGTCGGGCTTGGGCGCCTTGGCGCCGGACTTCACGAAGGCGTCGGCTCCGATGCCCTCGAGCATGGTGCCCAGCGCGGACAGGTGGTGCCACAGGCCGTAGGTGGACTCTCGCTGGGTGGTGTCGTCCAGGGTGGTCACGATGGTGAGGCCTGCCTTGTTGACGTCGACCACGCCGGCCTCGGCCAGCACCTGCTGGAAGGGCTCGGTGGCGAGTCGGCGCTCCACCTCGTCCACCAGGATCGACGCCGGATACCGGAAGCGACCGCGCTTGAAGGGCAGCTCCAGGTTCTCGCGCTCCATCAGCCGCTTGGCCCGCTTGCGGATCGAGGCCACGTCCTCGGCGGTGATGGTGCGAAAGCCGTCTTCCACGGTGGGGAGCAAGTTGCTCTCGGGCTCCTCCGCGATGCGGGAGAGCACGTAGCGCGTGCGCTCTACGGCCCGCTCCATGACTCGCTTCCGGCGGTCGGCGTCGCCGATGAAGGGGTCGTAGTTCGCGGGGCCCTTCACCAGGCCAGCGAGGTAGGCCGACTCGAGCAGCGACAGCTCGCTGGCTTCCTTGTCGAAGAAGTAGCGGGCGGCCACGCCGATGCCGCTGCCGTTGCCCGTGACGTGGAAGAGGTTGGCATACAGCGTGAGGATCTCGTGCTTGGTGAAGACCTTCTCGATGTGTAGGGCGTAGTCGAGCTCCTCCCACTTCGCGCCCAGCGAGCGGTCGGGCCGCTCGAACAGGTTCTTCGCGGTCTGCTGGGTGAGGGTGGAGCCGCCGGACACCACGGTGCCCGCTGCCACGTTCTGCTGGGCGGCACGGGCCACGCCCTGCGGATCGACGCCCGAGTGGCGCCAGAACCGGCCGTCCTCCGCAGCCACGATGGCCATGATCCACGCCACGGGGAGCTGGTCGAAGCCCACCGCCAGGCGGTGCTCCTCCTCGAAGACCGCGCCCAAGCGGGTGGTGCCGTCGCGGTAGACGATCTCGGTGTCGGCGGTGTGGACCAGCGCCTCCACGCGAGCACGCTCCACCTCTTCGGGCGTCTGGCCGCATCCGGGGGTGTCGCAGCTGCTGGCGACGACGAAGGCGCCGAGCAGAAGGGCGGTCGGGTGGGTGGGTCCGAGTCGGGTGGGCATGGCTCTCCCTGCGGGGCATCGTCTGCCTACCACACCCCCGACACCCCGTCTCTGTTCCACCTGGGGACAGGCACTGGATTACCATGCCGGATACGCCAGGAGCCCCCCATGCGACACACACCTCTGGTGGCGTGCCTGCTGTTGTCCTGCTCGGGCAACAAGGACACCACCGACACCGACGTCGATCCCACCGACGCCGACACCGACGCGGATGCCGATTCCGACACAGACTCCGATGCAGACACCGACGTTCCCACCGAGCCGGGCCCCTGGACCATGCTCATCGATGGGGCCTCGCCGAACTGTGTGGCGGCCTGGGACGTGGAGTACGTGGCCTCGTCGTACGACTGCCCCGACTGCAAGTTCGCCTTGGATGCACAGTTCGAGACTGTGATCACCTGGTCGGACACCAAGTCGGACGATTCGGGATGTCCAACCGTCCCCATCACGATCAGTGACAAGCAGGTGCTGTCGTTCACCAAGAATCGAGCGAAGTTCGAGACCTACCTGGCGGACCAGTTCCGCTTGTGGGGCTTCATCTCCGAGCTCGGGGCGTACGGAGACGTGTTCTTGCTCGGACGAGTGGATCTGGACAAGAAGACGAAGACAGAGGTCTTCGACCAGGCCTACTACGCCGTGGGCGAGTGGGACCCCGTCGGAGGAGACTTCTGGTGGGTCGGCTTCCAGGGAGTCTTCGAGGCCTATGGTTCCACTGCGGAGGTGAAGTGATGCGACCGTTCCTCGCCAGTCTGCTCGCCCTGTCGTGCTCGGGGGACAAGGACACCACGCCCACCGACGTGACCGACGCCGACACCGACACCGACGCGGATGCCGACACGGACACGGACTCCGACACCGACATGCCCACGGGCGATACGGGGCCGGTGCCGGGGGGTGACTTCGCCTTCGTGATTCGCGGCAACTTCGACGACTGCCTGATCAAGTGGGACGTGTCGCACACGCCCTCGTCGTATGCCTGCAAGGGCTGCCCGTTCACCCTGGATGCGCAGTGGGACGTGACCTACGCCCTGTCCGAGGAGACGACCATCGAGGGGTGCCCCGAGCAACCGGTCACCAAGCAGGATCGGTTCGTGCTGGAGTCCTACGCCAAGGTCGGGCAGCTCACAGCGGAGCTGTACGAAGCCATTCCGGTGTGGGCTTTCGCCTCCGGCCTCAAGTACCTGCCGGACACCGACCTGATCCTATTGGCAGACGTGCGGAAGAAGAAGAAGGCGGGCATCAGCCCCACGCTTTACGGACCCCTGTTCGTCGACGAGGCCACGGGTGCCTTCTCCTGGGTCGAGCAGAGCGAGCGCTTCGAGGGGTACGGCGTCTTCGATCCCGACAAATAGAGCCCCAGCGAGGTTAGCAAGGGCCTGATCCCAGGGGGTCGGGCATGCAGGATCCGCTCATCGTGAAGCAGCTGGCCGCGGGACGGGACTTCGCCACGGGCGATCCCGTCGCGCGCAGCATGCAGAACTTCGTCTACTTGCTCGGGGACTCCGTGGCGCGAGAGTGCCTGGTGGTGGACCCCGCGTGGGACGTGCAAGGCATCGTCGATGCCGCCACCGCTGATGGCTACACCATCGTCGGTGCGCTCGTGACGCACTGGCACCCCGACCACGTGGGGGGCTCGCTGATGGGCCACGACGTACAGGGCTTGTCGGCGCTGCTCGAGATCGTGCAGTGCCCCATCTACGTGAACGAGGGGGACGCGACCTTCGTGAAGATGATGACGGGGCTCGGCGACTCGGAGCTGTCGCTGGTTCGGTCTGGCGATCGCGTGAAGGCGGGGTCGGTGGAGGTGGAGTGCCTGCACACGCCGGGCCACACTGCGGGGAGCCAGTGCTTTCGCTGTGGCGGGGCGCTCGTGTCGGGAGACACGCTGTTCCTCGACGGCTGCGGTCGCACCGATCTGCCGGGCGGCGACGTCGAGGTGATGTGGGACACGCTGTCGAAGCTGCTCGAGCTACCCCGCGATCTGGTGCTCTACCCGGGCCACGACTACGGCTCGCAGCCCCACGCGCCCATGGAGGAGGTGGCGCGCACCAACGCCATGCTGAAGGCGCCCGACTACGACACCTTCCTCGCCATGCGAGGCGGCCGATGACGGATGGCTCTGCCGAGCTGGCCCTGTTCGCTGCCGTGGCGTTCTTGGGTGGACTGGTGCTGGAGACGCGGGTGCTGCTGCGCTGGCGCACGGATCTGTACTTCCTGATGTCGCTTCCGCTGGGGCAGCAGCTCGTGCCCGTGCCCAGAGCGCCCACGGGCAAGGGTCGCACGCCGTCGGTGCGCTGGGAGGTCAGCCGCCCGGGGTTGGTGCGCTACTGGGCCGATCCGGGCGAGCGCAAGGCTCCCAGCGGCCTGCACGGGGTCGTCTGGCTGGTTCCGGTGGGTGATCGGGTGGCGCTGGACGTGCGCTGGGCTCCACCGCTGGCTCCGATGGGTGCGGCACTGTGGCTGGCGCTGCTGGGGATGGCCCGAGGGGAGGCGCAGCTCACGGTGCCCATCGCGCTGATGATCGCTGCTGCGATCTCGCTCGTGTACTGGGATCGCAGCCGCCGCATCGCGCAGGAGCTGCGCTTCTCGTTCGTGGGTGGGCACGGCGAGGATCCGAAGTCATGACCTGTGTGCTGTCGACGTCGGGGCTCGTGGTCGGGCTCCTGGGGGTGCTCTGGCTGCGGTCGCGCCTGTTGGTGGGGCACTCGCGCACCTGGCTGGGACTGCGCGACACGCTCGCGGGGCTCGTTCAGCGGCGTCTCGGAGGGTATCGGCACGTGGCCACGGCCCCCGATCCATCGAAACCCGAGCGCGTGCAGGAGCGCCTGCGGGTCGCGGTGGTGGGGGCGGGCCTCGGCGGCATCGGTGCCGCCGTCACCTTGGCCGAGGCCGGCGCCGAGGTGGTGCTGCTCGACAAGAACCCGTACCTGGGGGGCAAGCTCGGGGCCTGGCGCGAGGCCACCTCCGATGGCAGCGAGCAGCCGGTGGAGCACGGCTTTCACGCCTTCTTCCGGCACTACCACAACCTCAACGACTTCCTGGACCGGCTGGGGATCCGGCAGGGCTTCCGGCCCATCTCCGACTACCAGATCCTCGGGCTCGACGGCACGGTGCACAGCTACCGCGAGGTGGATCCGGCGCCGGTGCTGAACCTGGTGTCGCTGGCGAGCCACGGGGTGTTCCGCTGGTCGGAGATCCTCGGCTCGCAGGCGATGCACGAGATGGACCGCTTCCTCCAGTACGATCCGGAGGTGACCTTCGCCGAGCTCGACCACGTGCCCTTCGATCGTTTCGCTGAGCGCGCGGAGCTGCCCGCGAGCCTGATGCTGTCGTTCAACTCGTTCTCGCGGGCGTTCTTCGCGGATCCGGACCGGCTGTCCACCGCGGAGCTCGTGCGGAGCTTCCACTTCTACTACCTGAGCACCGACGGTGGCCTGATCTACGACGTGCCCCAGGATCACTACGAGCAGTCGGTGCTGGATCCCATCGAGGCGCACCTGCGGTCGGTGGGGGTGGATCTGCGGCTGTCCACGCCGGTGGAGCGCATCGACTCGGCTTCCCCCGGCTTCGTGGTGAACGGGAAGCCCTACGACGCCGTGGTGCTGGCCACCGACGTGAACGGGACGCGTGCGCTGGCGGAGCGTGCCCCCTGGCTCGCCCAGGCCGCACCCACCACGGCGGCGCAGCTCTCCAAGCTGTGTGCGGGCCAGCGCTACAGCGTGCTGCGGCTGTGGCTGGACGGGCCCATCGAGCGCGAGGTGGCGGAGTACCTGGTGTTCGATCGCCAGCGTGCGCTGGACGCGATGGCATTCCTCGATCGGCTGCAGGACACGCACAGACGCTGGGCGGAGCAGACCGGCGGGACCGTGCTGGAGCTGCACTCCTACGCGCTGCCCGACGATCTGGCCGACGACGAGGTGGCGGCGGTGCTGCTGGAGGAGCTCGTCCTGTTCTTCCCCGAGGTGGCGGACCGCACGGTGCTGCGGCAGCACGTTCAGCTGCGTCACGACTTCCCCGCGTTTCACACGGGGCTGTGGGCGGACCGCCCCACGACCGAGACGGAGCTGCCCGGCCTGGTGTTGGCGGGGGACTGGGTGAAGCTGCCGTTCCCGTCTGCCCTGATGGAGGGCGCCTTCACCAGCGGCATGCTGGCCGCCAATGCGATCCTGAAGCGCGCTGGGGTGCGGCAGGCGCAGGTGTGGTCGGTGCCTCCGAAGGGGATCCTGGTAGGGGTGCCCGAGATGCCCGGCAAGCGCCGCGTAGACTTGTCCTGACGAGGGAGCCCATGGCGTCGAGCACCGACGGATACGCCGAGCAGTCCGAGGAGCTGCTCACCCGGTACGAGACCTACGATCCGGAGGAGCTGTGGGGCTGGTGGGTGCCCCAGCTTCCCGAGGAGCCTGCCGATGCGCTGGATGCGGGTGCGGGAACGGGTCGGGACGCCGCCTGGCTGGCGCGCCGGGGCCACCGGGTGTGGGCGGTGGAGCCGGTGGCCGAGCTGCGCGAGGGAGCGCAGGCGCTGCACCCCGAGCCCGGCATCACCTGGCTCGACGACCGTCTGCCCGAGCTGCCGGAGGTGCGACGCACGGGCCAGCGCTTCGACATCCTGCTGCTGTCGGCCGTGTGGATGCACCTCGACGGCGCCGAGCGGAAGGCCTCGATGGCGACGCTCGCGGCGCTGGCACGACCGGGGGCTCGACTGGCCATGACGCTGCGCCACGGGCCGGTGCCGCCCGGACGGCGCATGTTCGCGATCAGCGACGAGGAGACCATCGCTCTGGCCGCTGAGCACGGCTTCGTGCAGCAGGACTCCGGCCCCTTCGCCTCGTCGGGTCGGCTCGACCAGAAGGTGGGCGTGACCTTCACCAGGTTGGCCTTCGTCTCGAACGCCTCGCGATGACTGCGGCTGCCTCCCCGCTCGAGGCCGTCATCACGGCGGTGGCCGAGGCGTCTGAGGGAGCCGTGGGCGCGCTGGGCGCGCTGACGGGTCCCATCGCGGAGTGGCTGCGTCGTCAGCCGGTCGGTGTGCTGCGGTCGCTGGACCGTCGGTTCCGCGACCGAGGGGTGCTCGCGCGCCTGGGGCTGTCGCCCATGGATGCATGGACGGTGGAGCACCTCGAGGCGCTCCCCCACGACGAGGCACTGGTGGTCCAGGTGCTGTGCAGCCTGCAGCGAGATGGCTATGCACGTCAGGCCGCCGTCGTGGGGCTCGCAGCACTGCCCGTGGATCGGTGGTCGCTGGCGGCCCTGGTCAATCGGGTGGCGGATCCGGTGCCCGCCGTGGCCACCGAGGCGGTGCGCGTGCTCCAGGGGCAGCTCGGGCGGGCTGCGGCCCACCAGCTCGTGAGCGTGCTCCCCATGGTGGATGCGGTGCGGTCGAGCAGGCGCGCCCGCGACGCGCCGATCCTGGCCACCGTGGAGGCATTGGTGGCGGAGGCACCGGCGGCGCTCCGAGCGGGGCAGGCATCTGCTCGCGAGGACGTGCGCCTCGCCTGCTTGCGTCGGCGGCTGAAGTCCACCGAGGCGCTGCCTGCGTTGCGGCTGGCGTTGGTGGACCCGGGTCCGTCGGTGCGTCGCGTGGCCCGAGATGCGGTGGCCCGGATGCCGCGAGACGTGCAGGAGGCGCTGGTGGACGTGATGGAAGCCAGCCGCTCTCCCGACATCCGCCTGGTGGCGCTGCGGCAGCGACGACGGGAGCACGATGTGCACGCCGTGCGCACCGCCTGCTTCGATCCGAGCGTGGACGTGCGGTTCTATGCGCGCCGCTACCACCGAGCCCTGGGCGGTGGCGATCTGCGGCCCGACGCCCTGGCCGTCTGTGCGTCTGCCAGCGGCGCGGGCCCGCTGGTGGGTGCGCTGGCGCTGCTGTCGGACGTGGGCACGCGGGCGGATGTGCAAGCCGTCCGACCCTTTCTAAGCGACCCGCGAGGTCGCGTGGCCCGCGAGGCGGCACGCACGCTGGCGCTGCTGGAGGGCGGCTGATCCGGGCTTAGAACCCATGCAGCAGGCTCGGGTTCCCGCCTCCCACGCTGCCGGTGGCGCGCGTGACGCGGATGCGCTGCTGCACGTAGGCGATGCCCTGATCCACGGCCTGGGGCAGGGGACGTCCCAGCGCGAGCTGTGCCGTGATCGCCGACGACAGGGTGCAGCCGGTACCGTGGAAGGGCCGGTCTCCCTGCCGCGGGTGCCGCCAGGTGCGCGGGGGCTGGTCCGGCTGCACCAGCGTGTCCACGATGTCGCTGCCGACGACGTCGCCGCCGGTGATCAGGACAGCGGTGGACTGCTCGGCGGCCCATGCCTCGGCCGCTTGCCGCCCCTCGGCACCGGCGAGCACGCTCGCCTCGTCGAGGTTGGGGGTGGCGAGCTGGGCCAGCGGTAGCAGCTGCTCGGCCAGCACGCGCTCGGCATCGGTGGTGAGCAAGCGATGACCCGTGCTCGCCACCATCACCGGATCCAGCACCACGGGGGGGCGCTGCGGGCGATCTGCCAGGAACTGGGCCACGGCAGCCACGTGCTCCGCCGAGCCCAGCATGCCGATCTTGACGGCGGCGATCTCGAAGTCGTCGAACACGGCCTGAAGCTGGTCTACCAGCCCGTCCACGGGCACCGGCCACACGCCACGCACCCCTTGGCTGTTCTGGGCCGTGATCGCCGTGACCGCCGTCATCCCGAACACCCGGTGCTCGGCGAAGGTCTTGAGATCCGCTTGGATCCCGGCCCCTCCGCCCGAATCCGACCCTGCGATGCTCAACGCGACGGGCACGCTCACGGCTGCTTCTCGATGATCACGACCGTGCCCACGAGGTGGTCGGGCACGGGGCGCGTGGGCTCGGTCAGCTCCACCCGGGGACCGACTCCCTGCAGCACGCGGATCCCCTCGGGGGTGCGCACGAAGCCCTTGGCGCGCAGCGCCCCTGCGGCCTGCACGGCTGCGAGGATGTCGCTGCCTGGCTGCACGTCGTCGAAGCGCATCTCGGTTGTGGTGAAGCGCTCGTGGTCGTGGTCGTGGTCGTGGCCCACGGCGGTCGGATCCCGACGCGCGGTGCGGTCCCCCTCGGGATCGGGTGGAAAGAGCAGGTGAGCATCCACCTTGGAGCGCTCGGCCACGATCACGGGCTGGCCGCCCGTCAGCTCCTTCACCAACGCAGTCGCCCTCGCCAGGCCGGCCTCGTTCACCAGGTCTCGCTTGTTGAGGATGACGAGATCGGCGGCGGCGAGCTGCTCCTCGAAGGTCTCGTCATCGGGGGGCGGCTCTTTGGAGGCGCGCTCCGCGTCTACCAGGACCACCACGACCTCGTCGCTGACGAGCGCGTCCACCGGGGGGCGCCAGAACTGCACCAGCACCTCGCCAGGGAGCGCCACGCCGCTGCACTCGAGCACCAGCCGATCGGGGCGCACGGCGGTGACGATCTGCTCCACGGTCTCGCCCAGCGCATCGGACAGACGGCAGCACACGCAGCCGCCGTCGAGCTCCACGAAGCCCTCCTCGCCAGCGTCGAGGAGTGCTCTGTCGATGCCGGTGTCGCCGAACTCGTTGCTGATGATGGCGAGGCGCACGCCCTCGGCCTGGGCCTGCTTGAGCAGGTGGTCCACGAGCGTGGTCTTGCCGGAGCCGAGCCAGCCGGCGACGATCAGGGCGGGGATGGGTGCATGCTCGGTGTCGCTCACGGCGTCGTCTCCTGGGCACCGAAGGCCCACTGGGCCTGTAGCCCCACCACCCAGCCGTTGCTGCGTAGATCGCCGTTGCCCACCACCAGCGGCACCACGCCATCGATCACGCCCGCGTCGATCTGACTCACCGTGCTGTCGCGGATCTGCAGGTTGTCGAAGAGCAACACCGCGGCCGAGGCGTCCAGTCGCAGGCGCTGGCCGAGCAGGTACAGCGAGCCGCCGCCGCCGAGCTGCACCTTGTCGGTGTCCACCAAGGCCACCGACACCTCCTGGGGGGTCAGGGCGGCGTTCTCGTAGAAGCCTCCGGCGCGCAGCTCGAGCCAGTCCTCCAGCTGCACCTCCGCACCGAGCCGCCACGACACCGTGTCGCGCAGCCCAGCGGGCAGCACGATCTCCTCGTCCACCTGGCGCTGATCGGGCGGGAGCGCGATGCTGTCGCTGTCGACGGTGATGTCGATCTCCTCGATGGAGATGTCGGCGAGGGACGACCAGTCCTGCCACACCACCGCGGCCTCGATCTCCAGGCGCTCGACGGGGCGGACGGCCACACCCGCGCGCACCACCCAGGGAAGCTGCAGGTTCAGGGCGACGTCCTCGTCGGTGTACTGCGACTCGTTGAGGAGCACGTCCACGAAGCTGTCGGTGAAGTCGAGGCTCGCAGGTCCACGGGCTTGGAACTGGGTGGAAGGCTGCACCGCCAGGCCCACCGACACCTGATCGATGGGCTCGAACAGCAGGCCCGCGTTGATGTTGGGGGTGAACAGATCCACCACCCGGGCTTCCACCGCGATGTCGCCGAGCTGCGCGTCGTCTCCGTTCACCGTGACGTCCACGGTCTGGCCCACCTGCAGGTACTTCCACTGCAGCCCGAGTCCCAGCGTCAGCATGGGGTGGGGCCGCACGGCGATGCTCGGACCCACCGAGAACTGGTAGATCAGCGTGTCCTTGATGGTGTAGCGCTGGGGACCCTCCTCCTCGTACAGCGACGACGGCGCGAAGGGGCTGTAGAAGCCCACGGCCAGGGCGATGTCGGGGGTGAGGGGCGTGGCGAAGCCGATCTGGGGGACGCTGAAGGGGCTCGCCTGGTTGACGGCCTCGTCGTAGAAGGCGTCGGGCTCGGCAGGGTCGGCCCCTGGCCTCAGCCGCCGGAAGCCCACGTTCTGCTGTACACCGCTCCACCCCACGTTCACGGTGGGGCGCTCGACGCGGATGAGACCGGCGGGGTTGTAGTACTGGGCGAACTGGGTGTCCGCACCTGCCACCCAGGCCCCCCCGCGACCCGTGGCCACGATGCCCGCGTCCGAGTAGAAATAGCCCCCGGCCAACGCGGGCATCGAGCACAACCACAGCAGCGACACACACGCCTCCTCGGGCTCTTCGTCAGCAGTCTAGGTTACGCCGGGCAAGATGGGGGACGTCTACCGCACGGGCGCCTACGCCGACCGCAATCCCGACTGGCACGACTCCGATGCCGAGGTCAAGGCGCAGGGAATCGCCGATCTGATCCGCTTCTCGGGGCTGAAGCCGCGCACCGTGGTGGACGTGGGGTGCGGAACGGGCGGGGTACTGCTCCACCTGCGGCGCATGTTGGGCGACGAGCTGGGCCAGCCGCACTGGGAGGGGTGGGACGTCGCCTCGCCAGCCATTCGCCGAGCGAGGGCCCACGAGGGTGGGGATCTGCACTTCGTGTCGGGGGACTTCCTCGCGTCGGAGCGCAAGGTGGACCTGGTTCTCTGCGTCGACGTAGTGGAGCACGTCGACGACGATCTGGCGTTCCTGCGGGCGCTGACGCGGCACGCCCGCTGGTTCGTGTTCCGCATTCCGCTCGATCTGTCGGCGTGGGACGTGGTGCGTCCGAAGCGCCTGCTGAACGCGCGGCAACAGTTCGGACATCGGCACCTGTACACCCGCGAGGTGGCGCTGCAGCTGCTGGATGACGCGGGCTACACCGTGCGCACCACGCGCTACCACCGCGTGCCGCCGCCGCGACGGACGCTGCGGCAGCGGGTGGTGGACCGACTGCGCCGCTCGGCGGTGGCCAGCGCCCCCGATCTTGCGGTTCGCGTGCTGGGAGGCTTCAGCTTGCTGGTGCTCGCTGCGGGTCCCGCCCCGCGGGTGGGCGAGTCCGATGATAGCGTGGAGGCCACCGAGGAGCAGCCATGAGATGGATGGGGATCGCGGCGTTGATGGCCTGTAGTGGAGGAGGCGGGGCCGACTCGAACATCGACACCGACACACCGGACACGGGCACCCCCGACACCGACACCCCCGATCCCACGGCACCCGGCATCGACGCCACGCCGCTGCTCGAGGGGCTCGAGGGGGTGTGGCGCGACGGCCAGGCGCGGCCGCTGGATCTGGCCGAGGAGGACGGCTGGCTCTTCGCGCGCGCGGAGTGGCCAGCTGGGGAGATGGCGCGCTGGGTGCTCGGACGAACCGACGGGGGCGCGGTGGTGCGCAACACCTCCCGCATCGCGGGCCGGGACCTCGATCTGCAGGCCACGCTGGTGTCGTCCGACAACGGCACCTGGCGGTTCTGCGAGCCGAAGGGGGGCTGCTCCGAGCTCGCCATCGACGTCACCTTGTCGGGCTACGACCTCACGATCTCCACCGAAGCGTCGGGGGAGCCCGCCGAGGTCTACAGCGCTCAGCGCCTGCGGGACGTGCCCGAGGGCACCTTCGTCGACGTCCGGGTGGGGGATCCCGATCCCACCCTGCCCACGCTCACGGTGCAGGCGTCGATCTTCCAGCCGCCGGCCAGCAGCGTCACCGCCGTGCTGGCGGTCGCACGCTCTCGCTGCCAACCGGGATGCGTGCCGAGCCGGGTGTTGCTGCAGTCGGTGAAGGCCGGGGCGAAGTCGGTGAGCTGGGAGGTGCCGGAGCTGCACACTGGGCTGTGGTACGTCACCGCGTTCTTGGATCAGAACGGAAACGCGAACCCGTCGACGTCGTATCAGCCCGATGCGGGCGACCTGTTCGCGCTGCCCGACCGGGAGCTGACCTTGTCCGACGACCAGACGCTGAACCTGGACCTGTCGCTCGAGCTCTAAGGCTCCGCGGGGTTGACGTGCACGCGCACCTCGGCGAGGTGTGCGATCTCGGACTTCGCGGCCTCCTCCACGCGATGGGCGATGGCGTGGGCCGCGCGTAGCGACAGCTCGGGATCCACCGCGATCTCCACGTCGGCGAGGTAGGTGCTGCCGAGGGGATGGATGCGCACCCGGTCCACGCGGACCACGTCGGGCTGCTGGGCGATGTGGTGCGCCACGGCCTCGGTGACGTCGGCGGGAGCCTCGTCGAGCAGCACACCCAGGTTGGTGCGGATGGGTTCGACGGCCATCCACGCGATCCAGACGCCCACGCCCACGGCGGACAGGGGATCGATCCAGGGAATGCCCAGCTGGGAGGCGGCCACGCCTGCCGCCACGGTGATGGCGATGAGCACGTCGGCGCGATGGTCGCGGGCGCTGGCCAACAGCGCAGGGCTGTTGAGCCTTCGACCCACCACCGTGGTGTACCGGTACAGGCCCTCCTTGAGCGCTGCCGTGCCCAAGGCCACCCCCACCGCCAGCACCTCGGGTGGCTCGGTGACGCCGCGCGCCAGCGCCCGCACCCCGTCGATGGTCACGAACAGGCCGGTGACCAGCAGGATGATGCCGATGGTCAGTCCCGCCAGGGACTCCACGTTGCCGTGACCGAAGGGGTGGTTGTCGTCGGCGGGGCGCTGGCCGAAGCGGTAGCCGGCCCAGCCGATGGCGGTGGCCACGATGTCGCCGGCGGAGTTGAAGCCGTCGGCGACCACAGCCGTGCTGCCGGTCAGGGTTCCGAGCACGAACTTGGCGACGGCGAGGGCGGCATTGGCCCCCAGCCCGATCGCATTGGCTCGTGAACCCGGATCCATGACTTGACTCTACCGTCTGGAATCCCGCGAGGCGCGGTGCATCACTCGCCTTGGACCTGCACGCTCAGGCCGAAGTCGAAGGAGCTGGAGGTCGCTCCGTCGGTGGCCGACGCGCTCACGTCCAGCGAGAAGTCGATGGACACGCCCGGCGTGGCGAGCTCGATGTGCTCCATCTCGTAGATCTCGGTGATGTAGACGGCAGGCGCGTCGAAGCCCAGGCAGCCCGCGGTGGTGCAGGTCACGGGGAGCTGCTGACCGGGCTGCAACGTGACCGTTCCCTGATCGAAGACCGACTCGTCCATCACGTCGCGGTACAGCACGATGGTGTGCGGCCCGGGCGAGAGGTTGAGGCGGAAGGGGTAGTCGGGGAAAGCCATCCGGGGCCCGGAGTCGATGGAGACCCAGGCGTTCACGGCACTGTCGACGCGGAAGGTGACGAAGGCGCCCTTGAAGGCCGTGGGCCCGTCGGGGAAGCCCGCCCGCAGCCCGGCACAGGAGAAGCCGGTCATGGTGGGTCGGAACGACACGGTGACGTCGCCGCCCTCGGGCACCTCGGCGAGGCCGTGGCACAGGGTGACGACGTTGCCGTCGTCCATGGAGAACCACACCTCGTGGGGCCCAGCGTCCAGCGTGAGCTTCGTGGCCTTCTTCTCCTTGCGGATCTTGCCCTGGGCCACCCCGTCGACCCAGGCGCGCACGGGTACGAGGCCGGACTTGTACAGGGTGAGCGTGCCGGAGCCAGCGAGGGCGGGGGAGGTGAGCGCAAGGAGCATGGGCGATGTCAGCATGGACGGTCTCTCCTGATTGGCGAGACCCTACGCCCCTCGGTCCGGCTTCATTCGATGCGCGATCGCCAGTCCGTCATGTTCCGGACCAGGGGCGGACCTGCAGCACCTCGGGGCCGTGGTGGCGGGCGAAGACGGTCTCGTCGTCGTAGGGAGCGCGCAGGTTGCGGAACCTCTCCTCGGTCACGTCGAGCAGCACGTCAGGGGTGTCGAAGGGCGCGGTCCGTGGCACCGACAGCAGCTGGCCAGCCACCGAGTACACGATCCGATCGCGCTTTGGGAACACGTCGGCCCAGCGCCAGTGGGGCAGCTCCACCACCTCTCCGTCAGCGGCCACCAGCGCATGTCCCTCGGGTTGGTTCGGGTACTGTGGCAGGTGCTTGTGAAGCGTCCACCGGCGGGACACGCGCTTGTGGTAGGCGTCGTCGCCCGCGGTCCAGCCGCTGCGCTGCAGCAGGTCCGAGAAGCGGGGGGTCAGGGTGTAGGGATGGCGCGTTCCCGTGCCGATCTGCACGAATCTGTCGCCCGCGTCGGGGAAGCCCACGCCGCCCCCCCAGGTGTCGCCCTGGGGGAACAAGACGAGGGCCTTGAGGTAGGGCGGACGGGCGATCACGCTGAACGAGCCCTTGGCGGCGGACTGCCAGTTGCCGTCCAGCGCGAAGTAGCCCCACAGCGCACCGTCGACGGACAGGTCGCAGCGGCGCAGGTAGATCTTGTGCTTGCACCACTGGCCGATGGTGATGGCGTCGGTGGCCCGGTTCCAGCCGAAGGTGGCGAAGCGTCGGCTCCGCCGCAGCAGGATCACGGCACGCTGGGTCTCGGGTCGCCAGACGACGTGCAGATGGAGCTGCGGGGGAGTCGACACGGCGAGATCAGCGCTGGGCGGAGGGCTGCAGCCGGCGCCAGGCCGTGCTGGGCAGCCGACTGGGGGTGAGGGCCGGCGCCCGCGCGGACGTGGGGCTCGCCGGTGCCAGTCGGGCCTTCGGTGGCGTGCGCTCGGCCACGAAGGCGCGGTTGCGCACGTACTGCGGCGGTCCCTTGCCAAGGGGTCGCACGAAGGTCAGATCGAAGCCTTCTCCGTTGAGGAAGACCAGCCACACGTCGGTGCTCAGGGGTACGAGGTCCGGGTCGACGTCGTAGCCGAAGCCAGGCAGCAGGGGTAGCTCGATCTGCAGGCCGAACTTGCCTCCGGCCGTGATCTCCATCGGACCCACGTTGTTGGGATCGCTGTAGGAGCCCACGTGGTCGGCGATGGCCACCGGGTCGAAGCCCCGGTCGTAGCCGGTGGGTGCGGGCAGCGGATCCACCACCGCGCGGAGGATGGCCTCCACCGTGGCGCTGTGGTCGTCGCCCGCGCCATTGGAGAGGATGGAGAACACCACGTCGTGGTCGGGCAGGATCACCAGGCTCGACGTGAAGGACAGCGTGTTGCCGCCGTGCTCCCACACCCGGATGGGGTACCACTCGCCGTCCGACAGCGGGTACTGCTCCCAGGTGAACATGCCGTAGCCGTAGCCCATGAGGTCGTCGAAGTAGAGGGTGGAGACGTGGGGGGTGGTGATCTCCTCCCGAAGGGCATCCGACAGCACGGTGTCGTCGCCGTGCAGCACGAACTCACCCCAGGTGACCATGTCGGATGGCGTGGACCAGACGAGGCCCGCAGGCCTCACCGAGGCGGGATCGGGGACCTGGGGCATGGGCATGCGGTCTGCTGGACCTCCCAGCGCGCCCGTGCCCACGGACAGGGCGAAGTCTCCGGCGTCGCGGACCTCGGCCTTGCGGGCGAAGGTCCGGCTCATTCCCAGCGGTGCGAACAGGTCCCGGGTCATGGCGTCGGGCCAATAGGCGCCGTCGGGATCCACCGACTCGGCCATCAGGCCCGCGACGGTGAAGTTGGGGTTGCTGTAGTTCCAGAACGCTGCTGGAGGGCTCATCGGGAAGAGCTGGGCCGAGAAGAAGCCCTCGTGCCAGTCCAACAGCTCGGCATCGTCGGCATCGCCGGCCCAGTCGATGAAGTCCACGGTGCCCCCCTGGTGGGACAGCAGCATGTCCAGCGTGGAGTCGGTGGCCCAGGCGGGTGCGTTGGACAACGACACGCCCGGCAGGCGGCTGGCCACCGTGTCGGTGACATCGAGGCGGCCGGCCTGCACCTGCACGAGCGCCTGAGCGGCGGCCATGTGCTTGGTGGTGCTGCCGATCTGCAGGATCGTGTCCGGGGTGAGGGAGGTGTCCCCGTCGGGATCGGTGGTACCGAAGGTCTCCACCCACACGCGCTCTCCGCCCACGCTCACGGCGACGGACACGCCACTCGCGAGGTTGGTGGCGAGCTCCGTCTGGATGGCCGCGGCCGCGGACTCGAAGGCCGGACCCCGCACCACGGCGGTGGTCTCGGTGGCTGTGTCGCCCGTGGTGGTGGTCGTCGTCGTGGTGTCGGTGTCGGTGGTGTCGGGCTTGGGGCAGCCGAGCAAGGCAACGCACATCAACAGCTCGAGGTGTTTCAAGGCTCCTCCGTCGGTGGTTCGACACCACCGCCCTGGGTCTACGGAACAGATCCTCGCCTAATTCCCGAGATCCGCGTCGGGATCGTGCTGCCAGCGCAACGCGCGGAGATCCAGACGCCCCGTGTCGTCGAAGGAGATGCCCTCGGCTTCGAGCAGCGTTTGCTGCAGCGAGCCCCGGCCTACGTCCCCCCGATGGCTGACGCGCCCCTTGGCGTTGATCACCCGATGCCAGGGCACGTCGTCGGCGCGGCAGGCCGCCAGCGCCCACCCCACGTGCCGCGCCACCCGGGGAGAACCTAGGGCAGAAGCCACATCACCGTAGGTGGTGACCCGCCCCTCGGGCACTCGGCGCACCACCTCGTACACTCGCTCGTGAAAGCCTGGCGTCACCACGCGACGCTCGCCGTGATCCTGAGCCACCGTGAGGGTATCCTCCGCCCATGATTCTACTGACGATGATGGCGTGTGGTGGAGACACCGTCACCACCGAGACCACCCTGGTGGGCAAGATCGTGGATTCTTCCGGTGCTCCCGTCTCGGGCGTGCTGGTGCAGTCCATCGAGGATGGCCACACCACCGGATCCGATGGGGGCTTTCGCCTGAAGGTGGAGCCCCCCAACCGGTTCGTGCACTTCACCTCCAAGGGCACCTGGTACCGGCGCAACGGGGTTGCTTCGGACGAGGGCAAGGTGTTCGAGCTGACGCTGCCCGAGGTGGCGGAGCTGGCTGTGCAGTGTCCCGACGTGGCCTGCGATCTGGCGCTGGTCTGGGAGCTGTCGGAGGGCTTCGAGGCCCAGTTCCGACCAGCCTGCGAGCCCGGGGGCACGGCGGAGGTGCCAGCCGCCCCCACCAGCGCCCCCACCGTGCGCTGCACCCAGGGCAAGAACCGCGATCAGCGCCTGCTGCCGATGGATGTGGAGTACGGCGACGGGAAGCTGTCGATCCGGCAGGGCGGGGCGGAGGTGCGCATCGAGGTGCGCGCCAAGGAGGGGCCGATCCCCGAGGACTGCGCCGTGCGGGTGGGTGATCGGGTAGCGAAGCCCGCAGGCATGGGCTTCTGGACGGCTCCCGTCCCCAGCGGCGCCACGGCGGCCGCGGTGTGCCAGGGCGTGCCTGCGCAGCCGGTGTGGGTGCTACCCGAGCAGGCGAGCGAGACGGTGGTGCTGCACTGGCGCCCCGAGGGACCCAGCCTGGACATGAGCCAGGTGGCGCCGTGGGCGGAAGAGGTGGTGCTGACCGGGGGAGCGGCAGGGTGGTCGCTGCCCATGGCACCCCAGAACGGTCGCGTGCAGCTGCCGCCCCTGAAGCCCGAGGTCTACCAGATCCTGGTGCGCGGCTCGGGAACGGAGCTGCCGCTGGCGGTGAGCGCCCCCACGAGCTCCGCGGCGGGCACCGCGGTGTTCGCCGAGGCAGGAGCGGAGCAGCTGGTGGGACGCCTCGAGGTGAAGGCTCCGCTGGGCACGGGCGAGGTGCCCGCCGAGATGGCTCCCTGAGGAGACTGTCCGGCGCCGTGTCGACGAATGCGGCAGAACGCGACTGATCCGGGGTTGCAGTGGGACTGGAACAAGCGAGCATGCGGGCGAGTGCAGGGAGTGCTGCAAGTCCAGGCGCGGAGCGGCAACCGGTAGCATCGCGACAATCAACCCCGTTGATTGTCGCGATGAGTCGCCGAAATCGAAGGTAGGCTTGCGCCATGTCGAGCCGCCGAGGTATCCGCCGACCCATGGAACCCTCCGACACCGGGCAGGGGCCGCCTGTCTCGGTGACCCACATGGGGGCCAACCTCCTGGGCCTGCTGTGCCTGTTCCTCGGCGTGGCCTGGATGTTGAGCTTCCCCGACGTGTCGCGCGACGTGGTCGGCCCGGTGCTGATGGTGCTGTGTGCGGCGCCCATCGTGCTGGTGGACGTGTTCGTCCGCAAGGTGCACCGCCGCGCCTCGACGGGACTGCAGTGGGACCGACCCAGGGCCCTGCAGCCCGCTCGCGTCGCCGTGAAGCTGCTGGGGGCCAGCGGAGCCGTGGGGATGGTGCTGACCGTCTACTGGCTGGCACCGGAGTACGCCTTCGGACAGGATTTCTACGCGTCGTACTACCAGTTCCTGTGGACCTACGCGCCCTGGGCGGCAGGGCTCGGCCTGGCCTACATCGCCGTGCTGGATCGCTACCTGGTGGACCCCCGCGACGCCTACTGGGAGCTGGGTCAGCTGCTGCTGGGGCGGGCCTTCGATCCGGAGAAGGTGAAGGATCTGCTGCGCGGCTGGGTGATCAAGGGCTTCTTCGTGCCCCTGATGTACATCTACATGGTCAACAACATCGACGAGCTGCGCCGCATCGTCACCAGCGAATGGGAGCCCTTCTGGATCTACTGGCACTTCCTGCACAGCCTGGGCTTCCTGGTGGACGTGAGCTTCACCACCATGGGGTACCTGCTGTCGGTGCGGGTGCTGGACACCCACATTCGCAGCAGCGAGCCCACGATGCTGGGGTGGGTGGCTGCCATCGTGTGCTACCAGCCCTTCTTCCGCCTGATCTCCGACCAGTACATCCGCTACGACAACGGCTTTCACTGGGGAGACTGGCTCGACGACTCGCCCGTGGTGCGCCTGGTGTGGGGGGCCATCATGCTGGTGCTGGTCTCGGTCTACTCCCTGTCCACCGTCGCCTTCGGCTGCCGGTTCTCGAACCTCACGCACCGCGGTGTGCTCACCAACGGCCCCTACCGCTACACCAAGCACCCGGCCTACGTGTCCAAGGTGATCTACTGGTGGTTCAAGTTCGTGCCCTTCGTGTACCGGGGCAACGCCTACCAGACGTTCCGCGACTGCTTCTGGATGCTGCTGTGGGGCGGCAACTACTGGCTGCGCGGTCGCACCGAGGAGTGGCACCTGTCGAAGGATCCCGACTACGTCGCCTATGGGCTGTGGATGAACGACAACGGCCTGTTCCGAGCCTTCGGGAGGTGGTTCCCATTCTTGGCGTACCGCGCTCCCGACGAGCCGTCCGACACCACCGAGTCGCCGCCGCCCACCTAAGCGTCAGGCTGGACCCACCACCGCCGCACAGGCCGCGGCGAGCAGCCAGCCCCCCAGCACCTCCGCGGGCTGGTGCCGTGTGGCGGCCAGGCGCGCCCACGACAGCACCGCCGCCACCGTGAGCAGCAGGGCGGTGGCTGCTGGCGAGGTGGGCCACGCCAAGGCCGCGAGCGCTACGGGGATGGCCACGTGACCGCTCACCTTGAAGCCCGCCAGGGTGATCGCCGTTCCGGCGGTGGCCGCGAGGACGCTGGCGCTCGCCAGGCGCTCCACCACGGGCGGTCCCGACCAGGCGGCCACCAGCCACAGCGACGCCAGGCAGCTGCAGCCGAGCACGAACAGGCCAGGTCGCTGCTGGCGCTGCGACACGTCGGCGTCCGTCCACCAGCCGCGGTGGATCCCCCACAGCCACGTGGCCAGAGCGGGACCTGCACACGCGGCTGCGATCGCCGTCCAAGCCATCGTGGCGGACAGATCCCGCGTGGCGGCGTAGACCACCGCCCCGAAGCCCAGGGGTGCGACCCCTACCGGGTGTAGCGCCGCGCTGAGCGCGTGGCCGGCGCTGGTGGTCCATCCGGATGGACCCGTCGCTCGATGCGAGCTGCCCTCCATCGCCCCTCCAGGTTCCTGATCCGAGTAGTCGAGCGGGCGCGGGCGACCCCCTTCGCACCTGTGCAGATTCTGCGTCGACGGGGGGTGGCTGGTGTCGGGCGCTCGACGATGCCTTAATGGCGCATTCCGAACGGCTTGCTCCCCGCCCATCTGTGAGGTCCCATGTCACCGAGAATCCCAGGCGCTGGCCTCGTCCTCACCCTCCTCGCTGCCGGCTGCTCGCCGCCCGGGGAAGGGAACGATGCGGATCGGGTCGCCGCCGTGGAGGCAGCCGAGGTGGCGATGTCCTACCTCGAGAGCGGATCCCACTTCTCGATGCACACGATCGACGGGGTGGATCTGATGCGGGCCGACATCGACCGGCTGGGGATGTCCCACACCCGTGTGCAGCAGACCCTCGACGGCGTGCCGGTGCACGGAGGGCAGGCCATCGTGCACGCCGACGGCCGCGGCGAGGTCTTCAAGGTCACCGACCACTTCGAGCGGGGCGTGCGGGTCGACGACACGCGGCCGGTGCTCGACGAGGCCGGCGCGCTTCGGATCGCCACGGATCTGCACGGAGGCAACGTCGACAGGTCGGAGGTGGACCTGCGGATCCTGCGGCGACCTTCGGGGGACCACCTCGTCTGGCGGGTCCAGCTGTGGGACCTCGGCATCGAGCCCACGATGCCCATCTTCTTCATCGACGCGAAGACGGGTGACGAGCGGCATCGCTTCGACAACCTGCAGACCGTCAAGGACCGCGACACCTACGACGCGAACAACAACTTCTCCCTGCCGGGTACCCTCGCGCGCAGCGAGGGCGACGTCGCCATCGGCGATCAGCCCGTCGACGACGCCCACGACTTCGCTGGGGTGACGTACGACTACTACGACATCCACCAGGGCCGCGACAGCTACGACGGCAACGGCGGCTCGATGGTGTCTTCGGCCCACTTCGGGGTGGACTACGAGAACGCCTTCTGGACCGGCAGCCAGATGGCCTACGGCGATGGGGACGTGGTCTTCTTCCCCTTGTCCCAGGCGCTCGACGTGGTGGGCCACGAGTTCACCCACGGGCTCACCGAGTGGACGGCGGATCTCGAGTACGAGAACCAGTCAGGCGGGCTCAACGAGGCCACGTCCGACATCATGGGCGCGGTGATCGAGTCCTACAACAACGGCTGGGTGGTCAACAACGACACCTGGTTGGTGGGCGAGGACATCGTGCAGCCCAAGTTCGGGGTGGCGCTGCGAGACATGTCGGATCCACCCGTGGATGGTGTCTCCATCGACTCCCTCAACCAGTACGCCGATGGCATGGACGTACACTTCAGCTCGGGCATCGCCAACAAGGCCTTCTACCTGTGGGTGGACGACCCGGCGGTGACCATGGAGGAGGCGGGCGACATCTGGTACCGCGGGCTGGTCTACTACATGACCACCTACACGACCTTCTCCGAGGGCCGTGCGGCCACCGAGCAGGCCGCCATCGATCTGTTCGGCTTCGGATCCGACGAGCACGACGCCGTCATCGCCGGCTGGGACGCCGTGGACGTGCCCGAGCCCTACGAGTACCAGGTGTTCGACTCCTTCACGAACCAGTCGGCCAACACCGGGGACGAGGACGACTACGTCTTCGACGCTCCCGATCAGGCGCCGGCCCTTCGGTTCACGCTGGAGGCCGACAACGGCGATGCCGATCTGTACGTGCGCTACAACGCCAACGCCACGCAGGCCGTGCACGACTGCCTGTCGCTGACGCCCGACAGCTACGAGATCTGCGTCGAGGACAACGCCAACGACGGCAACTACCACGTGATGGTGCACGCCTGGAGCACCTACAGCGACCTGGACGTGAAGGCCTGGGAGGCCTGCGTAGACGACGACGGCGACGGCGTGAGCACCTGCGAGGGGGACTGCGACGACACCGATCCGCTGGTGAACCCCGACGCCGACGAGGTCTGCAACGACGTCGACGACGACTGCGACGGCACGGTGGACGGCCCCACCTCGCTGGACGCCACCCAGTGGTACGGCGACACCGACGGCGACCTGTACGGCGACGTCAACGACGTGGTGACCGAGTGCGAAGCCCCCGCTGGCTACGTGGACGTGGCCGGAGACTGCGACGATGGCCTGGCCAACGTGAACCCCGGTGAGATCGAGGTCTGCGACGACGACGACATCGACGAGAACTGCAATGGTGTGGCCGAGGAGGAGGGCGCCTTCGGAGAGGTCCAGGTCCACGTCGACGCCGACTTCGACGGCTTCGGCGATCCCAACAACACCGTGGTCGTCTGTCAGCTGGGCAAGGGCCTGTCGGTGTTGGCCAACGACTGCGACGACACCGACGACGTGGTGTACCCGGGAGCGCCCGAGGACTGCACCGACCGGCGCGACACCAACTGCGACGGCTTCTCTGGTGCCGACGACCTCGACAAGGACGGTTTCGAGGTCTGCGACGAGTGCGACGACACCAACCCCGACATCAACCCCGACGCCGACGAGCTGTGCGACGGCATCGATCAGAACTGCAACGACCTGATCGACGACGATCCGATCGACGGGGGCACCTGGTACATCGACCGCGACCGCGATGGCTACGGTGGTGAGGAGGTGCGCGACTGCGACCAGCCGCTGGGCACCGTCGACGACGGCGGTGACTGCAACGACGACGACGACCGCATCTACCCCGGTGCCGAGGAGGTCCCCGGCGACGGCATCGATCAGGACTGCGACGGGGAGGACGTCCCCGATCCCAACGTGCCGACGGAGCCGACGACGCCCACCGAGCCGACGACGCCCACCGAGCCGGTGGAGCCCGATCCCACCGAGCCCGATGTGGGTGGGCCGCTGGCGCAGTGTGGCTGTGCCTCGAACAGCAGCAGCCCCGCTTCGCTGGCCTTCGTCGCCTTGCCGCTGCTGGCGGTGGGTCTCCGCCGCCGCCGCGGCTGAGCGCTACGGCCCGCCGAGCCGGCTGCTGCAGTAGCGGCAGGTGGCGGTGCCGTCGTGGTGCAGCTCCGTCTCTGCGGCGGCCACGGGTGCGGCGCACTCGGGGCAACGGCTGGGCAGGTCCAGGCGGGCACGCATGCGGGCGTGGGCCAGCGTGATGTGCTCGTCGGGGGTCTCGGGCATCGCAGCCGCGTGTCCCAGGAACGTCTTGCGGTCGTCGCTGCGTCGCTGCGTGCGCGCGTAGACGGCCGCTGCTGTGCGGATCTCGTCACCGTCGATGAAGACCACCTCGCACTGGCCGCAGCGGTCGAAGAAGACGGTCTGGGTGCCCATGTACCCGAATCGCTCCATGGCTCGCCGGCACACGGGGCAGGTGGCCACCCCGGTGGGGCCGTCGTGGGCGGCGATGGGGGTGTTGACGTCGACGTCGGGCGCCAGGTCCTGCGCGAGCTGCTCGAGGAGCGGCACGTTGTGGCGCAGGCGCACCAGCACGCCCTCGCAGGCCGCGCAGTGGTGAACGGGGATGCCCTTGTAGGTGCCCGCACGCAGCTGTGAGCCACATCGTGCGCAGACCAAGCGGTCGTCCATGGTCGCTCCTGGATGGGCCGAGCATACGTGCCAGGGGCGCCGATGTTGCGAGCACCCTGGATCGGGCTGCTGCCGATTTGAGCCGGCTCGAAAACGTAGCGGAGGTCGCGTCTGGAAAGCGAGCCTCTCGACTCGTCTTCTGGTTGTCCATCTCGAATCTTGCGACGAAGACCTGAGGGTCTGAGCGAATTGTCCCGTGATGGACGGTGCGAGGAAGCCGCTCGGAGCGCTCCTCCTCCGATGGCGGCCTCGCACCCACGCTTCCCGACTTCTGGAGACGCCCATGATTCGCCCTACCGTCGTTCTCGTCGCTCTGGCCGCCTGCTCCCCCGAGTCCGATCCCACCTACCTGACGCAGACCGGTGCTGCGCTGTCGGTGGACTACTACGGGAACACCGACGTCGTCGGAATGCACTTCGAGGTCACGGCGGTGAGCTGCGAGGGAGACGACGACGCGGGCGACTTCTTCCTCGAGGCCAACGTCGATCTGGCGGACGGGGTGTTCCCCGGCATGATCGAGCACGTCGAGACCAGCGTGGACCCCGAGTCGAGGCACCTCGGGGCCAACTTCTTCATGAGCCTTCCCGCTGGCTGCTACGACATCCTGGCGGTGCCCGCCTCCCAGATGGAGGGCGACGAGTGGCTGCCGTCGGAGGACTGCTCGTCGGCGGAGTCGGCAGGGGTCCAGGTGCACGAAGGACAGACCACCACCGTGCCTCCGATGATGTCGCAGTGTGCAGGGGATCCCTACGGCAACCTGGACGTGCTGGTGTTGTTGAATCATCCGCCACACATGGAGCTCGTCTTGGAGCAGTCCTCCAACTACGAGTGCGAGACGGTGGAGGTGTGCGCGCTGATCACCGACGTGGACGACGATCCGGTCGAGGTGGAGTGGCTCGACGAGTCGTTGATGCCGGTCTGGGACCTGTCCCCGGGCGAGCTCGAGGTGGTGGGCTTCGAGGCGGGCCACCGCGTGTGGCAGGCCTGTGCAGAGATCACCACGCGCTACACCACGTCGTACGAGCTACGCGTGTCGGCCTACGACCTGGTGGGGGAGGACCGCATCGAGGATCTGCTCGAGGAGGAGTCCCACCACGCCTACCTGTTCCCCCTCTTCACGAACTGGGCCGAGGAGCCGATGTGCATCGACGGCTCGGGTGAGGCGGTGTTGGTGGAAGGAGTGAGCATCGAGCGCGCCGAAGGCTGCAGCTACACGGACGCCGAGACGTACTACTGCAGCGGTGCCTACGGCATCGACGAGGCGGTGGAGAGCTTCCTGTGCGACGAGGGCGAGCTCGTCGAGGAGAACCTCTACCCCACCTGCGACTGATGGAGTGCCGCGCTACGAGCGGCTGGGGTCTTCCACCGACTCCGCCGCCGTGATCGCGGCGACGAGACCCATCCCGAGGCCACTGAACATCAAGGTCGCCACCGTCCACATGAGGCCGGTGGCTCCTTGCGCTCCTTGCATGAGCAGCCCCACGAAGGCGAACACCGCCAGCATCATCACGGGACCTGCGAGGGCCAGCGCCACGATGAAGCCACCGTGAGCCTTCCCCACGCGGGTGGTGGGTCCCTGCACCTGGGTGTTCGTCTCTACCGTTTCGATGCGACGCTGAACCATGGTCGACCTCCGCCCGGTGGTGGGTGCAACGGGTGTGCCACGTCACGATCCGCCGAGCAGCGGCTGGCTGTGTGAAGGGTGGGGGATCTCGCACACCCCTTCCGGGTGATTCCACCCGCCTGGAGTCCAGCGTGCCGTGCCCGTGCAACCTGCGGTCTGGCTCGCCCCTTGCAGAGGCCGGTGGCAGGAGGTGCGCGTGGTGTGGCTCACGATGGGAACCGCGACGATGACGATGGCGGGACCCCCGGTTGTGGCAGAGATGCACGAGCGCTACCAGCTGCTCGCCGAGGCCCGAGACGCCACCATCGCAGGCGATCTGGAGCGGACCCGAGAGGCGGCACGGCAGCTGGCGGATCTGGACGAGCCGGTGCGGCTGCCGAAGTCCTGGCGCCCGTGGGTGGAGCGCGTGGATGCCCACGCCACCGCCTTGAGCATGGCGCCCGATCTGGTGGTGGCCTCGATCCAGGTGGGTCACCTGGCCAGCGCCTGTGGTGGCTGCCACGAGGTGGCGCGCGGTGGACCCCAGGTGTCGGATCTCCAAGACGTGCCGGTTCAGCAGTGGACGGAGGGCGCGAACATGGGGCTGCACGCCTGGGCCGTGGAGTGGATGTGGCTGGGGCTCGTGACCCGCGACGACGTCGCCTGGACTCGGGGTGCGCAGGAGCTGTCGAGCCGTCCGCTCCCGATGCTGTTCGACGGCACCCCCGAGTGGCCTCAGCCGCAGCTCGAGCAGCTGGTGTACCTGCTGGCCGAGCGAGCGGAGGAGGCCTCGGAGGTGGAGAAGGCCACGCTGATGGGGCAGCTCGTGGCCACCTGCGCGGAGTGCCACGTGCGCTCGGGGCGGTGATCCCCTACGGAGACGCGTCCTGCAGGTACTGCAGCAGCTCGCCGTCCGTCTCCAGCAGCAGCACCGTGTCCTCGTCCACGGTCTCGCGGAAGGTCTCCATGGAGCGGAGGAACGAGTACAGCTGCGGGTTGCGGTTGTAGGCGGCGGCGTAGATGTCGGCTGCCTTGGCGTCGGCGCCTCCCCGGATCTCCTCGGCCTTCCGGAAGGCCTCCGACGTGATCCGGGCCAGCTCCCGCTCCTTCTCGCCGCTGATTCGAGCGGCGGAACCAGCACCTTCGGATCGGAACTGCTCGGCGATGCGCTTACGCTCCGAGATCATCCGGGTGTAGACCTCGGCCTGCACGGCCTTCACGTAGTTGATGCGCTTGAACTGGAAGTCGAGGATCTCGATGCCCAGATCGGCGGTGCGCGCCTGGCTGGCCTTCAGCACCTCGGCGGCCAGCTTCTCGCGGCCGACGTCCACGCGGAAGTCCTGGTTGTTGTTGGCGTCGTCGTCGGTGATCTCGTTGGACATCCCGCCGACGTCCTCGTCGTCTACGGCGAAGTCGCGGCTCGACGTGCGCACCACCTCGATGAGGTCGTGACGCGCGATCACGTTGCGGGTCTCGCCGTCGAGGATGTCGTCGAGGCGGGTCTGAGCGCCGCGCTCGTCACGCAGGCGCTGGAAGAACTTCAGCGGATCGCTGATCGCCCAGCGCGCGTAGGTGTCGACGAAGATGAAGCGCTTGTCGCGCGTGGGGAGCTGGTTGCGCTCGCCGTCCCACTCGATGAAGCGCTTGTCGAAGCGGTGCACCTGCTGAACGAAGGGCACCTTGAAGTTCAGCCCGGGCGACGTCACGGGATCGCCCACGGGCCGACCGAACTGAGTGATGACGACCTGGTCGGTCTCGTTCACCACGAAGGTGGACTGGGACAGACCGAAGAGGATCAGGCCGACGATGACCAGGATCGCGGTGGCAGAGGTCCGCATCACTTCCCTCCCTGCAGCTGAAGCAGGGGAAGCACGTTGCCGGCTCCCTCGCTCGTGAAGATCTTCGTCTTGGCCTTCGGGTACACCTCGGACATGGTCTCGAGGTACAGCCGCTTGCGGGTCACCGCCGGGGCCTTCTCGTAGGCCTCGCGCAAGGCGGTGAAGCGGGCTGCCTCACCCTCGGCGCGGTTGATGCGCTCCACCGCGTAGCCCTCGGCTTGCGCGATGGTCTGCTCGGCCTGGCCGGCGGCGGCCGGAATCACCTTGTTGAACTCGGTCTTGGCCTCGTTGATCAGGCGCTCCCGCTCCTGCTGCGCCTGGTTGACCTCGTCGAAGGAGGGCTTGACCTCGTCGGGCGGGTTGACGTTCTGCAGGACCACCTGCTCCACCTGGATGCCCGTCTCGTACTCGTTGCACATCTCCTGCAGCATGCGCTGGGCCTCGACCTCGATCTCCTGGCGGCCGATGGTGAGCACCTCGGTGACGCTGCGGTCGCCGATGATCTCGCGCATCACGGCTTCGTTCATGTCGCGGAAGGTGCTGCGCACGTTGCGGACCTTGAAGAGGAACTGGTACGGGTCGCGCACGCGGTACTGCGCGATCCACTCCACCGATGCGACGTTGAGGTCGCCGGTGAGCATGAGTCGCTCGTCCTCCAGCCCCCTGCCGGAGTACTCGCTGCGCACCGCGGCTTGCGTGGTGCGGAAGCCGAACTCTTCCTTGAGCTGACGCTGGGTGGGCACCTTGTAGACCTGCTCGATGGGCGAGGGCAGCTTGAAGTGCAGCCCCGGCTCCACGACGCGGGTGAACTTCCCGAAGCGAAGGACCACCCCTTCCTCCTCGGGCTCGATGGTGAAGACGGCGGAGGCGCCGAGCCCCAGCACCAGCGCGATCAGGATGGCTGTGGACACCCACCTGAACGTGCCGGGGCCGAAGGACGGCGGCCGTGGCCGGTTGAAGTCGAAGACCTGATTGGACACAAACCCCTCACGTGCGATGGGACGACTCGCATACGCAGGTGCGCGCGAGCCCAATGCATGCACCGTCCTTCTTGCCCACATTCAGCGGGCTCGACAATGCGCGCGTGCCAGATAGCAGCCCCCGGTGGGCAAGCTCAGATGGTACTTCGCGCCGTGTAGCCCGGGCCTCGAGGGTCTGCTAGCCGAGGAGGTGGCGGTCGCCGGGGGTACCCGGATTCGGCAGGATCGGGGCGGCGTGTCGTTTCAAGGAACGCACGACGTGGGATACCGGCTGGTGCTGTGGTCGCGGGTGGCGATCCGGGTGCTTCAGGAGCTTGCGCGCGCGCGCGTGGGCGGGCCCGACGATCTGTACACCATGGCGCACCGCCTGCCCTGGCACAAGCTGATGGGCACGTCCCGTACGTTCGCGGTCTATTCGGCCGTCTCGGGGCACCTGGTGCGCCACTCGAAGTTCGCAGCCCTGCGTGTGAAGGATGCGGTGGTGGATCAGCTGCGGGAGCAGACGGGAGACCGCCCCAGCGTGGACACGGATCAGCCCGACGTTCCCCTGAAGATCACGGTGCGCGGCCCGGTGGCCACCCTGTCGCGGGATCTGGCGGGCGACAGCTTGCATCGTCGCGGATGGCGACCGATCCAGGTGCGATCCCCCATCAACGAGGCGCTGGCGGCGGGTTTGTTGCAGCTGACGGGCTGGGATCGCCGCAGTCCGCTGTGCGATCCGATGTGTGGCTCGGGCACGTTCCTCGTGGAAGCGGCGCACCTGGCCGCCGATCGGGCGCCGGGGCTGCGTCGAGAGATGGCGCTGCAGCGCTGGCCAGACTTCGACGAGCCGCTGTGGACCTCGCTGCTCCAGGAGGCCGAGGAGCGCTTCGCCGCGGGTCGGCGGAACGTGCCGGCGCTGGTGGGCAACGATCACCACGCGGGGGCGCTGGCCATCGCCCGCGACAGCGCCGAGCGCGCAGAGGTGGCGGAGCACATCCAGTGGCACCAGTCGGACGTGCGCGACTTCCGGCCCGATCCGACGCCGGCGACGGTGGTGGTGAACCCGCCCTTCGGCGTGCGGCTGCAGCCCGACGCGCTCGCCGAGACCTGGGGGCGCCTCGGCGACTTCCTCAAGGGGCTGTCGTCCAGGGTGGGCGACGACGATCGGCAGATCATGGCCTGGCTGCTCTCGGCGGATCCGGAGCTCACGCACCCGCTGAAGCTGCGGTCCGACGAGCGCGTGGCGGTGGTGCACGGTGGTCTCGACTGTCGCTGGATCCGCTATCCATTGGGTGGAGCCCTACCTCCTCGATGATGGGCGCGAGCCGTCGTGTCAGGTCCTCCAGGTCGACTCCGAGGGCCTGTGCGTCGTAGGTGCGGGGCTCGCTACGAGTGTCCCGAGCCTGTAGATCGGCGGCCACCAGGGTGGCGTCGAACCGGGGGCAGACCGTCATGCCGAAGGTGTCGTAGATCTGCTGCACGGTCTGGCGGGGGTGGGTGATCAAGTCGTCGAACCGCACGGTGGCCACCTGACTGGGCGGGAGCGTGCGGAGCACGGCGTGGGCGTACTCGTAGCTGTGGATCCCCCCGTCTACGAGGGCTTTGCGGCTATCCGCGATGCGCTGGGGGGACAGGTCCAGATCGGCCCACACCTCGCTCAGCATGTCGAGCAGGCTGGGCAGCGTCTGTGTGGGATCACGAACCAGATACACGAAGCGAGCATCGGGGAAGGTCTCGAGCAGGGACCGTAGCTTCAGCACGAAGGCCGGGTTCTTCGACAACAGCACGCGCTGTTGGGCATCCACGAACTGCGCCTGACGTTGCACGCACCTGCGGTAGTAGGCCATCACTGCCTGCCGACGTGCCCGCGGCCAGGCATCGAAGCGCTCCAGATGACCGAGCTGCCGCGTGAAGGGAAACAGCACGTTGAGCACTGGCGAGGCAAACGGGGCCAGCAGCAGGAACTCGTCCTCCTCGGGAGCGGTCAGGCCGGTGGCGTGTCGGCGATCCACGGTGCCCAGTGCCCACTGCTCGATCCTTCGGATCAGGCGGTTCGGGGCGCCGAAGAGCCAGCGCTCGCCGAAGTGAGCCAACGCCCGCAGCGCACGCTTCTGCATCAGAGAGGGACAAGAGATCTCCCAGGCCTGGAAGTGGAAGAACCTGGAGGTGTCTTCGCACAGCAGGCGATGCAGCATGGTCGTGCCGCTGCGGGCGTTGCCCACGATGAACACGGGGGCGCGAGGAGGGGGCGACTCGTGGCTGCCTTCCATCCAGCGGTCGAGCCACAGCCAGACGCTGGTGAAGGCGGCCCAGGCAGTGAGCAACGACAGGAGGACGAGCTGCACGGCGAGGCGCTTCGGACGCGCATCTTCGGTGAGGACCAGGCGCGTGATGGTCCACCAGGTGGTCAGGTCGAAGGGCACGGTGATCTCCAGCCATGCAGCTGCATGGAGAAGCCCCTTCCGGGGGTGAGGATGGGGTCGAGGGCTGGGGAGAGCGTGAAGCCTTCGGGCAACCGCACGTCGGCGTGGCGCACCACGGTGGCGACGAGCACCATGAGCTGGGCCATGGCGAGGTGCTGCCCCAGGCAGATGTGGGCGCCGATTCCGAAGGGGGCGAAGGCGTTGCCCCGCTGGTGCTCGTTGCGTGGCGGCGCGTAGCGATCGATGTCGAAGCGATCGGGCTGCGGGAAACACTCGGGCAGGTAGTGGGTGACGGTGGTGGCGAGCAGCAGCTCCTCGCCCGCTGCCACACCGTGGCCCGCGAACGTGAAGTCGGTGGCGGCGTGACGCGGCAGCGCTGGGGCGACGGGCCACATCCGCAGGGCCTCGAGGACCGTGGCGCGGAGCAGCGGCATGCGCTTCAGCGCGTCTGCGGGGAGCTCGGCGTCCGTCCAGACCGTGGCGTTCTCGGCGCGGATGCGCCGCAGCACGTCGGGCTGGCTCATGAGGGCGTAGAGCACGAAGGCAGCGGTGTTGGCCGCCGTGTCCATCCCCGCGACGAAGGGCCCCGTCACGCACATGAGCAATGCCGCTTCGTTCTCGAACAGCTCGTCGTCCTCGGCGGCCGCATCGAGCAGGTCGTGCACCAGGCTCGGGCGCCCCAGTGGTCGGGGTCGCGCGGCGACGTCGTCGGAGATGAAGCGAGCGAGCTGCCGCACTCGCTCCTTGGCCCGCCGGTAGCGGGGGAGGCGGAGCATGGCTCGCGGCCACTTGCGCAGCACGGTGGTGTTGAGCAGGGTGCGGATGTAGACCTCGACGTCTTCGAAGTAGGGGCCCGGCACGCGGTCCACGATCAGGTCGCCCAGCTGATCCACCACCACCTGGCGGGTGAACCGGAGCACGTCGATGGGCTGCTTGGGCGTCCAGCCAGCCATCGCGCGTCGCGTCAGCGCCGTGGCGCGGGGGAGCCGACGGCTGATCACCGCTCTCGAGAAGCCGGCACGCATGGTGCGCCGCAGCTTCGTGTGCACCGGTCCGTCCTCGCTCGACAGGTGACGGCTCACCCCGAGCTCCGTGCCGAAGGCTCGCCAGCTCTCCCGGCTCGAGAACAGGGTGCCCTTGTCGCGGAAGGCCATCCGGTTCAGCTCGGGGCCGGCCAGCACCGTGAGCTGTCGAGGACCCAGCTGCACCCGGAAGATGGGACCGAGCTCGGTGTAGGTCCGATGGAAGAACCGCACGGGATCCCGCAGGAAGTCGAGGCCACTGCCCACGAGCGGCCATGCAGCGGCTCGAGGGGGTGGGGGAGCGATCGTGGTCATGCTGCCTCCGCCAGGTGATGCACGGTGTGATGCAGGGGCCGGGGTGTGTGACCCAGCTCCAGGCGTGCCTTGTCGCAAGACACGCGCACGCCCGGATCGAGTGTGGCCACCGACTCCGGCGTGAAGGAGGTGGTTCTCCCGAGCAGCCAGCAGAGGTGGCTCACCAGCCACGCCAGGGGTGCCGCCACGGCGCGCGGGATGACCACGGGTCCCCCCCGTCGTCCAGACGCCGCGCGCACGCGGCGCACCAGGCCCTCCAGGCTGCACCAGTGACCGCCGAGCAGGTAGCTCGAGCCGTTGGAGCCGCGGGTGGCCGACACCATGGCCGCCTTCACCACGTCTCTCACGTCCACCCAGTCGAACCCGCCTGCCACCACCACCGGCGCCAGGCTGTGCGCACTGGCCGACAGGAACCGAGCCAGCTCCGAGGGGGCCCGACCGCCAGGGCCCAGGACCCCCGTGGGGTGCAGCACCACCAGCTGCATCGCCGTGTCGCGGGCCACCTGCCGCACGGCAGCCTCACCCGCCGCCTTGGACGCGGCGTAGCGATCCCGATGATCCGGACCCACGCGGGGAAGTCGCTCGTCCCACCACCCCCGTGCGCCGTCCAGGGCCTTGACCGAGGAGAAGTGCACGAATCGCCGCACGCCGACCTGCGCAGCGGCCTGGGCCGTGGACCGAGCGCCATCCACGTTGATGGAGAAGAGTCGGTCGCCCTGCACCTCGCTCGAGCGTCCCGAGGCGACCACGGCAGCGAGGTGGAACACCACCTCCGACCCGCGCAGGGCCCGCGCCATGGCCACCTCGTCTCGAACGTCCGCCGCCACGATGGTGGCGCCCGTGGTGCGCAGGGCCTCCGACGGCGTGTGGTCGATGGCGACCACGGTGTGCCCAGCCTCGAGCAGGGCCTCCACCAAGGGCAACCCGATGTGTCCGCTGGCTCCGGTGACGACTGCCTGCATTGTGCCTCCACCTCCCCTCACGCCATCGGGGCCGACACCCCGCCAACTTTTCTGGCGGAGATCGGAGCTGTCCCACGTGGGGAAGGTCAGACGTGGAGGACAGATGCAGGACCTGACCGGTCGCACCGCGCTCGTGACAGGTGCGTCCTCGGGCATCGGGCGAGCCATCGCCCGGGAGCTGGCCCGGCGCGGGGTGCGCACCATCTGGCTCGTGGCTCGCACAGCGGGTCCCCTGGAGCGGCTCGCTGCGGAGATCGGGCCTGCCGCCCGGGTGCTCACCGCGGATCTGTCCACGGTGAGGGGCCGTCGCGCGGTGCTTCGTGAGGTGAGCCACGTCGACGTGCTGGTGAACAACGCGGGGGTGTTGCTGTCCGGTTTCTTCGACGACCAGGCCACGGTGGACCCGAAGGGGCTCCACCGCTTGGTGCAGACCAACTGCCTGGCCGTCCTCGAGCTCACCAGCGGTTTCGTGCCCGGAATGGTCTCGCGTCGTCGGGGGTGGATCCTCAACGTGGGCTCGGTGGTGGGGGATCTGCCCTCGCCCCAGTCCGTCGCCTACTGCGCGAGCAAGGCGTTCATCAACACCTTCACGGAGGCTCTGAGGATGGAGCTGTCCACCACCGGCGTGCACGTGCATCTGCTCGCACCGGGGCCGGTCCGCACCTCGATGCTCGACACTCTGGGGCACGCCGGAATCCACGTTCCTCGCTGGCTGCAGGTCGACGCCTCGTCCTGCGCGATGCAGGGCGTCGCGGGCTTGTTGGCCGGTCGGGCCCGCACGACGCCCAATCCGTGGGTTCGCGGCGCGATGGCGCTGGCATCGCTGGCGCCGCTGTGGCTGTGGCGGGGCGTGGTGTCGCTGGGCATGCCGCTGATGCGGCGCAGGCTGGTGACGCCATGACGCTGCACGTGCACCGACCGGGAGTCCCGGCACAGTGGTTCAACCAGGTGGCGGGGCTGGCACAGCGCCTCGGCTTGCAGAAGCGGCTCGATCGGGACGAGCTGCTGGCCGCGGCCACCCGGCAGACGGGGCTGACGGACTTCGGAGATCCTGACTTCCTCGACCTGCTCGACCGGCTGCTCGTGTCGTTGAACGACGAGGCGGAGCTCACGCCCTTGGGACGCCTCGCCTGGAAGCAGCAGATCGGACGACTGCTCACCAATCGTCTGAAGATCGAGGCCACCCACGCCGCTCATCCCGAGCTCGAGCGCACCACCGTGCCGGCGCCCGTGGTGATCGTGGGCCTGCCCCGGACGGGGACCACCCTGCTGCACAACCTGCTCTCCCTCGCACCGGGATCCCGCAGCCCGGCGCTGTGGGAGCTGCTGCGTCCCTGCCCACCAGCGCAGCCCGACGCACCCGATCCGGCGCGTGTTCGAGCCGCGAGGCGAGGGCTCGCCCGCCTGCGACGCATGGCGCCCAACCTGAGGGCACGCCACGACATGCAGCCCCTACGCCCCGACGAGTGCTACTTCCTGCTGGCGATGACCTTCGCCAACCCCTGCTTCGAGGCCACGGCACCGCTGCCGTCCTATCAACGGTTCCTGCGGGACCTCGACTGGGCGCCGGTCTATCGCTATCACCGTCGATGTCTGCAGGTGATGCAGCACGCGCACCGAGGATCGTACTGGGTGCTCAAGGCTCCGGCTCACTTGGTGGGCCTGCGAGGGCTGCTCGAGGTGTACCCCACCGCTCGGATCGTGCGCACCCATCGGCCGGTGCAGCACGTCGCGGCATCGGGCTGCAGCACCTACGAGGCCGTGCGCGATGTGTACGTGGCGCGCACCGATCTCCACGAGCTGGGCCAGGAGTGGCTGCACACCTGGACTCCCGCGCTGCAGGAGGCGTCTCGGCTGCTCGCTTCACTCCCGGCGCGCCGCTGCACACACGTCGCCTATGCGGATCTCGTGGCCGATCCCATCGCCGCCGTTCGGCGGATCCACGCCGAGCTGCACCTGCCCTTCGGGTCGAGACACAGCCGGGTGCTCCGCACTTGGCTCGCTGACAATCCAGCTGGAAAGCATGGAGCGCACATCTACTCGCTGGAACGTTACGGCCTCGACGCCTCTACGTTGCACGCCGTACGCTGACTAGAGGCATAATGGCTCGGTGGAAGACGCGCGTCAGCAGAAGGCTTATGAGATTCTTGCTCGCATTGGGCGTGGCGGTTTCGGCGACGTCTACCATGCCCGGATGCGGGGACCCCAGGGTTTCGTCCAAGACGTAGCCCTCAAGATTGCCCGAGAAGACAAAACCGACCCCTCCATGCTCGCGCGATTCCGGGACGAGGCTCGAATCCTGGGGTTGCTCCGAGATCGTGGTGTGGTGACGGCGTCTCCTCCGACTCAGCTCGGAGGCCGCTGGGTCATGATCATGGAGTTCGTGAACGGCTCCACCGCACATCGGCTCCTGAAGCGGTGGGTGTTCCCGCCCCGTGCGGCCCTCGAGCTGGTGGCAGAGGTGGCTCGGGTGCTGGACAAGGCGCGGCGGCTGCCTGGGCCCGACGGCACGCCCCTCGGCTTGATCCATCGGGACCTGAAGCCCGGCAACCTCATGATCACCGAAGAGGGGCACGTGAAGCTGCTCGACTTCGGCATCGCCTGGGCAGAGTTCGGCCATCGCGAGGCGCAGACGGCGGCCACCCTCGGAGGGACGCCCGGCTACATCGCGCCCGAGCGGCTGCGGGGGATCGACGGCCCCGAGGGGGACATCTTCTCGCTGGGGGTGCTCCTACACGTGCTGGTCACCGGCCAGCCCGCCACGCGCGTGGACGTGGAGGAGCTGTCGGTGCCGCCGGGCTCCGAGCTGTCGGAGATCCTCGACTATGCGCGCTGCATGCGTGCGGGCCAGATCAGCGATAGGCCCACCGCGGCCGAGGTGGAGGCTCGCTGCCGCACCTGGGCCCAGCGGACCGATGGCCCGGATCTCCGAGCGTTCGCGATGCTGCGGGTGCCCATCGTGCGCATGCGAGAGGACGATGGTCTGGTGGGCTCCGTCCTCACGGAGACCCTGTCGATGCCAGCCGGGGCGCCGCTCGTGGCGCCGCCGTCTCGCGTTCCTCGCTGGCTGATGGCGGTGGTCGGCGTGGCGACGGCGGTGGTGCTGTTCCTCGTGCCGGTGGCCTTGGGCCTGGCGATGTATGCGGCCTTCGGTCCCAGCGCGCCGGGTCAGCAAGGTGTGCGAGTGCAGGCCGAGCCCGTGGCGGCGCGTATGGAGCCACCCCGTGCCGAGGTGGGAGACGTGGAGGCTGCGGGCGACTTGCTGGCAGGACCCGTGATGGACGAGGCGCCGGAACCCGTTCCTGCCAAGCCTGCCCGCCGACACGTGCGACGTCCGGATCCGCGCCCTGCTCCTGCGCCCACCACGCACGTAGCACCCGTGGCGCCGCCACCCCCTGCGCCCACCCTCGTCTCGGTCAGCTTCGAGTCGGAGCCGCGGGGGGCCGAGGTGGTGCTCGACGGTCTCTCCATCGGTCACACGCCGCTACGCAACCACCCCATCTCCGTGGGCCCCCACCGGCTGATCTTCCGCCGCGATGGGCAGCATGCCACTCAGGAGGTCCGGATCGGCGGGCGCCACGGCTTCCGGTTGTTCAGGTGGACCTCGAGCGGCGTCGTCGCCGAGTAGCGGCACACGGGCCCAGCACTGCGGCCAAGAGCCAAGAAGTGCCGGCCCCGCCCGTGTGTCCGCAGAACCAACCCCGCGGAGCCGCCGGCGCCGGCAGCGCGATGTCGGGCTCCGTGGGCTCCGTGCCGTCCGTGGGCTCGGGTGTCGGATCGACGCAGTCGTCCGGTGCGGATCGCGCAGGATCCAGGGGCGCACAGTCGTCGTCGATCACGCCGTCTCCGTCGAGGTCCCAGACGAGGGCGCCGGGTCCGCCGTAGGCGCCGATGTCCGAGACCGAGCCGTCCACGTCGGTGAGGGTGTCGGAGCCTGCGTCGACCATCGGGCTGTCCTCGCTGGGTCGATAGGATCCGAGGCAGCCGCTCGCATCGCCGTCGAAGACGGGATCCACGAGGAGCTGGGTCGTGTCGGCCGGCGGGGGCTGGTCGTTGTTCCAGTGCAGGTTGTGGCTGGTGGACAGCTGCCCCTCACCGTCGACGTCGAAGGAGCTGCCCAGGTTGGAGACGAAGGCGTTGTTGGTGATGGTTGCGCGTCCGGAGTCGGTGATCCGCACCAGGTCGTCGGCGCTGGTGCTGTGAGCCACCACGTTGTTCTCGAGGGTCAGCACCGAGCTGCCCCACATGAGCAAGGCCGAGCCTGTGTTGATGGAGGCGCTCTGGATGGCGATGTTGTTGCGCACCGTGGTGGTCATGGTGCCGTTCCAGGCGTTGCTGGCGATCCAGGCGCCCACCTCGGCGTGGGACTCGCAGAAGCGGTTGCCCTGCACGTCGACCGTGCCCGAGCCTCCGAGGAGGAGCGCGCCACCCAGGTAGGCGCTGGCGTTGTCGTCGAACACGTTGCGTCGCACGCGGACGTCCACGGGCCGGTACAGGGCGATGGCCCCGCCGTCCCGCCCCGCGGTGTTGGCCGTGAAGGTGGAGTCCTGCACCAGCGTGTCGTGGGTGAAGCTGAGGTCGACGGCGCCGCCACCATAGGTGGCCTCGTTGGCGGCGAAGGTGGAGCGCTCGATGGTCACCGAGCCCCCGAAGGCCACCAGCGCCCCTCCGAAGCCTTCCTGACCCTTGATGGCGTCGTCGGCCACGTTGCCCGCGAAGGTGCTGTCCTCGATGTGCAGGACATTGCCGGGTCCGCCGTCGAAGTCGATGGCCCCACCCGAGCGCGCGTGGTTGTCGGCGAAGGTGCTGCCGACGAAGGTGGCATCGCTGTCCTCGAGGGAGACGGCCCCACCGAACTTGGACGCCGTGCCCTGCTGGAACACCCCGTTCACGACGGTGACGCTGCAAGCATCGGCGTGCAGGATGCCCCCCTGCCGGCCCAGGGCTCCGACACCGGAGAACGTGCTGTCCACGAAGAGGAGGTCGGAGTGGTTGGCCTCCACGAGGGCCCCGAAGCGGTCGTCGGAGGCTCCGCTCGACAGCGACACCCGCTCGAAGACGGCCTGCGCGTCTTCCACTCGCAGGGCTTGCTCGGTGGGGGCACCGGTGAGGGTGAGGTCCTCCACCCGAAAGCCCGTGGCGAAGGCCAGGTGCAACGTGGGGTCCGCTGCGCCGGGGTCGGCGCTGAGCACCGTGGCGCCTTGGCCCGCTCCACGGATCGTGACGTCGGGCCGCACGATGCGGATGCTGGCGGTGTAGGCGCCTGGCCCCACCTCGATCACGTCTCCGGGCTGGGCAGCGTCGGCGGCTTCGGACAGCGTGGCGTAGTCGCCCCCTGGACCCACACTCAGGGTGGTCGCGACGGCGATGCGAGGAACGAACAACCACACATGGAACTCCTGCAACACCCCGAGGGTCAGGGCTTCGCCCAGGCATGATCACGGACGACGCGCGCGATGTCCACGACAGGCGCGGTGTGCCTGGCGCTCGGCGCCTCGGCCCCCGGACGGCGCGGGGCGAGGATGTGTGCTCCCTCCGTCCAGCGCGGGTGCCCCCGCGTCTCAGGGCGGACGGGGACCCGACGGGTTGCGCCCTGTGAGCCCCTTGAGCATAGTCGCGGCGGAGGTCGCATGGTTCTGTGGGCGATGATCTTGGATGCAGCGTCGGCCGCCGACTCCTGTGACCCCGATGCGCACGTGCAGGATGCTCTCGCCGCGGTGATCTCCGGGGATCACGACCGAGGGGCTGCCGCCCTCGAGGAGGCGCGCAAGGCCTTCTCCTGCGGAGATGTGGCCGATCGCCAGGGGCTGGCTCGTTTCTGGTTGGTGGACGGAGCGGTGTCGCTGGCCGGTGGGGATGCCATCTCTGCCAAGGACGCCCTCGGTGCGGCGCGCACCCTGGCCCCCGACGTGTGGCTGCCCGATCTGTCCGACGACGTGCGTACGGCATGGAGTGCGTCGGATCCGTCCGAGGGGAGGGGGGCCCTGGTGTTCGAGCCGGCGCTGGGCGTGCGCGAGGTCTGGGTGGACGGTGCGCAGGTGGTGGGCCTGGCCGAGGTCACCGCAGGGGCGCACCTGGTGCAGGTGGGCACCGGCACGGGCGGTGTGGCCTTCGCCGATCTGGTGTTCGTGAGCCCGTCGCTGTCGGTGCGGGTGAACACCGGGCTCCAGCCGGTGAGTGCCCCGCCGGCCCAAGTGGCCGAGCCGAGCCGGGATCGGCGGGACCCACCGCCTCTGGTCACCTCCGAAGACGACGGCTTCGACGTGATCGTGCAGCTGGTGACGGGTGCTGGAGTCAGCTTCGGGGACGCGCTGACGGCGGGCGAGCTCGAGGAGCCTGCCGTCAAGGTCACCGTGCCGCTGGAGCTTGCGGCCGGCGTGCGTGCGGGCTCGCTGATGGCGCGCGTGCACGCGGGCTCGGCCTGGCTCACTCAGGGGGACTACCTGGCGGAGTCTGGTGCCGGAGGCATCGTGAACTCCGCCTTCCGCGCGGACGTGGGCGCGAGCTTGGCCTTCACCAGTGGCTCCCTGCACGGGGGCGTGCTCGGTGGAGTCCAGTGGCCGGGGCGCATCGCGACACGAGCGTTGGTGGGACTGGTGCCGGCTGGTCCAGCGTTCCTCGAGCTGAGAGGGGGGGTGAACGTGGCCACGGAGCGATCCGTGGAGCCTGCCGTGGAGCTGTTCGTGGGGGTCGAGCTCCGCTGACTTCGCTCCCTACTTGTGGAGCACGGCCACGTGGTCGCGGAAGGTCTGCTGCAGGGTGCGGGTGCCCACCTGCGGGGCCACGGCGTCGTGATCGTGGATCCAGGCGAAGAACTCGGCGAGATCGGCTAGTCGTGGGCTCACCGGCCGGGTCATGCGGGCGGTGGTCCGCAGGCTCCAGGTGGGCACGGGCACGATGCGGGGGGGCTTGTGGAGCGCCTCGAAGGCGATCTCGGCCATGCGACGACGCGTGAGGATCTCGGGACCGCCCACGTCGACGCACTCGTCCTCGTGGTCCACGGCCTGGGCCACGACCTGCGCCAGATCCGACTCGGCGATGGGGTTGCTGCGCACCTCGCCGCCACCGGGCAGGCTCAGCACCCCCGCGCGCGCCAGGTTCACGAGCACCGTGAGGGTGCCTTGGAAGCCCGTGGCTCGCACCACGGCCGGGCGCATCGGGGTGGCCGCGATGGCGTCCTCGGCGCGGCGGTGGGCAGTGACGTAGCCGATGTGGTCGGGGTAGTCGCCGTGCACCGACAGGTACACCATGCGCTGCACACCAGCGTCGGAGGCCGCGCAAGCCAGCTCGGCGGTGCCGAGGTGATCGACGGTGTCGAAGTTGACGTTCCGGGGTGTGGCGAGCTGGCTCACCGGCGCCCCCACCAGACTGATCACAACGTCGATGCCTTCGCATGCGGCGGGCAGCGTGCGGGCGTTGAGCAGGTCGCCCCGAGCGACGTCGAGGTGGGGGACGGGGGAGCGCGCCGGATCACGGAGCAGCAGCCTCACAGTGTGACCCGCTTCGTCGAGCAGCGGCAGGAGCGCTCGGCCGAGGCGGGAGGTGGCTCCGGCGAGGAGGATGTGTGCCATGCCTGCTCCCATGCTACGCGAGTGCAGATCGAGGGAATGAGTGAGCACCAAACAGGTCCTCCTGTACCGCCGAGACCTGAAGATGCGAAAGGGCAAGATCGCTGCTCAGTGTGCGCATGCGTCGCTGGCGGTGTTCTTGCGGCGGCGGCTGCCAGCGGAGGGACTCCGGATCGAGGCCGGCGGAGTGCCGCTCGAGCCTGCTGATACCGTCGTCGTGCCCCTGACGGAGGCGATGGCGGACTGGGTGTCGGGGCGGTTCACCAAGGTGGTGCTGTCGGTGGACGACGAGGAGAGCTTGCTCGAGGCCCACCGCCTCGCGCAGGAGGCGGGGATCCCCACGGCGCTGATCCGAGACGCCGGGAAGACGGAGTTCCACGGCGTGCCCACCTACACCACGTGCGCCATCGGCCCGGCACAGGCCGAGGCCATCGACGCCATCACGGGGCGGGAGGGGGCGGTGGCCACCCGGCTGGCCTGAGGTCGAAACAAGGACGGCGCGCCCGGCGTACCCGTGTCGGAGGCCGAGGATGCTGTTTCGACGAAGGTTCTCGTTTCGGTCGAGGCTGTCCTACCGGGAGGCCATGAAGCAGCTGGTGACGTTGGTGGATCCCATGCACGGGCCCTACGAGTGCCGGCGGCTCGACACCTTCGAGGACTGGGCTCGGCTGGACATGCGATCCGTGGATGGCTGGTTGCTGGTGCAGCGCCTGCGGATCGAGGTGCTGGCGGTGGAGGGCGGCGTGGAGGTCCAGGGGATGGCCTCCATCGGGGTCTTCTCCGTGCTGTTCCTGTCGCTGGGGCTGGGGGCAGGTCTGTGGGCGGTCGCGGGAGGGGTCAGCGACAACGTGCACGTCGGGCAGCCCGCGCTCATCACTGCGAGCAGTGGTGCCTTCCTCGTGATGCTCTTCCTGCAGCGACGCCTGGTGCTCGCGGATCTGCATCGGGTGCTCGAAGCCGAGGCTTAGCAACCCTTCCCCAAGCCTTCTCCAAGGGACGAAGAGGAGCGGCCGCGTAGGGGACTCCAGGAGGTGGAGATGAGGTCCTGGATGTTCGTGGCCCTGTGGGCGGTGGGTGCGTGCGGTGCCCCTGGACCCTCCGAGGAGCCGCAGGTGTTGGTGCTGCAGCCCGACGGCTTCGCCTTCAGCGACGAGGGCGCCGCCATCGGCGCTCCCGAGGGCGCGCTGGCGGGAGAAGCGATGGTGACGGTCACTCATCTGGTCAAGCCGTCGGTGGAGGTGCCCCTGCCTGGGAGCATCGAGCCCGTCGGCGATGTGGTGCGGCTCGAATCCGAGGAGCTGGTGGACGTGCCCGCTGGCGCGCCTCTGCTGCTGGGGTTGCCGGTGCCGTCGGGCGTGGACGCCGAGAGGCTGGCTGTGGCCGTGCTGGACGTGGGGGGTGGTGTGGAGGCCACCGACGCCGAGGAGGAGCTGGACGAGGAGGCGCTGCTGACCTGGACGTTGCTCGATGCGTTCCACGACGAGGAGGAGGGGCTGCTGCTGGCGCCGGTACTGCAGATCGACGGGCGCGCCTTCGAGGCCCGCATCGTGACGGGAGCGTCGCTGCGGTCACGGCCGACCACGCGGGGGCCACAGGGCGCGGATCCCACCGCCAGCCAGCGGGTGCAGGTGGTGGAGCCCGGCTTCGAGGCCCGCTGTGGCTCGCAGTTCCCCACGGCCACCGAGACGTGCGGCACCGCCGACACCAACGACGCCGCTGCGGCCCTGCGAACCGCCTTCGAGGATCTGACCGGGTTCGGCTTCACCAAGTCGCCGAAGCTGCAGCGAGCCGTGGACACCGTGCAGATCTCACAGAGCGGCTTCGGCCTGCGTCTGACGGTGATCATGGGCGACTACCAGATGGAGCTGCGCCCTGCCTCCCTGCAGAACGCTGGCGGCATGTACTCGTCGCGCACGGGCACCTTCTGGGTGGCCACCACGGGCGGTGGTCTGACGGCCGGCCAGCGCGAGACCGTTCGCCACGAGTACTTCCACGCCACGCAGTACGGCTATGGGCTGGACTTCGGCCCCGGGAGGACGCGCTGGCTGCGCAGCCGCTGGTCCATCGAGGGGCAGGCGGTGCTGTCGGAGAACTCGGTGCCCACCCTGCAACGGGAGGCGAACCGGAACCCCCGCAACGTGGACGACACGCTGTATCGCTCGCAGTGGACCGGTAGTGCCTGGGGACCGGCCCCCGCCTCGGAGTACGAGGCGCAGGATCTGTGGGCCTACCTGGCTGCGCGCACCGGCGAGACGGACCTGAGCTTCCTGGTGCCCTTCGCGGAGGAGGGTCAGGAGCCCGAGGACGTGGACGCGGTGCTGGCCCAGGAGTACCCCACGATCGGTGGGCTGGACGAGCTGTTCTGGGACTGGTCGAGGAACCAGGCCTTCGAAAAGCAGATCGACATCGGCGGACTGGTGCTCGGGGATGCGTGCTCCTTTCGCGCCGACGCTGCCGACAACCTGGTCACCCTCGTGCACGCCGACGGGGTGAACACCAGCGCCGACGTCACCCTGGCCCCCATGACCTCGCGCGTGGTGGCCTTCGAGCTCGAGGCGCCTGCAGACTCGGGACTGTTCGTCGAGATGCGGGTGCAGGGCGCGGGCGTGTCGACGATCCGCACGAAGTTCTACGACGAGCTCGACCAGGCGAGCCCCTTCTGCTGGACGGACGCCGAGCTCCCGTTGCTGTCGGCGGGGCTGACCGCAGGGGAGCAGCGCAACTTCTGGGTGCTGGTGGCCAACACGTCGCTGACCCAGAGTCGAACGGTGACGGTGAAGGCCGACGCGGCACCGCGGGTGACGGTGCTCGAGCCGCAGGCCTCCTTCCGGGACGGGGAGGACTCGCTGCTGCAGGCCGTGGTGTACGGCTTCGACGATCCGTCGGCTGAAGACATCCGCTGGGCGTACCGGCGGTCGGGCGACAACACCGAGGTGGATCTCGGCGTCGTGACCTCCAGTGGCGAGGGGATCGACGTGGCGCTGCCCTGCGACGACCTGCTCCTGCTGGCGCGGGTGGAGCTGCCCGACGGCACCCGGGTGTCGGACGGCATCGCGGTGAGCTGCCTGCCGCAGAGCGACGACGTCTTCCTGAACGCCACGCGCACCCTGGGTGGGGTCGTGCGGAGCGACGGCACGGTGTTCCCGGGCGACGTGCTGGACGCGCTGGCCGTGGGAGACGACGCGTCGAACAACGGCCTGAACGGGTTCGTCCACTTCTCGCTGGCCGCGCTGCCCGATGGCTTGGCCGAGATCACGAACGCCCAGCTCACGCTGCCCTTCGAGTACGGCGGCACGTGGCCCCAGGGCCATACCGCAGGCGAGCTGATCGTGGTGCACGTGGACTACGGCACGCTGGACTCCGACGACTATCGCACCGAGGGGGGCTCCACCTTCCTGCCGGGGCTGGCGCGCTACACCAAGCTGTTCTCCACGGAGACGCAGGACGTGACGGTGGCCGTGCAGGACGCGTGGGACAACCGGGCGAGTCGGGGTGATCAGGTGCAGTTCCTGCTGTACTTCGACCCAGCCACCGACGACGATGGCCAGGCCGACTTCACCGACATCACCTACGAGGATCGGTACGGCACCACGCTCCTGCCCGCGCTGCGCATCGACTACGACAACTACTGAGGCTCGACGCCTTCGACCTCGACCATCAGTCGCTTGTCGATGCCGAAGGTCTGCAGTCCGGCCCAGGAGTAGGGGCGCTCGGCGGCGTTGCTCCAGAACTCGCTGTCGACGCGTTCCGGGTCATCCAGGCTGCCCGCCAGGGTGCACCCCATGTCCGTGGGGACCACCCCCGGGTGCTCGATGGACACGAACAGGTACTCGTCCTCGTCGACCCAGACGGGAGGGTGGATGTCGATCTCGAAGGTGATCACACCAAAGGGCGCGTCCGGGATGCCCGGCACCACCACGGATGCGTCTGGTCGCTGCGAGGCGGGTGGCGTGGTGCTGCTGCCGACGTACAGGTCGACGACCCGATCGCCGTCCACGGTGCAGTTCAAGCCGTTGGTGTTGTCGTGCGGCGCCCGGAACCGGACCTTGTTCACCCACATCGTCGCGTCGTGGCTGAAGCGAACGGCGGCGAAGTGTCCCGCTTCTCCGGCGGACGGCACGAGTCTGTGGGGGATGGTGTTGGAAGGCCAGGTGCCTTGGAGGTTGTCGAGCAGCACCGGCGTGCCGGCGGCGTGCAGATAGGGGAAGTAGACGTAGACCTCGGGCTTCGGGCTGGTCCCCTCCGAGGCGGGGGCGGCGAGGGCAGGCAGGCAGAGCAAGGCGGTGAGCATCTCGAACTCCAGCGTGGGTTCCAGGCTCAAGGTAGGTCTGGGCTTCGTTACGGGTGCATTACGAAGCGTCGCTCGCCATTACGCTCGCGATCCGGTCACTTGTCGATGATCTCTTCGCAGGACGAGGCCTTCCCCAGTCCGTTGGCCAGGCCGATGCTCGTCAGGGTGTCGATCTGCTTGGTCGGCAGCTTCGGGTTGAAGCAGATGTCGAGGATCCAGCCGAAGCTTGTGACGCCGTACAGCGCGGTGACGTCGGTCAGGCTGTCGTTGCTGCTGATGACGAGGGCGCCGGAGATGGTCTGTAGGGCGGGGATCCCGTCCAGGTCGACCAACACGTCGTTGCGATAGACGATGAGATCGTCGACCTCCTGTAGTGAGGCGAGATCGAGGGTGTCGAGTGCGGGGGTGTACGACAGCTGCAAGTCCCCTGTGGTCTCGAGCGCGGGAGCTGACAACGTGGTCAGCTCCTCGGCGCTGATCTGAACGCGCAGCCCGATCGAGCGCAATGCAGGCAGATCCACGGTGTCTAGTCGGCCTGCGGAGATCACCAGCTGAAGCTCGATGGTCTCGAGTGCGGGGAGGTCCATCGACTGGACCGGTGCGTTCAGGGTGATCCAGAGCCCACCGCCGACGTGCTCCAGTGCGGGTAGCTCGACGCTCGCGAGGGCGGTACCATCGAACTCGAGGTGGCTACCCACCTCCTCGAGGTTCGGGAGCACGGCGTCGGTCACCCGGGTTCCGTTCTGGAGCTTCATCGAGCCCGCCACCCGTCGCAGGCAAGCCAGCCCCTCGAGACTGGTGATGCCCGAGCCCGCGATGCGGGCGTCTCCGAACACCACGTCGTAGGTGCTGCAGAAGGCGTCCATCATGTCTTCCGACAGAAAGGTGAGGTCGCCGAAATAGGTGCCGAGACGGTCGTCCAGACAGTCCGGACCTTGCCCGGGATAGACCTCGGGATCGTGGTCGTCGCAGTCGTCGCCGCCGCTGGCCAGCGAGGCGTAGCCATCGGCGTCGACGTCGGTGCCGTCGATTCCGTCACAGTTCTGATCGATGTCGTCGCCCACGATGTCGGTGGCGGTGGGGCTGAGGTTGGGATCTGCGTCGTCGCAGTCGCCTTCGTCGGGTGTGAACCCGTCTCCGTCGACGTCGTCGGTCGGGGTGGTGGAGGTGGTGGGCGTCGGGGCGATCATCGGCGGTGTGGAGGTGGGCGTGCAGGCCCACAGCGTCGACAGCATCAACATGAGACCATCCGGTTCGAGGCTCCAGAACCGGGTATCGCATTGGCCAGTGCCAGGACCTCTGGGTTCGGCATCACCTTGTACAGCAATGGGCACCGAATCGATCGCGGCACCGCTCGTCGGTTGAAGATCCTCGTCGGATCCGTCGAGCTCACGATTCTGGCAGGCTCGGAAGAGGTCCACGATCAGCTGTCTTCCGTTCCAGGCTCAGCGCGACGGACCTGGAGGGCTGTGCGAGAACTGCAGAGGGCGAATGTGCACGTGGTGGTCAAGACGCCCATCATGCGACCGGCGTTGCCGACGATCCCGGACTTGGCGGACCGCGTCCGGGAGCTGGGCGTCGAGTGGAGTCCAGACTCCGAGCTGACCGAGTCGTACGGTGGTGCGTCGTATCCACTACAGTTCAGCGTGTCGGCCGACGACCAGGATCACCTTGCTCGGCTCGTGCCCGAGGTTCGACCGAGCACAGCGTCGACCAAGGAGGGGCTGTGCTTGGCAGGTAGGCAGTTCTGCTTCGTCGACGTGTTCGAAACCCACGCCCACGTTGCAGGCATCGATGATTTGGGTGTTGGTGATTTTGTCGCGTAGGAACCACCTGACCCAGCAGTCCATGTACAGCCGCTCGGGAGAGAGGTTCCACCTGGCTGCTTCGTGTCTCATGGTCGCGTCGTCGCTCATCGGCTCGGCGTAACCCCTCTGGTTACGAGTGGCCGCGCACGAAGCCGGGCAACAGGAAGGGGAGTGGGCGCATCATGTCGGAGCTGGACGGACCTGGACTGGGGGTGTTGCTGGACGCGGTGCGGGACGGCAGGCAGGACCCAGTACTGCTCGAGCACTTCGGGGTGCCGTGGGCCGAGGCGCTCGGGGTGGACGAGTTCGGGCTGTGGGCACGGGTGACGGGAATGCAGCTGCGATGGATCGTAGCGGGTCGGTACGTGCGGGGCTCGCCGCCAGCGGAGGTGGGCCGCCTCGGCGACGAGTGGCCACGTCACGAGGTCGAGCTGACGCGGGGCTTCTGGCTGGGCGCCACGCCGCTGACGCAGGCGGTGTGGGAGTCGGTGATGGATGACAACCCGAGCTCGTTCCAGAGCCCGGATCGTCCGGTGGAGCGGGTGAGCTGGGACGATGCCCAGGAGTTCTGCAAGCGGCTGGGGGCGCAGGTGCCGGGCCTGGGGCCTCGGCTTCCCACGGCGGCGGAGTGGGAGTATGCGTGTCGGGCAGGAAGCACGGAGGCGACCTATGCAGGCGACCTCGAGGGCCGCGACGTAGCTCCCGTGCTGGACGAGATCGCGTGGTACTGGACCAACGCGGGGGTGGACTTCGAGCTCGTGTATCGGAAGAGCCCCGATGGGTGGGAACCGACCCAGCGGGGCACGCGCGTGGTGGGGCGCAAGCGACCCAACGCGTGGGGATTGCACGACATGCTGGGCAACGTGTGGGAGTGGTGTGCGGATGGCGGGGCGACGTATTCTGCGGAGGCTGTCGTCGACCCCGTCTCGTCGCCGGGCATAGAGCGCGAGTGCCGCGGAGCGAGCTGGCTCAACGTGGCGAGCTACGTGCGCGCAGCGTGTCGCGAGCACCATCCCACCAGCTACCGCTACGGCTACCTGGGGTTTCGCTTGGCGGCGGGTTCCCAGCTGTCCGCGCGGGCATCGGGCCATGCTGCCTAGGGCTCGGGCGGACCTCGGCGCTCGAGGTCTTGGGTCGTGAGCGTCATGTTGATCCGGCTGGACTTGAACACGAAGTCGAAGATGTCGCCCACGAGCGGAATGCAGCCGAGCGTGGTGTCGATGAGCACGTTGCCCAGCATGCGCAGGAGCGTGCGGCGCTGCACCCCCAGCAGCCCCGCCTCGATGAGTAGATAGAACTGGAAGATCCCCGTGAGCACGTCGCCGGCTCCGGGGATCAGGCCCAGCACGCCGTCGAGCCCGAAGCGCTTCTCGACCCACGGCACCTCGAACGCGTCGTCGAGTAGCCACGCGACCCACTCCATGCGGCGCAGCCCGCGCCGCATGCGCTCGTCGATGTGGGTGCCGATCGGCTCGCCGGGATCGGTCTGGTCGGCGGGCTGGCCTATGGCAGCACCCGCTCGTAGCTCACCCCGAGGTGATGCAGCAGGAAGCCCAGCTCGTCGGCCTCCTCCTCGATCTTGGTGGCCAGTGGCGTGCCGGAGCCGTGCCCCGTGTCGTTGCTGGTGCGGAGCAGGACGGGGCCCGAGCCCGCCGCCATGGCGGCCTGCATGCGGGCCGTCATCTTGCGGGACTGCATGGGATCCACACGCGGATCGTTGGCGCCAGTGGTGAACAGGATGGGCGGGACGTCGGTTCCGTCCACCACGTTGTGGTAGGGCGAGTAGGCCCGCAAGGCCTCGAAGTGCGCGGGATCGGTGACGGTGCCGAACTCGGTGACGTTGAAGGCCCCATTGGGCGACAGCTCCACGCGCAGCATGTCGTAGATCCCCACGCTCGACACCACTACGGCTGCGGCCTCGGGGTGTTGCACGAAGGTGGCTCCCATGAGCAGCCCGCCGTTGCTGCCGCCGACGATGCCGGTGCGCTGTGGCGTGGTGTAGCCGCGGGCCACGAGGTGCTGCAGCACGGCGTGGAAGTCGTCGAACACGTTCTGCTTGTGGGTGAGCATGCCCTGCTCGTGCCACGCTTCGCCGAACTCGCCTCCGCCGCGCAGGTTGGCCACGGCCATGATCACGCCGTTGCCGAGCAGGGCGGGGAGGTAGGAGCGGTAGCGGGGCGTGATGTTGACGCCGTAGCCGCCGTAGCCGTTGACGATCACGGGGTGGCTGCCGTCGAGCTCGATGCCCGCTGGCACGATCAGGTTCACGGGCACCAACGTGCCGTCGGCGCTGGGGGCCATCTCCCGTCGCACCTCCACTTCCGGCAGGGCGATAGTGCTGGCCTGGTTCAGCGGCACGGCCTCGGTGCTGCCGGTGCGGGGATCGAAGGCCGTCCACGTCCAGGGCGTGGTGAAGGAGCCGGACTCCACGAGCAAGCGACCATCGGGCATGGCGAACATGGCCCCAGCGGAGCCCACCTCGGGCTGCTCGGGTGCGGTGGTGGCCTCGCCCTCGAGGGTGAAGGCGCGGAACTCGGAGGGCCCACCGGTCTGGAACTCCACGAACAGGGTGCCCGACAGCTCCCGCACCGACGGGGGGGACCAGAAGCTGGGCACGATGGCGTGCTCCGACTCGGGCACGACCACCTCGGCGCCCTCGACCGACGATGCGGTGACGGGCAAGCGGAAGACCGAGCCCTTGGGGGCGTCGGTGAAGGACACGGCGTAGAGCTGGTCACCGGCCTCGCTGAAGGTGAGCATCACGGTGCCGTCGCCGAAGTCCGACAGCTGACGCATCGCGCCGTCGGGATCGCGCACCCAGTGGGCGAACTCGCCGCCGTCGCCGTCCTGCACGGTGATCAGCAGGCGGGAGGTGGCGTGGTGCGCTTCCAGGTCGATCTCGGCGATGCGCGGCAGCCCGTCGCCGAGCACCATGGAATCGCCTGCGGGATCGGCACCGAGGGTGTGCTCGAACAGCTGCACGTAGAAGGCCATGTCCGATGCGTCGCGCTCGCCGTCGCGCGGGTAGCGGGTGTAGAAGAAGCCGCTGCTGTCGGGGCGCCAGGCCAGGGCGCCACCAGCGGTTCCACCGTTGACCCGCGGCAGCACGGGCTCCACGCGCTCCAAGGTCTGCACGTCGAGCACGTGCAGGTCGCCGGACTCGGTCCCGCCGCGCGACACGCTGACGGCCACCAGCGCACCGTCGGGGGAGGGCACGAACCAGTCGATGGTGGCGTTGCCCTCGCCGGGCATGGCCTCGGGATCGAGCAGCGTGCGGGCCTCGGCGGAGGCGTCGAGGGCGGGCAGCTCCACCAGGAAGGCCTGGTTCTTGGGTGGCTGCTTGCGCATGGCGAAGATGCGGTCGCCGCCGAACTTCACGGGGTAGTGGGTGGTGCGCTGCTCCCCCATGAGGAGCGCGAGATCGGCCTTCAGGGCGTCGCGGCCGGGCAGGGCCTGCAGCACCTGACGGGCGACGACGTTCTGGGCGTCGCTGTAGGCGGTCACCTCGGGCGAGGAGGCGTCCTCGAGCCAGCGGTAGGGATCGGCGACCTGAACGCCGTGGTAGGTGTCGACCGTGTCGCCGATGCGGGCCACGGGAGCTGCAGGTGCGTCGCCCACGGGCTCGTCGAGGATAGGCTGTTTGCCGCCCGTGCAGGCCAGGACGGCGAAGAGGAACGAGGACATGCGCTCTCCCGGGTGGGAGGCGCCACTAACCGCCGAGCAGGAGCCGATCGATGGCGGCGGGTTGCTCCATGGAGGGCAGGTGCGCCACACCCTCGAGCTGGATCACCACGGTGCCCACGGCCCGCGCCACGTCGGCACTCCTGCGCTGCACGTGAGGGAAGTCCAGGGTGCCACAGATCACCCGAGTGGTGGTGGGGAGCTCGTCGAGCCGAGACACCGCCGACGGGGGATCCCGCTCCTGCGTGAGGGGAGGTGCCCGCAGCGCCCGACCGTTCATGTCGAGGAACAGCTTGCGCACCCCGCCGCCCACTCGTCCGGGAGGCCTGGAGTAGCCATCGAGCCAGGCGCGAGCCTCCAGCTCGTTCAGGCGCTCCAGATCGCCCGCCTCGTCGGCCTGCTCGATGGACTCGAAGAGGGCGTCCACGGCGGGAGGATTCGGCGTAGACGAGCTCCATCCGCTCACCGCAGGGGCCAAGAGCGTCAGCGACTCGACGCGCTCGGGGTGCGCCAAGGCGGCGTCGATGGCGATGCGCCCGCCTTGGGAGCAGCCGATCCACCGTGCCTGGGGCGTGGGACTCAGGGCGTCGAGCACGGCGAGCGCGTCTTCGACATGACAGAAGGGCACGTCGGGAGTGGTGGTGTTGCCGAACCCGCGTCGGTCGAAGGCGATGGCGTACCGTCCGGAGCGACCCAGCGCCTTCAGCTGCGAGCGCCACATGCGGTGGTCGGCGACGCCTGCATGCAGCAAGAGCACCGGAGGATCGCTGGGGCGACCCGCAGCCACCGCGTACAGGCGCGCCTGGTCGTGCTCGATCCAGTGCTCTGACATCATGGCTCCTACAGCTTCACGAGCAGACGGTTGTGGACCGCCCAGCGGCGGACTGCGGCGAGCTGCTGGGAGGAGCACGTACGATTGCACGGCTGCTTCGCCTGCACCACTGCCATGGCCCCCAGCGACACCTCGATCATCGCCACGGGCCGCTCGCCGCGATGAAGCACGAACAGCGCCACCTTGCCCTTCCGGAGCAGCTTTCGGTAGGAGAAGGCGCAGTTGCGCATGACGTCCGCCGCGGCGCGCAGCTCGGCCTCGCTGCTGACCTCCACCATGCGGAAGGTCAGATCCGGAATCCCGCGCGACTCCGTCGCGCTACCGTTCCCTTGGGCCCTCGCCTGCGGGCTGTTGGACAGCGGAAGCAACCCCGAGCGCGGAAACGCCTCGTCGGAGGTCTGTCGCGTCTGGTCCCACCAGGCGTTGGCCGCGCGGACCACGCTGGCAGGCGTGCGGCCGGTCAGCCGGATCGGGACGCCCTTCTGCATGCCCTTGCGCTGCTGGGACTCGAACCAGCCGAGCACCCGGCGAAGCTCGTCCAGCCGTAGCTCGGCCACCTCGGGGCGCACGGCCAGCCAGCCGATGATCCGGTGCCAGAACGCCTCCCCGATGCGCGGGTCGCTCCCCCTCGGAGTGCCCAGCCGGGTGGCCAGGAGCATGCGGGCGAGCTGCTTCGGACCGCCGAAGCCCACGACCTGGGCATGACGCAGGGCTCCGATCACCGACTGATCGGCGGTGGCGGTCTGCAGCAGGTGGCACATCCGTCGCGTGAGCGGTGCAGGCAGGGTGGGGGTGCCCACGAGGCTGCGCAGCGACGCGCCGCGCCCCAAGGTGGCCAGGATCTCCACGCCCCAGGCGTCCTCCAGAGGCACCCTTGCGACGGCGAGGGGCTCGAAGTCCAGCGCGCTCAACAGGAACGGGGGCACGCGGAAGCGCACGAGTAGGTGCCGCGCCAGCGCATCGCGCTTGGCCCGGGTGGAGCCCGATGGGGCGGTGAAGCGCTCGGGAGGTCGCACCCACGGCTGCATGCTCAGGAGCAGCAGCCACGGGAGGCTGCTGCTCGCGGCCATGGCGGGGATCTCGCTCACGACGGCCCGCAGCACGCGACGCACACGTCCTCGCAGGTAGGGGCTGACGTTCGCCAGCGCCAGGAGCTGATCGACGCTGGTGGTGAGCGCGACGGGCACCTGGCCCTGGGGGGATCGGCGCTTCGGGGTGCGGCGGCGCAGCGCCTTGTGGATGGCACTCTGCAGTGCCTCCTCACGGCGCCGCTTCGCCTCGCGTCGGGCGCGCAGCTGGGCCTTGTGCGCCTCGGCGCGCAGACGGAGCTCTTGGTGGACCTTGCGACGGTTGCGACGGGTCATGGGGCACGCGATCGGGGACCACTCGGTCCCGCTGGCGGGGGCCAGGTCCGATGCGGTTGCAGACGGAGACCGAAGCCCGAGGATCAGCGCGCGCAGATGCTCCGCAAGGGGAGGAGCCACGCGCGAACAGACGAACGATGGGGTGCTGTCATGCGGGCTCCTGTGGAGCATCTGTGGGTTCGTTCTACACGTAGGACGGGATGCGGGCTGTCGTCAATACAAGATCCCGTCGATGGGCTGCTCGGGGTCGGGCAGCTCGGTCTCGCCGAGCAGCTGCCGCAGATCGCGCTCGATGGCCCGGCACAAGGCGTTCATGGGCACGTCGTTCATGCTGCGCTCGAAGGGGTCCTCGCTGGCATCTCCGATGAGATCCATGGTGATGAAGACCCAGGCCACCAGTCCCACGGACGCCAGGTAGGGGAGCACGAACAGCAACTCTTCCACGGTCGGCCAGCCAGCGTGCACCTCGGCGCCGAACACGTCGAGCATGCCGAAGGGCACCAGGTAGACGAAGGCGCGGGTGAAGATGCGGCCGAACTCGGAGTACTGACGGGGCAGCGGGGTGTTCTTGATGCGCTCGCACTTGCCCTGCAGCGTGTAGAGCTCCCGCAGGATGTCCTGCAGCGCGATCTGGCGGAACAGATCCAGCCCGCCGTCGTCGACGAGCCTGGCGAGATCCTGGCCTTGCTGCGCCACGATGTGGGTGGCGGGGTTGACCATGGCGCTGGTGCGGGCGTGCTCCTCGGTGCTCAGGAACGGCCCCACCTCGGCGTCCCAGTCGTTGCGCATGTGGGTGGCGTGCTTCTCCAAGCGAGCGCGCGTGCCCCTGGCAGGCTTGTCGAAGAAGCGGGACTTCTTGCGCAGCTGCACGCGCAGGGCGTTGATCCAGGCGAGGTGGCGGTGAATGAGCACGCGCCGGATCTCGTGCGCTTCCGAGCCGGTGTCGCCCGGTCGCACGAAGCAGAGCACGCCGTTGGCCCAGCTACGGCTCTCGTTGACCACGGCCCCCCAGATCTTGCGACCCTCCCAGAATCGGTCGTAGGCGGCGTTGTTCTTGAAGCCCAGGTAGAAGGCCACCGCTGTGCCGATGACGGTCAGGGGTACGAAGGGAATGCGCAGCCAGGCCAGCCCTCCGAAGTCGTACACCAGCCAGACGAGCGCTGCCCATACGACGGGGGCGGGCAGGAGCACCAGACCGAATCGGATAGCGCGTGTGATGGCCAAGCGGCGACCCGCGAGCATCGAACCTCCAGGGGGCGAGGCGGCAGCATGCCAGAATCGTGGGCGGGTGTCTGTCGTCGCCTCTCCGTGAGATTCGACGACAGGGTGTGACCCAGGGCATCGGCGCAGAGCGGTAGCGTAGACGAGACGTTTGATATTTGGAGTTGGTGAATGACTCTGCCGCGTGTGGGGATGCTGTCCATCCTCCTGATGGTGCCGGCGCAGCGGCGGTTCGACGGCCCACTGCTCGACCGGCTGCTCGAGTCCATGACGGACGATCCTCTGCTGCACGCCGACCTGTGTGAAGACGGCAACTTCGTGGCCATCGTGATGCCCGACGGCGAATCCGAGTATCGCTGGCCGTGGGACACCCGAGCGTGGGAAGAGGAGGGCCCCCCGTTCTACACGGACGTCCACTTCACCATCGCCCACCAGTTCGCCCCAGGTGTGCCCAAGAGCCTCGTGGAAGGGGAGACGGACACCTTCGTCATTCGATATCCGTACGTCGCGGACGACGACGGGGTGTATCGGCCCGGGACGCCCCATGGCTATCCACTGCCTCCCACGCTGGGTGAGTGGTACCTCCTGGCGGCGCAGTACTACGACGCGACAGGCTTCACCGACGACACACCGTGGATCCTGGAGCTCGCCCCACTTCGGAAGCCGCCGCCCTATGTGGTGCCGTTGGCACAGCTGCAGCGTGCCTATGACGAGTGGTGTGCTCGAACGGACCTCCTGTCGGCGACGAGCTCTCGAGATCGATTCTGGGAACGCCTGCAGCAGCGAGAGTCGGACTGTACGGATGGGCTGGACAACGATCGGGACGGCACGGTGGACTGCGAGGACCGGGACTGCGCATCCGTCGACTGTCCAGAGATCTGCGCCACCTGGTTCGACAACGACGCCGACGGCAAGAAGGGCTGTGCAGACAGCGACTGCGCCATGAGCCCCGACTGTGTGGAGCTGATCTGCTCCGATGGCGAGGACAACGACGAGGACACCCTCACGGACTGTCAGGATCCCGACTGCAACAAGCCGGGTAGCCCGTGCCTCGTGCCCCACGAGAACACCGAGGCTTGGTGCCAGGACAGGGTGGACAACGACGGGGATGGAGCGCTGAACTGTGACGATTCGGACTGCGCCCGCACGCGGCACTGCGGCGAGAACACGCTGGCGAAGTGCTTCGACGAGGAGGACAACGATCGGAGTGGCGCCTCGGACTGTGCCGATCCGGGGTGCCAGCGCTTCTGTGTGGAGAGCACGGAGGCGGGCACGTGCAACGACTGGGTGGACAACGACGGCGACGGTCTCGTGGATTGTATGGAGTCGGACTGTGCGCTCGACGTGACCTGCAACGAGCGGGATGCCATTCGCTGCAGCGATCACCAGGACAACGACCGAGACGGGGTGACGGACTGTGAGGATTCCGACTGTGACGAGCTCGAGTTGTGTACAGAGACGCACTGCTTCGACGGAATCGACAACGATGCCAGCGGTCGGCGGGACTGCGACGACCCAGATTGCCACGGGGTCGTGGATGCGGTGACCGGCCAGTCCTGCCCACGGCCTCACAGCGACGATCTAGAGCACCGCGACCATCGACTCCGTTGATTGTCGCGGTCAGTCGGTGGCTTGCTCCTCGAGGCTGGTGGTCACATCGTCGACGTGAACCGTGGCGCCGGCTCCTGCTGCCAGCGTGAGCCGGGTGTGGAACACGGGTCGACCCAGCTGTACTCGCGCTGTGGCGTTCAGCGTGTGCTGCGTCCACTCGGTGGTGAGCGCCAGCTGCTCGGTGGTGGAAGCGACGGGTTCGGTGCCCAGTGTCTGATCGCGGAAGTCGAGGGTGATCTCGGCCGTCTGGCCAGCCTGCTCGGCCCGCAGCCACACGGTGGCCGTCACGGTGTCGCCGTCGGACGCGGGATTGGGCTGGTGGATCTGGGCACCGTCGGCGAGCTGCACGAACCAGCTCCCTGTGTGCGCGGCTGCGGCGTCCTCGATGCGCGTCACACCGGGGTCGTCGTGGTAGCGCCAGCCGTAGCCGCCGAAGGGAGCCGTCTGCTCGAACCCGCCGTTGGCGACGTCGCCGCCCACGCCGAAGCCACTCACCACGTCGCTGGGCGAGGCTTCCCACCCGAGGGTGGCGTGGACGTGGTCCACCAGCACTTGGGCCATCCCCGCGTGATCGGTCTCGCAGCCGTGCCACTGCTCGAAAACCCACGGGAAGACAGCCCAGCTCAGATCGGGGTCGGCGCGGCCCTCGGCCACCTGCTGGACGAAGCCCGCGGGCTCGCCCTCGCTCCAGCCGAAGGCGTTGAACAACACGATGTGGGCCGTGGGGTGGGCGGCGCGCAGGGCGTCGAGCAGTGCATCGTAGTCGTCGCGAATGCGGGGCTCGGGGCGCCCCACGTCGTTGGCGCCCAGGTTCACCACCACCAGATGGGCGGGGAAGGCGTCGAAGTCCACGGCGGAGGCGGGGTCGTACCAGTCGGTGCGATCGAAGCGCTGCAGCGCTCCGGCCAGCGTCTCACCGCTGGTGGAGATGTTGTGGTAGCTGGCGTTCAGACGGCGCGATGCGATGCCAGCGTAGGTGAAGTGGCTGCCGCTGTTGGCCCAGCTCGTGTCGTTGCGCTCCGACTCGAGCGAGTCGCCTGCGAGGTTGGAGTCGCCGTAGAAGACGATGCGACGGGACGGTGGCTCGGGAAGGGGCAGCGTGCCTGCTTCGGCGGTGCGCACCTGGAAGCCCAGGAACGTGGCGGAGGTGCCGCGGTAGGTCTCCTTGACCAGCTGCACGTGGTGATCGGTGTCGGGCAGCCCCGTGGCCAGCTGATGCAGCGTGTGGCTCGGAGTGGCCTCGATCTTCACGGAGCCTGCGTGGTCGCCGTCGAGGATCACGCGGAAGTACTCGGGCGCGTCGCCGGGGTCGATCTGAGCGATCAGGTCGGTGCCGCGGAAGGCGATCTCCACGGAGGCCCCCTGCCAACCCACCCAGGGTGCATCGGGATCGGTGTGATCCCAGCGTCCGGTGTAGCGGAGGTTCGGATCGGAGGGGGCCACCTCGACGTCGCGTAGGCCCGTGGCGGGCGTGGTGGTCGAGGTGGTGCTGGTGTCCACCAGGGGCGTGTCGCTGGCGGTGCCGGTGGTGGCCCCGGTGCATCCTGCGACGAGGGCGACGATGACGATGCGATGCATGCCGAGAGCGTACGTCACATGCCGATGGGGGGTCCCGGAGGCGCAGGCAGACTGCCCGAGGCTGCGGGCGCTGGCGCTGCGGGCCGTGCCAGGTGGCGTCGGATCATCTGTGCCACCAGTCGCTCTCCGGCGGACCGAGGGGAGCGCGCGACCCAGGCGGCCAGCCGCTGATCCACCACGGCGCGCACGTGGGGGGCTGCCTGCTCGTCGGCGGACAGCCGCATCAGGGCCACGGCTGTGGCGTGCAGCACCTGTAGCGCCACGTCGGGGTCAGCCACCGAGCGGGCCTTGGCGATCACGGCGTCGATCACGCCTCCGGGGGAGGGCACCTGGCGATCGGCGCGATGCTGCCGATGGAGCCGCGCCAGGCGCTGGGGATCGAGCAGCGGCTCGAGCGCCAGCGCTGCCGCGGTGCCGGCGGCGGCCAGGGGATCGAAGCTGTTGGCGCGACCCGCCAGGCGCTCGCGCTCGATGGCGGCGCCCGGAGCGGCGGGCAGCAGCAACGCGACGGTGGCGTCGTCGATGACGAGGGCGTCGAGCGTACCGAGCACCGCGGACAGCGCCTGCCGCTGGGTCGCGGCGTCCACCGGCGTGGCTCGGGGCTCGGCGTCGCCGCGCACAGCGTAGCGGTAGTGCAGGCCGCCGAGCTGGCGGGCGGCGGCCTGCAGCTGGTAGCGGTGGAGCAGGTAGACCAGCGAGAACGCGTCTTGCAGATCCGACAGGGGGCGACCCGCGGCGATGCGGTCCTGTCCGAAGCGCTCCAGGGCCACTGCGCGCACCTGTAGGAGTCGCTGCAGCTCGGCCACCGGATCGGCGCCGTTGTCCCACAGGTGTCCGCGGGGATTCGCGGCTCCCATGGGGCGGGCGTCCCGGTCGGTCACGTAGGGGAGCTTCGCGACGTCGTCGATGGGGCGGTCGCCGTAGCCCCATCCGATGGCGGCGATGTCCCAGGGTCCCACGCCCACGGCGTAGGCGCGAGAGGTGTCGATGTCGCCGTCGACGACGCGCAGCCAGGGGGCGGGGTAGTCCATGACGGAGGCTCGCCCGTCGCTGCTGGCAGCGAAGTTGTGCATCAAGCCGAGCGTGTGTCCCACCTCGTGGGCGGAGAGCTGCCGCAGCCGAGCCAGCGCCAGCTGCTCCGGATCGTCGTCGGCGCCGGTGCCAGTGCGATCGGCGCCGAGCAGGGCCTCGAACAGCAGGCGATCGTGGCGGACTCGCTGGCTGCCCAGGGTCACGTGTCCCTTCACGATCTCACCGCTGCGCGGATCGAGGATGGCGTCGCCGTAGGACCAGCCACGGGTGGCTCGGTGCACCCACTGGATCACGTTGATGGAGGCGTCGTAGGGCGAGGCGTCGTCGGGCAGCACCTGAACCTGGAACTCACCGCGCATGCCGGCGTTGGCGAAGGCCTCCGCCCACCACTCGGCACCGTCCACCAGCGCCTGCCGCACGGGCTCGGGGGCGCCAGAGTCCACGTAGTAGATCAGCGGGCCGTCGCCCCTGCGGTGCCGTGCGATCCACTGCCGGACCAGGGGTGCTCCCGGAGGGCTCGCGTGCTCTAGGTAGGACGGACCGAAGAAGCCCCCGCGCGGGTCGAAGGCCTTGGGGGTGTAGCCGTCGTCGGGCAGCGCCACCCACAGCTGTGCCAGATCCAGCGTCAGGGAGCGCGGATCCGGTGTGACCGAGGCCACCTCTCCCCCTGCATCGGTCCCGGCGAAGGTCACCCGCGCGAAGAAGGCGAGGTTGTCGTCGAAGCCCAGCGTGCGATCTGCCAGCACGCGGCTGCGCTCCGCGTCCACCGTGAAGCTACCTTGCTCCGACGCACGCAGCCGATCGGCCACACCATGTAGATCCGTGGAGAGGAATGCGGTGGCGTCCACCAGCACGGCGTCTGGGGAAGTGGCCACCACCGGCAGGCTCGCGAGCACCGAGATGGCGAAGGACTCGCGCACGGCCTGTGCCTCGGCAGGGTTGTCGGAGTCGGCCCGGTGCCCGGTGTTGTGTTGCTCGAGGAGCACCCGGTCCCCGGCGTGGGCGAAGGTCACGTGGCGAGTGCGACCCAGCTGCCCGCGGTCGAGGCCCACCGGGTTGCTCCCCAAGCCGGCGGGCAGCGCGGTGGCCAGCAGCATGCCACCCAGGTCGCCGTCGTCTGCGGGGAGCTGCACCAGCACCCGATCCCCCCCGACCCAGGCCGTGAAGGGGCCCGCCCGCTCCTGCAGGCCGGCCGTGGCCTTGGCGATGGGGTCCCGGGCGCCCTGGGCGGTCAGGATGGCGATGGATAGCAGTGGCAGCAACGGCTCCTCCCGGGGCCAGGATAGTCGCAGGGGGTCCCGTGTCTGCTCGTCACGTCGCTTGGTCGTTCCTCACACTGCTGGCCTGCGCCCCGGCGGTCGCTCCAGCGCCCCCTCCCGCTGCCGACCCTGGCCCACAGCAGCCGGTGCGCGAGGCCGAGCCCTTCGGGCTGCCGGTGGCCCAGCCAGCGCCGCTGTCGGAGGGGGATCAGGCGGCGCGTGCCGTGTGGCTGGGGCTGTCCGACACCACCAACCAGTGCCCGAGCGTCTTCGACTACCACCCCGACGGGGGCATGCGGATCTTCGCCTGCCACCTGCGCACCCACCTGTCGCTGCAGCGCCTGGGCGAGCTGTTCGGCAAGCCCATCTTCCGGTCCGGGCCACACACCGCGGTCGAGATCGCCTACACCGACGGCTCCTTCGGTGCCTACGATCCGGCCTTCGTGCAGTGGATGTCGGACACGTTCGTGCCCGGTGCTGCCGACACGGCCCTGCGCGAGCGCACCCAGCCCCTGTACGACACCTTCGCGCAGCCGCTGGCGCGTACGTTCGAGTTGGTGCATCGCAAGCTGTACGCTCCGCAGACGGCTGCGTGCATGCAGTCGGAGAAGGCGCTGTACCAGCAGGCGATGAGCGAGGGTGTGACGGGGTACTACGAGCGCTGGTTCGGCTTCTTGGCGCCTGGCTTCTGTGCCCAGTCCACCCCAGCCGAGGGCTTCGTCGACTGGGAGGACTTCGAGGTCAACGAGAACGGGAACGTGGTGAAGAGTGTCGTGGGGTTCTGGCTGCGGCGCTCCATGGACGGCACCGACGAGCTGTGGCACGCAGCGCTGCTGAAGCTGCTGGGCGCCTACGACAGCGACTGGCTGGCGGAGCTTCAGCGTGGTGGGAGGTAGCGTCGGGAGGGGTGAGCTCAGTCGCCGACGGCCAGCAGCGCCTCGGTGAGCTCTGGCAGCGCGGCGGCTGCCCAGGCCAGGGGGATCCCCGTGAGGCGTCCGTTGTAGGCACCATCGGCGTCCCACCCCCAGTGCACGGCCACTGCTCGACCGCGCCGGTCCACCACGGCCGAGCCCGACGAGCCCCACCAGGTCTGCGCGCTGTACTCGGCCAGCATCACGCCGTCGATGGGGGCTCGCTCCGTGAGGATCTGGCCGAAGCTCACCCGCAGCGGCGCACCACCTGGGTGCCCCAGCACCGCCACGGCTTCCCCGCGCTGGGGCAGCTCTGCGATCCGTGTGCGCAGGTAGTGCAAGTCCACGCCGGACCGATACAGCGCCACGTCCTGTACGGGATCCTGGGCCACCAGGCGCAGCGGGATGGGCTTGCCGGTGCGCGACATTCGGCCGACGGGGGTGTCGCCGAGGGCCAGGGCCACGTGGTGGTTCGTGAGGACCAGCCGCGGCGCCACGGCGAAGCCCGTCGCGTGGCCCAGATCCACGATGGCGTCGCCGGCCCGCAGGATCTCCACGGCGTCCACCTCCCACAGGGCGTAGAACTCACCGAGCTCGTGATCGTCGAAGTCGACAGCTGCAGCCGTCGCCAGGCCCAACCAATGCGCGAGGATCATGGGGCCTTGGACCGCGATGGGGGTCAACGGTTCCTGGGCGTGGCTGGGGAGTCGAAGCGCTCGGCCAACAGGTCCACGAAGGCGCGTACCCGCAGCGGGAGGAGCTTGGCGCTGGGGAAGAGCACGTGCCAGTGGGCTGGGGGCAGGGTGAAGTCCTGCAGGACCTCGATCAGCGTGCCGCGCTGAACGGCGGTATCGGCCAGGAAGGAGGGCAGTCGAGCCAGCCCCAGCCCGCGCTCCGCGAGATCGCGGAGCAACAGGTAGCTGTTCACGCAGATCGTGGGAGGCACGTCGACCGTCCAGGTCCTGCCAGCCTCCCCGAAGCGCCACGCCGCAGGTGCACGACGATGGGTGCGCACCAGGCAGGCGTGGTCCGCCAGCGAGTCGGGATCCTCGGGCGGGGAGTGCTCCGACAGGTAGGCAGGGCTGGCGTAGACTCGGAGAGGGCCGGTGCTGCCGAGGCGGCGCGCAACCAGGCTCGAGTCCTCGAGGCGACCCATTCGGATCGCCAGGTCGAATCCGTCCTCGATCAGATCCACGCGGCGGTCCGTCAGCTCCACCTGGACCTCCACCTGCGGACACCGATCGCGGTAGGCTGCGAGGACGTCGGGTAGCAGGTCCGTGCACAGACCGAGCTCCATCGTGGCCGTCAAGCGCAGCAGGCCGCTGGGCACGATCGTTCGATCCTGCAGCGTGCGTCGTGCAGCCTCCAGCGCCTCGAGGGCCGGTGCGACCTCGTGCAGGTACCCACGGCCGGCTTCCGTCAGACGGACGGTGCGTGTGGTGCGCTCCAGGAGTCGTAGCCCCAGGTGAGCCTCCAGGCGTGCCACCTTGGCGCTCACGGTGGAGACCGGGACGCCGAGCGCTGCACTGGCCCCGCGAAAGCTCCCGAGCTGTGCCACCTGCACGAACAGGGACACGGCGTTGAGGTCCATCGTCATTGTCTGGCTCCATGGACAATCTGTTCAAGATGGCCCGATTGTCTCAATAGCGAGTCAATCCTAGAGGGAGTGCATGCCACTCACCATCGTCGCTGCCCTCGCGGGGTGCAGCATGTCGGTCGACGCTTCGTCGACGGGAGCTCCCATGACAGCCACTCCTCCCACCTCCTTCTCCGAGGTCTACGACCGCGTCGGGAGCACCCGCTTCGTCGCACCCGAGATCGATCTCAACGCCGCGCTCCGAGCGACTGGCCAGCCGCAGAGACTGACGCGGTGGACGGCCTGGGACGCGGAGGTCCGCAAGGCGCTCGACCCCGATGTGTACCTGCCGAGTCGCTTCGCGTCCTCCACGGTGTGGGGGGAGGATCTGGTGGACACAGCCACCACCTCGTTCCTGCGTCACTCCCGTCAGCGGTCCTGGGTGGACGGAGCCTGGGTGTCCGTGGTGGAGCGGGTCACCCTCGATCCCGTGCAGCAACGGATCTGGTTCGTGGGGCTGCGCCAGGCCGTGGGACCCGATGGTCGGACCGTTCGGGCCACGTCGGAGCAGCCGCTGTTCGTGGTGGAGCACGGCGTGGAGGGAACCGACGACGATCCCATGCTGCACTTCGCAGTGGCCCTCCGCACGTCGTCGGAGGACGCGTCCTTGGTCGCGCCGTTGGCGACGATGACGGCGCTTCAGGTACCCGAGTACGTGCAGATCTACCTGTCGAGGACATCGGGGTCCGTCGGTTCTCGAGCCACCGTGGAGGACGCCCACGAGACGCCCGCCGCCCGAGTGCAGTGGGCCCGCCCGTTCGGCCCCCGCGGACCGCAGATGGCCACGCTGTGGGGCGATCCCGCGACGGGCCCCCACGGATCGCTGCTGAAGTTCGCGCCTGGTGCCGACAGCGGACTGCACACCCATCCGCACGACAGCACGGGGCTCGTGGTCCAGGGCACGCTGGTGCACACCTACGAGGGCCAGCCTCCGGGTGTCACCATGGGTCCGGGCAGCTGGTACTTCGAGCCTGCCGGTGTGCCCCACGTCAGTCGCTGTGGCGATGCGGAAGCGTGCATCGTGCTGGTCTACAACCCTGGCCCTTTCGGGTTCGAGCCCGCGATCTCGTCGAGGTGACCACTGCATGGCAGGATGGCGGAGACCCGGAGGGACCGTGCGTCTTGGAATCGTCGTCGTGTGGGCTGCCGTGGCGGCTATCGCTTGCGGCTGGCTGCCTCAGCTGAAGCCCAGTCCCTTCGCTGGTACCCAGAACGTCACAGCGGTGCTCGGCGCCCGAGCACCTGTTTCCTCAGATGCAGCCTCGATCCAGCAGCGGCTGCAGGCCCTTCGGGTCACGGCCACCGTCGTGCCGGATGGGGATCGTCTGCGGGTGGAGCTGGTGGGTGTGCGGGATGCGTCGGTGCTCGACGCCGTGACGCAGCGGGGGGTGTTCGCCATCCACCGGGTGCTCGAGGAAGGGGCTGCGGCCGTCGCGGGGGAGCGGTCGGGCGAGCTGTGCCGCGAGGCGGGTCTGGGACGGGACGAGCCGTGCGAGGTGCTGCGCCTGGGGCCGGTGGAGCTCGACAACTCGGCGATCCGGTCCGTGCGGGCCACCACCAGTCCCTACGACGGGATGCCCAGGGTGGAGCTTCACTTCACCGACGCCGCCAGGCAGGCCTTCGGTGCGCTGACGGAGGACATCGTCGGAAGACAGCTGGCGATCGTGCTCGACGACGAGGTGATGTCGGCGCCCACGGTGATGGAGCGTATCGGTGGTGGGCGCGCCGAGATTTCTCTGCCAAACGGTCCTTCGGAGGACATGTCGCGGCGAGCAGAGGCGCTGGCGGCGGTGCTGGGAACGGCACCCTTGCAGGGCCAATGGCACCTGGAGGAGCTGCGGTGATCGGCCGCGAACGCAGTTCGCGGCCAATCAGTACAGTGGCAGCGAAGCTGGCACGAGTCTGATCAGCCGCGAATGGCGGTCTCTCTGCGGACCAGCATCATCATCACCCGGTGCGGGAGGAACGGACGCAGCCACATCAGCGCTCGCTGACGCCACCCGCTCACCACGAAGCGCTGGCCGGTAGCCAGTGCGCGAAACAGATCGCGGGTGACCTCGGCGGTGGTGGTGGTGGCCAGGCCGTCGAAGGTCTGGACACGGTCCATGTCGTTGACCTTGCGGAACGGCGTGTCGGCGATGGCTGCAGGGCACAGCGTCACCACCGCCACACCGGAGCCCTCCATGCGCAGCTCCTCCGACAAGGCACGGGAGAACTGGGTCACGAAGCCCTTGGTGGCGGCGTAGGTGGCCATCAGGGGGATGGGCTGGAAGCTGCTGTTGCTGCTGATCTGGACGATGGTGCCTGCATCGCGTGCGCGCATGTCCGAGAGGAAGCAGCGCGTGAGCGCGTACAGCGCGATGGCGTTGAGGTGGATCATGGCGATCTCGCGCTGGACGTCCTGGGTGTGCACGGGGCCGTGGTTGCCGAAGCCCGCGTTGTTGACCAGCACGTCCACCCGCTCCACCGTGGAGGTGGCCCAGGCGTGGACCTGCTCGGCTGCCTGCGCCTCGGTGAGATCCTGCACCAGCGTGTGGACCGTGGTGTCCGGGTGGAGCTGGCGCAGCTGATCCCTTCCACGCTCCAGCTCCTCTGCGTCGTGGCTCACCCAGAGCAAGGTGGCGCCCTGCTGGGCGAAGCGGGTGGAGATGGCGAGTCCGAGGCCCGAGGAGCCACCGGTGACGAGGACGGTCTGCATGAGGTGCGTCCTATTGTGCCCGCTCGTGGCTACAGCGTGTCCGGCCCCCACTCCTCGAACAGCCACGCCACGAGGTCGGCGATCTGCTGGTCGTTCATCGCCGTGCCCATCGCCGTCATGCGGCCCTGGCCCTCGATGACGATGTTGATCACGTCGATGGGAGCGGCGCCGGAGACGTAGCCCGGCAGATCGGGGCCCAGCCCCGTGATGCCGTCTTCGCGGTGGCACGCCTGACACTGGTCCGCGTAGACCTGGCGGCCGAAGGTGGGGTCCCCCTCGATGTCGCCCACTCGCTGCACCCGATCCCCGGACTCTGTGGCCGGCTCGAAGGGATACTCGCCGGTCTCGCAGGCCATCCAGATGACGGGCAGCAGCACGGTGATCCAACGCATGGTGTTCCCCCTGTACAGGCTTTGTACACGGTTGGGGTCTACTGATCTGAGGCGCGATCGCCAAGGGCCAGGGGCGACAAGGTAGGCCAGGGCGCGATCCGCTCCAGTTGCCCCGCGATCTCCAGCAGCCAGTCCTCACGACCCATGGGGGCGAGCACGTGCGCTCCGACCGGGAGCCCACCAGCGAGCTTGCCCGTGGGGATGGAGATGGCGGGCAGTCCGGTGGCGTTGGCGACGGGCAGGTGGCCGACGTAGCGGAACAGGCGATCCACGAGGGCCTCGCGCGGGCCGGTGGGGGTGAGGGTGCCGATGGCGGCGGGTGGCTGAGGCAGCGTGGCCGACAGCCACAGATCGTGCTCGCCGAAGAAGGCCCTCAGCTCGTCGGCGGTGTCGTCCAGCGCTTGCTCTGCGAGCCACAGGTCGCTCGGGTTCAGGCCGGAGTCGAGGGCAGCCAGGCGGCGGGTGAAGGCCTCCACCGGTGCCCCGCCGTCCATCACGGGCAGCGACATCAGCATGCGAAACACCCAGGGTCGTCGGGTGATGGCCTGCAGCCACCCGGGCAGCGGCGCCTCTCGCTGAGCGCTCTTGAAGAAGACCCCGGCGCCGGCGCACCACAGGGCCCCGAAGGCCTCGCCGAAGGGCTCGCTGGCCACCGGCGGGTCCACCTCCACGATCCGGTGCCCAGCGTCGGACAGTACATCCGCGGTGGCGCGTATGGCTGTTTCCACGTCGGGATGCAACCGCTCGCCGAAGAAGCCTCGGGAGGTGAAGGCGATGTCGCGCGGGGTCGGATCCCGCTCGATGCGGCTCACGTAGGGCTGAGCGGGCGGAGGAAGCGCGAAGCGGCCCAGCGCACCGCTGGTGACGTCCAGCATGCGCGCGGCGTCGCGCACGGTGCGGGTGACCGCAAGGTAGCTGACGAAGCCTTGGGGCGGATCCATGCGGCTGCAGGGGTTGCGGCCACGGCTCGGCTTCAGGCCCACCAGCCCGCAGGCCGAGGCGGGAATGCGGATGGAGCCGCCGCCGTCGGAGGCCTGGGCGATGGGGACGATCCCCGCCGCCACGGCTGCAGCGGAGCCTCCGCTCGATCCTCCAGGGCTGTAGCCGTGCTTCCAGGGATTGTGAGTGGCCCCGTAGGCGGCGGGCTCGGTGAGCGGCACCAAGCCGAGCTCGCTCATGTTGGTGCGTCCCAGCGCCACGAAGCCGGCCTTCAGCATACGCTCGGCCACGGGATGCGTGTCCGGAGGCAGGTAGTCCTTGAGCAGGCGCGAGCCCATCGTCAGCGGTCTGCCGGCGATCTCCAGGTCGTCCTTGAACAGGAACGGCACGCCGCGGAAGGGCCCGTCCTGCGGAAGGTCCTGTAGGGCCTCGTCGGGATCGAAGCGGTGGACCACGATGTTGAGGTGTTCCAGCTGACCGATGCGGCTGGTGGCCTCGGCAGCGAGCTCGGCCGGGCTCACCTCGCCGCGCGCCACGGCCTCGGCCATGGCGGTGCCGTCGAGATCCACGTAGGCATCGGTCATCGCGTCCCCCTCGCCAGGGTTGTACTCTCTGCAGCATGCGGGTGTTGGTCACTGGAAGCGCGGGTCACCTCGGCGAGGCCCTGATGCGGCTGCTGCCGGGGGCTGGGCACGATCCGGTGGGGCTCGACGTGTTGCCGAGCCCCTTCACCCAGGTCGTGGGCAGCATCTGTCAGCCTGGCGTGGTGCAGGCGGCGCTGCGCGAGGTCGACGCGGTGATCCACACGGCCACCCTGCACAAGCCCCACGTGGCCACCCATCGCAAGCAGGACTTCGTGGACGTGAACGTGACGGGCACGCTCACGCTGCTCGAGGAGGCCTGCCGGGCCGAGGTGCAGTCCTTGGTGTTCACGAGCACCACCAGCGCCTTCGGCGCCTCGCTGACGCCGCCCGATGGGGCGCCTGCGGTGTGGGTGGACGAGGATCTGCCAGGCGTGCCGAAGAACATCTACGGCGTGACCAAGACGGCCGCCGAGGATCTCTGCGCCTTGTTCCATCGGCGGCACGGGCTGCCGGTGGTGGTGCTGCGCACCTCTCGCTTCTTCCCCGAGGACGACGACAACGCCGCAACGCGTGAGGCCTTCACAGACGTGAACGCCAAGGTCAACGAGCTGCTGTTCCGCCGCGGCGACCTGCACGACATGGCCACAGCTCACCTGTGCGCCCTGCGTCGTGCGCCGGAGCTGGGTTGGGCCAAGCTGATCGTCAGCGCCACCACGCCCTTCGAGCGATCCGACGCGGCGAGGCTGCGTGCGGCACCGCTCGAGGTCGTCCGGCGGGTGATTCCGGAGGTCGAGAGCACCTATGCGGCGCTGTCCTTCCGGCTGCCGGACACCATCGGTCGCGTCTACGACAACGGGCGGGCTCGCGCAGCACTGGGCTGGCAGCCGCAGCACGACTTCGCGAGTGCGCTTCAGCAGCTGAAGCGAGGGGAGCCCTGGGGCAGTCCGCTCGCGCGGGAGGTGGGTGCCAAGGGCTACCACCCCGGACGAGCCTTCACGGACGGGCCCTACCCCGTGGACTGAGGGCCAGCGGCTGCCGACCACGTAGTCGACGAACGCTCGGACTCGGGTGAGCATCTGGCGAGTGTGCGCAGGCTCACTCGCAGGTGGTGTTGGGCTGGCCGCAGTGCGATCCCGCCGGCAACCAGCCCGTCACCGTCTTGCCCTTCGCGTCTTCCCACTCCGCCTTCAGCGCGGGTCCGTCGCAGCCCTTGACGGTCAGCGACTCGATGGGCAGGGCGATGGCCTCGTCGGCGTCGGCGTCGGCTGCAGCGCCGTACATCGGCTTCGCCGACGCGCCGTATTCGTCGGGGGTACGCAGGTTGGTGGTGAGCAGCTCGATCCCCGCCCACCCGGATGGCAGGGAGGTGCCGCTCTCGCTGGGCTTCACGAAGGCCCAGGGTCCCTTCACCTGCGTCACCGTCACCTCGGTGTCCACGGGCAGGGCCGACAGCTCGGCGGCCCCTCGCTCAGGGTGCTGGTAGAGCATCAGCCCCTGTGGGTCGGACTCGTAGACGTACAGCTGTACATCGCAGGCGGTGGCCCCGTCCACGGCCTCGGCGGCGACGGCATCCGCGATCTCGTCTTCGGGGGCGGGAGCGGCGGCGGGCTGGGGCGCGGGAGTCTCGGGGGTGCCACAGCCCAGGAAGGCCAGCAGCACGGTCGCGGTGGTCATTCGGTCCTCACGTGGTGAACCTGGTGTGCCTCCGACAGGGTCGGTGGCTCCCAGCGGCGAATCATACGCCTCACGGCGTGCTGTGGAACCGGGTCGGTGCGCTTCCTATTCCGTCGGCGGATCCCCTCCGGGGTGGATTCCACGTGCACGATCTCCACCCGAGCGCCGTAGTCGAGGCCGAGCTGCACCAGCGGGGCGCGATGCCGTTTGGAGAGGTTGGTGGCGTCCCAGATGAAGGAGGTGCCGGCTCGCAGGTGTACTCGGGCTTGCTCCTTGCCTGCCTGTACGATGCCGCCTTGCTCGTCGTCGTGGGACACCCCTCGCGCGGCTCGTAGGGCGTCCAGCGACACCACCGGTCGATCCGCGCGGTGCTCGGCCACCCAGTGGGTCTTCCCCGAGGCGGGCAGTCCGCACATCAGGGTCAGGGTGCAGCGGGGCTCGAAGTGAGGGTCGGCGCTGCGGTGCTGCTCGGGCTTGCGGCAGAAGGTCAGGCGGGCGTGCTCGCTGGGGAACTCGGCCGGGCCGGTGGCGCAGCGCTCCTCCTCGGCGAGTGCTGCGAACAGCTCGATGTGCTCCAGCACATTCGCCTGATCGACGCAGGTGCGACCGCGCATGTCGGCCTCCGCGAGCACCGACAGCCGGTCCAGTCGGCAGACCAGGCTCGCCAGCAGCACGTGCCGCTCGGGTCGATCGCGCTCGATGCACCACATGGGAAGCTGGTGGTGGGCCACCATGTGGGCGATGCGCTCGCGGAGATCGGGTGGCGCTCCGGCGTGCCAGAGGATCTCCCTGGCCATCGCGCAGCCCTTGCGCGAGTGACCGCGCGCGCTCACTCGGCCGTCGTCGAGCACCTGGGTGCTGATGGGCTTGGCCACGTCGTGCAGCAGGGCAGCGAGGTACAGCTCGCGCTGGACCTCGGGTGTTGCCTGCCGGTAGGCCGGCAGATCGAGCAGGGCCCGGAGCACCATCCGGGTATGGATCCAGACGTCGCCTTCGGCGTGGTACACCGGGTCCTGCGGGCAGTCTCGCATGGCGCGCACCCAGTCGTAGGCAGCGTCGAGACCCTCCCAGTCGAGGGTGAAGTCCGGTGGTCCGGGGATCTGTTCGAGCAAGGGATGGGGCATGCAGTCGAAGACGGTTCCCGAGCACATCACGGCGCTGATGCTCGAGCATAGCCTGCAGTCGGAGTTCCCCGACGAGGTGACGGCCCAGGCCGACGCCCTGGCGGCGGATCCGGGCATCGACGATCCGAGCCTGGACGACCTGCGGTGGATGCCCTTCTGCACCATCGACGAGGTGCACTCCCGCGACCTCGACCAGGCGCTGTACCTGGAGCAGAAGGGAGATCACCTCGTCGCCTACTACGCCATCGCGGACGCGGCGCACTTCGTGCCGCTGCGCTCTGCGCTGTTTGCGGAGGCCCTGCGGCGCGGAGCCACCGTGTACATGGCGGGCCACGTGGTGCCCATGCTGCCGAAGATCTTGTCGGAAGGCGTGATCAGCCTCAATCCCCACGTGGATCGGCGGGCGGTGGTCTGGCGGATGGAGGTGGGGGCCGACGGCCGGTGCGTGTCGGCCACCGTGCGGCCGGCGCGGATCCGCTCGCGGGCGAAGCTCGCCTACGACGGCGTGCAAGCCTGGTTCGACGGCGGGCCCCAGCCGTGCTCGGATCCCGGGGTGCTCGGCAGCCTCGAGCTGCTGCGGGAGTTCGGCCTGCGGCGGCTGACGGTGGCCGAGGAGCAGGGCCTGGTGCGGTATCGGCGACGGGAGCTGGAGGTGGGCACCGATGCGGCAGGGCTGCGCTTCGTGGCCCACGGCGACGACCGCAACGACGTGGAGCGCTACAACGAGCAGCTGTCGCTGCTGTGCAACGTGCAGGGCGCGCTGGCCCTTGCCCAGCATCCCGATCCCGACAGGCTGCTGCAGCCCATCTACCGGGTGCACGAGCCGCCCGAGACGCAGCTCATGGCGCGGATGTCCGATCAGCTGACGGAGCTGGTTCGTCTGCGGGGGCTCGACGCGGAGCAGTGGTCCTGGAGCCCCGACTCCGGTCGGTCGCTGGCGGCGTTCCTCGACGGCCTCCCACGCGAGGGGGCCGGCCGCCGACGAGCCATGGCCATCCATCGGCAGGCCGTGCTCATGAACCGCGCCGCCAGCTACCGAGCGGATCCCGGGCCGCACTACGGGGTGGGTGCTCCGGTGTACGGCCGGTTCTCGGCGCCCATGCGCGAGATCGTGGGGGTGTTCCTGCACCAGGAGCTGGCCGAGATGCGGGCAGCGCAGGCCGCCGCGTTGCCCGATGGCTTCGACACGCCGGAGGCCGTTCGCGACGCCGTGGTTCAGGCGGCGGGCAGGAGCCGCTCGCTGCAGCGCGTGGTGGATCGCACGCTGAATCGACTGGCGCTGGACCACCTCTTCGAGCGAGCATCGGGGCCACTGCCAGCCACCGTGATGGGCGTGACCAAGGGGCGGGTGCATCTGCAGCTGGACCAGCCGCCCATCGACGCGAAGGTGTACTTCCACCACGTGCGGGATCGCACCGGTCCGCTGCGGGCGGGGCCGCTGGGGCTGGCTGCGCTGCAGGAAGACGGCACCCCATGGGTGGCCGTGGGCGATGCGGTTCAGGTGGTGGTGATGGGGCGTGATGCAGAGCGTGATCGGTGGGCCCTGGATCTGCACGTCGGAGGGTGAGCATGTCGGGCAAGGAGCTGCTGGTGCTGGGAGGCACGTCCTTCGTGGGGCGGGCCATGGCGACGGAGGCGCTGGCGGCGGGCTTCCGCGTCACCGTGCTGAACCGCGGCACCCAGCCGCCGGTTCAGGGTGTGCGGGCCTTGGAGGGGGACCGCACCGAGGTGGATGGGCTGGCGGCGCTCGCTGCCGATCCGACCCGGTTCGATCTGGTGTTCGACACCTGGTCGGGCGACCCGGACGTCGTGCGCGCCTCGGCCGCGCTGCTGCAGGACCGCGCCGATCGCTACGTCTACGTGTCCAGCCGATCCGTCTACGCGTTTCCGCCGGCCGAAGGGGCCGACGAGTCGCATCCGCTGGTGGATCTCGACAGCGACGAGACCCACGCCTACGCCGTCGCCAAGCTGGGCGGGGAGCGGGCTGCCCAGGAGGTGTTCGGTGCTCGGTCCGCCGTGCTGCGGGCGGGGCTGATCCTGGGGCCTCACGAGAACGTGGGGCGGCTGAACTGGTGGCTGTATCGCTTCGCGCAAGGGGGCACGGTGATCGTTCCCGGCCCGCCGGAGCTGACGTTCCAGCACGTGGACGCGCGCGATCTGGCTCGGTTCGCGCTGCAGCTGCAGGCGGACGGCAGCGCCACGGACGTGGTGGGCCCGCCGGGTCAGGTCACGATGCAGCAGCTCTTCGAGGCCTGCCAGGCGGCCACGGCAGGCGGCTGCGAGCTGCGCTGGGTGTCGCCCGAGGCGGTGGAGGAGGCGGAGGTGGGTCAGTGGACCCAGCTGCCCATCTGGCTCACGCCTGGCCCCGTCCACGCCGCCATGCACGGCAGCGACGTGTCGAAGGCACTGTCGGAGGGGCTTCGGTGCCGCCCGCTGGCGCAGACGGTGGCCGACACCTGGGCGTGGATGGCCTCGCTGCCGGACCGCAGCGATGCGCTGGTGGACGGTGTGGGGCTGTCGGCTGAGGCCGAGGCGAAGCTGTTGGCGGCGTCGGTGGGGAGGAAGGAGGAGAGCGACTAGGGCGATCGCGGATCTCCTGCTCCCGACCTCGGATATCGAGCGCATGCGATCGGCATTGACCGTGGGCGCCATTGATGTGGCGCGGTGCGTCTACGCGCGCGCAGGGAGGCACCATGGTGTGGTGGCTGTGCAGCGGCGGGGCCTGGGCGGGAACCTGGCAGGTGGACCATGCGCTGTCGCTGCAGGACGCCATCGACGCCTCCGAGCCCGGCGACGTGATTCGGATCGCCATACCCGAGGTGCGCGGCTCCTTCGTGGTCTCTCACGCGCTGACCATCGAGGCCGTGAAGGGGCAGACCGTGACGGCCTTCGTGGAGGCAGGTCCCTACAGCAGCCCGCTGAACGGCTTCGTGTACGCGTCCGCGGACGAGGGTGCGTCGCCCTTCACCGTGACGCTGCGGAACCTGACTGTGGACGCAGGGGGGCAGTTTCGCGCGCTGAAGGTCGACCACGGCACGCTGCGACTGGAGCAGGTCGAGATCCGGGAGGGCCGACTGACCGACGCGTGGGGGGGCTGCATGCTCGTCCAGCACGGGGGGCGGCTGGAGGTGGTGGACAGCACCGTGGTCGACTGTGAGACCAGCTACTCCGGGGGCGCCGTGGCGGTCGCAGCGAGCAGCTCGCTGCAGGTGTGGCGCAGCCAATTCACCAGCAACCTGGGCGGATCTGGTGGTGCCGTCGCCTGCTTTGGTGACTGTGAGGTGTTCGACAGCACGTTGTCCTTCAACCAGGCGCTGGTCGCCGGTGGTGCGATCCGGTGCGACGGTCGGTGTGATCTGCAGGGCAACCTGTTCAGCGGAAATCGAGCGGAGACCACGGGGGGCGCGGCCTACCTCAAGTCGAGCGGGATCCTGTCCGGCAACCGCTTCTGCGACAACCGGGCGGAGGAGCAGGGCGGGGCAGTGGGGGTGACCTCGGAGATGGAGCGCATCGAGCGCAACGTGTTCTGGGGCAATCGCGCCACCACGCGCGGTGGGGGCGTGTGGCTCAACCGCAGCGCGGTGCTCGCCAACAACACGTTCGTCGGCAACCGAGCGAGCGCGGGTGGGGCGTTGCACGCCAGCAGCTCCTCCGACGTGCTTGTGGCCAACAGCATCGTGGTGGACCACGAGGTGGGGAACCATGCCTTCAGCCGGGGAGGGAACAGCGTGCTCACGCTGGACCGGCTGCTCGGCTGGGACTCGGGCGGGAACGTGGACGTGCCGCTGTCGGGTCCGAACGTGCTGCTCGAGGCCCCGCCGATCACCGGAGATCCGCGCTTCGTCACCGAACCCCTGACGGATTGTGAGTCCGACGATCTGCACCTTCGCTTCCGCAGTCCGGCCATCGGCGCGGGGAACGAGGAGATCGACGACGACCTGGGCGCATTCCCTTGCGACGACGAGATCCCGGGCAACGGGGTGGACGACGACTGCGACGGCACGGAGCTGTGCTACGTGGACGTCGATGGAGACGGGTTCGCAGGCACGCTGACGGTGGAGGGCTCCGTGGGGTGTCTGGCGCCTGGGGAGTTCTCCGTCGCACGAGACTGCGACGATGGCGATGACGCCGTGTTCCCCGGGGCCACGGAGGTCTGCGACGGGCAGGACGGCGACTGCAACGGCATGGTGGACGACATCGAGGGCACCGTGTCGCTGTGGCCCGATCTGGATGGGGACGGGTTTGGCGCTGGCGAGTCGGTTCAGGGACCTTGCTCGCTGAAGGGCTACTCGCTGGTGGATGGCGACTGTGCGCCCGACGACGCCGATGCGTTTCCGGGCGCGCCCGAGGCCTGCGACGGGCTCGACACCGACTGTGACGGAGCCGAGCTGGCTTCCTGCGACGGGTCGCGCCAGAGCGAGCTGGCGGACGCGGACGCAGGCTGCAGCTGCGGCAGATCCGGACCCACGCCCTTGGCGGCGTGGGGGCTGGTGGTGCTCGGGCTGCTCCGCCGTCAGGGCGCCAGCACGTAGAAGAACGCCTGCTCGGGCCGCACGAGCGCGAGCACCGATCCGTTCCCCGACACCGACAGGTCTTCTGCCGCCGAGGGGGTGGTGGCCAGGTGACGTTGCTCGCCCGTGACCCCGTCGTGCAGCGCCACGGCGCCGTTGCCGTCGGGTAGTGCCATCACGATGGCCACGGCTGCCGTGTCGCCGGCGTCGTCCAGGGCCGTCACCGGTCCCGGTGTGTGCACGCTCCAGCGCTCCGAGCCGTCCAGCTCCAGCGCCGACACGCGCGCCTGGCCCACCGTGGCCACGTAGAAGGCCTGTGCGCCCGGATCGAAGGCGACCAGATCGCCGTGGCGGTCGGCGGTCACCACCCACTCGCCGTCGGTGACGACGGTGTGCACGGCGTCGCCCACCACGGTGATGCCGGTGGCGGGATCGGTCTCCAGCTCCCCACCACAGGCGTCGAGGGTCACGTGCGCGCGCGAGTCGCCGTTCAGGCCGAGCCAGTGCACGTCGCAGGCCTCCGTGAGGCCCACCACGCCATCACGCGTGAGGCGACCCTCCACCACGCCCGTCAGCGCCAGGGGCACGTGGGTGTAGGTGCCGCCCGTCTTGTCGAGGACGTGAACGGTGTCCGGCACGGTGGCCACCAGGGTGATCTCGCCGAGCGTCGTCTCCTCGGCGTCCTGCACGTCCTCGTCTTCGCCGGGCAGGTCGTAGTCGCCGGTGACGTTGCCCGTGTGGGTGTCGAAGGGGCAGTTGGACCCGAACATGCCGGCGTGACCTTCGTCGCCGCTTTGATGCAGCACCAGCCCGTTGGTGCGGCCGTCGAAGGTGGAGCGGTACTGCAGCGTGGCATCGGGCTGTACGGCTGAGCTGGCGCAGGCGCCGAGCAGGGTGATGGCGATCGTGAACGAGAGGTTTCGCATGGAGGTCCCCCAAGGGTCACACCTTCGACCCGCCAGGTGGCGTTCACGAAAAAGCGCGGGTGTGGGGAGGGCCTGTTGTGGATCGTGGCAGCATCGATCGCGTGGACGGCGTCGGCGACCGAGGTGCGCACGCGATCGGCTCCCCAGCTGCTGCTGGGAGGGGGGGCGGTGATGGGAGGTATGCTGGGGCCCCGCATGCTGACCAGCGGGTTCTCTCCTTCGTTGTTGGCGGCCCACGACCACGGGCTGGGACCGATCCGGGCCACGGTGGGGGCGGTCACGGCGCCCACCTTCGGCTGGGTGGCGGCGGACGAGACAGCGGGGATCGCGCTGGCGATGTTCGACGTGGGGGTGTCGGTGGGGGACGAGCGCTTTCGCGCCGGGGTCTTCGCCACCGGGGGATTCCTGGCGGCTGGATTGGGGATTCGGGCGGTGGTCACCCCCTTCGATGCCCCGGGTGGGCATCGGCGTGGTTTCGAGGCGCGCCTGACGTGGTTCACCCCTCGCAGTGGCGCGATGGGGCTGTACTACGTGCAGACGGTGCGCGGCACGGGTCAGCGGACTCGGGAGGTGTCCCGCCCTAGGCGAGGGGGATTCTGTGCCCGCTTCACGGTGGGGTTCGGGGCGGCGGCCACGGCGTCGAGCACCGAGCGATCCTGGGAGTTCGTGGGCTCGGACGAGCCGTTCCAGCTCACGGGCTCGCCCGCGCTGGTGGTGGCCTGTGAGCAGGGAGGCCGCACCGGGGGCTGGCACGTGGGGGCGGAGACCGCGCCGTGGGCATTTCACCGGGTGCCCACCGACGACGGAGGCGCCGACCGAAAGCTGCACCACATGGGGTCGATGACGGCGGGCGCCTATCTGGGCGCCGGCGCAGCCCGAGTCGGCGTGATCGGCACGGCCGGTGTGTGGACCCTGGGGGGCGGGGTGCGAGCCGTGCTCTCGCCGTTCGCAGCGCGGGACGGATCGCGGCACGGGCTCGAGCTGCGGGCGCTGGCGTTGGTGCCTTCGGCGCCAGCGGTGGAGGCGATGGCGCTGTACCACCTGTGGTTCGATCCGCGCTGACGGGCAGGCGGGGCTCACCGCGGAGGCGAGGTGCTTGGCGAACCACGGCGCAGCGGTGTAGGTGTCCGAGGAGGTTCCGCCATGTCTCCCGAAGAGCAGCAGGCGATACTGAAGGTGCTACGCGAAGCGCCGCTCTCCGTGGAAGCGCGGCGTGCGGTGGGGCGTACACCGTGCCGAGCGTTCGTGCGGCCCGTGCTCCGGCTCGTCCGCTCGGGTTGGCATCAGGTGGATTTCGACGCGTGGAAGGCCTTCGACGTGGGGTTCTCGAGGCAGCTGGTGGAGGCCGTGGTGGTTCAGGCGAAGCGCTTTCGCCACCCCACGCCCGCGCTGTTCTTCTGTGCGGCCTGGGCGCGGCACTTCGATGGAGGGGACTCGGCCTGGCGCCAGTTCGCGCTCACGGTCAACCACGCGCTGTCGACACCGAGGCCTCCAGGGTGGATGTGGAGCTTGGACCCAGCGCTGCACGTCTACTTCGAGCACTTCTCCCTCGAGGTCGAGGAGGCCGAGCGTGTGAACGGATTTCTCGACCAGCTGGACCGAGCGCCCCCGTTCCAGCGGCTGCCTCGAGCCCTCGCCTCACCTCCGTGGATGTGAGGAGCCGCGAGTCGCACCGCGTCGAACATGCTCGACGAAGGTGGCCCAGGGCATGCCGTCGGCGATGGCCACGTCCGACCGCACGCGCGGGGCGTGCGGGTGTCGACAGTCGGAGTCGATTGGAGACCCGATCAGATCGAAGGGCTCGCTGCTCTGAACGACTCTGCTGCCGAACGGGGGAAGTCCGGCGAGAACGTGGTCCCCGAACACGATGGGTGCGATGATCTCCCGAGCAGGTCCGGGCCCGACCGTGCCGCAGAATCTGCCCTGCTCGCGGAGGAATGCGAGCTCGCTGGGGCGGCACAGCGACCAGCGGTCCCGGAATCCCGCGTGACTCCGTCGCGCTGGGCTGCGGGCCCTCCGGGAGTGTCGAAGGTGGAACACCGCGTGCTGACCGGTGCGCATCTGTGCTTGCGTGCCGTCGAGCTCGAGGGAGAGGTGCTGTGGCACCGACGGGTCCACCGCGAGGAAGAGGGTCTCCTCCACGTCGATCACGGCGCGCCCCTCTTCTGCGTCGATGTCGACAATTCGCGCCAACACCGCCGCATCGCAGCGGTCCCTCATGATCTCGATGTCGGTGTGCCAGTGCACGCAGTGATCCGGGCGCTCGTTCCGCACGGGACTGGCGTGCAACCACTCCTCGCAGTCGAGGGGCACCTGACGCTCCCACGGCGAGACGGTGCACGCAGACACGTCTGCGTCGGCACGTTGTGGGGGAAACGGGTCGGGGTCTGGGACCGGGTGTGTGCCACAGCAGAGCAGAGCAGCCAACAGCATGATCACCCCTGTTTGGTCGATCCTAGCTGAGGTCTGTCCGGCGCGTCTGGTTCCGTTTTGGCAACTCCTGGGTTCAGCCGATGTGCTTCACCAGCTCGTCGCGCAGGGCCATCAGCGCGGTCAGCCGCTCCTCCACGAGCGTCTCCTGGTGGCGGTAGCTCATCTCCTGGCCCAGGGGCACCAGCATCGACAGCGCCTGGTTGCGCACCCTGTGTCGCAGGGCGTCGAGCTCGTCGATCAGCTCGTCCAGCGGAGCGAGGCTGTCGGGGCGGTACTCCGCCGCCGTCATCTCCCGGATCTCGTCGGAGACGTTGGTGCCGAGCAGATCGGCGCTCCGACTCTCGAGGCTGTTGCGGTTGGCGTCGATCTGCCACAGCCGGAACTTGTGGCCCAGCGTCATCAGGTTCATGCTGATGGAGATCACCATGGCCAGCTGGATGAGGTTGCTCAACGGGATGATGTTGGCCAGCCACGGGGCGTACAGGTCGAGCAGCTCCGGACCACCGTTCGCGAAGTAGGTGGTGGCGGCTTCGTTCTCGGGAAGCCCCGTCTTGTTGGGGATGGACAGGTTGTGCTGGATGATCTCCGGGTACACGGTCTCCAGCAGCGTCATCACCCCCATGGTCTCGGTGCGCGACGAGCAGCCGTTGCCCAGCAGCAGCGTGTCCACCACGAGCAGGTGGCGCGAGGTGGGAGGAACGACCAGGAAGGGGTCGTAGTAGCCGGCGGGCATCACCTCGGACCGCACGATGGGCAGGTGCTCGGCGATGGACCGAGCGTGCTCGAAGCTCGCGATCTGGAGCCCCTTCTTGCGCACGGCCTCGTCGATGTAGGTGGCGTTGGGCACGATGACGAACATGGCCAGATCGAGCTCGCCACGCTCCGCCATGGCCATCTGGTCGGCCACGGCGTGGTGCTCCAGGGTGACGTCGAGGTCTTGGAAGCCACGCGAGGCGAAGAGGGCGCTCGCCAAGCTCGCCGTGCCGCTCCCCTCGGGACCGATGCCGATGCGCTTGCCCTCCAGATCGGCCACCATCCCGATGGAGGCTGCTTCCTTGCCCAGGAAGAGCACCGACTCCGACTCTGGCAGGCGGGCGAGCAGCTCCAACCCCTCCTCGGGGAAGGGAATCCCGTCCTGGGTCAGGGCGAAGGAGGCCTCGCAGCTCTCGGTGGCCGCAGCCAGCCTCTCGATGTTGTCGAGGGAGCCCTGGGTGGAGACGTTGTCCACCGTGCCGTTCTGCTCGGCGGCCTCGGCCTTCGCTCGCTCCACCACGGCGTAGTAGTTGCCCTGGGGCGAGCCCGAGAGCACGGCCACGTCGACGTGGGACAGATCGGGGTCCAGGTCGAGGATCGCGAAGGTGACAGTGAGGAGCGCGAGCACGCTCGCCACGATGCCGACGCGAATCCAGGGGCTCATGCCCTTCCGCTTCTTCGGGACTGACTGCGCTGCCATGAGGTTCGCCCTCCGGCGCGCCGATTAACCGGGCCAGGTCGTGCTGCCCTGCCGGCGACGTCAGGTTCCGACCGGTCTTGCGAACACCACGATCGGGAGGACGGTCATGGTGCACAGGACGACGGTACTGCAGGGGCTGCTGCTGGGACTGGTGGCGTGCGAAGGGGAGAGCTGCGAGCTCGCCCGTGCCGGATTCGAGGCACCGCTGGATGCGGTGGAAGAGGGGGACGTGTGGGTGAGCCGGTTCGACAACCCGATGCTCTCCGGCCGGGCCAACGTCACCGCCGCAGCGGACCGCACCCCGGGCTCGACCTTCGTGGAGCGGCGCCTCTTCGGGCCAGATCTCGCCTTCTTGACCGAGGATCGGGGTGAGGGGCTCGATCGGGGGAGGGTATCGCAGGCCTACGTGTGGTCCGAGGAGACCACCGAGACCATCGCGGTGGGGGCGCCGTTCTTCGCGGCCCCCTCGGTGCGACTGGACGCTGACCATCGCCCCACCGAGTTCGCCCTGTGGCGCTTGGGCAGCCGCCGGGCGGGTCCTGCGGGTCCCATGGGGCCCGTCGGGTTCACGGAGGAGCAGGTGGACACGCAGCGCGTGCGCCTCGACGACCAGGTGATCCTGCTGCCGGTGCACGCCACGGTGTTCGCACCGCTGAGTGGGGATCCGGTGGTGGAGCCAGAGGCGCTGGCGCAGCTGCTCGACCCGGGCCGCTCCACCACGCTGGAGCTGACACGCGCCAACTTCGACACCGAGTCCGCAGCACAGCTCGACGCGGGGCGCTTCCACGACGACGGAGCCACACGCTCCGGCACGACACCGCCCGATCGGGTGTGGACGGTCTGCGACGTGCAGTTCCGCCTGGAGGAGGTGGAGGTGGTGCCCCAGGATCAGGGCCTGGAGCGTCAGCTCATCGAGTCCACGGATCCCTGCGGCCCGTTCTTCTCGGGCCCGCTCACGGATCACCTACAGACCCCAGAGGCGCTGGGGGCCATCCCGCTGGTGGTGGGGGGCACCATCACCGTGGACTTCCTGGCGACGTTCCTCGGCGTGACCTGCCCACCCCAGGCCAGCCACGAGTTCGTGGCGATGGACGAGCGGTACCTGCAGACCGAGGGCGTCCTGGCCCACGAGCTGGGGCACTTCGTGGGCCTGGACCACAGCACGGACCGGAGTGCCCTGATGCACCCGCCCGACCCCGACTCCCGCTCGGTGCTGGGTACGTACGTCTCCGACGACGAGTGCGACGTCGTGCGGTGCGATGCTGCTCGGTTCCTACAGCGGCTGGGGCGTGCGGAGCCTGGTCTGGTGGACGAGGCCTGCGCCGTGTTCGAGCCGGTGTGCGGCAACGGGGAGCGCGAGCGAGGAGAGTCCTGTGACGACGGGAACCTGGTGGCGGGGGACGGCTGCCGTGCCGACTGCACCGAGGAGCGCTGCGGCGATCAGATCCTGGACCCGGGCGAGGACTGCGACACCACCGATCCCGATCTGCGCCAGGACTGCACCACGGAGTGCCTGGCTTGCGACGGCTGCAACGTGTGCGGTGACGGAGTGGTGGGCCACGGCGAGGCCTGCGACGACGGCAACCTGATCGACGGCGACGGATGCTCGTCTGTGTGCGTGACCGATGGCTTGATCTGACTTGCCAACCTTTAGACATTTAGCTAAATGTCTAAACGTGAGCATCTTCAAGGCCATCGCCCATCCCATTCGTCGCCGCGTGCTGCAGCTGCTGCGCGACGGCCCGTTGACCGCCGGAGAGCTGGCAGGTGCCTTCGCCGTCTCCAAGCCCACCATGTCCAAGCACTTCGCGCTGCTGCGGGAGGCGGGGCTGGTGTCGGTGGAGAAGCAGGGCCGGGAGCTGGTCTACCAGCTCGAGACGTCCGTGCTCGAGGAGGCGTTGGCCGCCTTCGCCGAGTCGGTGGGGCTCACGGAGCCCACAACCAACGAGGAGGTGTCGACGTGACGCGTCGTTCGATTTCGCCCTGGTCCGTCGTCTTGGCAGCGGGGGTGGCGGCTGTCCTGCTCCTGGGGCTGGGCAAGAAGCTCGACGTGGTGGATCCCGAGGTGGCTCGCCGCGGGGTGGGCTTCTGCCTGTCCATGCTGCTGGTGGTCGCGGGCAACGTGTACCCGAAGTGGCTGCCTCCGCCGTCGCAGCGCACGGCCCCTGGGCCTGCGGCTCGCTTCGATCGATGGCTGGGCCAGAGCATGGTGCTGGTGGGTGGGGCCTTGGCTGTCCTGTGGTGGTTGCTGCCGGCGGCCGCCTTGTTTCCGGTGGCGGGGATGGTGGGTGTCGCGGCCTCCGGGCTCGTGACCACCAGGTGGGTGAGCCGGGGGGAGTTGCCTGCTCTGGCCGCGCCCCAGGGGCTGTTGCTGCAGCTGTTCGTGGCCGTGGGTTGGGTGCACGCGATGTTCCTCGCAGATGCGGCCCTCGGAGATGCGGCGGCGCAGTGGGTGGCCATCGGCTATCCGCTGGTCCACGGGGTTCTGCTCGCCCTCGCCGCCAGGTCGCGCGCGCCTGCTGCGTCGTCGTGATGCGTGGAGACGCGAGCGCGCAGGCATGGGCCCTACAGCTGTGGCGGCATGCCGCACCTGCGCAGGGCAACGTCGCTCTGTCGCCGGCCTCTCTGCGGGTGGCCCTCGACATGACCCGAGCGGGTGCCAGGGGGCGCACCCGCGCCGAGCTGTCGCAGGTGCTGTGCCTGCCCGACGACGCCGTCCAACGCGTTCCGGCGGCGCTGCGTCAGTGGCTGGATGCCGCGGAATCGCCTGCGGTCGCGGTTCGCTTCGCCAACCGGATCTACGGTGATCTGTCCGTGCCTCTGCGGCAGGCCTTCGTCGAGGTCAGCCTCGCCCGCTGGGACGCTGCCGTGGAGCGGTTGGACATTCGGAGCGATCCCGAGGCCGCCCGGCAGACGATCAACACCTGGGTGCTGGAGCGTACCGAGCGGCACGTCCGCGACCTGATCCCGGAGGGTGGCGTGGACCGCCAGACCCGGATGGCTCTGGTCAACGCACTGTACTTCGCGGCCCAATGGCAGACACCGTTCTCCGAGGCCCGCACCACAGCAGCGGACTTCCACGTGGACGGAACACGCGTTGCTTCGGTGCCCACCATGGCGCACACGGGCTTCTTCCAGTGCGTGGATGCCGGCTCGCACGAGGCGGTTCGGCTGCTCTATGCTGGCGCTCGGTTCGCGCTGACCTTGCTCGTCCCCAAAGAACGTGCAGAGTTGCTCGCGCTGGAGCGTGCTGTCGATCTTCGGGTGCTCGGCCGGCTGGACGCTCCGGACACGATGGAGCGTCTGGATCTGCGCCTGCCCAGGTTTCGGCTGTCGGCACCCTCGCTGAACGTGGCCGATGCGCTGAAGGAGATGGGTGCGAAGCTGCCCTTCGATCCGGAGCATGCGGACTTCACGGAGATGTCCGACCCAGTCGACCCAGCGGATCGCCTGGTGATCGGACCGGTCTACCACCAGGCGTCGGTGGAGGTGGACGAGCAGGGCACGGTGGCTGCTGCGGGGTCGGCGGTTCTCATGTTGCGTGCGGGCTCGGCACGAGCTGCTGCACCCCGTGTGCTCGCGGTGGATCGACCGTTCCTGTTCGTCGTCGAGGACGTGGCGACCCACAGCCCCCTGTTCCTGGGCCGAGTCACGGATCCGACGGCGTGATCCGTGTCACGGTGCGCACAGGGAGGCGTCGATTCCTGCCGCTGCCACCGCTGCCGGGGAGCGGGGATCGGCAGCGTGTACACCGGCGACATCCACGCGATCGGTGGAGGTCCCGAGCGCCTCGTCGATGGCCTCGAGGAAGAAGTCGGCCACCAGCGCGTAGCCCGTGTCGGTGAAGTGCAGGCCGTCGAGGGTGACCAGGCCGCCCCACTGGCCTGGGCCCACGTCGACGTCCTCCACCACGAGGCGTCCCGACATCAGCTCGTCCACCTGTGCACTCAGCTCCACCACGTGCACGTTGTCGTGGGCCGAGGTGAGGCGGCGCAGCTCGTCGTTGGCGGCGAAGGTGATGTCGTCCACCTCGCCGATCAGCGCGTCGAACTCCGCGAGGGCTGCGGCGACCGCGGCCTTGGGGTCCACACCATCGGCCTTGGCCGTCTCGGTGGCTTGGCGGATGGTCCGTGCACGCTTGACCTCGGCCAGGGGCAGCAAGCTCGGCCGCGGCAGTGTGGCCAGGAACACCTCGGCGCCCGTGCTGGCCAGGCCGTCCACCAGCTCTGCCATGTAGGGGTACAGCTCCTCGGGAGGCGTGGCGTCGCTCGGGTCGATCCCGCCGCCACCCAGGATGGTGGGGATCAGGTCGTTGCCGTACATGTCGGTGGAGATCACCAGGGTCGGCTCCAGCGACTGCAGCAGCTCCAGCTGGCCGACGACCGGATCGGCCACGCCCCCGGAGGGCGCGTACACCAAGTGGCTCAGGAACGTGAGCCCGAAGTCCGACGGCCCCTCGACGATGTCGTCGAGATCGAGCCCGCCCACGGCCAGGTTCTGGACCTGCACGTCCGGATCGAGGCGTGCGTTGCGGTAGCTGAAGCCGGTGCCGTCCTCGTTGGCCAGCCCCGCCAGCACGTCGGTCAGGTTCTCGGTGATCGCCTCCGACGCATCGGGGATGTGGCACTCGGGCGGAGGTCCGACGTCGTCGAGCTGCAGTGACGGGATCAGGCCCTCGGGGGGCAGGGGGATGGGGAAGAAGGCCGACAGGCCGCGAGCCACCTGCAGCGCGGGACTGTGCAGGGTGCCGTGGAAGGTGGGCACGCCGTCTTGCACGCCCTGGGTCAGGCTCGCCCCCACGGCGAACACGCGCTCGAACCGCGGATCGGTGGGACCCGTGAAGGCGATGGCCTCGTCCACCACGATGGGGGTGCCCTCCTCCTCGAGGAGGAGCTGCACCTGGGCGGGGCCCGAAGTGGGGCTTCCCTGCACCAGGAAGGTCAACGTGCCGTCGTCGAGGGCGAGCCTCAGGGCCGGCAGGCCTGCCACGGTGACGGCGACGCCTTCCAGGTCGTCGGGTAGCGACCCCTCCGTGAGGTCGAGGGCCACCTCGAAGTAGCCCGTGCTCGGGCCTGCGTCGGGCGTGAGCACGAAGGGGGGGACTTCCTCCGGATCCGACACCAGCTCTTGCGGCTCGGCGCAGGCGAGGAGCCCACACGCTGCGAACCAACCCACTCTCATTTGACCCCCCTTCGACGTTCGTGTCGCCTATGGTCCCACGAGGGGAGGGGGCTGTGCTGGTGTGGTGCGTGGGATGGGCCTTGGCGGCACCGTCGCTGCAGGAGGTGGCGGTGGAGGTCGCCTCGGAGATCGCCGTGCTCCCGGGCGAGGAGGCGCGGCCGATGGTGAGGGAGGTCCTGGTGCAGGAGGGGATCTCCGTGGGACAAGGCTCCGGACTCGCGCTGCGTGGCACCCTGCGCAGCGAGGACTGGATGTTCCGTCAGGGCTTGCTGCAGGTGGAGCTCGTGGTGGCCTGGGAGCTGGAGGAGGACGGTGAGGTCGTCTACCAAGGCGAGACCCGGGGGCTCTGCACCCGAGCCGTTCGGCGGTCGGTGAAGGCGCGACGGCATCGCCGGACAGGCACGCTGGCCGCCACCTCCGTGTCGGGCACCATGCGCCTGGACGCGCTTCGATCCGCGGCTCGGACCGTGGCGGGTCGCAAGAGCTTTCGGGAGGCGCTGACGCCGGAGCCCGCGGACGGATCGGCCGTCGACGACGGCATTCGCACGGTGGTGGACTTCGCCGATCGGCCGGGCCTGGGGATCGCGCCCCCGGCGCTGCGTGATCCGGTGGTGCGGTCGGGAACGCGGCGGCGCACGGCGGGGATCGTCGTGACCACGGTGGGGCTGCTGACTACGATGGGGGCGGTCGGCAGCTACTTCGTGAGCGCCCACGTGCCGCGGAACGAGCTGCAGCTCATGCGGGTGATGGAGTTGTCGGGCTGGGGCATGATGGCCACCGGAGGGGTGCTGTGGTTCCATGGCGACAAGCGGTCGCGATCCTGGCGATGACGGTGGGGCTGGCGGCCTGCACGCTGTTCCTGGAGCCCCAGTGCCAGTCCAGCCAGTGCGAGCCCTTTGGCTGCGCGCCCAACGGCGAGTGTGCCACCACGTGCAACGAGCGCCAGCTGTGCGCCTACGGGGCGGACTGCTTGGACGGCATGTGTGTCGTGCAGTGCGTGGACAGCGCATGCACGCCCTATCGCTGCCTGCGGGGAACGCCGGACTGCCTCGAGACCTGTGTGGGCCGGCAGGACTGCTCCAGTGGCTACTTCTGCTGCCCCGGGGAAGGCGGAGCGTTCGTCTGCGACACGCTGGAGGCGTGCTTCCTGGGCGGGTGAGCGCCACAACGTACTGAAGACGGCGGATCTCGCTGGGCATCGTCTATGGTGAGTGGGGGCGATGCGGATGGCGTGCGTGTGGTGGCTGCTCTGGTTCGCATCGCTGTCGGGTTGCTCCCGACCGCAGGCTCCCGAGGAGCCGGAGCCGGAAGACACGGAGCCGTCGGAGACCGACAGAGAGGAGTGCCACGAGGCGACCGCCTCCACCCCCAGCGATCTCGACGAGGACGGCGTGGTGGACGGCTGCGACCAAGACGTGGACGGGGATCGCGTGCCGAACGAGCACGATCCGGCGCCCTGGGATCCGGACTGGCCTGGCACTGCGCTACCCGACAGCGTGTACGCGCACTCCGCCACGGTGCTCTACCGCCTGGACGTGGTGAAGGAGGAGCTCGAGCAGATCGGCACCTTCGGAAACAGCGGGGATCTGGTCACCGACCTGGCCATCGATCGCTTCGGTGTGCTGTACGCAATGTCCTTCGGCGATCTCTACATCTGCCACCCGCAGACGGCGGCCTGCGAGTGGCTGGCGTCGCTGCCCTCGAGCAGCAACGGCTTGACCTTCGTGCCCCGCGGGATCCTGGAGTCCGATCGCGACTCGCTGGTGGCCATCGCCATCTCGGGCAGCTGGACCCTGATGACGCTGCAGGACGGTCGCGTGACTACCCGACCCGTGGGGGGCTACGGCGGACCGGCCAGCAGCGGAGACGCCTACAGCATCGAGGGGGTGGGCACCTACGCGTCGGTGGACGGGAACGGGCTGCGCGACCGGATCGTGGAGGTGGACCCTGCGTCGGGCGAGATCCTGCGCACGGTGGCCACGGTGCCCTACAACTCGCTGTACGGCATGGCGGGCTGGGAAGAGGTGATCTTCGGCTTCGACGAGTCGGGGGCGGTCATCACGGTGGATCCGGAGACGGGGGCGTACGCCGAGCTCGACACCTTCGACGTGGCCTGGTGGGGAGCGGGGGTGCGCACCACCATCATCGGCAACGTGCTGGAGTAGCGAGGCGCAGCTGTACGGTGCCAGGCGAGGTCGGACCATTCCCTTCTTCCCTCGCAACCCTCCACTCGTCGATCCGCCACGACCGTCGCCCCCAAACGAGAGTCATGGATCGACGTAGCTTCCCTCGAGGTGGAAGCGGACCGTCCAACCGTCGGTGGTCTGCGAGAAGTCCAGGGTCCAGGTGTGATTTTTGGGATCGAAGCTTCCTGCCGCGTTCGCCCCCATCTTGGCCCGGGCGTGCGCTGGTTGGCCAGCCACCTCGCCAAACCCCAGCACCTCGACGTTCGCGGACGCCAACAGCCCGAACCCACCGTCGGGCTGGAGCTGCATCCGAGCTGGCGACTCCAGCCACCACTTCCAGCCCTTCACCGAAACGCCCGCGATCGCGCCATCGGAGGCCTCGATCGCAATGTGGGCCAGTGTGTTCGAGCTGCCCTCGGCCGCCAGGGATCCTTGCACCTTGAACGTCGTGGTGCCGGTGGGACCACTGAGACGCACCGTCGAGGCGGAAGCGTTGATGCTCATGAGACGGGGCTGCTTCGAAGAGGCCGCGAACACCGGAGGAATGCAGACGTTGACGCCACACTCGAAGCTCCCGCTGGGGCTGCAGTCCACTGCGGTCGAGTCCACCAGACCGCACGCGAGCGCTTGCGAGAACCAGGGCTGGGGGAGCAAGACCTGGGTCTCGTCGTACACGCAGCAGTCATCGAAGCTACAGTCGTCCGGCCACACGCAGGGGCAGGTGTTCGCAACGAGAACGCTCTGCACCGGGACGGTGGTGACGATGCAGACACCGAGTTGCGTCGAGGTCTCGCACCCGTCGACGATCTCGTTCGGTGTGCCGGCAGGAAAGCCTCCCGGCTGGCTCGGGTCGTACCCGAAGCAGTCCCAAAGGTCGGTGACGCGGAACGACGCGCTTCCGATGCACTCGCCCTGCTCGGGGCAGTCTGCGGTGACCGGCAGGATTCCTGCGCCGTCGTCGTCGGTCGTGTCCGTGAACCCACCGGTGTCGAGGGTCACATCCTTGCTCTTGTCGTCGCTGCCCGTGCCACAAGCGGCCAAGCTGGCGGCCAGCCAGAGGGTGAGTGCTATGGCTCCCACGGATGCGCTTCGGCTGGGGGGATTGGTCGATCGATGCATGTCGTCTCCTCCACCCCAAGATGAACCCGGTGCGCCCGTGCGACTGTCGCAACTTCGTCGCAGCCGCATCACGTCGACCTCGGGTTTGGAGCACGCGGTTGGAGCTTCGAAGATCAGCGCGAAACCCGCGAGGTATTCACACAGCCGAGCCCAACGAGGTGAAATCGAAGCCAGAAACTGAGACAAATGGGTCCAGAAGGGCCATCACACCATCCGTAAGTCCGTATTTACATGGTTAAATCAGGCGAATTGAGCATGGCATCCGCTTGGCGGCCTGTTGCGATTCAACCTGGCGTGCCAGCGCATTTCGTCCTGTGTCTCGAATGTCTCGCGACACGTCGACCACGAGGACAACGCGATGTCTGTCGTTCTGAGTCTGATCAGCCGCGAACGCAGTTCGCGGCCAATCAGTACAGAGGCAGCGAAGCTGGCACGAGTCTGATCAGCCGCGAACGCAGTTCGCGGCCAATCAGTACAGAGGCAGCGAAGCTGGCACGAGTCTGATCGTTCGTTACAGCCCCAGAGCGGGGGTCTGTGGAGGGTGACATGTGGTGGATGTGGATGGCCTGTAGTGGACCGACGACTCAGACCACCGACCCACCCCCGGTGCCAACGGGAAGCACGGCGTCTACGTCATCGACGGCCGACACCGCCACGACGCCTCCGGTCAAGACCACCAAGCCCCCTCCGCTGCCCCCACGGGTGCTGCTCTTCACCAAGACCGAGGGCTTTCGCCACGACTCCATCGACGTCGCCGTGCCTGCGATCACCGAGGAAGGGACGGATCGCGGTTGGACCGTGACCCATACCGACGATGCCGCCGCCTTCACCGTGAAGGGACTGCAGGCCTTCGACGTCGTGGTGTTCCTGCTCACCACCGGCGACGTGCTCGACGTGGACCAGCAGGCTGCGATGGAGGCCTTCGTCAACGACGGGGGCGGTTTCGCCGGGGTGCACTCCGCCACCGACACCGAGTACGGCTGGCCCTGGTACGGAGAGCTGGTCGGCGCCTACTTCGATGGCCATCCCGCCGTGCAGGAGGCAGAGCTCACCGTCGACGATGCCACCCATCCCGCCACGGCCCACCTCAAGCCGCGCTTCTCGCGGACGGACGAGTGGTACGCCTTCCGCGAGAACCCGCGCGACACCGTGGACGTGCTGCTGTCGCTGGACGAGTCGACCTACGATCCCGGCAGCAACGACATGGACGGCGACCATCCCATCGCCTGGTCCCAGACGATCCACGGTGGCCGCTCGTTCTACAGTGCTGGGGGTCACACCTTGGACAGCTTCGCCGAGCCGGACTTCCTGCAGCACCTGGCGGAAGGCATCGAGTGGGCGGCCGGTCGCTGACGGTCAGTTGAGCAGGCCCAGGTACCCGGGCTTCAGGGGCTCGGGGATCTCGGGCTCGTCGAGCAGCTCCTTCAGATCGATCTCGATGGTGCGCGACAGGGCCGTGATGGGAATGTCGTTCCACAGCCCCTCGAAGGGGTTCTCGCTGTAGTCGCCGATGAGCTCGGCGGTGAAGTACACCCAGGCCAGCAGGGCCGCACTCGGGATCACCATCCAGACCATCCACGGACCCATCTCCCCGAACACGTCGAGCATGCCGAAGGGGAGGAGCGCTGCGAACAGGTACACGGTGTACAGGGTGTACGAGGCGTACTGACGGGGGAACGGGAAGTTCTTGATGCGCTCGCACTTCCCTTGGTGATCGAACATCACGATGAGCAGCTTCTGCAGCTCCATGTGCCGCCAGTTGTCGATGAGGCCCTGGCGCTTGAGCTCCTTGAGACGGGTGGCCTGCTTCGACAGCAGGTGGGTGGCTCGATTGGAGCGGGCCACCAGCTGCTCCACCTCGTCGGGCTCCACGAACAGGGCCAGATCCTCGGCCATGGGCGTCTTGCACTCGTGACACAGCGAGCGGATGTAGGCGTCGTCCTTGCGCCCCGTGTGCTCCCAGGTCTGCTGGCGCCGCAGGTGGTGTCGCAGGGCTGCGAGCCAGGCGAGGTGGCGCAGGATCAGCTCGCGATGGTGGCCGAGGACCTCGGCGTGTGCGACCTCGGCCGTGGCGAACTCGTCGGTGACGAAGCCCTGGACGGTGATGGCCCAGCTGCGGCTGGTGTTGACGATGGCCCCCCAGATCTTGCGGGCCTCCCACAGCCGTCCGTAGGACGCGTTGTTCTTGAAGCCCACGAAGAAGGCGACGGCGGTGCCGAGCACGGCGGCCACGGTCCACGGCACCCGCATGGCGGCGGGAAAGTCGAGCAGCACGTAGGCTGCCACCACGGATGCGGCCCACAGGGCCGGGCCCACGAAGAAGCGTGCCGACCAGCGGACGGTCTGAGAGAAGGGATAGTGACGTCGAGTCTGCATCGGTGCCCCCTTGCAGAGGCGGGAGATAACGTCGTCTGGATCGAGCTGGTCGGCTGCTGTGCGTGTGGGCCGTCAGCCTGGATGAAACCTTCGTTTGACGGGGCATCTATCCTGGCGCGATAGCCAGGCTGATGGAGGAGGCTGCATGCTCGTCGCGTCGACTGTGATGCTGTGGATGGGGGGCTGTGGTTCCACCGTGGACGACGCGCTTCCACCCGCAACGGTGCTGGAGCTGACGGTGCGCTACGCAGGAGACACCGACGTCTTGGGCTTCATCCTGCGGCATGGGCCCACGGACTGTAGGGCAGCCGACCGGCCGTCGAGTGTCCACGAGGTGGCGCTGGACCTCGTGAACGATCTGGTGATTGGCGCTGGTCTGGTCAGCAACGAGCAGCTCGATCCCCGCACCCGGACGCTGATCTCCACGTTCGATCTCGAGGTGGCGCCTGGATGTCACTGGGTACAGGTCGTCCCGCTCGCGGCCGGTGGATTGTCGGAGTCGTGCGAGGGGACCGAAGTCGTCAGCCCATTCGCCGAGCTTCACAGCCGAGTCGAGGCTGAGGTGACCCTGGCGTGTACAGCTGTGGTTGGCTCGCCCGGAGCCTTGGTCGAGATTCCACCACAGATCCGAAACATCGACCTGCCCGAAGCACCGGTCGGTCAGTGTGAGCCCGTCTCTGTCTGTGTGGGGGCGGAGGACCTCGACGACGATGACCTGCTCTCGGAGTGGTCTTGGGTCGATCCGGAGGGCACGCTGGAGCTGGCGGAGTCGACGATGGAGGTCGTCGGCTTCTCCAATGGCCACCGCGAGTGGCTTGCTTGTTCTCGCGTGGCTGGCCGCATCGTCGGCTCCCATCTGGCGCGGGTGGTCGTCTGGGACCTGGAGGGGGGGGACCGTGGCCTGTCTCGGGACGAGGCGTGGGTTCGGCTGCGGGTCGACTGGGTCGCCGAGCCCTTGTGCATCGATGCCGATGGGGCGCTCGTGGACGACCCCAGCCAAGCGCGGGAGCTCTCCGATGGCTGCGCGCCCACTCCCGCCGAGGACTGGTGGTGCTCGGGCGCCTTCGACGTGGATCCGAAGCTGGCCGCGGCGCTGTGCGATGGCACCGAGCTCGTCGAGGCGGCACTCTATCCGGCCTGTCCTGCTGCCTGACGAAAGGTATGGAGACCGGACAGACGGTGGAGATCGGCAGATGTGGTTGGCTTTGGCGTGGATGGGCTGTGCGGACGTCACCGGCATCGACCGGGACCGCTCCTCGGGAAGGGTGGTGGTGCTGAAGGACTGGTTCACCTCGGCGCTGCTGGTGAAGGGGGAGGAGTCGGTGGTGCTCTTCGACGCTGGCTTTCGCAAGGGCACCATGACGCGGCGCCTGGCGGACCACGATCTGACGCCGGCCGACATCACCCACGTCTTCGTGACCCACGGTCACCGGGACCATCTCGCCCTGTTGCCCGAGCTCGATGCTTCCGTGCATGCCTTCGCCGAGGAGGCGCCCCTCATCGAGGAGGAGCTTCAGGAGGAGCTGACCATCGACGTGCCCCTCGAGGACGGGCAGGTGGTGCAGGCGGGAGACGTGGAGGTGGAGGTGTTCGCGGTGCCTGGCCACACCGCGGGCAGTGCCGTGTTCCTGGTGGACGGGGTGCTGGTGCTGGGAGACGCGGCACTGCAGAACCGAGACGAAGCCCTGATCCCTGTGCCCGAGGACCGCTCGGAGGATCCGGAGCAGCTCGTGAGCTCCATGCGGGCGCTGGCCCAGCGCCTTCAGCCCAGGGCGTCGGAGATCGACTGGCTGGCCCCGTCGCATAGCGCCTGGATGGCCGGCTTCGAGCCGCTCGCATCCTTCTGATCCGAACCCGGCGACGACAGCGATATACTCGGACCATGCGTGCGTTGGTGCCATGGGTGTGGATCGGGATGGTGGGCTGTCCCTACATCCCTGGTCCACCCGATCTGTCCAACGTGCCCGGCCTCGACACCTCCTCGGGCCCGAGGCTGCAGGCCACCCTGAGGGCAGCCATCGACGGCGCAGACCTCGACGTCGCCATCTTCGATCCTGCGGAGGTCTTGGCGGGCGGTGAGGTGTTCTTGAGCGGCAACGGGCTCGAGACCAGCTTCTCCTTGCCTCCGTCGCCCGAGCCCGTCGACGGCACGGTGGAGACGGTGGATCTGCTGTTCCCCGATCCTGCGTGTGAGGGAGCGAACCTGGCCATGGAGGTCTGGGCGACCAGCGAGGCAGCGACCACGCCGGTGACCATGGCCACCCTGCGCATCGAGGGCTACCGCGAAGACAACGGCACCGCTCTGGACGCCGTGTCCGTACCCGCCGTGATCTGTGGTGCCACTCGGCGCCCGGGCGAGGTCGATGTCTACGACGTGACCATTGCGGGCGACTCTCCCGGGGTTGCCGTGCTCGACTGGGTGGGGGAGGCCAAGGAGCCTCTGACCCTCGAGGTGGGCTGCACGGACCCGGAGTCCGAGCGGCTGGTCGCCGAGGTGGCGCGCCCGCTGCAGGTGCAGCTCCCACCGGACTGCGCTCGCTACGAGTTCCACGTCGCAGGGCCGGATCGCGGCGACTACTGGCTGTTGGTGCGCTGACCGGCCTCCACGTCGGTCAGCCGTAGTTGGCCTTGCAGGTAGGGCAGTGGTTGCGGCTGTCGTGGTTGCGCAGCCGGATCCCGTCCACGTGGGTGACGGCGAAGTCGCGGATGAAGGCGTAGCGCTCCTGTCCGTTGTTGACGTTGATCTGGCGGTCCTTCATGCGCTGGCGGATCTGACCGTCGTACTCGTCGTGCCCCCAGCAGTTGGGGCACAGCCCGTCGGGGACCTCGTCCTGGGTCTGCTCAGCGGAGCGGCCGAAGAACGCGGTGAGGATGTCGATCAGGTTCATGGGTTCGTCTTCCCTGGTGAGTCGTCGAGCCGTCGGGCGAGTCGCTCGATCCAGTCACCGAGCTCGCCGGCGGCGCGCGTACCCATCTGGTCCGAGATCTGTCGAGCCCGTTTCAGTGCCTCGCGTGCGGTGCCGTCGTCATCGTCGTCGGCGGCTACCCAGCCGAGTCGGCACAGGCCGATGCCGAGGGTCGGGGTGGCGCCGAGCTCCTGGAGCTGTGCGACGGCCTCGCGGGCGAGCTTGACGGCGGCGGAGGCATCTCGGTGGGAGATCGCCTCGGCCAGCACCCCTCGTAGCTCGGCGGCCTGTCGGAGGGCGCGCGCGGCGTCCAGCTGCTGCAGTCCCTCTCGCGCCCAGCGCTCGGCCTGAGGGATCTCGCCGCGCGCCAACGCGGTGCGTGCGAGGCCTCCCAGGCAGACGCCGGCGTGAACGGGTCGACCCATCTCGTCGAAGGCCTCGCGCGCCTTCGCGAAGGCCTCTTCGGCTTCCTCCGTGCGGCCTGCCTGCATCGCCAGCAAACCGAGGTTGAACCGGGCGCCCTCCGCGCGAGCCCGATCCGTGGTTTCCACGAACCCCCGCAGGGCATGCTGGAACCACTTGGTGGCCTCGGACAGCTCGCCGAGGTGTCCGCGCAGCGTGCCGAGGCGATTCGCCTGCATGGCAGCAGCGTGACGCTGCCCCGTGCGCCGGGTGCGTCCCAGGATCCGCTGGTGTAGGGCCAGTGCCTCGTCGAAGCGGCCCTGCTCGAGCCGGATCAGCCCGAGCATGTCGTCGGGATCGCTGTGGTCGTAGGGGACCCGGGCGAGGTCGTAGCAGGCACGGGACTGCTCGAGGAAGGCCTCGGCTTCGGACAGTCGCCCCTCGAAGCGGCACACGCCGGCCAGGTTGTAGCGGATCCGAGCCTGCAGCCACGGGGCGTCGGCGAGCCGCGCCAGGGTCAGCGCTTCCTGCAGCTCGAACCAGGCGGTGTCGAGCTCGCCCGCCCGAAACGCTGCCCAGCCGAGCCCACAGCGCAGGTGGGCCTCGGGCATGGGGCTGGGGAGCTGCCCGATGAGCCGACGGGCTCGCTCCTCCCACTCGACCAGCAGCGGCAGGCCCTGGTTGTCGGCGCCGAAGCGGAGGTGCTCGCCAACGGCGAAGGACTCGAGGTCGACGTCGCCAGCCGCGCGGGCGTGCTCGGCGAGGCTGCGCGCGCGCTGGCCGAAGCGCTCGATGCTCTCCACTCCCGGCGCGTGGCGGAGTCGCGCCAGGTCGAGTCGGGCTCGTAGCAGCGGGGGTAGGGTGTCCTCGTCGGGCACCCGCGCCAGCAGCGCATGGGCGAGCTGTCCTTGCCCCTGCAAGGCGAGCACCGGGGCCAGCCACAGCAGGATGGCCGCCTTGTCGTGCGCCTCCCCTGGCTGCTTCAGCATGGCCATGGTGGCGGCGACCTCGGGCGCGAGCACGGGGATGCGTTCGGGAGGCGGTCCCCAGTAGGGGGCTGCTCCCTCCGCCTGCTCGGCGAGCCAGCGCACGTGGGCCTGTCGGAGCCTGTTCTGCAGGGGGGCGTCGACGTCCGCCTGGCCGGCCACGAAGTCGCGAACGCCGATGTAGGGCACGAGCCGCCCGGTGCCGTCGCGCTTCAGCAGCGCGAAGTCCACGAGCCGCTGCAGACCATCGAGCACGGGGCCGTCGTGCACCTCGACACACACCCGCTCGGCAGCGGAGGCCGACAGCGCGCCGGGCAGTGCGCAGCACGCCTGCAGCAACCGGCGCTCCGGCGGGCTCAGCAGATCCCAGCTGCGCGCGAGGGAGGTCGCCAGTCCGTCGTGGGTGCGCGCGTCGCGGAGCACCTCCAGTGGCCGATCCAGTCGCTGGAGGAGCCCGTCGAGTCCCAGCAGCCGCAGGCGTCCCGCGGCGAGATCGATGGCCAAGGGTAGGCGATCCACCTCGCTCACGACGCGTGCCACGCGTGGATCCTCCCTGTCCAGGGGCACGTCGGCCGCGGTGGCGCGGGCCACGAACACGTCGATCGCGGCTGCCTCGTCGAGGGCTCCCACCTCCACGATCTGCTCGTCGGGAAGCCCCACCGGGTGGCGCGAGGCCGTCAGCAGCCGCACCGCGGACTCGGGGCGTCGAGCGATGGTCAGCGCGTGCGCCACGGCGTCGAGGGCCACCTCGGCGTGGTCCACCACGACGAGAACGTCGTCGCCCTGTTCGAGGGCAGCTCGCAGCTGAGGGAGTGGATCCTCGGGGGAGGCGTCCACCCCCACGGCTCGCGCCAGCAGCGTGTGCACCGTCCGTGCCTCCGAGGCCTCCATCAGGTCGGCCAGGCGTGCGTGCCCCGTCCACTGCTGGGCCACCGCCCGGGCCAGGGTGCTCTTGCCGGCCCCCGCGGGCCCGTGCAGCGTCACCGTGGCGCGCGGTTGCTGTAGGGCCTCGAGGACGCGCTCCACCAGGGCCGCGCGCCCCAGCACGGGACCGTCCGGCGGGGGGCAGGGCACCCCGCCCTCGTTGGCCTGTGGGGCGCGCAGATCGTCCGTGGGATGCAGCGCCAGCCCGCGGCCTCGCACGGTGCGGAGGTGTCGAGGCGACCGCGGATCGTCCTCGAGCTTGGCGCGCAGTCGGTAGACGAGCTTGTCCACCACCCGTCGCTGGGAGAGATCACGCACGCCCCACACCTCGCGCAGCAGATCTGGGGTGCGCACCGGACGTCCTTGGTGGCGCAGCAGGACCGACAGCAGGTGGGCCTCGTGGGCCGACAGCGACAGCGAGCTGCCGTCGGTGGCCTCGACGACGAGGCGGTCCAGGTCCACGGTTCGCTCGCCCGCCCGGAACCGGCGTGTCTGGGCCGTCTCCAGGGGCACGAAGCGGTAGCCCACGCCGCGCACGCCGAGCAGGTGGAACGGCCGGGAGGGCACACGCTCCACCTTGGCGCGGAGCCGCTTCATGGCATCGTCCACGGCGCGAGAGGTGGCGGTGGCGGCGTACCCCATCACCTCGGTGAGCAACGTGCCGCGCGAGACGTCCTGGTGAGGGTGCGCGGCCAGGTACGCGAGCAGCGCGCACTCCTGGGGCGTGAGCGCACGGAGCGCTCCGTCGGTCAGCGCCAGCTCTCCCTGCGTCAGATCGAGCCGGCCGATGGCGAGATCGAGGCAGGTCACGATGCCACTGTACCGGGTCGAGGGTGTCGGCACGGTTGCGAAGGGAAGGGAGCTGCCACAGAGCGGGACCCTGCGGAGACCAGCGCCTGCCTAGGTCTTGTGTACCTGGAGGTAGAGATGTCCCGCACCCCCTCGACGATCTTGTCTGCAGCACTACTGTTGGCCGCCTGTGGCGGCTCGGAGGAGCCCACCGAGGCGGATCCCGTCGACACGACGGCTCCCTTCGTGGTGAGCTCCACGCCCGCCCACGAGGCCCGAGGCGTGGCCGCCGACGCCTCGCTCACCATCGTGTTCTCGGAGCCCATGGACGCGTTGTCGGTGGAGTCCCACCTCGACACCGTCGATCTGGGTGAGGTCGCGCTGTCGTGGAACGACGAGATCACGGAGCTGACCATCACGCCCAACGCACCCCTCGACGTCGTGGTCGCGGCCATGGACAGCCCGGACGCCCCGGCCACCTACCGAGTGGTGGTGGCACCCGACGTGATGGATCTGGCCGGCAACGAGCTCGGCGAGATCGTGGAGATCGAGTTCTTCGTGGTGCGGGAGCTGTGGGGGCTGCTGGCGGCGGAGCCGGAGCTCACCCGCACGGTGACGCCGTCGGAGGTGGCCTTCGAGATCGACGATCCCCTCGTGGTGGGCGACAACGAGTCGGATCTGGCCTATCGAGCGACCTTGAGCTTCGACCTGTCGGTGCTGCCGGGTAGTCCCACGGAGCTGTTGTCGGCCGAGGTGACCACGCAGCAGCTGTCGAAGGACATGTGGGGAGCCCCCTTCTCCGATCTGGGCACACTGCTGCTCGATCACGTGGAGTTCGACGCCCTCGACAGTGACAACGCCATCAACGCCGCCTTCAACGCGAGTCAGGTGGCCGAGCTGTCCTACGGTGGGATCGCCTCGAGTCAGACGCACGTCGACGTGGCGGTGGCCGTCACGGACGCCACCAACGCCGATCTGGCCGAGGGCCGGACCCAGTCGCAGTTCCTGCTGTACTTCGACGACTTCACGGACCTGGACGGCTTGGTGGACCGGGCTGTGTTCAGTCGCGACGACCTGCGCCTCGAGGTGGTCTACTCGGCTCCCTGAGGGCGGTAGCGCGCGGCGGCGGTCTCGTCGCCGCGCGCCTCGTACAGCTCGACGAGCTGGGCCCGGAGTGTGGTCGTGCGCTCGTGGTCCGGCCCGTGGCGCTCGAGGGTGCCGCGGTGGGCCTCGAGCAGCAGCGCCTCGGCTTCGTCGAGGCGCTGAAGCGCGAGGTAGCAGGCGCCGAGGCCGCGCAGGGACTGCAGCGTCTCGCGATGGGTGGGCGTCAGCGACTGGCGCCGGATCCGCAGGGCTTGCACCAGCAGAGGCTCTGCGGCTGCGGGAGCGTCGCTGCGGAGGTGGGCGAACCCAAGCTCGTACAGGGTGCGCGCCGTGTCGGTGTGGTCGTTGCCCAGGCCGTCGCGGTTGATGGCCAGCGCCTCCTGCAGCAGTGGTAGGGCTTCGTCGTGCCGACCCTGCTTCGAGAGGAAGGCGCCCAGCCCCATGAGGTTGTGACCCACCTGGGGATGCCGATCTCCCTGTAGGCGCCGTCGCATGGCCAGCGCCTCGCGGAAGCGCTCCTCGGCTTCGTCGGGGCGTCCGAGGGCGTTCAGGTGCAGCGCCACCATGTTGAGGCTGATGGCCACGTGGGGGTGCTCCTCTCCGTAGACCTTCTGCCGGATCTCGAGGGCATGGGTCGCGTGGACCAGCGCATCTGCTGCGTTGCCCTGGCGCATGTACACCGTGGCGAGGTTGGAGTAGTTCGTGGCCGTCTCGGGATGGTCGGGGCCGCCCGTGGCCAGGTTGATGGCCAACGACTGGCGGAAGAGCGCCGCCGCCTCCTCGAGCTCGTCCTCGTGTAGGTGCACGGTGGCCAGGTTGTTGAGCGTCATGGCCACGAAGGGGTGGTTCTCGCCCAGCGTCTGCCGCTCGATCTCCAGAACCTGCCCGAACTCTTGCTTCGCGGCATCCAGATCGCCCAGGCGCTGCAGCACGCTCGCCAGGGCGAAGCGGGCACTGGTCACCAGCTCGTCCGTGGGATCGAGCTGTGCACTCCGGGTGACGAGGGCCTCGCGCATGAGGGACTCCGCCTCGATCAGGCGGCCCAGATCCTGGAGCAGGAAGGCGAGGTTGGACATGCTCTGCGCCGTGTCGAGGTGGTTCTCGCCCAGCACCTCGCGCCGCGTCGTCAATGCTTCGGAGAGCAGGGGCTCGGCCTCGCTCCACAGCCCCAGGCTCTGGTACACCCGACCGATGGCGTCCATCAGGGCGGCACGGACCTCTGGTGCCTCGGTGAGCTCGCCGCGGATGCGCTGTGCACCTCGGTCGAGGATCTCTCTTGCGGTGACCGTGTTGCCCTTGGCCTCGTTGGGATCGGAGACCTCGAACAGCTCCACCATGAACGCCAGCGAGCGTCGCGCCGTCTCGGCCTCGGCGGTGGCGCGGGCCTCGGCGGCGACGGCGCGGTCGCGCTGCTCGGCCACGAGTGCCGACTGCACCAGGGTGGTGGCCACGAACCCCAGCACGAAGACCGCAGCAGCGGCCGCCAGGGCGACCCCGACGGCGTTGCGACGCACGAACTTGCCCGTGCGATAGGTCCAGGTGGGCTTGCGCGCCCGCACGGGGAGGCCGGAGCGGTAGCGGCCGAGGTCCTCCGCCAGCTGCTCCACCGAGGCGTAGCGGCCTTCGGGCTCCTTGCGCATGGCCATCGACAGGATGTTCTCGAGATCACCCGTCAGCACCCGCTGTAGGCGGGCCATGGTGGTGCGTCGGGAGGTGGCGACGGTCTCGGGCGTGACGTCGCGTTCGATCTGCTGCACCGCCACGCTCGGACGTGCAGGCTCCGACTCTCGCAGCACCCGCAGGATCTCGAGCTGCGACAGCGTGTCGAACTGCAGCGGCCGATGCCCGGTGAGCAGCTCGTAGAGCACGACCCCGAGGGAGTAGACGTCGGTTCGGGTGTCGACGGTGCCCGTCTGCAGACCGGCCTGCTCGGGGCTCATGTACTGGGGGGTGCCCATGATCTGCCCCACCTGGGTCATGGTGGATCCGGCGGGCTGCTCCACGGCTTTGGCGATGCCGAAGTCGATCACCTTGACCGACGGTCCGTCGTCGACCTGCGACACCAGGATGTTGGAGGGCTTGAGGTCCCGGTGGATCACCCCGCGCTGGTGTGCGTGCTGCACCGCCCGGCAGACGTCGAGGAAGAGGTCCACCCGCGCCGCGACACCGAGCTGGTGCTGGTCGGCGAAGTGGGTGATGGCCTCGCCGCGCACGAGCTCCATGACGAAGTAGGGCCGGCCTCGCTCGTCCGCACCCGCGTCGAGCACCTTCGCGATGTGGGGGTGGTCCAGCGAGGCGAGCGTCTGGCGCTCGGCCCCGAAGCGCGCCACCACGCGCTCGGTGTCCATGCCCCACCTGACGACCTTCAGCGCCACCTCCCGCTCGATGGGCTCGGTCTGCAGGGCCCGGTACACCACGCCCATGCCGCCTTCACCCAGGACCTCCGAGATGCGGTACGGCCCGACGCTGTGGGGGTGTGCCACGCGGTCCACCACGCGCCCGGGCTCGAGGATGCTCACGTCGGAGGCCTCTTGCGCCAGCAGGGACTCCACCTCGTCGCGCAGTCCGTCGTCTCCCTCGCAGGCCTCGTCGAGGAAGGAGGAGCGGTCCACGGCCGGCCTCGACCGGGCCTCGAGCAGAATCTCCTTGATGCGAGCGAACCGGCTGGGATCCACGATGCCCCCTGGATTCTATAGTCCCTGAATGGACGAGCCCTCCGACGACTTGATGGCGGACATCTACGATCGGCTTCGCGATCTGGCGGTGGTCATGATGACGCGTGAGCGTCGGGGGCACACGCTGCAGCCTACTGCCCTGGTGCACGAGGCCTGGATGCGGCTGGCGTCCGAGCCCGACGCCCGCTGGAACGACCGCTCTCACTTCCTGGCCGTGGCGGCCCGCTGCATGCGACGGGTGCTGGTGGACCACGCGCGCGCCCACGCCACCAGCAAGCGAGGGGGAGGCTGGGCGCGCGTGACGCTGACGGGACAGCTCGGTCAGGCCGATCCGACGCTCGAGGTGCTGGTGCTCGACGATGCGCTGAACAAGCTCGCCAGCCTCGATCCCCGTGCCGCCCGCATCGCCGAGATGCGGCTGTTCGCCGACATGACGGTGGCGGAGATCGCCGCGGCACTGGAGGTCTCGCGGCGTACCGTGGACGGCGACTGGGCCACGGCACGCCTGTGGTTGAGTCGCGAGATGCGGCCGGACTGAGCGAAGCCCCTGCACGCCGGGCGTCGCCGTTCGGATTTTTCTTTGCGCACTTCGTGGAGTGTTCTCGCGGGGAAGGACTGGGCGGACAGGAGCCCAGGAGAACGACGATGGCTGCAGACGACGACGATGGTGGTGTGGGCTCTTCCGCGGTCGAGCGCTTCGACGTGTTCGCAGACTTCGTCCGCTGAGTGGTGGGGCGGTCCAACACTTTGTGACAGGCCTGTTCCCCTCGCTCCCAGTGACGATGGGATGGGTGTGCCTAGCTTCATGGCACGACCCTATTCGCCGGGGGCCTCATGAACACCGACCTCTACGGCGTCCTCGGAGTGTCCCGAGGCGCTGACTCCGACGCCATCAAGAAGGCCTTTCGCCGCCTGGCCAAGGAGCATCATCCGGATCGCAACCCGGGGGATGCACAGGCCGAGCGCCGCTTCAAGGAAGCCAGCCGAGCGTTCGAGGTGCTGTCGGATCCGGAGCGTCGGGGGCTGTACGACAAGTTCGGTGCGCGGTCCCTCGAGCCCGGGTTCGATCCGAGCTGGGCGAAGCAGCGGTCCCAGGACCGTGGCTTCGGCGAGGGCGCGGGCGGCATGTTCGACCTCGACGACCTGATGAGCCAGCTGTTCGGCGGTGACCGCACTCGCAGCGAGCGCCGTGCGCGAAGCGGCTCTCGCGACAGCGGATGGACCCCGCGGGGGCCCGCGGTGCGAGCGAGCCTGACGGTGGACTTCCTGGCTGCGGTGCAAGGCGGTGAGCGGCACCTGACCTTCGAGGATGGCCGCAGCCTGCGGGTGCGCATCCACCCGGGAGCTCGCGACGGCGAGACGCTGCGGCTTCGCGGCAAGGGCGGACCCGATCGGGGAGGGGGTGCGCCGGATCTACTGCTCACCATCCGGGTGGACGAGCACGACGTGTTCCGCCGGGTGGGGGAGGACCTGCACGTGGACGTGCCGATCACGGTGGGCGAGGCCCTGCAGGGAGCCCGGGTGGAGGTGCCCACGCCTTCGGGAACGGTGCGCGTGACGGTGCCGGCGGGAACTCAGCCGGGGCAGAAGCTGCGCGTGAAGGGCAAGGGCGTGGCGCGCCGCGGTGAGGCAGCGGGGAGCTTGGTGGTGCGCCTGCAGGTGCGGCTGCCGGATGCCCTGGAGCCGGAGGCGCTGAAGCAGGTGATGGAGGTGCTGGAGTCAGGCTACCGCGAGCATCCCCGGGAGGAGCCTGCGGCGGTCTGAAGGAGTTCACAGTGGCGTTGTCTGCCGCTGTCACACGGCGGATCTGGGCAGCTGGCTTGCGAGGGGTCCCAGCGCCCGTCCCGCGCCATGGAGCGCCTCCGCGGTGCCACGCACGCCGATGAAGCGCCCGTCCTCGCCGCGCTGGAGCTGTGCGACGTCGTCGAGGCTCGGCCCTCGGATGGCCACCTGGATGTCGGCCCGCGTCTGAAGTGCGGTCACCCAAGAGAACGAGGTGTGCAGGGGCTCCAGCACGAACCGATGGCCGATGGGGACGTGCGCCAGCGCGTCGATGCTGGGAGCACCCGCCTTGTTGACCCACACGGGAGCGGGGCCTGCCCAAGACAGCGCGCGGATGGCGTCGCCGGGCCTGTACGGCCCGATCTCGTACCAGGTGCGCGGGCCCGCATCCTGCCAGGTGGGGAGCGGCGGCAGCGTGTCGAGCAGCGCGAGATCCACCAGCACAGGTGCGTCTGCGGGTAGCTCGAGGCGCGTGGACAGGTCGAGCCCCCAGTCGTCCGAAGCGCCTCTGCGCAGCCGCACCACGCGCTCCCAGATCGGCCCGACGGGTCCGTTCGCTGCCAGCGTCACCGTCCGAACGTGGGCGTGCAGGGTGCTGAGCGTCTGCTCCGGATCACACCCGCTCTGCCACATCAGGCACAGTCCCAGGTGGGGCAGGGCGAGGCGGGCCAGCTCGGCGGGGGCGAGGTCGGCCATGTGGAAGTCGAGCCGCTCGAGGTGGGGCAGGGACAACACGGCGTCGATGTCGCTGGCACCGATGTCCTCGATTCCCACGCGGGTGAGGGCGGGGAGCTGTCGCAGCCCGGGCAGGTCGTCGGGCCGAAGCCCACTCACGTGGCTCAAGTTGGCCAGGCTGGGGCTCCCGAGCAGTCGGGCGATGCTCTTGGTGGAGCCGCTGGAGCGGGCTCGGAAGGTCATCGATCGCACCGTGCGGAGCCCTGGCTCGTCTCCCATCTTCGGGAGGTGTCGCGGCTTGCGCCTGCTCACGTCGACGTGCCGTAGGAAGCCCCGCTCGGGGAAGGCGTCGCACAGCTGGTGGACCCACGGGCCGAACCAGCGTGCGCCCTGGTTCCGCAGGAGCTGGCGCTGCTCCCAGGGCTGGTCCCGCTCCCTCGGGGTGACGGGAAGGCCCCTTCCGTCCCGTCGTGCCCCGGAGAGCTGGGCCGCGATGAAGGCACCTCTGTCGTCTCCCGTCTGGGCGAGCAGATCGGCGAGCACCGCACGGGGGCCGTCGTGGTCGGGATCGGCAGCGATGGCGTCGAGCAGCTTGGCGACGGTGTGGGGATCGGCCGTCGCGGCAGCACGAGGCAGGGGCCAGCGGGCAAGCCAGCCGTCGAGGCGCGTCCGGGCTGCAGGGGACAGCTCGGTGTGGGCGGGTCCACGGTAGGTCAGGGCACCGACGCGCTTGGACATGCGACGCGCGAAGTTGCTCTGATCGTCGAGAAAGAGCGACTTCCCGAACTGCACGAAGTCGAACTGGGGGCCGACTCCCTGGCTGGCGATGTCCAGGAGTAGCGACCACCACTCGCCCTTGCTGCCGTGGCTTCGGAACCGAAGATCGCGGATCCAGCCCAGCACGGCATCGACCACTCGCGGATCGGGACCCATGGACCACACGACGTGCAGCCGTTGGATGGCCTGCGGGCAGCGGCCGTGGGTGAGGGTGGCGAGTAGCGGCGAGACGTCGAGATGGGTGGCCGTCGCGGCGACCGCCAGCCAGGTGATGTGGTCTTCGGCGTCGCCGGCCACGTGCTGCTCGCTGCCGAGCTCGGCGTCGAGTCTGCGCACGACGTGTGCGAGCTTGGGATCCCGGTGGTCGCGCCACCACAGGAGTGCCTGGTGGAGATCGTCCATGCCTGCTCCGAAGGTGAGCTATCACGCGCGGCTTGCGCGCATCCCGCGCGAACCGCGCGAGATCGCGGGTCGGATTCGTCGATTCGGTAGGTTGGCGCGTGCGGTGGCTCGGCACGGACCTTGCGATGCTCTGAGTGGGAGGATCCATGATGTTGATCGCCATGCCGTTGTTGCTGGCCTGCCGGCCCACGGTGGAGCCCGGGCCGAGCGAGTTCCCGCCCACCACGCCGCGCGAGGACGACACGGGAACCCCGCGCGACACGGGGGAGCCTCCAGACACGGGAACCCCCGAGGACACGGGCACGCCACCACCACTGCTCGAGGACGAGCACCCGCCCGAGGAGGAGGACATCCAGCTCGAGTGGGTCTGGGCGGACGTGCCGGTGCCGGGCAAGGACACCGTCCTCGACGACCCGGTGATCAAGGCGGTGCTCACGAACCCCACCGACAGCGTCCAGAGCCTGACCCTGTTGGTGCGCGGCGACGAAGGGGACGGCATTCCCCAGACGCCCCGTGATTCCTTCTTCGATCTGATCCTGCATCCGGGCGAGGAGACGAGCGTAGAGGTCGACTTCGGGTTCCTCCTTTCACGGGAGACGGAGCACAGTGGCGCTGTGACGCTCGTGGTGCGGCGCTGCCCCCGGGATGCTCCGTGGGAGTGCACGACCGGCGCGCTTCCGCCCGTCTACTTCCACCTCGATCTGAACACCGGAGACACGGTGGTCTACGACGAGGATGGTCTGTGTGCGCGGCACAACTGCGGCGCCTACCTGTCGCGCGACAAGCCCGAGGACGGCACGGTGCGCGTGGTGGCGGGCAGCCCCTTGGCGCGACTGGCTATCGACGAGGGAGATCCGGAGGTGCCGCCCTTCGATCCCACCCCCGACGACATCGCCTCGAACGTGCGCAACTACGACGTGTGCCTGCGCACCGACGTGCTCATCTCCGATGCCGGCTGGTCACCCTACGCCGGCGGGCTCACGGAGGACTACTGGGCCAACGCCGGAGATCCGGGCAGCTTCGTGGTGATCAACCGCGGCTACCGGGCGCGGGTGCTGGGCCCCAGCCTCGACACCACCATCGACAGCGATCCGATCGATGGCTGCTTCACCTTCCAGGGCTTTCTGGACGCCGAGTACGACATCGTGGTCTACGCCTACTCCACCGACACCGCGGGCAACGTGTTCCGCGTGCACGACGCGGGCACGGACACCTCGAGCTGGTATCCGGGCAGCACCCAGTCGATGATGTTCGCCAACGTGGAGCTGGACCCGGACGGGCAGAACAACCTGGTGATCGACGGGCGCCTCGACGACCGCTGGACCACCATGGCGGTGGGCGCCTACGCGCTGTACCGCTTCCACGACGGCGCCTCGAACCGCACGATCTCCACGAGCTGGGGCGACAGCTGCGGCAGCTCGGGCTCCATCCACGGCGACGCCGAGCACTACATCGAGTCGAACAACGCGCACCTGCTGCGGATCGGACGCTGCGCGGATCCGGCCACGGACACCCGCGAGAAGATGCTGATCACCCACGAGATGGGGCATGCCATGCTGCGCATGCACTACGGCTACGACGGCGACGAGCAGCCGCGGAGCCAGAACTGGGATCCGAACTCGGATCCGGCGCTGAACCTGGCGGATCCGGGCAACGGCAAGCGCTGCTACCTGACCGACGACAAGGGCGATCCCAGCCCGGGTAGCTACAGCATCCACACGGTGGAGTTCAACTCCCAGGCCTTCAAGGAAGGCTACGCGGACTTCTGGTCGGCGCGGGTGTGGAACCTGCGGGAGGAGCAGGCGATCTACGTGTACCGCTCCGACGTGTTCGACCTGGAGACGTGGGACACCTTCGGCCTGGGGCTGGCGGGCACCGGGGGCTTCACGAGCAACTGGTGCGAGGTCACCGACCCCGACGACGTCTCCACGAAGGGGGACTGGACTCGCTTTCTGTGGGACGTCTACACGGATCCGGAGTGCAAGGATACGCCGACGCGGCTCGAGATGATGGATCTGTACCGGGACGTGCGAGAGAATCACCGCACGGGCGACTTCGAGCTGGACATCGACACCTGGGACCAGGGCATGATGAACGCCTTCGAGGAGTCGAGCCTGGACTCGTGCGTGAAGGACCGAGCGCTGATCTGGGCGAACTGGAACGGCATCTAAAGCCCGTGGACAGTTGTTGTCCACGGTCCCCTTCTCGGGGACTCGGGCCTCCAAGCGGACCCTTCTCGGTTCATCGAGGCCCGTTCCACCCCGTCGCCATCGGACGACGGGGCCAGCGCGATGACCCCTCCCCGAGCGTTTAGGGTCTTCCGGGGCTCCCGGGCGACACGCTCCTCCCCCTGCGTTGGTGTCGCGATCGGCGGTGTACGCACGAGTCGGTGCACACGATGCGACACGTGCAGGTGCCGCGCCGCATGGTGCAGACAGCCCGGGCCGTCGTCGACAGGGAGCCCGAGATCCGCTCGGTGATGGCGTCGTTCTGGGAGGAAGCGGACG
>JAHQVJ010000058.1 GCA_019634415.1 Myxococcales bacterium
CACGTCGATGGGAATGACGTGCATGACCTACGTGAGCCAATGGCGGATGCAGCTGGCGCGAATCGACCTGGTGGAGTCGGGCGACATCGTGGCGGCCGTCGCAGCCCGGGCAGGCTACCAGTCCGAGGCGTCGTTCTGCCGGGCGTTCCGCCGCTGGTACGGCATGCCACCAGCGACCTACCGGCGTCGGCTCGCTTGAGCGAGCGTCACGCTCGGCTTGGCCGTAGCCCGAAGGCGACCGCCACACAGATCGGGATCACCAGCCCCATCACGCCCAGGTTGTGATCCCCCAGTCCCCTCGCCACCGCCAGCACCACGCCGAGTCCGACGATGGCGAGCACGCCACAGGCTGCGAGATAGGGCCACCGCAGGGTGGGCGTCCGGATCGCGAGGGCTGCACCTGCAGCAACGACCAACCACCCTGGGTGAGCGAAGAACAGGTTGTGATGCCCCCAGAAGGGAGCGAACGTGCCCAGCACACCCACCAGCAGGGCCGCGCTCCCGTACAGCCCCAGCAGACACGCCACGATCGCCGCAGCCACGCGACCCGCGGTGGCCGAGCCCATCACGGACAGACCCGCGAGGCCAGCACCCACGGCTCCACCCAACAGCCACAGCTGCACCGTCCGCCGAGGCGCCTCGTCGGGAACGGGCACCTGGCCCACGGGCAGCAGCTGACAGGTCTCTGCCACCAGGGGCGATCCGTCGCTCCCGAGGGTCCGAGCCACTCCCTCCTGAAGGCTGTCGGGCACGAACATCGCGTCGTAGCCGCTCACCTGCGCGTGTGCGAGGTGCCCCGAGCCCCACTGGAGCCCGAACCACAACGGGTGGCTGGCTGCATGCCGGAGGATCTGGGTGGCGGGTGACGAGCCCCCGAGCTGCCGGTGCTGCTCGGAGAACGCCCCACCGAGCACCTCGTCGAGGTGATCCCGCACCTGGGTGGTGCAGTTGGCGTCGTACCCTCGGTAGGTGAACTCCCCGTCTTCGACGGCGGTGCGGTGCAGATCACGCTGCAGCCGCAGTCGCTCGAGGTTGCTCAAGTTCAGTCGCTGCGCCACCACGCCCCGAGCGTCGTCGCGCAAGACGGACAGCAAGGACTGAGTGGTGTCCTCGGCGAGGTGGTAGCGCTGGGTCATGGTCAGGTAGCCCCAGACCATCTGCATCACGGAGGGGGGCCGGAATCGTCCGAAGTCGTAGATCGTGACGTCGGGGGTACGACGAGCGTCCACGAACATCAGCGCCGTGTGCCCGAACAAGCTCAGCAGCTCGGGCGTGGGCTCCGCGGTGAGTAGGTACACGGCGGGCTCACCATCGGCGAGCTCACAGGGTGCCTGCGCCAGGGCAGGCGGAGCGGACGCCAGAAGTGACAACGCTGCGATCATGGACCATCCTAGCCCCCCGAAACCGCGCCGACGCGCGCGGGTCCCGCCCCGCCGAAGACCGCCTCCACGTTGTGGCCATCCGGATCGAGCACAAAGGCGGCGTAGTAGGTCGGCCCGTAGTCCGGCCGAGGCCCGGGCCCACCGTGATCGATGCCGCCACACTCCAGGGCCGCCTGGTGAAACCCGTGCACGGCCGACACGTCTTCGGCCCGAAAGGCCAGGTGGACCGATCCGCCGACCTGTGAGACCACGAAGTACAGCACCGGATTGCCCGGCTTGTCGAAGCCTGTGTACCTCCCCTCCTGGAATCCTCGAAGGCGCCAACCCAGGGGCAGCAGACAAGCCGTGTAGAACGCCCGGGTGGCGCTCGCGTCAGAAATCGGAATGCCGATGTGGTCCATCGTTGACCTCCGGCTCCAGGCTGCCGTCTCCCCTTGGGGGAGAGTCAACGACTCGCTGATCCAGATAGTCACAGGTGGCCTCCAGGCGAGCGGCCACCTCCTCGAGATCGCGAATCCGAGCGCGCACCTGCGACAGGCGCGAGGCCACCAGCGCCTTCATCGCGACGGGGTCCGGGCACCCGGACTCCGGAATCCCGCGCGACTCCGTCGCGCTACAATTCCCTTGGGCCCTCGCCTTCGGCTGCGGGCCTTCCGGCAGAAGACACAGGATCTGGCGGACCTCGGGCAGCGAGAAGCCCTGCTCGCGACAGTGGGCCACGAGCCGAATCCGGCTCAGGTGATCGGAGCCGAAGCGTCGGTAGGCCCCTCGGCGCGGCACCTCTGGAAGCAACCCCTCCGCCTCCCAGTGGCGCACCGCCTTCACCGTCACTCCAGCCCGCGCCGCCACCTCTCCGATCTTCACAGCCGACCTCCGAATGCTCATCGCGACAATCAACGGGGTTGATTGTCGCGATGCTACAGGTTGCCGCTCCGCGCCTGGACTTGCAGCACTCCCTGCACTCACTCGCACGCTCGCTCGTTCCAGTCCCACTGCAACCCCGGATCAGACGCGCTCCGCTCGATCGCGACAATCAACGGGGTTGATTGTCGCGATTAGTCGTCGTCCTCCACCTGTGGAGGCGGCGCAACCCCCATGGTCCAGATCTCCCGCCCGGTCTTGAGGATCCGTCGATGGATGTCCGGAAGGGTGGTGCCCTCCTCCTCTGCCGTGGCTCGCAGCTCCTGCAGATCCTCCTCGGTGCCATCGCAGTAGGCGATCGGCCGGTCTCGGCCAGGGACCTGGATCTGCACCTTGAACTCGCCTCGGTTCCATCGGCGCAGGGTGTTCATGTCGTACCGGTGGATCATGGCGTCCTCGTTGAGGCCATCCTACAACCCGCCGGTCAGCGAGCCGGCGGACAAGGGGCGGCGGTGTAGGTCACCCCGCTCACGTACACCCCGCCACGGACCCCGCACAGGCGGGGGATCAGGCCCTCGCCGATCAGGTAGCCGCCCTTGTCGAGCGCCGTGCTCGCGTCGGTGGGGTCGTCGGGGCGACCCAACTCGAAGTGCAGGTGATCGAAGCCATCGGGCGTGGTGACGCCCACGTCTCCCTCCAGACCGATCATCTGCCCCTGGCGCACCTCCTCCCCCACGCTCACCTGGGCCGACGAGGTCGCCACGTGACTGTGCTTGCTCCACAGCCCGTTGGGGTGCGCGATCCAGAGGTAGTTGTTCTTCTCGGTGGGCTCCTGGTTCGTGTCCACCACCGCCATCACCGTTCCGTCTGCCGGCGCCACGAGCGTGTACCTGCGGTCGCCCACACCCCACATGTCGATCTCGCCATGGTCTCGATGTCGGTAGTGATCGGCCCCCACGCGAACCTTGGTGCCATCCGCGTAGGGAATGCGAACCACACCGATCGACATCAGCGGGCTGGACATCGCCTCGTTCGGCCGAGCCGTGCCCTCGGCGACCTGGCTCCACAGCTGGTTTCGTGCCGCCGTGAGGCTGCCGCGGCTGCCATAGAGCACCTGAACGGCCCCCGCCGCGCGGATGGACCCGATGGTCTCGCCCGGAACCCCCACGACGAGGTCGTCGTGGCCGTCGCCATCGAAGTCCCCCGCAGCCACGGTGGTGCCGAAGGCATCCGCTTGCTCCACGAAGTCCTCGATGTCCGCGCTGCTCTGGTGCCAGCGCGTGTTGCCAGCGGGCCGCAGCCCCCGTGCGGATCCACGGACGAGGTGGACCTCCCCGGTGGCCCGGCTCCGCCCGGTGCTCTGCCCCGGCACCCCCACCACCAGATCGTCGAAGCCATCGTCGTCGAAGTCCCCTGTGGCGAGGGACGCTCCGAACCGATCGCCGGACTCGGGGAGACCGGCGATCCGCGAGCCCTGGGTCCACCCATCGTCGGCCTTCGCAGACAGACCTTCGCTCCTACCGTACAGGACGTTCACCTCGCCAGCCAGGCGACGCTCGTCCACCCTCGCACCCGGAGTTCCGATGGCCAGATCGTCGTAGGCGTTGCCGTCGAAGTTGCCCACGGCCAAGGCGAACCCGAACTTCTCGTCCGCCTGGATCGTGCCGACGACGCCTGGCTCGTGCTGGCTCCAGATCTGGTTGTTGCTGGCTCCGATCCCGCTTCCCGACCCGTAGAGCACGTTCACGGCGCCACAGTCGCGGGTTCGGTCCACGTCTTCGCGTGGAGCCGCCGCAGCCACGTCGTCGTATCCGTCCCCATCGAAGTCGCCGCTCGCAAGCGTCCATCCCAGCCGATCGCCTCTCTCGGGCGCGCCCTCGACGCCGGGTGTGCCCTGGTGCCAGAACGTGGCGCGCGAGACGGAGAGCTGCTGGGGCGATCCGTAGACGATAGCGACGGCCCCCACGCGCTTGCGCTCTCCCACGGCCTGTCCGGGGATGCCGATGGCCAGATCGTCGTGGCCGTCACCGTCGTAGTCGGCGACCGACAACGCAGCACCGAACTGGTCGTTGACGTCGGAGGCGCCGGTCGGCAGATCGGCCTCGGTCAAGATCTGGGCAGGGGTTCGTTGGACCGACAGCCCCGCGGCACTCCCGTACAGCACGCTCACAGCCCCGGCAGCCAGCGCATCACCGACGTCTTCGCCAGGTGCACCCACCGCCAGATCATCGAAGCCGTCGGCGTCGAAGTCGCCGCAGGCCACAGCAGCGCCGAACGCGTCCCCCTCCTCGGCGACGTCCCCCACCTCCGAGCCCTGGGACCAGGCCTGGCTCGACGACACCCGCAGGCCGCCGGCCTCCCCGTAGAGCACGTTCACCGCACCCACGCTGTCCAGACCGGACAGGCTGTCCGACGGGGTTCCCACCACGACGTCCTGATGCCCGTCGCCGTCGAAGTCGCAGCGCGCCGTCACGCCGGGAGCAGCCCCGGCATCGGACGACAGCGCGATGGCGAGCACCACCGCGCAGCGTACTCCTCGAATCCTCACCGCTCCTCCTCCGCGCCCCCGCCGAGATCACATCCCGCATACCCAGCTCGGGCTCACGGGGAGTTCCCAGGTTGTGTCATCTCACCGCACCCGCCGAGCAGACCCGATGATCGCGACAATCAACCCCATTGATTGTCGCGATGAGCCCCCCTGGCGGCATTCTTCGTTTGCATAGGACCACCCCGCCGCACGGGGGAATGTCCTAGGAGGATCGCCACATGCCACGAATACGGACCCGCAGGCTCCTCGTCTGGATGCTCTGGGTGGTAGGCGGCTGCGTCGGGGGCCCCCTAACGCTCCCCGCTCGGCCACCTCCACACGAGCCACCCGAGCAGCCCACCCCGGCGGACGCCGACGGGGACGGCCTCACGACCCTCGCCGACTGCGACGACACCGATCCCACCGTGGGCGCAGCCTTGCTCTGGGTCGCCGATCGTGACCAAGACGGCTGGGTGGATCCCTCCACCACCCACAGGGCGTGCAGGGCGCTGGTGGGCTGGTCCGAGCCGGGTGGGCCCATCGACTGCGACGACTCCGACCCTGGCGTGGGCGCCCTCAGCAGCTGGTTCGTAGATGCGGACGGGGACGGCTCGGGGGACTCGACCTTCGCCGTCTCCGCGTGCGCCCGACCACCGGGCACCACCCTCGACGGCTCCGACTGCGACGACACCGACAGCGACGCCGCCCCTGGCCTACCAGAGGTGTGCGACGGCATCGACAACGACTGCGTGGACGGAGTCGACGACACGCTGGTCTGCGCTCCCCCCCTCCCCGCCTGGCGGCCCGTGTGGTTCCAGATCACGGACGCGGACTACGACCCCGTCCATGACCTGATCGTCCTCGTGAGCCAGCCCGAGCGAGTCCTGGTGGCACTCGACCCCACGGACGGGACGAGCGACGTCGTGGACCTCCCCCTCGACCCCCTCGTGGTCTCCGTTGCCACCGCCGGAGGCACGGCAGCCGCAGGCCACGACGGGTGGGTGAGCCTAGTGGATCTGACTCCAGCCGAGCTGCGGACAACGGCTCGGAGCCAGGCCGAGGCCCACGACGTGGTGCTGGCCCCGAACCAACGCGCCATGGTGTTCCCCACCCAGGGTCAGCACGTCCCGATCCAGACGGTGGACCTCGTCGGCGACACCCTCACGCTGTCGTCTTCCACCGGCTACGAAGGCATCGTCGCCGAGCTCCACCCCGATGGAGATCGGCTCTACGGAATCGAGCAGGGCTCCAGTCGACGGGTGGAGCGCTACGACATCGTGGAGAACACGGCGCAGATCGGTCCACAGTCCTCCGAGACCGTCTGGGGAGGCGCACTGTGGCTCCCCGGCGACGGCGACCGCATCCTGACCCGACAGGGCGAGGTGTTCCACGCCAGCAGCGACGCCACCGTGGACCTCACCTTGGAGACCACGCTGCCAGGTCCGATAGGCCACCTGAAGGCCGTCACGGGATCCGCCGAGACCGGTCGACTCGTGGTGGTGGACGAGGTCGCGCCAGACGTGCTGCAGGTCTTCGACCACACCACGTTGAAGCGCACGGGCTCCGTCACCCTGCCCCGGCAGCTGGTGGCAGGTGTCGAGCGCACGCTGCAGGTGGGGTGGCTGTTCGTGTCCGACGACGGCACCACCGTGCACGTGCTCGCCCAGGTGGATGCTGGCGTGGGCCTGTCACATCCGTGGTCCGTGCTGAGCCTGTCCGCGGAGGTGCTGCCATGAGTCGCTCCCTGTGGATGGTGCTGTGGGCGTGCAGCAGCTCGGAGACGAGCCCCACCGAGACCACCCCGCCCGCGCCGACCCCCACCGAAGACCCACTGGCGGTGGACGAAGACGAGGACGGGGCCACTGCAGCGGTGGACTGCGACGACTCCGACCCCGACCTGTCCCTGCCCGTCGACTGGTTCCTCGACGCAGACGAGGACGGATGGCTGGCTGCAGACGCCCCGGTGGTCGCGTGCACCGCACCCGATGGCGGATGGACCCAGCGATGGGGTCCGCTGGACTGCGACGACACCGATCCGGAGGTGACGACTCGCACCTGGTACCTCGACCGCGACGGCGATGGTCACGGGGACGCCCGCTACCCGGTGCAGCAGTGCGACCCAGGGCCATCGCTGGTGGGCTCGTCCGACGACTGCGACGACGACCTCGACAGCGTGCACCCCGGAGTGCCGGAGATCTGCGACGACCAGGACAACGACTGTGATGGGGCGGTGGACGAGGATCTGCCCACCCCGGCGTGGGTGCCCGACGTCGACCTCGACGGGTACGGAGACGCCCTGGCGCCGCCCATCTGGGACTGTGAAGCCCCTGCGGGATGGATCCAAGACGCCACCGACTGCGACGACTGGGACCCGACGGTGCATCCGTCGGCGACGGAGATCTGCGATGGGATCGACCGGGACTGCAGCGGAAGCATCGATGACGACGAGGCCTGCGACCCCCTCGTTTCGTCCTGGATCCCCCTGGATCACGCCGTGCTCGACGCCGCGCACGACCCTCTGAGCGACGAGTTGGTGACCCTGTCGGCCAACGCCGACGAGCTGGTTCGCGTCGACGTGGCCACGGGCGACGCCTCGGAGGTCTCCCTGGCCGCGCCTCCCCTCGTGCTGGCCATGGCCCCGTCTGGAGGCACCGCCGCGGTGGGACACGACGGTCTGGTCAGCTTCGTGGATCTGCAGGCCGGTGTGGTGACCTCCACCGTCGTCACCACGGAGATCCCGTCCGATCTGCTGCTCGACGACGACGGAATCGCCTGGCTGATGCCGGCCACCGGCCAGTGGACCACCTTGTTCGCCATCGACCCAGTGGCAGGCACCCAGACCGCTGCGCCCGGCACGGTGCGCGAGGGCAGCGTGGGGGCCTTGCACCCCGACGGCGAGCGCCTGTACCTGACCAACCTCTCCAACGGAGACGACGGCGTGCGGTTCGACCTGTCGGCAGGGAGTGCCACCTTCGTAGGGAACGGGCCCAGCCACAGCGACTATGCCTGGGGACTCGGCGTGTGGCCCCTTCCAGACGGATCCCGCGTCGTCACGGCAGCAGCTCGGACGTACCGAACCACGCAGGCTGCCGACGACATGGCCTACGCAGGCTCCCTGGGGGGCTTCACGGTGGCCGTCGGCCTCGTGGGCTCGGTCACGGCCGACTCCGCAGTCAATCGCATGCTCGCCATGCCCCTGCTCGATGACGAGCGGCTGTTCGTCTACGACCTGCCGTGGCTTGCTCTGCAGGGTGAGGTGGCCCTGCCCACGGAGTCCGTCAAGGGAACCTCCCACCCCACCTTCGGTCGCTTCGTGTTCGCCTCTGGCGACGGCCAGCACGCACTCGTGGTGGCCGAGGTGGATCCGGCCGCAGGACTCGCCAGTCCTTGGGTCGTCACCGAGATCGCCTGGGGAGATCTGCCATGAACGCCCACCTGATTGCCCTGCTGACGTTGTTCGCCTGTCGGCAGCCTCCCGAGACCCTACCCGATGCACCCACACCCGTCCCCGTGGACCAGGACCAGGACGGTGCCACCCTGGGCGAGGACTGCGACGACGCCGACCCGACCCGCTTTCCAGGCGCCGAGGAGATCTGCGACGGGGTCGACAACGACTGCGATGGGCTCCTCGACGAGGACCGCACGATCTGGTTCGTCGACGACGATGCGGACGGCTTCGGCTCCCACACCCTGGCCCAGGAGTCGTGTGCCCAGCCCGCCGGATTCGTGGCGATCTCGGGGGACTGTGACGACTCGGACCCCGACGTCGCACCCGGTGCGGACGAGCGCTGCGACGGGATCGACAACGACTGCGACGGACAGATCGACGCCCGGCGGGTACCCACCGACTTCGCCACCCTGCAGCAGGCGGTGAACGTGGTGGACGACCACGCGACGATCTGCCTGGAGCCTGGGGAGATCACCGGCGCCGTGGACGTGTCGGGGCGCACCCTGACGGTGGTGTCGTCTCATGGTGCGCAGGCCACCACCTGGCGCCTCACGGACGGGAAGACAGCAGCGCTGTCCGCCACGGGGCCCGGGCTCGTCACGGTGCGCGGCATCACCATCAGCGGCCTCGACACAGAGCCACTCGCCGACCTGACTCAGGCAGGCACCTTCGCTCGCGCCCGCGAAGATGCCCACGTGGTGCTGGAGGACGTGATCTTCGAGGATCTGCGGCTGGCGGTGACCGACGAGGGCCGCGTCATCGGGGGGGTGCTCTCGGTGGCCGACGCACGCCTCGAGCTGCTGCACTCGGACGTTCGCGACCTCACCTTCTCCTGGCTGAACACCCCTGGACCCGGCCAACCACGCATCCTCGGAGGCTTTCTGTACGCGAGCTTCGATGCCGACGTCACCCTCGAGGACGTCGACATCGATGGCCTGAACCTCACGACCGATCTCGGCACCCGGCGATGCGACACCACCGGGCTCTTCGCCGCCAGTGTCGGTGCACGCTTCGAGGCCATCGACGTGCAGGTGTCGGGCACCTCCATCGTGCAGGACTGCGTGGACATCTCCCGAGTGCAGGGGGCGGTGCTGGACCTGTCGGCGTCCACCGACGTCTTGCTGGATGGCCTCGACATCGTGGACGTCGACGTCGACGTGGGGGGTGACAGCGCCTACCTGCGCGGACTGGTACGCCTCGACTCGGCACGGGGAGACATCTACGCCGCGTCGGTGGTGGACAGCTGGCTTCAGGCAGACGGCGAGGTGATCGGCGGCTTCTACCTGATCCGGCCACAGTCCCTACCGGTGGAGCACCTCACGGCCACGGGCAACGTGCTGGTGGCCGAGGGGATCTCGGCAGGGGCATCGGGCGCGGCACTCACGGTGGAGGGAGGCGGCGCCGAGGTCCGATGGCTCGACGTTCGCGGCAACGTCACCTTCGGTGACGCACGGTCGCTGGCACCGGTGAACCTCGCCGGTTTCGGCACCTCCGTGGACGTGACCAACGCGATCATCGTGGGCAACGTGACCGGACATGCCGGCACCGACGTCGTCGAGGGCGGGGCCCTGCGCGTGGCCGAGGTGAACCGGAGCCGACTCGCCCACCTCGACGTGGTGGGCAACACCGCTGCGGGCAGGGTCGTGCACGGTGCCGGGATCTGGATCGACGACGACAGCTTCGAGCTGGAGATCTCCCACAGCAGCTTCGTCGACAACCTGGTGGCCGGCTCGCTTCAGGCCGACGGCGCAGTCGTGGCTCGCCTGGGGAGTCCAGACGAGATCACCTGGATCCACAACAACGTGTGGGGCAACCTGGCGACACTTCAGGGCACCGACTTCGTCGGCCTGTCCGATCCCACGACCACGGGCGGCAACCTGGCAGCGGACCCTGCATACACCGACGTAGGCACGAGCTCGCCCCTGTCGTGGAGCCTGGTCCTCGCCAAGGGCTCGCCCCTCATCGATGCCGGAGACCCAGACAACAGCGACGTCGACGGCAGCATCGCCGACCTGGGCGCCTATGGCGGCCCGGACGGCGGTTGGTAGCACAACGGAGGTCGAATGTTCCGAATCGTGACGGCACTGTGGGCGGGTGCGATGTCGATGGTGGGATCGGGCTGCCCACAGCCCTCCACCGAGTCCTCCTCGTCCTCCACAGCGGAGCCCGATGTGGTCGTGGCGTTCGTGATCGAACCTGCGGCACCCACGATCCTGGTGGATCGGACGACCACGGTGATCGTGCGGCTCGCCGCCGACAGCGACGTGGGCCCCCTGGACATAGAGCTACTCGACGCCCACAGCTGGCTGTCGGCCGACCCGCTGCAGCTGAAGACTACGAACACGGATGGCGTGCTCACTCTGATCGCCAGTGACGAGGCACCGTTGGGGACGGTGACGGCCCAGCTGCAGGCGACGGGACCTGGGGTGCAGACGGCCACCGCGGATCTCCAGATCACGGTGGCCCCCGCTCCAGGGAGCCCCGTTCGGACCTTCGGAGAGGAGGGCAAGGCCTACTTCGACGTCGCTGGCGACGACGCGAACCCCATGGATCTGTTCGTCGACGAGAGGGGCCGCATCGTGGTGTCTGGTCAGGCCCGTGGCGTCATCTCGGACGGCATGGTGACCCGACTGAACGCCGATGGATCCACCGACGACACGTTCGGCATCGACGGGGCCGTGCGGGTGAACGACCATCAGACCTCGATCTGGCACGTGGTGCCGCGCCCCAAGGGCGGTGTGCTGGCCTTCGTGCATGGCGACGCCGCGCTCTCGCCCACCAACTACGCCCTGTGGGCACTGTCCGAGGACGGAAGCTTCGATGAGAGCTTTGGCGACGAGGGTGTGCTCGCGGCACCCTTCGCCAAGCTCCTGCACGGCGGCCCTGATGCCTTCGTCGTCGCCGGCTTCCTGGAGCTGACCACCTTTGCCTGGGACGGCACGATTCAAGTCGTGCTCGACAGCGACGACGATCTGCCGGCCCCCTGGGACGTCGCCTTCGACGACCAAGGGCGGCTCTTGGTCCTGGGAAGCCAGAGCACCGACGCCATGGTCGCTCGCTTCGGCCTCGACGACCGGCTGGATCGGGACTTCGGCGACCGCGGTATCGCCCCGGTGCCCCTGTGGACCCCTCGCGCGATGGCCCTGCACGACGGAGCGATCACGACCTTCGGGAACTCTCGTGGAGAGACCGCCCTCGAGGAGGGGCTCCGGCTCGTCGGGCTCACCGAGCACGGACAGCTCGACGACGGGTTCGGCACCCAGGGTGCGGTGGATGTGTTCGACGACAGAGGGGGCACCGAGCCGAAGTTCCTACAGCAGCCCGACGGACGCCTGATCGTCGGTCCCAGCTCGACGACGGAGGGCCAGCGGCTATGGCGCTACCATGCCGACGGCACCCTCGACGAGTCCTTCGGACTCGCCGGTCAGGTCCAGACCGGTCGCACGCTCGATCTCGCGATGGATCCGGTGACGGGGCAGCTCGTCGTCGCTGGGTTCGACCACACCGGCGTGTACGTGATGCGGCTGCACCTGTAGCGACCGCGAGTCATCGCGACAATCAACGCCGGATCAGACGCGCTCCGCTCGATCGCGACAATCAACGGAGTGGATTGTCGCGATCAGCTCCCCTTCGAGGGGTCCACCAAGAACTTCTCGCCCGTCGCCTTGCGGTCGATGGCTCGCGCCACGTCCGGCTCGAGCAGCTCCTCCAGCGAGACCGTGCGCGTGTAGTGGCTCGCGAAGACGCCGTTGCGCTCCTCGACGGCATAGCGCCGCATCTCCATCGTGCGCTCCCGCCCCAGCTCCGCCAGGCGAGGGGTCACCAGCCACCCTCCGATCCCCCAGTACAAGCCCGTGCCCGCGGTCAGGGTGACCGGGCTCGGATCGAGGCGCCCGTAGATGTAGACCTGCTTGTGGGTGGTGGTGCCGTACACGCTGTAGGGCGCCCCCAGCTTGATCTGCGCCTGCTCCATGGCCACCAGGATGTCGTTCGCCAGCCGACCGCCACTCACGGCATCGAAGGCCAGCGTGGCACCGGTGGCGGCGATGGCGGCGATCAGCCGACCCATGTACCCGTCGACGGACGAGTCGATGACGTGCTCCACGCCCATGTCCGCGAGGAGCGTCCGCTGCGCCTCCGATCGCACGATGGCCACCAACGGAACGCCCCGCTTCAGACACAGACGGGCCAGCATCTGCCCCAGGTTGGAGGCCGCGGCGGTGTGCACGAGGGCGGAGTGACCCTCGCGCTCCATGGTCTCGAGGAACGCCTGCACGGTCATGGGGTTCACGAACAGCGACGCCCCCTCCACCGGATCCGCCCCCTCGGGGAGAGGAACCACGTGGGCGGCCTCCATCACCCGGTGGGTGCGCATCATCTGACCGCCCACCAGCGTGACCACACGCCCCATCAGGGCCTGCGCACTCGCCGAGGCCCCGGCGGCCACCACCACGCCAGCACCCTCGTTGCCGACGGAGAGCTTCTGCCCCACACGCCCCTTCACGGCACGCCGCATGGCCCGCGCCACGTCGGCGACCAGGGCGGGACTCCCTTGAACCACCTCGCTCCGCGCGGTGCCGAGATCGGCCGGAGACAGCAGCAGCCCCAGATCGCTCGGGTTGAGGGGCACCGCCTTCATCGCCACGACCACCTCACCCGCTGCGGGCTCCGGTACGTCGAAGGGCTCCACCGAGATCACCAGCCGATCATCGTCGGTGACCGTACTGAACAGCTGCCGAGCGGACGTTCCATCCATCGCGTGCTCCCTGTGTCGGCCGCTCCCTATCGTTGCGACTCCGGCACGAGGGCTGCGATCACCGCACCGAGTCCGACCGCATGGCTGCCCTTCACCAGCACGACATCCCCAGGCCGCAGCTCCGAGCGCAGCGCCTCGACGGCCCGATCGGGCGACGGCACGCAGCACACGGAATCGGACGAGCGCGCGGCCCTGCCGAACGCCTCTCCCACCACGATCAGCTGCTCGAGGCCCACGCGCTTCGCCAGCGCCAGCAGCGCCTCGTGGTGCGCAGCCTCCTCGCGCCCCAGCGCGAGCATGTCGCCGAGCACCGCTCGGCGGGGCCCCGGCAGCGAGCCCAGCACCCGCAGCGCCGAAGCCATGCTCACCGGGTTGGCGTTGAACGCATCGTCGATCACCCGCACGCCGTCGTGGGTGCGCAGCGGACGCAGCCGCCCCGCCATGGGGCGAAACCGCTCGAGCGCCTGCACCGCCGCCGCCATCGACACGCCGCACACATGCGCCACCGCCAGCGCGAAGGTGGCGTTCTGTGCCATGTGGGGCGCGGGCGTCGACAGGCGCGCCTCCACCTCACCCTCGGGTGTGGCCCACCGGGCGTGCACTGCGAGGTCGTCTACGGGAGCGACCGAGAGCAGCCGAAAGCGACTCGACGCCCCCACGTCCTCGCGGCGCACACCCGCTGGACGCACCATCGCTGCCACCGCCGCATCGTCGGTGGATCCCACACAGACATCGCCGGCCTGTGCCGTCGCGAACATCGGTGCCTTCTGCCTGGCAACCCCTGCCACCGAGCCCGCCACGTCGAGGTGGGCCGGCCCCACGTTGGTGATCACCCGCACGTCCGGACGCACCACGTCCACCAGCAGGGCCACC
>JAHQVJ010000059.1 GCA_019634415.1 Myxococcales bacterium
CGACGATCGGCGCCATGGCGTGGCCGATCCGCCCACCGTCACGCTGGGCGCTACCCAGGAGCTGTGACAGCGACCGTCGACGCCGAGCGAAGCTCGCGGTGATCAGTACAGCGGAGCCGGCACGAGTCTGATCCGCTGCGAACGAAGTTCGCGGCCAATCAGTACAGTGGCGGCGGAGCCGGCACGAGTCTGATCACCACTCGCGGGGACGTCGTCTGCACTCGGGTGCGAACGCGCGACTCGGACCGCTGGACCGCGGCTGCGCGCCGCCGTGGCTCGGTGACCGATGTGCTCCGGAACACCGTTCGGCACGCGCAGGGGCGCGGGTACGTGAACTCCACGACGACCTCCACCCTCGCCGTGACGAGGGCTCGATCCGGCTCGAAACGTCGTGCACACGCCCCAACACGTGGGCACGGTCGCCGGACCTCGCTGACCATCGTCCGTTTTTCGTCGGACTTTCGTCGCATTCGCGAATACCCTGGCCCGGCGATGCTGCGGCCCACCCCTCTGCATTCGAGAACCCAGCCACTGTGTGCGTCGCTGGCTTGGAAGTCGTGGAACGGCTACGCCGCCGTCCGCGCCTACGACGAGCACAGCGAGGCCGAGTACTTCGCGATCCGTCACAAGGTCGGCGTGATCGACGTCTCCCCGCTGTCGAAGCACGAGATCGTCGGGCCCGACGCGGCGGTCCTGATCTCGCGCGTGTTCAGCCGCAACGTCGAGGCGCTCGAGGAGCGCCGCGTCACCTATGGCGTGCTGGTGGATCCCCACGGCTACGTCCTCGACGACGGGACCTGCGCCAGGGTGGGCCCCGACCACTTCCGCTTGTGCACGAACGAGCGATGGCCTGCATGGCTGCATCGTCACAGTCGGGGCCTGTCCGTGCAGATCGAGGACAGCACCGATCGCATCGCGGCGCTGGCGGTGCAGGGGCCCGAGGCGTCGCGGCTGCTGGCGCCCCTCGTGGACTTTCGCCTCGAGGCGATGCCCTTCTTCCGCATCCGCCCTGCCAAGCTGGCGGAGATCTCCATCGAGATCTCGCGCACCGGCTACACCGGCGATCTGGGCTTCGAGCTGTGGCTGGATCCCGCCGATGCCGGGGCCGTCTGGGATCTCCTCCTGGAGGCCGGCGCCGCCCACCAGGTGACACCCTTCGGGTTGGACGCGCTGGACGTGGCGCGCATCGAGGCCGGCTTCGTGCTCTGCGGGGTGGACTACTTCGGGGCTCGTCAGGCGCCAGCTCGCCACCGCATGTCCACGCCCCACGAGCTGGGCTTGGCCCACTGCGTCGATCTTCAGCGCGACGTCGAGTTCGTGGGGCAGTCCGCGGTGCGTGCGGAGCTTCAGCGCGGTCCGAGCTGGTCGCTGGTGGGGCTCGCGCTGGACGGAGAGGAGCTGGAGCGGCTCTACGACGGCTACGGCCTGTCTTCGCACTTCGGTCCACACGCGTGCCGTGACGCCGTGCCGGTGTATGCCACCGACGGTCAGCGTCAGGTGGGTCAGGTCACCAGCCACACGTGGTCGCCCACGGTGAAGGCGTACGTCGGCCTGGCGACGGTTCAGGCCTCGCACGCCCACGAGGGAGCTGCGGTTCGCGTGGAGCACACTGCTGACTACGAGCGCCGCACCGTGGCCGCCACGGTGGTGCCCAGGCCCTTCTTCGACCCGCCGCGCAAGCGTGCGGTGGTCCGGAGCAGGTGATGGCCACGCAATACGATGCCGTGGTCATCGGTGGCGGGCACAACGGGCTCGTGTGTGCGGCCTACCTCGCCAAGGCTGGCCGCAGCGTGCTCGTGCTGGAGCGCCGCTCCGTCCTGGGCGGCGCCGCCGTCACCGAGGAGCTGCACCCGGGGTTCAAGTACACCGTGTGTTCCTACGTGGTGAGCCTGCTCCGGCCCTGGGTGTTCCGAGAGCTTCAGCTCGCACGCCACGGGCTTCAGCTCATCCCCCTGGAGTGCTCCTTCACGCCCCACCTCGACGGACCAGGGTTGTGCCGCTGGCCCGATCCCGAGAAGACGCGGCGCGAGATCGCTCGGTTGTCGGCTCACGACGCAGAGCAGTACCCCCGCTTCGGGCAGACCATGGGCAGACTGGCGCGGCTGGCCAAGGCGCTGATCGACCGGCCTGCGCCCGATCCGACGTCGCTGTGGCCGCGGGATCTGCAGCAGCTCGGCGATCTGGGCCGAGCCTTCCTGGGGCTGTCGCGAGAGGACGCGCTGCAGCAGGTCAAGCTGTTCAGCATGAGCGCGGCGGACTTCCTCGACGAGTGGTTCGTGAGCGACGCACTGAAGGCGCCCATGGCCTGCAGCGGCATCATCGGCACCTTCCTCGGCGTGCGCTCGCCCGGCACGGCGTCGGTGCTGCTCCACCACTACATGGGCGAGATCGACGGTGCGTCCAGGGCGTGGGGGATCGCCAGGGGAGGCAACGGGGCGGTCAGCGAGGCCATCGCCTCGGCTGCGAGGCACCACGGCGTCGCCATCCGCACCGAGGCGGCCGTGGCGCGGATCCGGGTACAGGCCGGACGCGCCAACGGTGTGGTGCTCGACAACGGCGACGAGGTGGACGCCAAGGTGGTGGTGAGCGCCTGCGAGCCTCGCACCACGCTGCTGTCGCTCCTCGGCGAGACGCACCTCGACGACGACTTCGTGGCCAAGATCCGACGCTACCGCTGTGCGGGGAGCTCGGGGAAGGTCAACCTCGCCCTGGATCGGCTGCCCGACTTCCCCTGTCGGCCAGGACAGGGCCTGCACGTGCGAGGCGACATCGCCGTCGCGCCCTCCATCGACTACCTCGAGCGAGCCTACGACCAGGCGAAGTACGGCGACTACTCCGAGCGTCCCTACCTCAACGTGGTGGTGCCTTCGCTGCTCGATCCGTCCATGGCTCCGCCCGGCAAGCACGTGATGAGCATCTTCGTGCAGTACGCCCCCTACGCCCACCGCGACGGTGCAGACGCCTGGCCCAGCCACCGGGAGGCCTTCGGCGATCAGGTGGTCGAGACCCTCGAGGCCTACTGCCCGGGACTCACCGAGTCGATCCTGCACCGCCAGGTGCTCACTCCTTGGGATCTGGAGAAGACCTTCGGCCTGACGGCGGGCAACATCTTCCACGGAGAGCTGACGGCGGATCAGCTCCTGTTCCAGCGTCCCACCGCGGGGTGGGCGCGCTACCGCACGCCCGTGCCCGGACTGTGGCTGTGTGCGTCGGGGACCCACCCCGGCGGTGGCGTGATGGGAGCACCCGGTGGGCTGGCGGCGAAGGAGATGCTGCGCAAGGGGGCCGTGTGAGGGGCTCGGTCATCGTGGTGGGGGCCGGTCACAACGGGCTCGTCGCGGCGTGTCAGCTCGCCCGCGAGGGGTTCGCGGTCCAGGTGTTCGAGGCGCTGCCGGAGCCCGGTGGGTTGTGTGCGGGTGCGGAGTTCGCCCCGGGCGCTCGGCACGAGGGGGTGCTGCACCACAGCGCCACGCTGCGACCGTGGGTGGTGGAGGCACTGAAGCTCGAGCAGCATGGGTTGCTCCTGCGCGATCGACCCGTGCCCTGGACCTTGAACAGCGGGCCCGTTCCCCAGCAAGGCAGTGCCCCCTGGGAGTTCGCGGAGGCCGTGGCGCCCACCATCCGAGGCTTCTTGGATGCGCCAGCCCCCAAGGTGGGCCGAGCCGCGGTGATGCCGTTGCTCCAGCGGGGCATCGCCATGCGGAGCATGGGTGCGAGCCGGCTCAAGGAGCTGATCCGGTGCGCGGTGCTGCCCATCGAGACCTGGCTGGTCGAGCAGGGGGTCCCCTCGGAGGTGCGCGCGGCGATGGCGCTCCCAGCGCTGCTGGGAACCTTCATGGGACCCCTGTCGCCTCACTCGGCCGGTGTCTGGCTGGTACGACACGCCTTGGCCGCCCGCGAGGTGGTGGGGGGACCCGCTCGGTTGTTCGAGGTGTTGGCCGACGTGGCCCGCTACCACGGCGTCCGCATCGCCTGCGACCAGCCCGTGGGGCGGATCCGGGTGGAGCGGGGTCAGGTGCGTGGGGTGGTGCTGGCCAACGGAGACGCGGTGGACGCCTCCAGGGTGATCTCGTGTCTCGATCCCCGTCGGACCTTGCTCGATCTGGTTCCGGCGCATGCGGTGCCCCCTGGCGTGGAGGACGAGGTTCGCTGCCATCGCCATCGCGCCACCTCGGCGAAGCTCCATCTCGCGCTGTCGGTGGCCCCCACGCTGCGCGATGGCCAGCGAGCGCCCGCGCACCTGTGCGTCACGGGTGGGCCGCTGCAGCTGGAGCGCGCGTTCGATGCGGCCAAACACGGTCGGCTTCCCTCCGAGCCCGCCCTCGACGTTCGCCTCGCGCCCGTGCGGGCCGAGTCCGGACCGCACATCGCCTCCGTGCACGTCTTCGGTGTGCCCCACACGCCGCGCGACGGATGGTCCGCCGACGCACGCGAGCGCCTGCTGGAGGCGGCCTTGGCGCGACTCGAGCTGGCGCTGCCGGGTGTGCGCGACCTGATGACGGGGCACGAGCTGCTCACCCCACGGGATCTCGAGACCCGGTTCGGCGTCAGCGGAGGCCACGCCTGGCACGGGGAGATCGCCCTCGATCAGCTGTGGAGCCTTCGGCCCGGGCCCGAGCTGTCACGCCACGCGACCCCCATCGCGGGTCTGTTCCTGGCCAGCGGCGGGGTGCACCCGCTCGGTGGCGTGAGCGGTGCGCCGGGAGCCCTGTGTGCTCGAGCGGTGCTCGAGGCCCGGTCCGCGCCGCGATGACGGATCCCGACCCGTTGTCGGAGGGCACTCCGGCGGAGCGCGCGAAGCGACTGCTCGACGCTGCGCGAACCAGAGGAGACGTACGACGACTGGCGCCCCGCCTCGATGCAGATCCGGCGCTGCGACGCGCCGTGTGGGAGGAGGGGAACCGTCGCGGTGCACAGCTCGGCGAGGCAGCCATGCAGTGGCCTGCGCGGCGTCTGCTTCGCGTGGCGCGCGCTCGGGAGCAGGCGGCGCGCGTGCGCTCGAACCCCGTGCATCGAGACGAGTCCTTCGTCTGTGGGCACTGCCAGGGACAGGTGCCGGCCCACGGCAGAACCGCCCGCAACCACTGCCCGTGGTGTCTGCGTTCCCTACACGTGGACCAGGTCCCGGGAGACCGATCGTCGGACTGTGGGGCTCTGATGGATCCCATCGGTGTCGAAATTGTCGGAGGGAAAGCCACCTTGCGCCACCGATGTCGCGATTGCGGCGCCGAGGTTCGCGTGCGCGCCCTCCAAGATGGACAAGTGCCGGACGATTGGGAGATGGTCATCCGCTTGTCCATCGGGGAGGACGTGTGAGCACACCGGGCCGATTGCGTCATCGAGTCGGCGCCTGCATCGTGGAGCGCGGGCTGTGGTCCGAGGGGGATCGCGTGGCCGTGGCGGTCTCGGGAGGGGTCGACAGCGTCAGCTTGCTGGATCTGCTGTGCGCCACCCAGTCGTGGCATGCAGGGCAGCTGTCCGTGATCACCGTGGACCACGCCGTGCGACCCGACTCCTCCGCCGACGCGGACTTCGTGGAGCAGCTCGCGGCCGAGCGGGACCTGCCCTGCAGCCGGTTCGAGCTGGCGCTGTCGGAGCGGCCCTCGGAGGCGGAGATGCGAGAGGCCCGCTACGCGGTGATGGACGCCCTCGACGTGGAACGGGTGGCCCTGGGGCACCATCGGGGAGATCTGGCGGAGACCGTGCTCATCAACCTCATCCGCGGCACCGGCTCGTCGGGGTTGTCGGGCATGGCGCACCGGCGCGGCCGCTATGTGCGTCCGCTGCTCGACCTCAGCCGTGAGGACGTGATGGCATGGGCTCAGCATCGGAATCTGCAGTTCAGGGAGGACCCGACCAACCGCGACAGTCGGTTCCTGCGCAACCGCATTCGGAACGAGGTCCTGCCGCTGCTGGAGCGCATCCGCGCCGGTTCCGAGGCCTCCATTGCACGGTCCGCTCGGGTGGTGGCGTCCGACGACGCCCTGTTGATGCAGCTCGCCGATGACGCCGCTGCGTCGTTACGGACCGGATCGATAGGCACCGACTGGATATCCACCACCCCCGAGCCCCTCGTTCGTCGCAAACTCCTGGCACTCGACACATCCTTGACCGCGGCCCAGATCGACGCAGCGCTCCGGGCCGCCCACCGCGGTCACGGCGACGTGCATCTGCCGGGTGGTCGGGTGATTCGGGTGCGCTCGGGGGCGCTACGCATCGTGCAGGCATGACTCCCCGACCGTTCGGGGGGGTAGTCGGGGGCGGGTCTGGTGTTAACTTTCCCCGCACAGCACGGACTGAACGTGCTCTTGGAGCGCCGTCCCCATGAGGACCTTCTCCCGCGCCAACGTGTTTTGGCTCATCATCGTTCTCGTCATGGTCGGGCTGTTCGTGCAGCTCTCCCAGGCCCGTCGCGGGGGCGAGACCGTGGACTTCCCCGTGTTCATGGAGAAGGTCCACCGGGGTGAGGTCAAGGAAGTCACCATCCGCGGCCAGGACATCACGGGGGTGTACACCAACGAGGCCCGCTTCAAGACGACGGGTCCGGAGTTCGTGGAGCCTGTGTACAACACGCTCCTGGAGAAGGGCATCACGCCCAGCTTCGAGGAGGCGAAGGACGACTCGCTCTGGATGACCGCGGCGATCACGCTCGTGCCGGTGCTCGCCGTGGGCCTGCTGCTCGTCTGGTTCGCCAGGAACCTGCAGGGGGCGAACGGACGGGCCATGTCCTTCGGCAAGTCGCGTGCGCGACTGCAGAGCGAGGGCGCGCGTCGCATCACCTTCGACGATGTCGCCGGGATCGACGAGTCCAAGGAGGAGCTGCAGGAGATCGTCGAGTTCCTCAAGGACCCGCGCAAGTTCACGCGCCTCGGGGGCCGCATTCCCAAGGGCGTGCTGCTGATGGGCCCGCCGGGAACGGGCAAGACACTGCTGGCCCGTGCCGTGGCCGGTGAAGCGGGTGTGCCGTTCTTCTCCATCTCGGGCTCGGACTTCGTGGAGATGTTCGTGGGGGTGGGCGCCAGTCGCGTCCGCGACCTGTTCGAGCAGGGCAAGAAGCACGCGCCGTGCATCATCTTCATCGACGAGATCGACGCCGTGGGCCGGCACCGTGGCGCGGGTCTCGGGGGCGGTCACGACGAGCGCGAGCAGACCCTGAATCAGCTCCTGGTGGAGATGGACGGGTTCGAGGGCACGGAGGCGGTGATCGTGGTGGCGGCTACCAACCGGCCCGACGTGCTCGATCCTGCGCTCCTGCGCCCGGGTCGTTTCGATCGTCGCGTGAACGTGCCCGCACCAGACGTGCGTGGTCGTGCCGCCATCCTGGCCATCCACGCGCGGAAGATCCCCACCGCCGACGACGTGGACTTCGAGCGGCTGGCCAAGGTCACGCCGGGCTTCTCCGGTGCCGATCTCGAGAACCTGTGCAACGAGGCTGCGTTGCTGGCGGCTCGGGCCAACAAGGATCAGGTCGGCATGCCCGACTTCGAAGAGGCGCGCTCGAAGATCTACATGGGTCCCGAGCGGCGCTCCATGTTCATGCCGGAGCCCATCAAGGAGAAGACGGCCTACCACGAAGCAGGTCACGCCATCGTGGCCCACCTGCTGCCGGAGCACGATCCGGTGCACAAGGTCACCATCGTGCCTCGTGGGCGCGCGCTGGGCGTCACCTGGGTCATGCCCGAGGAGGACCGGCTCGAGCAGACGCGCGAGCAGCTCATCACGCGCATCGCCATGGCAATGGGGGGACGGGCCGCGGAGGAGATCGTGTTCAACGCGATCACCGGCGGTGCTCGCTCCGACATCCAGCAGGCCACGAACATCGCCCGGCAGATGGTGTGCGATCTGGGCATGAGCGACGAACTCGGGCCCGTGGCCTGGAGCGACTCCAACGATCAGGTGTTCCTGGGTCGCCAGATGAACCGGGTGAAGAGCTACTCCGAGCACACGGCCCGCCGCATCGACGAAGAGGTGCGCAGCATCCTGACGCGGGCCTACGACGCGGCGAAGTCCATCCTCGAGACCAACATCCACGTGCTGCACAAGGTCGCTCAGACGCTCATCGAACAGGAGTCCCTGGACGCCGAGGAGTTCGCGCAGCTGGTGGAGGAGTCCGAACCCGTGCTCCCCGAGACGGGATGGTTCGCGGGCGCGACGGTGTAGCTCCATGGCCACGCCGCTGCTGATGGGCGTGGTCAACGTGACGCCCGACTCCTTCTCCGACGGCGGGCGGTTCGTGCAGCGCGACCTGGCCGTCGCACACGCGCTGCAGCTCCTCGAGGAAGGGGCGGACTGGATCGACGTGGGCGGTGAGTCCACGCGACCCGGCGCCGCCGAGGTGGACGCGGCCACCGAGTCGCAGCGCGTGGTGCCCGTCATCGAGGAGCTGATGCGCCAGCGGCCCGATGCCGTGGTGTCGGTGGACACCCAGAAGCTGGAGGTGGCCCGAGCCGCCATCGACGCGGGTGCGACCGTCGTCAACGACGTGAGCGGGCTTCGCGACGCGCAGATGCGGACCCTGTGTGCGCGCACCGGGGTAACAGTAGTGGTGATGCACATGCGCGGACGCCCGGCCACGATGCAGCGGGACACACACTACGCCGACGTGGCGTCCGAGGTGCGTGGCCTCCTGCTCGAGCGTGCCCAGGCTGCACAGGATGCCGGCATCGCAGCGGATCGGATCGTGCTCGATCCGGGCCTGGGCTTCGGCAAGGCGGTGGCGCACAATCCCCGGCTGGTGCAGGACGTGCCCCGGCTGAAGGAGGCGGGCTACCGGGTGCTGGTGGGCGCGTCTCGCAAGTCCTTCATCGGGGCGATGACCGGGCGCACGGAGCCCACCGAGCGCGTCGCAGGGTCCGTGGGGGTGGCCCTGGCGGCTGCCCTGGCCGGGGCCGACGTGCTCCGGGTGCACGACGTGGCGGCCACGCGCGACGCGCTGATCCTGTTCGAGGCGTGTCGCCCGAGGGCCGCAGGACCGTGAGCGTGATGGGCCGGTTCGTCGAGACGTTCACGTCGGCCACCTGGGTGGACTGGCTCGACATCGCGTTCCTCACCTTCGTGATCTACCGCGTGCTGGTGGCCATGCAGGGCACCCGTGCCGCCCAGAGCCTGATCGGCCTCGGGATCCTGGGCCTGCTGTACCTGATCAGCGACGTGGCCGGCCTCACCACGCTGCACTGGGTGCTCGACAACCTGTTCGTCTACATCGTGATCGCCGTGCTGATCCTGTTCCAGGACGACATCCGGCGAGCACTGGCCCGTGCGGGGGGCACGCTGTTCTCGCGCGGTGCGGCGGTGCGTCGCTCCGAGGCCAACGTGATGGAGGACGTGATCAAGGCGTGCTTCGCCTTGGCCCATCGCAAGATCGGGGCGCTGATCGTCATCGAGCGCACGGCGGTGCTCGAGCCCTACACGGAGGGAGCGAACCGCCTCGACGCGGTGGTGAGCACGGAGCTGCTGCAGTCCATCTTCCATCCCTCGTCGCCGCTGCACGACGGTGCGGTGGTGATCTCGGGGGAGCGCGTGGTGGCGGCGAGCGTGTTCCTGCCCATCTCCCTGTCCAAGGAGATCACCCGAGCTTGGGGCACGCGCCATCGCGCCGCCATCGGGTTGAGCGAGCAGACCGACGGTCTGTGCCTGGTGGTGTCGGAGGAGCGGGGTACCGTGGCGCTGGTGAATCGCGGCGAGGTGATCCCCGTGGCGGATGCCAACGATCTGCGCCATCGACTGGTGGAGAAGCTCGAGGAGGAGGAAGTGGCCACGCCTCCTTCGGACGCCGTGGTGCTCCCGGCGGGAGGGTCGGGTGGCTAGGCTGACGGCATCGGCACCAGACTGGCTCGTCGGATCCGTCGTGGCCAACCCGTGGACCAAGCTCCTGGCCGTGATGTTCGCCGTGGGAGCGTGGCTGTATGTGCAGGGCGACGAGGTTCACGAGCAGCGCATCACAGCGAACGTGCAGTGGGTGTTGCCCGTGAACCTGGTGACCACGGAGCCCCTGCCCACCGCCGTGGTGCTCCGCGTGCGCGGCACGCGGGAGGCCACCCGGCGAGCCCAGGAAGCCGTGGTGCAGCTTCCCATCGACATCTCCGACGTGGGCATCGGGGAGCACAGCCTGCAGTTCGACAACTTCGAGGCACGCGGACTGCCCACGAACGTGGCGCTGCTGGCCATCGAGCCCCACGTGCTGCGCTACGGGCTCGACGAGGTGGGCAACCGCAAGGTGAGCGTGCGGCCGGTGATGGTGGGGGACCCCACACCAGGCTTCGAGGTGGGTGACGTGCAGCTGGAGCCCCAGGTGGTGGATCTGCGCGGTGCGCGCTCCAAGGTCGCGTCGCTGCGGGAGGTGGCCACCCAGCCCATCGACGTGTCAGGATTGACGCAGGACGCCGTGGTGGGCGTGAACCTCGACCTGCCGCGAGGCGTGACGCTGGCGTCCGACAGCGTGCCCACAGCCACCATCCAGGTGGTGCCACAGATCGAACGTCGGGTGGTGACGGAGGTGCCGGTGCACGTGTGGGGTCGACACGACTATCGACCGTTGGTGGAGGTGGTGGACGTGACGCTGGAGGGCCCCACGCGACAGCTCAGGGGCGTGAATCGCCAGCGGGTCGTGGCGTTCGTGCAGCTCCCGGAGTCCCCCGAGCAGTCGCGGTACGACGCAGCGTTCGGGCCCCGAGAGGGCGTGCGTCTGCGCGTGGTGCATCCAGGGGGCGAGGACGTCGCGGTGGCGGCGGTCACGCCGTCCACCATCGAGGTGGTGCGACCATGAAGCCAGTGACGTTCGGCACGGACGGGATCCGGGGCCCGGCGGGCACACACCCCATCACCGACGAGGTGGCGAGGGCGGTGGGTCGAGCGGCGACCCAGCTGGCGGCGGCCTCTGGGGGCATGCGCGTGCTGGTGGCTCGCGACACGCGTCCCTCCGGGGCGCAGCTCGCTGCAGAGGTGGGGCATGGCGTGCGCCAGGCGGGGGGCGCCTGGCTGGATGGCGGGGTGCTGCCCACGTCGGGCGTGGGCCTGGCGGTGCACGCCGGCCTGGCAGACGTGGGCGTGATGGTCACGGCGTCCCACAATCCGCTCGCAGACAACGGCTTCAAGGTGCTCGGAGCCGCGGGCGCCAAGCTCGACGAGGCCGCCTGTGCCGCCGTGCAGGCCTGGATGCAGCAGCCTCCGGGCGAGGTGGACGGAGCGAGCCGAACGGACGTGGCCAAGGAAGCCGCCGACGTGTGGCGCCGATCCGTTCGCGCGGCTGCTGGAGACGTCGGTGTGCTCGCGGGTCAGCGGATCGCGGTGGATCTCGCGGCGGGTGCCGGGATCGCGGCCACGTCGTGGCTGGCTGGCTGGCTCCAGGCCGATCTCGTGCTCACCGGTGTGGAAGGTCCCATCAACCAAGGGTGTGGCTCGGAGCACCTGGAGCACCTCGGGGAGGTGGTGCGCGCCGAGGGCTGCGTGGCAGGCTTCGCCATCGACGGCGACGGCGACCGCTGCCGCGTGGTGGACGAGCGCGGCCAGCCCGTGCCCGGCGACGCCGTGATCTGGCTGCTCGCGCGCCACATGGATGCGACCGGGCTCGCCTGCACCATCATGAGCAACGGTGCCCTGGAGCGCTCGCTGCCGGGGGTTCGGGTGGAGCGCACGGCGGTGGGTGACCGCCACGTGGGAGCGGCCCTGGTGGCCCACGACTTCGTCGTGGGAGGGGAAGAGTCGGGTCACCTGCTGTTCCGAGACTTCCCGGATCCGCGCGGCCCGGTGGTGGTGGGCGACGGGATCCTGGCGGGGGTGCGCACGCTGGTGGCAGCGCTGTCGCAGTCCGAGCCTCTGTCGGAGGTGTTCGGCCGCTTCGAGCCACTGCCCCGCCGCGTGTCGAAGGTGCCGGTCTCGGCGCGCCCACCGCTGTCCGACGTGCCCGAATTCGTCCAGATCCAGGAGCAGGTGACCGGGGACCTGGGGGAGCACGGTCGCGTGTTGCTCCGCTACTCGGGCACCGAGCCGGTGCTGCGCGTGCTGGTGGAGGGCACCGGGGAGCGTGCGGTTCAAGAGGGCCTGGAGCGGGTGCTCGCCGTGGCGCGCAGCGTGCTGGCGTGATCGCCGTCAGCAGCGCGGCCCAGGTGCGCGAGCTCGATCGCCGCATGATCGAGGACGTGGGTCTTCCGGGCATCGCGCTGATGGAGGTGGCCTCGCTGGGCGTGGCGCGCAGCATCCTGGCGCAGCATCGGGCTCGGGCTGCGCGCGGCACGGTGGTGGCCTGTGGTGCGGGCAACAACGGCGGAGACGGCTGGGCGGTGGCGCGCTGGCTGGCGCACTGGGGGCTGCCGGTGAAGGTGTGGCCCGTGGCGCCGCCGAAGACGGCGGATGCACGCATCATGGCGGACGTGGCCCGCAAGCTCGGGGTGGGCGAGGTGAGCGGCCCCGGCGACGCTTCACTCCTGGTGGACGCCGTGTTCGGCACCGGCCTGTCGCGACCGGTGGAGGGCCGAGCGGCGGAGGCGCTGGCGCAGATCCGGGACCATGGGGCGCCCGTGGTGGCGCTCGACGTGCCCAGCGGGCTGGATGCGGATCGGGGGGTGGTGCTGGGGGTGTGCGCTCCCGCCGTGCGGACCGTGACCATCGGTCGGCTGAAGCCAGGGCTGCTCGCGGCCCCGGAGCTCGCGGGGGTGGTGCAGCTCGTGGACATCGGGCTGGAGGCGGTGGCCACCGCCGCCGACCACGTGGCCGAGCAGGTGGAGGCAGCCGATCTCGCGCCGCTGTGGCCCCGTCGCGGGCAGACCGATCACAAGCATCGCTCGGGCCACCTGCTGGTGGTGGCTGGCTCCGCCGCGATGGCGGGTGCCGCCGAGCTGGTTTGCCGGGGTGCGCTGGCTGCCGGTGCGGGGCTGATCACGCTGTGGGCGGATCCGAGGGCGGCCGATCGCCTGGGCCGACTGCCGCCGGAGGTGATGGTGCGGCCCGAGGCCGATCCTTCCGGCTTGGTGCGTGCGGCCGAGGGCTTCCAGGCGGTGGCGGCGGGTCCCGGGCTGGCGGGCGGCCAGCCACTCACGGCCGCCTGGTCGCAGGCGCTCACGACGCTGTGGCGCGAGTGCGAGGCACCCGTGGTGTTCGACGCCGACGCGCTGCCGTGTGCAGGGGTGGGCGGGGATCCGGAGCGCCGGGTGCTCACGCCCCACCCGGGCGAAGCGGGGCGGCTCCTGGGGACGTCCAGCGGCCAGGTGCAAGGGGATCGCCTGGCCGCGGTGCGCCAGCTGGCGGAGCGCGGCACGGCGCTGCTGAAGGGGCACGCCACCGCGATCGCCAGCGGTACAGGTGCGGTGTCGCTGAACCCCACGGGCGCTCCGGCGCTGGGCACGGCGGGCAGCGGCGATGTGCTCACCGGGATCGTGGGGGCGCTGCTGGCGCGTGGGTGCGGGGCGGCAGATGCCGCTCGACTGGGCGCCTGGGCGCACGGCCGCGCAGGGGAGATCCTGACGAGTCGGCAGGCGGAGGGAGTGCGGGCCTCGCAGATCGCGCAGGTCCTCCCCGAGGCTGTCGGCGAGCTGTTGGGCATGTGAGATGGAGCGCGAGCTGCCCGATCCCGCGGCCACCCACGCCCTCGGGGTGCGGCTGGGCCGAGCGCTTCAGGCCGACCAGTGGATCGCCCTCATCGGTGACCTGGGTGCCGGGAAGACGGCCCTGGTGCGCGGACTCGCAGAGGGGCTGGGCGTGTCCGACGGGGTGTGCAGCCCCACCTTCGTGCTGGTGCAGCCCTACGAAGGCGGTCGCCTGGTGCTCTGGCACGCCGACTGGTACCGGCTGGCCGACGAAGGCGAGATCGAGACCCTGGATCTGGACGAGGTCGCGCGTGGCGGCGTGGTGGCGGTGGAGTGGGCGGATCGGTTCGTGGAGGCGCTTCCCGCCGATCGCCTCGAGATCCGGCTGACCTGGCAGCCCGAGGGCCGGCGCGTGGAGGTGGTGGCCACCGGCCCCCGCCACGCTCCGCTGGTGGCGGTGGCGGAGGCCTCCGATGGCGGATGACGCGCTCACCTTCTCGCGCGGGCGCCGTGCGCCGTCGCGCGGTGGCGGAGGGCTGGTGGTGGCCCTGCTGGTGACGGTGGCGCTGCTGGCGGCCACTCGGGTGTGGTGGACCCCCAGTGCTCCGGACCACCTGGTGGAGGTCACCGGCGACGTGCCGCGGCCGGGACTGCACCTGGTGGACAGCCCCACGGCGGCAGCCGCCCTCGAGGCTGCGGGCGCCGACGTGGACCAGCTGCACGACGTGCCCGCCGGGGTGCTCGCGCCCGGGGAGCGCCTTCAGGTGGCGCAGCAGCGGGTGGCTCGGTTGCCGCCGTCGGATCCGTTGCTGGTGGCGCTGCCCATCGATCTGAACCTCGCCGACGCCGAGGCGCTGGCAGCCGTTCCGGGGCTGGGACGCACCACCGCCGAGGCCATCGTTGCGGAGCGAGAGCGCGCCGGCCCCTTTCGGTCGCTGTACGACGTGGCTCGGGTGCGGGGTGTGGGCGATCGGGGCGTGCAGCTGCTGGAGCCCTTCGCGGTGGTCTCGGATCCCGGTCCGATGTCGCTGAACGAGGCCTCCGCCGCCCAGCTCGAGCAGCTTCCCGGGATCGGGCCGGTGCTCGCGGCGCGCATCGTGGTGGATCGCGCCGACCGAGGGCCCTTTGCGTCGGTGGAGGATCTGGGGCGCGTACCCGGGGTGGGAGCGGCCACCGTGGAGCGCCTGCGGGAGCTGGTCACGGTGGAGCGATGACGTACCTGGATCATGCGGCCACCACCCCAGCGCTGCCCGAGGTGGTGGACGCCATGCTGCCGTGGCTGCGTGAGGGGGCGAACGCGGCCTCGGTGCACCGCGCAGGACAGCGGGCGGCGGCGGCGGTGGAGGCGGCGCGCGCTCAGGTGGCAGCGCTGCTGGGGCGGCCCGAAGCAGGGCTCGTCTTCACCTCGGGGGCGACGGAGGCGAACCACCACGCCATCGCGGGATGGGTGGCCGCTGGAGCGCGTGCGGTGGCCGTCAGCGCCATCGAGCACCCCTGTGTGCCGGGAGCGGTGGAGGCGGCGGGCCTACAGGTGCGGCCGCTGCCGGTGTCGCCCTCAGGCGTCGCGGATCCGAGCGCTGCGAGCGAGGACGCGGACCTGCTGGTGCTGATGGCGGCGAACCACGAGACGGGGGTGCGGCAGCCGGTGCAAGCCGCGGCGCGCGTGGCGGCGCAGCGCGGGATCCCGCTGCACGTGGACGCCGCTCAGGCGCTGGGCAAGGGCGAGATCCCTGGGCTCGCGGAGGCGCACAGCGTGGTGGCGTCGGGCCACAAGCTGGGGGGCCCGATGGGGGTGGGGGTGCTGTCGCTGCTGGATGCCGAGCCCTTCGCGCCGCTGCTTCGCGGGGGCGTGCAGGAGCGGGGGCGGCGAGCGGGCACCCTGAACGTGGCGGGGATCGTGGGGTTCGGGGTGGCGTGCGAGCGGGCCGCTGCCGAGCAGCGCGAGCGGGTGGCGCAGTGGGTGGCGCTGTCGAGCCTCCTCCGCCGGGAGCTTGTGGCCATGGGCGGGCGGATCGTGGGCGGGGATGCGCAGAAGCTGCCCACCCACACGTGCGTGGTCTTCGGCGATCTGCCCGCGGAGGCGCTGGTGCAGGCGCTCGATCTGCAGGGGGTGGCCGTGTCGGCAGGAGCCGCGTGTGCCAGCGGAAGCGTGGAGCCGAGCCCCGTGCTCACGGCAATGGGGGACCCGAACCCGAGCGGCGGGGTGCGGATCAGCCTGGGGGCGACGACCACGACCGAGGACGTACGTCGGCTGCTCGACGTGTTGCCCCGCGTGATCGAGGCGCACCGCCTGCTGGGCTAGCCCTCGCTGGGCGCCACGATGGTCTCTCCCGCGAGATCGAAGTCCGCCATCATCGCCACGTGGTCCACCCGATCGGGCTCCATCGTGCCCCAGGCCAGCGCCACGGCGCCCGCCATCTCGCGCGCCGTGCCGTAGCGCTCTGCCGGATCGTTCTCCGTGGACTTCTCGACGATCTGCCACACGTCGGCCGGCATGCGTCGCATCGCCGCGGGATCGCTGCCGGGGATCGCCAGATCGAAGGGGCGACGACCCGTGATCATCATGTAGAGCGTGGCGCCCACCCCGTACACGTCGGACTCGCGCTGGGCGAAGCGCGGATCCGTGCGCTGCTCGGGCGACATGTAGGCAAGGGTGCCGAGCGTGTCGCCCGTGCCCGTGATGCGGGCTCGGGCCGCCGTGTGCAGGAACCGGGCGATGCCGAAGTCGGTGAGCTTGACCACCTGGCGCTGCTCCATCAGCTCGTCGGTGGTGTCTTCGTCGTGGCCTCGGGTGCCGACCGTCAGCGGCTCCTGCAGCAGCATGTTGTGGGGCTTGATGTCGCGGTGCACCACGTTGTTGGCGTGGGCGTAGTCGAGGCCCTGGAGCACCTGGAACATCAGCGCCAGCGCCTCGCGCGGTGGGCGAGCGCCGACGCGCCGCAGGTAGTCGGCGAGGCTGCCGCCGCGAGCGAGCTCCATCACGAAGTAGAAGTGCCCGCCGTCCTCGTCGGTCTTCACCTCCAGCACCCGCACGATGTTGCGGTGGTGCAGCCGCGCCATCGTCTGTGCTTCGTCGAGGAAGCGCTTGCGGGTCTTCTGGGAGCGACCCGTGGAGGGCTCGAGCAGCTTGATGGCGCGCTCCGTGCCGTCGGTGTGGTCCACGGCACGCCACACGGTCGCCATGCCACCTCGGCCGAGCTGTTCGAGGAGCTCGTAGCGATCGTCACCCAGCGTCTTTGGCCATCTCGGGGACATGCTCCGGAAGCTATCCAGGCGCTCTGGTGCACGCTCGTCCAGCGACTCACCGGATCTTTGCAGTAGAGGACGGAGCACGCGGGGCCGACAAGGCAGATGTGCTTACTCGCGGGGAAACCATCGATCGGTACCGCGTCGAGGCCATCATCGGCCAAGGCGGCATGGCCTCGGTGTACAAGGCGCGGCACATCCAGCTGGACTCCTACCACGCGATCAAGGTCCTCTACATCACGGCACCCTCCCTGCGGCAGCGGCTGCTCATGGAGGGCAAGGTCCAGGCGAACCTGAGGCACCCCAACATCGTGCGCGTGACGGACGTGCTCGACGTGCAGGGAGCCCCGGCACTGGTCATGGAGTTCGTGGACGGCCCCTCGCTGGACGCGTGGCTCTCCCTGAACCGGCCCACCCTCGATCAGAGCCTGTGGCTCTTTCGGGGGATCCTCCGCGGGGTGCTGGCGGCCCACAAGCGCGGTGTGGTGCATCGTGACCTCAAGCCCGCCAACGTGATGCTCGCCCCTGCGCATGACGGGGTGATCCCCAAGGTGACGGACTTCGGGCTCGTCAAGTCCATCGCCGCCCACGAGGGGCACACCCAGGCCGGGATGGCGCTCGGTACCCCCGAGTACATGGGCCCCGAGCAGATCCGGGACGCCTCCGACGTGGATCAGCGAGCCGACATGTGGGCCCTCGGGTGCATCCTGTACGAGCTCGTGTGTGGCTGCCGCGCGTTCTCGTCCCACGATCGGATGTCCACCTTCAACCTGATCGTGGCCGGTCAGTACACAGCACCCACCGAGATCGTCGCCGATCTCCCGGGCCACGTGGACGAGGCGATCCGCCGGCTGCTCCAGGTGGATCCCGACAAGCGCCTGTACGTGGAGTCGGAGCTGCTGGCGCTGCTGTACCCACAGGGCACCCCGGTGGCCCCGATCACCGCCCCCGACAAGCCCACCCGCATGCTGCTGGTGGACAGCGACGCCGAGATCACGAGGCCACCGTTGCTGTCGGCGACGCTGATGCCGCCGGCCATGCTCCGAGACGGGGTCGATCTGTTGCGGATCCGCACCGCCGAGCCGGCTGCCGTTCGCACCGGCAGCCGGAGCGCGAGGCCGTCGTTGCGGGCCACGGCGGAGTTCCCGGCCTATCGCACGCGTCCTGCGGTGCCCTGGAAGTGGCTCGGGGTAGCTGCACTGCCGGTGGCCGCGGCCAGCTTCGTGGGGGCCGCGCTGCTGCTGACGTCGGTGCTGTCGTCGGGTGGGGGGCAGGCGCCTCGCCCGGTGATCATCCCGCCGCCCGTGGACGTGTTCGCGCCCTGGACGGCGCAGGCCAGACCCGTCGACGTGGAGGACACGGCGGCGATGCCCACGGAGGGCACCGAAGAAGAGGAGCCGCCGGCTCCGCCTCCGTCGCCGAGGGCTCCCGCGGTCTCGCTCGAGCCGCCCGAGCCCGCGGCCCCGAAGCCGGCGACCCCGAGACCCACAGCGCCGAAGCCCGCAGCGCCGAAGCCCGCGCCGGCACCGCGCGCCGAGGCGTCGGTGGGGATCAGCGGAGATGCCGAGGAGGTGTGGCTGCAGCCCGCGGCGGGCGGAGATCGGCAGGCCCCCGGCAGCGCGGTGCCAGTCGGTCGCTACCGGATCATGGCTCGCTTCGGAGACCAGGTGGTGTCCGCCGGGGACGTGGCCCTGGAGGCGGGGGAGCGGATTTCTCTTGAGTGTTCCGCATTCCTCATGCAATGTCGCCAGCGGCGGTAGCGCTGCGACAGTGGCGCGGCGTCCAAAGGCGAAAGTTAAGGAACGGCCATGCTGGTCTCACTGCTCGCCATTGCAGTCTCCCATGCGTCTCCTCCCCAGGAGGCTCCCCTCGCCATCCCGGCCGGCGGAGCGGCTCCTGCTGCGGAGCGGGCTGCCCCTCAGGCCGTCACCGTGCGTGACCTGCCACGCACTCCCTCCATGGCCGTGGCCAGCCGTCAGTTCCAGGAGCGCTCCCTGGACCTGCGGGTCGCCGAGGTCCCTGTCACCCTCGGACCTCACTGGGACTGGACCAGGCGTGTGGCGATGATGGGCGTGTACCAAGGCTCCCACAGGCTCGATGGCCCTCAGATGCTGGTGGCGCTCGGCGACGAGGCCGGTGGCGCAGATCTGGAGCGCCGCATCGGCTCCAACCGCATGGCCGCCACCGTGCTCCAGGCCGTGGGGGTGGCCGGTGTCGGAGGCGTCGTGACGGGGTTGATCGGCCGCGATCGCGCCGAGACCTTCGGGCAGCTCCGGCGCTGGCAGGGCTTCACCGTCGCCAGCGTGGGCGTGCTCGTCACGGGGTTCGCAGGCAGCGCCATTCCGCGGACCCGCGCTCGGCAGCTTCGCTACGATCCGATGTCCGCGATGGATCTGCTGGAGCTCGAGGAGCGCATCGCCAGCCACAACCGTGCCCTGGCGAAGGAGCTGGGTGTGCAGCAGCAGCGAGAGCCCGAGGCGCAGGTCCTCGCTATCCCGGCTGCAGTCCCGCGTTGACGGCTTCGGGTAGCCTGCCCGCCAGGCGAACGGCGCCGATGCACAGCAGCGCACCGCACGGCAGCGTGGCCCACAGCGGTGCGCCCAGCCCCGCCGGCAGCAGACCCACTCCCAAGGCCACACCTCCCACGGTCAGTGCGTAGGGGAGCTGGGTGCGCACGTGGGTCACCACGTCGGTGCCCGATCCGAGGGACGACAAGATGGTGGTGTCGCTGATGGGGGAGGCGTGGTCACCCAGGACCGAGCCGTCCAGTACAGCAGCAGCACTGGCCAGCATCACCGGCCCCGTCGCATCGCCCGACATCTCCACCGCCAGCGGAACCACCAGAGGGATCAGGGCGCCCATGGTGAAGAAGGAGGAGCCGGTGGAGAAGGAGGTCACGGCAGCCAGCGTGAACACCAGGGCCGGCAGCATGGAGGGCGACAGCCAGCCCTGCAGGGCGCTCGCCACGAAGGCGGCGGCGCCGGTCTGCTTGATCAGGCCGCCCAGCGCCCAGGCCAGGTAGAGCACCGCCAGTGCTGTGATCACGGCCCGCATGGAGCGCCACGAGGCGACGGGCAGATCGCGGGCTCGCAGGGCGCCGCTGGCCAGGGCCAGGCCTGCTGCCACCACCCAGGCCCCAGCACTGGCCACGAGCATGCTGTAGAAGGCGTCGGCTTCACCCAGGACCTCGAACAGGGCGGCGTCTGCCGCAGCCTCCCCCAGCGAGCTGCGACCCGTGAGCCAGAGCAAGGCGAAGGTGATCCCCACGAGGGCGGCGATGGGCAGCCCGGCCAGCCAAGCGCTGCGCTGCGCGCAGGGGGCGGCGACTGGCGTGGACGTGTGCTTCGCCAGGTGGGCGGCCTCCACGCGGCGCATGGCACCGAAGTCGCGCCCCGACAGCACCACTGCCCCCACGAAGACCAGCGTGAACAGGCAGTAGAAGCGATAGGGCAGGGCCTGCAAGAACAGCGCGAAGCCGCTCATCGTGACCTCTGCACCCGCCAGCGCATCCCGCAGCAGGCCCACCTCGTAGCCCACCCACGTGGACACGATCGCCAGCGACGCGATGGGGGCCGCGGTGGCGTCGACGATGTAGGCCAGCTTCGCGCGGCTCACCCCGTGGCGATCGCACAGGGGACCCATCGCGCTTCCCACCACCAGGCAGTTGGCGTAGTCGTCGAAGAACACGATGCCGCCCGCCAGCCAGCTCGACGTCATCGCACCTCGGCGCCCCGTGGCCCACGCCTCGAGACGGGCCACCAGGGCCCGGGTGCTGCCCGAGGCTCCCATCACGCCCACCGTGGCCGCCACCAGGAGGCTGAAGCCCGTCACCATGAGGTTGCCCGGATCGGTGATCACCTCCAGCAACACCGTGAGCAGACGCTGAACGGCCAGCCACGGATCTCCGCGCGTGGCGACGATCGCCGCCACACCCACCGCCGCGGCCAGCGACCCGATCACCCGTCGCGTGATCAAGGCCAGCGCGATGGCCACCAGCGGCGCCAGGAGCGTGAGCCCACCGTCCCAAGACGTCCACATCGTCAGGCGCCCTCCCTCGGACGCAGCCACGAGGATACTGCGCAACAGAGGGCAGTCAACCACGTACGATGGCGGAGGGGGGCAGATGGTCCTGGAGATCGCGTTGCTGATCGTGGGCTTGGTCACCACCGTGGCCATCGGTGCCCCCTTGGCCACCTCGATGGTGCAGCCCCACCTGTTCGGAACGCGCAAGCGTCAGTCCGCCGAGGGGCACCGGGAGCGTCGTGCCCAGGTGGTGGCCTTCACGCCGCTGGATCTGGGTGAGGACCCGATGCGGTGGCCCTCTGCGCACCCCTGGCCCAATCGGATGTCCATTGGTCAGTCGTGGCCCTCGAAGGAATGGGAGGACGAGCACTTCGGGGCTCACTGGCGCGACGGGCGCATGGTGGAGACAGACGACGCCGGATTCCATGCGATGGCGGGTCGTCGCTTCGACAGCAGCGTGAGGGAGGAGGACGAGGAGGCGAGCCGCGCCAGCTACCTGGAGGCCGCAAAAGCGCAGCAGGAGGCGCTCGCCGTGGCCTCCCAGCAGCAGCCCACCAACAAGGCAGCGTCCCAGAAGCGCGAGCCGGTCGCCCAGAGCCTGCCCACCAGCCTGGCGCTCACCAGTCAGCCGCCTCCCCGGGAGCAGCTGGAGGCCATGATCGCGGAGGTGGGTCTGGCTGACACCGTGCAGGTGATCATGGAGCAGACGGGTTGGGACTTCCGCAAGGCGGCTCAGTACCTGGCGCGCGTGCGTCAGGGCTGACTCGTCGACAGTCTCAGGCCTCGGGCTCCGAGGACTTCGCCCCCTCCGCCCGCGACTGCAGGATCTCCGTGACCCCCAGCCGCGACAACATCGTCTCGTCGAGCCCGGGGAACAGCTGCCCCAGCGCCAGCAGCGGCCGCATCGGGCTCGGGGTCACCAGCACCTCCGCCTTTCCGTCGATGCAGGCCCGAACCCCCGCCACCACTCGCTGAAGCGGGACCTCGCGCACCATCGCGGGCGCCTTCAGGCCGGTGTCGGCCCACATGCCCGCCTCCGCCACGAAGGACGGGCACACCACGCCTGCGTGTACCTTGGTGTCGCGCAGCTCGATGCGCAGGCTGGCCGTGAAGCCGTTCACTCCGTACTTCGTCGCCGAGTAGATGGCGTTGTAGGGGGTGGGGGACTTACCCGACATCGAGCTCACGGTGACGATGGCGCCCTCGTTGCGCTCCACCATGCTCGGCAGCACCAGGCGCGTGAGCATCAGGGGAGCCGTCAGGTTCACGGCGATCTGTTGCTCGATCTGGGCCGCGTCGTGGTCCAGCACCGAGATCGGGTACTCGATGCCAGCGTTGTTGATCAGGACCTCGACTGGCCCGATCGCCTCGGCGCGCTCCACCAGCGCCCGACGGTCGGCGTCGGAGGTGACGTCGCAGCGCACCACGTGCGCCTCGGCATCCACGGCCCGAACCTCGCGAGCCACCTCGACGAGGCTCTGCTCGTCCCGCGCGGCGAGCACGAGCCTTGCCCCCTCGCGTGCCAGATCGACGGCCACGGCACGACCGATCCCGCGGGAGGCCCCCGTCAACACCACGACCTTGTTGGTCAGATCCCTCGCCATGTGACCTCCCCGGCTGTGCGTATCGTCACGGCTCCGAGCTCACCGGAGCATGCACGACGCGCACACCCGCCGCGATGCGGTAGCCGCCCTCGACTCGCTCGAGCACGTCCTGCAGCCCGGCGCGGCGCAGCTTCGACAACGTCGCCCACAGCCGGTTGGTGAGGGCCGAGCGCATCGACTTGTCATCGGGCCACGCCTCCTGAAGCAGGGTCTCGGTGGCCACCGCTCGCCCAGGCGTGCACTCCGCGGAGTCGATCAGTACTCGCATCACCCGCTGCATGACGGGCCGTCGGCCTAGCCGGATCGGCGGCGCCGACCCCACCCGCACCCACACCAGATCGGGGCCCACGAGGAGCGCCTGCTCGTCGGAGTCCGAGTCTCGGAGCACGTGGCGCAGCAGGCCAGCGGCCAGCCGTGCGCCCAGGTACGGCACCTGACCAGGCGCGCGAGTCGTGAAGCGACCCAGTGCATCGAGGCCCGCGAGTCCCGCGCCCGGCAGCTTCAGCACGACGCGCAGCGCGTGGTCGATGAGGGAGAGGAAGAGCGGAAGGCGAAGCCCACCCCATGCCTGCACGAGGGCTGTGGCCTCTCGCATGTCGTCCTCGGCTCCCTCCAGCTCGCCAGAGCGCGCCCTCGCCAGGGCTCGCACCGCGAGGTCGAAGAGGAGGAGTCTCGGTGGCAGCTCCGACCCGCGAACCACTCGCATCGTCTCGGAGAGCAGGCGTATCGCCTCGTGATCGTCTCCCCGTAGCATGCTCACACACGCGCGGAGGCGCTGGTTCTGCGCCGAGGCGAGGGTGGGGTTCGTCTGGGGCCAGCCCGTGCCCAGGTCCTCGGACAGCATCCGGGCTGCCTCGTCGAGGCGGCCCTCGAGGATGGCGAACAGAGGGGGGTAGGAGGTGGCTCGTCGGAAGGCGTACTCCGCGGCTCCAGTTCGGCGAAGGACCGCCATGGCCTGCTCCAGGGCGTGCTGCGCCTCGTCGACGCGGTCCGCGGCGACCAGGTACTCCACACGGTTCGTCACAGACGTGATGAGGTTCTGCTGGTCGTCCGACTCCACACCCAGCGCGATCGCCACGTCGCTGGCTCGAAGTGCGTCCTCGATGCGCCCCAGATCGAACAGGTTCTGGGCGTGGTTGCTCATCCAAACGGTGCGCAGGCGCGACAGCCCCACCGGCTCTTCGGCCTCGAGGATCTCGTGGCTGGCCTGAAGTGCCTCCTCGGCTGAGCCGTGGCGAGCGGCCATGGTTCCGCGCGCCTGCAGTAGGAATGCCGCGGCCATGGGGGAGCCATCCGCTCCGGCCAGCTGTGTGAGCTGCGCCAGGTGAGGCTCGCCTGTGCGTCGGTCCGGGGCGCGGAGGAAGAGGTTGAGGGCCAGCGCACACTGCAGCAGCGTCTCTCCGTGGGCCCCCGCCACGGCCATGGCTTCCACCATCACCTGCTCGTCGGGGCGAGGGGCGCGGAACGTCACAGCCAGGTGCAGTCGGGCACGCACGAGCCGGACGCGCCAGAGCTCGTGGTGGGGCGGCAGGGTCTCCTCGACGGCATCCAGCACGGCCTGGATCCGAGCGGGAGGGCCGATCCAGCTGAGGAGCGCCGTGAGCGCCATCGCGCCTTGGACCCGTTCCTCGGCCGAGCTGGAGTCGAGCTGGGTCACCTTCGCGAGGTGGTCTACCTCCGCCATCAGTGCCGGATCCACCTGACCGCCCACCCCGTGCTCGAAGCCTTCGATCGTGGACAGATCCCGGGTCAGCTCCAGGAAGAAGCGCCGGAATCGACCCTCGAGGTCCTCGCGCTCCGCGGCAGGGAGGCGATGCTGGGCGTAGTCTCGAACCGAGTCGGGGAGCCGCAGACGCTGGGCATCACGGCGGATCAGCCCCCGAGCCACCAGGCGCTGCAGCACGTCCAACACGCCGTCCGGCTCGGTACGACCCAGTGCGAGTACCGCCTCGGCGGCCTCCACCGTGAAGCTGGGGACGAAGATCGTGCACTGAGCCAGGGCGGCAGCCTCGTCGCTGGCGAGCAGCTCCCAGGTCACGTCCAGTGCAGCCTGCACCGACGTGTGACGTCCCGTGCAGCCCGGAGTGGCTCGTCGCAGCACCGTGAAGCGGTCCCTCAGACGTCCGAGCAGAGCCGCTGGACTGAGCAGTGACAGGCGTGCAGCAGCGAGCTCGATCGCCAGGGGGTTCCCGTCGAGACGTCGCACCACCTCCCGCAGGCTCGTCGGATCGGCAGCGGGATCGAAGTCGAACTGCACGGCTCGAGCGCGCCGCGTCAGCAGCGTCCAGGCGTCCTCGATGTCGAGGGGCGAGAGCAACACCACCTCCTCTCCCCGAATCGCCAGCGGCATGCGGGAGGTCACCACGAAGCGCGTGTCGGGTGCAGCCGCCTTCAAGGGGAGCAAGACCTCTGCAGCCAAGGGCGTGACGTGCTCGAACGCATCCCACACCACCAGCTGCACGGGGTCTCGTTGCAGCGCCCGGCCGAGGTCCTCGAAGTCGACGGCACTCCGGCAAGAGGGCACGGCCTGCCCCAGCGCCGTCGCGATGTCGTGGGCGTCTCGCGCGTGCTCCAGATCCACGAACGCGAAGGCGAGGTCCAGCGTGGACGTCAGCTCATGTGCGAGGCGCGTCTTTCCGCTACCTCCTACGCCGATGACGGTGACCAACCGACCGGCCGCGACGGCCCGCTGGATGGCGGCCAGCTCGGCCGCGCGGCCGACGAGGTCATCCTGCAACGCTCCTCCATGAACACCCTCTCTCAGACAGGGTGCCATAGCAGCCTCCCTCGGTGAGAACACCGCCCGAGCTCTCGGGTGTACACACGGGCTGTACGCTTTCTTCTGTGGGAATCGCCGTGTGGGCGCTACGGGGTGCCCATCGAAAAGGAGACGGAAATGCGTTTCGGGTGGCTCCTCTTGGGATGCGCGTCGTGCCTGGATCTGTCGGAGGTCTCTGTGTCGTCGACGTCGACCACGTCGAACACTAGTGCCACGGCGCCATCAGGCACCTCCACGAGCACGTCTACGGTGACGGATACTGGCACCACCGACACAGCGACAGATACTGGAGATTCCGGCACCACCTCCAGCTCAACGCCCACCTCTACCTCCACGTTGCAGGCCGGAGACCTGGTGATCACGGAGATCATGCAGCGCACGAGCGTGCCCTCGGTGTGGGGGCAGTGGTTCGAGATCCACAACTCCACGACATCCGCCATCGATCTGGCCGGGCTGGTGGTGCACGACGACAACGGATTCGAGTCGTTCACCGTGAGTGGTCCGCTCCTCGTCGATGCGGGGGGCTACGTCGTCTTCGGGATCAACGGGGACACCAAGCTCAACGGGGGAATCACGCTGGACTACGAGTGGCCTCTGTCCTCGAAGAAGGCCTTCTTCATCTTCAGCGGCCCCGACCAGATCGTGTTGAGCACGGGAGGCCCGACCCCCGTGGAGATCGACCGCGTGGACCTGCCCGACTGCGTGTACTCCGGTACGGGGTCGGACACGGGCAAGTCGGTGTTGAAGTCGGATTGCTTCTTCGCCCTCGACGAGGACGCGGGTGAGGGAGTGGCCCACAACCTCGACAGCGCCTCGTTGGATGCCACGAGCAACGACGACATCGACAACTGGTGCTCGGCCGACACCCCCATCGGATCGGGCACCGATCTCGGCACGCCAGGTGCTGCAAACGTGGCGTGCCCCTAGGGTGGTGGGCGGTTGACACGTGGAGGTGCTCGCCATAGTGCGTGCGTCGGCGCGCAGAGGACTCGTGACAGACGCCCCCTCTCCACCCGACGTGCACGAATACGTCGACTTCCGGGCGTTCCTCCGGGACTGGTTCGACTTCAAGAAGCGCCGCAATCCTCGCTTCAGCCATCGCAGCTTCGCCCGGCTCGCGGGGCAGCGATCCCCCTCGGTGCTGCTTCACGTCATGCGCGGCGAGCGAAACCTCTCGCCCGCCAACGTGACCGCGTTCGTGCAGGCCATGAAGCTGACGGAGGAGGAGGCCGAGTTCTTCGGATTGTTGGTGTCGTTGGCGCAGGCGGACAGCCCCAAGGAGCGCGAGCGGGCAGGGCGCCGAGTCGCCTCCACCAGGCGCTTCCGCGAGGCGCGCAAGGTCCAAGGGGGTGGATTCGAATACTTGTCTCACTGGTACTACCCAGCCATTCGTGAGCTTGCACACCGTTCCGATTTCGTTGCCGATCCCGAGTGGGTCGCGCGCACGCTGTGCCCCTCGATCCAAGTCGACGAAGCCGCCAGGGCGTTGCAGGTCTTGTTCGAGCTGGACTTGCTGCAGGAGCGGCCCGACGGCACCGTCACCGTTACCGAGACCACCGTGGTCACGGAGCCGGAGATCGTCGGAGTGGCTGTTCACAACTACCACTACGGCATGCTCAAGCTGGCCACGGAGGCGATTCGTCGCTTTCACTCCGACGAGCGACAGTTCAGTGCGTCGACCCTGTTGGTGCCGGATCACGTGCTGCCCGAGCTGAAGAAGGAGGCCCTACGCTTCCACGAGCGCGTGCTGAACCTGTGCGACAGCGATCCGGGGCCGCACAGCCGCGTGCACCAGCTGAGCGTGTGCCTGTTCCCCTTGTCCGAGCCCGAGGAATCCTGATGCACGTCGCTTCGTACTCCCTGGTGGGCCTGTGTCTGTTGCTGGCCTGTGGCTGCTCCACCCAACCACGAACGGGCACCTTCGTGGGCAACCCGGGCAACATGCGCCTGCAGCTCGCGCCGACGAATGGCCTCGTGGTGGACCTGGCCATCATCGACGACCTGGAGATCCGCTGGACCGACTGCCTCGCTACCGAGGAGGTGTCGCTCGACGGGGATGCCGTGGAGGTGGGCAAGGACGAGCTGGTGGTCCCAGGCGGACGCTGGTGCGGCGTGGAGCTGGACTTGCTGGCGCCGCTGCGGGGCCGCATCGTCAACGACGACGGCTACGAGTTCGTGGAGTGGGGGTTCGAGGTGGCTCCGCTTCAGCCGGTCCAGCTGTGGCAGACCGAGGCCATCGAGGTCGACGAGCAGGACTTCGTGCTGGAGCTGGGTGCGCCGCAGTGGTTCGATCTGGGGTTGGGCATCGGTGAGAACTTCATCGAGTCGGACTCTTCGGAGGGGCTGGAGCTGACCGAGATCCTGTCGACCCGATCGTCGCTGTTCCTGGACGCGGATGGCTCCGGCCTCGTGGAGCCGTCTGAGCGCGACGACGGACCGCTCGCGTCGGCCACGGAGCCACGCCCACAGGTCGAGGTCGAGCGGACTCCGGTGTCGAGCTGCTCCACGGCGCCTGGGTCGCTGGCGTGGCCCTGGTGGATGGTCGCCGGGCTCCTGGGGCTACGCCGTCGCAGAGCAGCGCGGCTCAGGGCACTGGTGTGTCCGCCTCCAGCGCAGCCACACGGCTTCCCAGGCGCTCCCGGAGCCGAGCGAGGCTCGCCTCCGCGTCTCGGCTGAGGGGCCCGTCGCCGAGCAGGTCCTCGCCTTCGTGCAGCGCACCATCGGCCACGGCGAACAGCTCCTCGCTGCCGTCGGTGTGGCGCACCAGCTTGAAGCGGTCGTCCAGGAGCGCTCGCTCGTCCTCTTCGAAGGGGCCTCGGCCCGTGGGGGACAACCCCTCCACGTAGATCTCCGTCCGCACGTTGGCCTCCGGATCCCGGAGCACCGCGGCCTGGCTCAGCCCATCGAGCGGTCCGACGCCTGCTGCGACGGAACCCGAGGCCCCCGCGAGCTCCGCCACCGTGGGCAGCAGGTCCACGACCGACCACAGCGCCTGGGTACGAGCCCCCACCGCCACGCCTGGACCGCGCACGATCAGAGGCACCCGAACCCCGGCCTCGTACACCGTGGACTTCGCCCGCATGCGCTTCAGGGGGGGCAGGGTGACCACCTTGGGGCTGCCGTTGTCGCCCACCACCCACAGCTGGGCGTCGGGGTGGCGATCGTCGAGGGTGGCCACGAGCCTGCCGAGGGAGGTGTCCAGTGCCTCGATGGCCGCGAGGTGTCGTTGGGCCTCGCTCCCATCGGTCTGCCCGTAGGAGTGCAGCTCCTGGGGCGGTACGTGCCACGGGTTGTGGGCGGCGTTGTAGCTCACCACCAACAGGAAGGGCTCCTCGAGTCGCTTCAGCTGGGCGATGGCGTCATCGGTGGTGTCGGTGGTGGCATAGGTGCGCTCCATCTCCACCTGACCATCGGGCTGCACCTTCTCCCAGGCGAAGAAGTCGTGCCCGCCTTGCTGCGTGTCGGAGTTCACCCAGAGGTTGTTCATGGATCCGGCGAACCAGCCGAACCCCGACAAGCGCGGGTGCTGTGTGGTGGAGGGGCTCACGTTGCTGGCGAGGTGCCACTTGCCGGCCATGGCGGAGGCGTAGGGCACCGGTGCTGCCGCCAGCGTCTCGGGCAGTGTCTGCTCGGCGAGCGGCAGCTCGTAGGTGGTGGTGAAGGGCCACACGATCCCCCCCAGCCCGGTGCGGCGGGCATGGCGTCCAGTGAGGAGTGCCGCTCGGCTCGCCGAGCAGGTGGGCATGGCGTAGGCGCGCTCGAAGAGCAGTCCCTGGCTCGCGAGACCATCCAGGGTTGGGGTTGGAGCCACCTCGGGGTGCGCCCCGTACAGGCCCAACTTGTCGATCCCCACGTCGTCGAGGATCACCACCACCACGTTCGGCGGGAGCTCGGGATCGGGCGCCCGCCCACACGACAGCAGCCATGCCAGGGGCAGCGTGACCATCACAGCGCCAGCAGCTGTTCCGCCTGGTTCAGCAGCTCCACCCGCGCGCGCGTGGCGGCGCTGTGGCCCTCCAGCATGGCATGGGTCTCCGCCAACACCTCGGTGAGCCCGATCCGGCGCACCGACGGATCCACCGTGGCCTGGCCTACCGTGGTGCCAGCGTCCCAGGCCATCATCTCGTCGTGGGCGCCCTGCTCGAGGGCGAGCACCGCACCCACCGCGAGCCGCTGGGAGATCAGCCGATCCACCGCCGACGGGCTCCCGCCCCGGACCACGTGGCCCAGGATGGTCTCACGCACGCTCACGCCCGGCACGTGGGCGTCCACCCAGTCGCGCAGGTGGCCCACCACCTCGCTGGTGGGGATGTCGACGTTCTCGGCCTTCATCACCAGCACCCGCAGCTTGCCACGCTCCGGGGCGAAGGAGCGGGCGAGCAGTCCTTCGAGCTTGGTCAGGATCTCGCGCTTCGACAGATGGGCCTCGCCGAACAAGATGGCATCTGCGTCGGCGGCGATGCCTGCGCGCATCGCGAGGTAGCCGCAGTGTCGCCCCATGACCTCCACCACGAAGGCGCGGCGGTGAGCGGCGGCGGTGTCGCTGATGCGATCGCAGGCCTCCACGATGGTGTTGACGGCAGTGTCGACGCCGATGGAGAGCCGCGTGAAGCCGATGTCGTTGTCGATGGAGGCGGGCAGGCCCACCACCTGGCAGGGCCTGCCGGGCTCGCCGGTGCCAAGCGCGTGGGCGCCGGCGAGGCTGCCGTTACCACCGATCACCACCAGCGCGTCGAGCCCAAGCGCCACCACCTGCTGGCGCGCCAAGGCCTGGCCCTCCGAGGTGGGGAAGCGCTTGCTGCGGGCGGAGCCGAGGCGCGTGCCTCCGAGGCGTGACAGGCCGTCCACGTCGGGCAGCGACAGCTCGCGACCCTGGCCTTCGAGCAGGCCCTCGTAGCCGTTTCGGATCCCCACGGCGGTGTGGCCGCGGGCCACGGCTGCCTTCACCACCGAGCGGATCGCCGCGTTCATCCCTGGCGCGTCCCCGCCGCTCGTGAGCACGCCGATGCGCATCAGCTGGCCCCGGCCGTGTCGAAGGCGCCGGAGCGAAGCTTGTCGATGTAGGTGTCGAGCGCTTCCTTGACCTTGCCCGACAGGAAGAGGGCCCCGAGGATGTTGGGGAACGCCATGCCGAGGATCATCAGGTCGGAGAAGTCGAGCACGCTGCCGAGCTTGAAGTTGGCCCCGGCGAACACGAACACCAGGAACAACAGGCGGTAGGGCAGCTTCATGCTGTCGCCGAAGAGCCACACCGTGCAGCGCTCGCCGTAGTAGCTCCACGAGATCATCGTCGAGAAGGCGAACAGCATCACGGCCACGGAGAGCAGCACGGGGAACCAGGAGCTGGCGGTGCCGAAGGCGTTCTGCGTCATCACGACGCCGTCGCCTCCTTCGAGGTAGGCCCCCGTCACCACGACCACCAAGCCGGTCATGGTGCACACGATCACCGTGTCGATGAAGGGCTCGAGCAAGGCCACGATGCCTTCGCGAACGGGCTCGTTGGTGGTGGCGGCGGAGTGGGCGATGGCGGCGGAGCCCACGCCTGCTTCGTTGGAGAAGGCCGCGCGGCGGAAGCCCTGCACGAGCACGCCGAAGAAGCCGCCGATGCCTGCCTCGAAGCTGAAGGCCTGGCTCACGATCGCGCCGAACGCCGCAGGGACCTCGCTCGCGTTGGCCACGAGGATGTACAGCCCGGCGAGCACGTACAGGCCGCACATGAAGGGTACGATCACGCCAGCGGCCATGCCGATGCGCTTGATGCCGCCGATGATCACCAGGCCCACCACGAAGGCGAGGCCGGTGCCATAGACGAGGGACACCATGGTGGCGGAGTCGGCGGAGACGATCTCGAAGCTCCGCAGCACCTCGAACACCGCGGCGTTGGACTGGTTGGCCTGGAACATGTTCCCGCCACCGAAGCTGCCGCCGATGCACATGATGGCGAAGACCACGGCGAGCACGCGTCCGAGACCGCCCATGCCCATCTGCTGGAGCCCGTCGCCCAGGTAGTGCATGGGGCCGCCGCTCACGGAGCCATCGGGCCGGGTGGTCCGGTACATCTGGCCCAGCGTGCACTCCACGAACTTGCTGGACATGCCGAGCAGCCCAGCGATCACCATCCAGAACACGGCGCCGGGGCCGCCCACCGACACGGCGATGGCCACGCCGGCGATGTTGCCGAGGCCCACGGTGGCGGACAATGCCGAGGACAGCGCCTGGAAGTGGCTGATCTCGCCTTCGTCGTCGGGGTTGTCGTAGCGGCCCGCGGTGACGGAGAGGGCGTGGCCGAACATGCGCACGTTCACGAACATCATGCGCAGGGTGAAGAACAGGGCCCCGAACACGAGCCAGGCCACCACGATGGGGATGGCGACGTCCTTGGGGTTGGGCACCGAGGTGCCGTCCACGCGGACCGTGCTGCCCAGGGCGGTCACGGTGCCGTCCTCGGCCACGCTCACCACCGAGGCGGCCTCCCCGTCTGGACCGCGCACGGTCATGCCTTCCTGCACGGGGATCAGGCTGGGATCGATGCGCAGGTTGGAGGGCACGGTCTGGCCGGTGGTGCGGTCCACGCGGATAGCGAAGGGCGCCAGATCGCGCACCACCACCTGCACCTTCTCCCCCTCGGGCACCTCTGCCCCGAGGAAGGTGAGCCCATGGGCAGCCAGATCGACGTCTTGTGGGTCCACCTTGGCGAGCAGGGCGTGGGTCTTCTCCCCGCTGTCGGGATCCACCCGCTGCACGGAGCGCACGGTGGTCTCGAGCTTGCCCAGCGTCATGGTCTGGGGCTGCTCGAACAGGGGCTCGGGGGAGGTGATCTCGTGCAGTGCTCGGCGCTCCAGCCCGGCGTCGGTCACGGCGGTGATCTGCTCTCCGTCCACCACCTGTCCGACGGCGGACTCACCCGACAGCGAGTTGTCCCAGAAGACCAGATCGAAGAACATCAATGCGCCGAGGGGCCCGACCACCCAGTCGGCGAACAGCGTGTCGGCCGAGTCGATGGCGGCGGCGACGCCGCTCGTGGGAGCCTCCGCGGGCGCAGGGCTATCGGCGTGAGCGGGCAGCGTGAGCCAGCCCCAGGTGACGAGCAAGACCAACAGTGTTCGCATCCGTTCCTCGATGCTGTGCGCCAGGACTTTACAGGATGGCGGCGGTTGTGCGCGTTCCACGTGGACGTGAGCACGCAAGCTCCACATCTCACTGACAGAGTGAGATGGAGGCGAGCATGCGCCGAATCGTGACTCGGGGGCTGCTGTGTGCGCTGTTGGCCGTGCCGGGTCGAGGCCTCGCCTGTCCCCCCAGCGGGGCCCCTGTCATCAGGGTGGGTCTAGTGGACGTCGTGCCCTCCGGGTTCGGTCATGTGGTGCTGGAGACTCCCCCCGATCTCCTTCACACCGGGTTCTGGGCTGCGGCCCTGGTGGCTGCTGTCCTGGTGCCGTTGTGGTGGCTCGTTCCGAGTCGGTCTTCGGCACCAGAGGAGGGCCCCTGGGGGCTGCGCTGGCGGCCTGCCCCATCGCGGGGAGGAGGCCGCGCCTGTGCGGCTGGTCTGATCGTGTGGGTTGCATTGGTGGGGGCGACCTACGGACCACGACGAACGGTTCTCGATGCGTACTGGACCCAAGAAGAGCCCATCACCTGCGCTCGGGCGACGAGGATGTCGCTGTCGCCTTCGGTGCAGCGGATCGTGGACCGGCGCTGTGGGACGCTTCGATACCCAGCCGCGCTGGGGATGATCTTCCTCTTCGCGGGCCTTGCGCTAGGCGGTCTCGCGAGCAGAGGGCTGCGGCGGTGCAGGCCCACGTTGTTGGAGATCGACGCCCACGGTGTGCGCGTGAGCGGGGCCTACAGTAGCCGTCGCGTGCCGTGGAGCGACGTGCAGCAGATCCGCCTCGATATCCGTGACCTCGGACCCTGGCACGAGATGGATCTGACCTTCGTGCTCGAGGATCAGCCATCGCTGGTGCTTGCTGTCGAGAACGGCACCGAACCGGACGTCTGCCATGTACGAGGGGTGGCCGAGGCCGCCCTCGTACGGTGGCGTGAGGGTGCGAGGGGTGAGGCGCCCGACCGAGATTGGATGGAGGACATCTCCCGCTTGAGGAGGCTTCAGTCCCGTCGCCGGCGACTCACGGCGAACAAGACCAAGAAGCCAGCGGCAGCAAGGGGTGCCCCTGATGGGGAAGACGTGCAGCCGCAGCCACGCAGATCCTCGCCGTCGCAGTCCTGATCGATGTCGTCGCGACGGACCTCCTCGGCACCGGGAAACACCGACGCGTCGGTGTCGTCACAGTCGAGGCAGGCGATCACACCATCGCCGTCGGCATCCGTCTCCTCCGCCGGATCGCAGTTGGTGTCGACCTCGTCGCAGGTCTCGACAGCCCCCGGGAAGCGCTCTGTGTCGTGGTCGTCGCAGTCCACGTCGCACATCGACCCGTCGCCGTCGTAGTCCTGGATGGGGAAGCAGCCGGTGCCCTCGGCGTCGAGCTGGTAGTCCCAGATCCCGCGGCCGTAGGTGCCGAAGCGCATGGTGTTCTCGGACACCAGGGCCTCGACGCTCCAGTACAGCGTGATGGGGGCATCGGTGCCGGTGATGTCGACCCACTCCGGATCGTCCCAGTGGCGCACGTAGGCGGCCTGCTGGGTGGCGGCGAAGAGGCGTCCGGAGCCGTCGGGGGCTTCCTCGATGTCGTAGATGTGGGTGTCGCCCAGCCCCTCGTCCCAGGGGAACCACGTGCGGCCGCCGTCGTCGGTGCGGTACACGCCGGTCTGCCCGTAGCCACCACCGCCCACGACTGCGCGTCGTACGTCGGTCAGCGACGCGTGTAGCGCGTGGCCGTAGAAGTAGTGCCCCCAGGGCCCGTTGGATCCGGAGGCTTCCCAGGTGCGACCGTGATCGGCCGAGTGGTACAGCTGCCCGTCGGAGGTGGCCAGCAACGCGATCTCGGGGTCGACGGGCGAGAACTCCAGCGCGCTGACGTAGCTGTCGCCCTCCTCGCCGGCGAAGGAGCGCTCGCTCCAGCGCTCGGCGACCCAGTCGTCCAGCTCGGGATCGTAGTCGTAGCGCCACAGCTCGTCGGCGGGGAAGAAGAAGGCGCGGCGCCGGTCGGGATCGGCCTGGATGGGTGGTAGCCAGGCGGCGTTCCGGGCCTCCGGTGGGTACGGCAGGCCCCGCATCTCGGGCTCCTCGCCGCCGATCTGCACCAAGATGAAGCCTGGATACACGCTGTAGACGTAGCGGTGGGTGCCGTCGCCCGACGTGAGGTGGCCGTAGTCGCCCGACAGGATCTGATCGAACTCCCACAGCTCGTCGCCCTGATCGAGGGCTCCCGTGATCTGGTAGCCCTGGTCCTGCGAGCCAGCGGCCACGTGGCGTGGATCCTCGGTGGAGGTCAGCGTGCTGTAGTACTGGCTGATCCGGAGCCCCGTCATGGACAGGTTGGCCACGGTGCCGAGCTGATCGGTGGAGCGGTAGGGCCCACCGTCGGTGGAGACGTACCAGATCTCGCCGTCCGGGCCGTCGGGGATGACGTCCACGCCCATGATGTCGGCGTGCAGCTGGCCGGCGATGTCTTCGTAGTAAGCGTCCCAGCGGTTCTGGATCTGGAAGGAGGCGCCGCCGTCGCGGCTCACGTGCAGCTCCACACCACCCCAGACCACGAGATCGGGATCGCGGATGCTGGCATCGACGCGGCCCCAGTAGTCGGACACGTCGGTGTAGACGGTGTCCCAGGTCTCGCCTGCGTCGTCGGAGCGATAGAGCAAGGGGGCGTCTTCGTCCATGACGTAGAGCGTGGGGGCGCCGGCCTCCGAGCCGGCGAGGCGGCCACCCTGCAGCTCGGCGTCCACGGTGCCCTGGGGCTCGAAGGTGTCGCCGTCGTCGTCGCTGATGTGCAGCTGCCCGTCGTCGAGTAGATACAGCCGGCTGCTGCCGGTGCGCTCTGCCCACACATCGCAGGCGAACCCGCCACAGTCGTAGACGGCGGTGAAGCTGCGGCCGCCATCGCTGGAGCGCGACAGCACGTAGCGATCGCCGATCCAGCGGATCACGTAGAGCGTGTCGCGACCGTCGGGCTGGTGCACGAAGCTGCGCAGCCAGCCCCAAGGCAGCCCGGTGGCAGCGGTCCAGGTCTGGCCGCCGTCGTCGGAGCCGTGCACCAGGCCCTCGTTGGTGGCGGCCACCAGGCGATCGGGGTCGCCCGCGTTGGCGGGGGGCAGCACGGCCAGGTGGTGGGCGCCGCCGTACAGCCCGTCGCCCAGCGGCTGCCAGTCCTCGGCGGCCGCGGTGCCTCGCCACACCCCGCCGAGGGCGCTGCCCACGTACAGGTCGCCGTCGGTGCCGTGGGCCACGGCGTGGGCGCGGCCGGATTGGTTGTCGCTGCCGCGCTCCTGCCAGCTCACCACGGGTCGGATCCCCAAGGTGCGACGGACCTCCTCGTAGCGGCGGGCCATGCGTGCGAGCCCTTCCTGGCGGTCGAGCATCTTCCAGTCGACGCCGGGAGGGCTCTTGTGGATCTCGTGGAACCAAGCCTTGCGCTTCTGCTTGTGCACGCCCTCGGCGCGCTCGTCGAGCCAGTTGTCGATGGGCGGCTGGGGCACGGGGATCTTGCCGTTCGGCAGCGCCACGCTGTCGGCGGGTAGCTGACGAGTCTCCTCCTCCGCCGGGGGAAGGGGCTCTATGGTGAGCACGGCCATTGCCGAGAGCGCCAGCAGGATGGCTGTCCCAATCCACAGACCTCGACGCACGGAGCCTCCACCTGGGCGTGACGCCCGAGGCCCTCCTATGTCCTGAGACTCGGAATCTAAAGAGAGGCTCGTGTCAAAACAACCCGAAGCTGTCTTCGAGCCCGTCGAGGAAGACCGCGCATCCAGCCAGCACCTCGGACGAGGCAAGTGCCTCGCGGCCGGCGGGGCCGATGTCGTTGCGCCGAAGGCCGAGGTTCGTGAGGTTGGGTAAGCCCGAGCTGGACGCCAGCGCCACGGCCCCGCCGTCGCCCAACTGGTTGGCCTCGAGGGTGAGGGAGACGAGCTGGCGCAGCCCTGTGTTGCTCGCCAACGCGGCAGCTCCGGCGTCGCCGATCTCGTTGTCCATGAGGCGGAGGATTCCGAGCCGTGGCAGTCCCGTACCCGACGCCAGCGCAGCGGCGCCTTCGTCTCGGAGCCGGTTGAACGACAGCTCCAAGATCCGCAGTGCGGGGAACGCTGTGGCAGACGCCACAGCGGTGGCTCCCGTGGCGCTGATCCCGTTTCGTCCGATCCGCAGCATGGTCAGCCGCGACAGGGCGGTGCCGAAGGCCAACGCCGCGGCGCCGTCGTCACCGAGTGCGTTGTTGTCGAGCCCCAGGGTGGTGAGGCTGGGCAGACCGGTGGCGCTGGCGAGGGAGGCTGCCCCCGTGGTGCCCACGCGGTTGTCCCACAGGTCGAGGTGGGCGAGAAGAGGCAGGTGGGTCGACGTGCCGAGTGCCGCGGCACCCACCGCTCCGATGTCGTTGTCGCGGAGCCAGAGTCGGGCCAGCTGTGCCAGACCGGTGGTGTTCGCGAGCGCAGCGGCTCCTTCGTCACCCAGTCGATTGCCTCCGACGTCCAGGAAGGCGAGCTCGGGCAGCGCCGTCGCAGCGGCCAGCTGTGCGGCACCTGCTGCGCCGATCTGGTTGCGCGACAGCACGAGGGAGGTGAGCTTCGGCAGCCCGGTGGCCGAGGCCAGGGCCGCGGCGCCGCGGTCGCCCAGCTGGTTTCGACTCAGATCGAGCCCCTGCAGCCCCTGCAGCCCGAGCGCGCCGGCCAGTACGGTGGCTCCGTCGACGCCCAGGGCGTTCGTGGACAGATCGAGGGTCTTCAGCGCAGGTAGGCCGCTGGGCTGTGCCAGCGCGCGTGCACCGGGCACGGCGATCCGATTGCCGCGGAGGATCAGGGTGGTGAGCTCACGCAGCCCGGAGGCGTGTGCGAGGGCGGTCGCACCGACGTCGCCCACCCCTTGATGGGTCATGTCGAGGGTCGTGAGCCCGGGGAGCCCTCGTGCCGCTGCCAGGGCGTGGGCTCCCTCGTCGCCCACACTCGAGCCGGCTAGCTCCAGGGCCCCGATCGCCTCCAGGCCCGGGCTGGAGGCCAGGTGGGCGCATGCCCCGGAGGACATCTCCAGGCTGGAGATCTTCAGCCGGGTGAGCAGCGCTGCGTGGGGCTGCGCGAGGACCGAGCGCAGGTCGTCCACGACGGAATCGTCCCAGGGGCGATTGATCCGAATCCGGTGCAGGAAGCCGTGGGTCCAGTCGAGCGCCTCGAACCCCTCGGGCAGCTCCACGCCCGAGCGCCACCGTGCTTCGTGGGTGGCCCGCAGCTGCCTTGCCTCGCGCTGCCGGGCGATGCGTTGCGCACGGGGGGACCCGTCTGCGCGCTCGAGGTGGATGAGCCGACCGCGGGGGTCCCCTCGGTCCGTGAGCCAGTCCGCCAGCACCGACCACGCCGCGTCGTCGGCGGGTCGCGTCCGGGCCGCCTCGAAGAGCTGGCGCCGTGTGTCGGACGTCGACGACATGTTCGGCCCGTCGCTACTCCGCCTTGGCCGCCTGCAGGTGTGGCAGGGGGGTGAGGAAGGTGTCGTAGAAGAACGCACAGTCGCGCCGGATCTGGTCGGCGTCGAGGTTGAACTTCGCCAGGTCGTACTTGTGCTTGCTCTTGTAGGCACGCTGCTTGTCGGCACGCTCGGCGATGGTCTGCTGCAGCTCGTCGCCCGGCTCGTGGCCGATGAACTCGAGCAGCTCGCCCATCACCACCTCGAACTCTCCCATCATGCGGTCGTAGCGCACCACATAGACGTTGTCGCGAGGGATGCGGCCCGAGGTGTAGTCGTCGTGGAAGCGCTGCAGGAGCATCACGAACGCCTTGTAGATGCGGTCGAACCACATCTGCCGCGTGGCCTCGGGCAGCGACCAGAAGCCGAAGGCCTCCTCGAGCACACCCGTCACGAGGCTCATGCCCGAGGGGAAGATGGCCACCGGATCCCGCGCCATGTACAGCATCTTGGCGTCGGGGAAGCGCTCCAGGAACTGGGGCACCCGCGGCGACACGCTGAACAGCTTGGCCACCGCGCAGACCGCGTGGTGGGCCACCAGGTTCCGCTTCCACAGCCCCTCGATCCACTCGAAGTCGCGGGCCGAGGTGTCGCGCGAGGCGGGGTCGACGGTGTGCAGCAAGTCCTCGTCGTCGAAGGCGAGGAAGAAGCCGTAGAGGAAGAAGCCGTCGAAGAAGCGGGTGATCATGGAGGCGTCGTCGGTCTCCACGGAGCCGAGGCTGGTCTTGTGGACCTCGGGCTTGTGGAAGCGGGCGGGGCTCACGGCCTCCAGGATGGGCAACACCGGCTTGAGCAGGGTCTGCAGCGTCAGCGACGCGAACACCATGCGGTACAGCTCCATGCCCGATCCGAGCTGATGATCGGTGAGGAAGCGCTGCAGGAACGTGGTGCCGGTGCGCGGATTGCCGATCAACACGATGGGTGAGGTGATCTGCTTCTTCTGGATGGACGGGAAGAAGATCCGGTCCAGGACGCGGCCGGTGTTGACGACCAAGCGAAGCACGGGGACGTACACCGACACCACGACGCCGAAGAGCCTCGCTCCAAAGACCTTTCGGACGATGGCGCGAACGCGGCGGATGCGGTCGGAGGGGGAGTTCATCGAGCAGCTCGCAGTGCTGAAGGAACGGAGGTGTGGTGCGCTGTGAACCCGTTCGAGGCGGGTGCGCATGTCTACAATGATCGATGTGCGTCGAGCGGATCGCATCAAGTGTAGACGCTCGAAAGGGAAGCGGCTGCTGGAAGGCCCGCGCAGGATTCCGGCTCAGCAGACGCGACCTGCGGCAGTCCAGCTACCCTTGGTTGCCGTCGTCGAAGCCCACACGACGCAGGCCGCGGACCGATCGCGTCCAGTCGCGCTCGACCCGCACGTACAGCTCGAGGTACACGCGGCAGCCGAGCAGATCCACCAGCTCGTGACGCGCCATGGTGCCGATGCGCTTGAGCATGTCGCCGCCCTTGCCGATCACGATGCCCTTCTGCGAGGCGCGCTCCACCACCACGTCGGCGTAGATCCGCACGATGTTCTTGGCCTCGCGGTCGGACTCGTCGAACTGGCGCACCACCACATGGGTGGCGTAGGGCACCTCCTGCTCGGTGAGGTGGAACACCTTCTCGCGCACGATCTCGGAGACGAGGAAGCGCTCGGAGACCTGCGCCCAGTCCTCGGCAGGAAACAGCGCGGGACCCGCGGGCAGCGCGGAGCGCACCTCCTCGAGCAGCTTCGGCACCCCGTCGCCGGTGAGTGCCGAGACGGGCACGGCGGCCGCCACGTCGATGATCTCGCTCACGGCGCCGATGACGGGCAGCAGGAGCGGATGGGGAACCACGTCCACCTTGTTGGCCACGAAGATGACGGGACGCCCGCTCGCCGCCAGCAGCTGCACGATGTCGCGGTCCACCGCGTCGAGCACGGAGGTGTTGTCCTCGGCGCGGCGGGCCATCGCCGTCATGTCGCCGATCCAGCACACGGCGTCGACGTCTTCCAGGGCTGCCTTGGCGCGGGCCACCATGGAGCGATTCAGCTCGGTGAACGCCTCGTGGATACCCGGCGTGTCCACCAACACCGCCTGCATGCCCTCGTCGCTGTGGATGCCCACGATGCGGTTGCGGGTGGTCTGTGGCTTGGCGCTGGTGATGGCGAGCTTGGAGCCGAGGATGCGGTTGAGGAGGGTGGACTTGCCGGCGTTGGGCCGACCGATGAGGGCGACGTAGCCGCAGCGAAAGGCACTGTCGTCGTCTTCTTGGCTCATCCTTCGTGCTCCAACACGAACTCCCCGCGCTTCAGATCCGGATCGGGCCGGACCTTCAGACGAGCCAACGAGTGTTGGGCGCGGAGGGTGCGGATGTGTTGATTGTATGGTCCACGGGTGCGGGTTTCATCGGCGGGATGGCATCGGATGGCCACCCGCGACCCCGCAGCGATGCCCGACAGGCGGCTCTGCAGCGTATCGAGGGTTCTGCGCGCTTCGACCAACTGGCGCAGCGCGGAATGGCGCGGACCCCCCACCGCTCGCCCGAGCCCGTCGGGGCCGGGATTCTGCCCGATGCGAATCACGGTGACCCCAGCTCCCTCGAGCAGGTCGAGCAAGGCCCGGCAGATGGTGATGGCGGCACCGAGATCCAGCGGCCTGTACCGACCGTCCATGTGCACCTCGCGCAGCCCGCTGTCGGCGAGGACGAGCACGGGGTGCAGCCGTGCGAAGTCGACCTGCCGGGCGAGCTCGGTGGCGTCGGCGAGCATGCCCTCGTGATCGGTGCCAGGCAGCCCGGGCGCGAGCACCGCGCCGGTGCGGAGCCCCATGGCGCGCAGCCCCTCGAGCTGTTCCAGGACCAGACGACGGCGATGGGGGCGGCGCACCTGCCGCAGGGCGTGGTCGGACAGCGAGAGCAGATCGAGCTCGATCCCGATGGCCCCTGCCTCCTTCAGCCGCTTGGCGTCGGCACGAGACAACAGATCGGGTCGTACCCGCGCGACGAAGGGCAGTCCGCCGAGCGCCTCCAGCAGCTCGTCCGTGGGAGGTGGGCCGCCGTAGAACCCAGCGCGTAGCTCGGAGCTGCGCTCCTGGTAGTGCTGCACCAGGGCCGAGACGAGCTCCGCGGTGGGGGGCGGCGGCGGCGGGGGGCACAGCAGGCATCGCTGTGGCTCGTGGCAGCAGCCGAGCTGGATGGGCACCACGCTCACGGGGCCTCCCCCCGCAAGGCCTGCTCGGCGGCCTGCTTGGCTGCGGCCCGCTTCGAACGGCCCTCTCCGCGGCCGAGCAGCTCGTCGCCGGAGCGCACCTCCACGACGAAGCGTGGCTCGTGGGCGGGGCCCGCACGGTCCACCACCTCGTAGGTCGGGGTGGGGCCCCCGTGACGCTGCAGGCGCTCCTGCAGCAGACTGCGCGGGTCCTTCCAGCCGCCGGTGGCCTCGGCCTGCAGCAGACGCAGGGGCTCGGCGAGCCACTGCGCCACCAGCGCGTGGGCAGCGGACATCCCGGCGTCGGTGTAGACCGCCCCCAGCAAGGCCTCCATGGCGCCCGCGAGCACCTTGGGCCGATCTCGGCCACCGGTGGCCTGCTCACCCACGCCCAGCTGCAGCGCCGCACCCACGTCGAGGCGCCGTCCCAGGGCCGCCAGCGCCTTGGTGCTCACCACGCGCGACCGGAGGCGCGAGAGCTGGCCCTCCGGCGCATCCGGGAAGTGATCCATGAGCAGCACCGTGGAGGCGAGCTGCAGCACGGCGTCCCCCAGGAACTCGAGGCGCTCGTTGTCGGGCACCTCGTTCTCGTGGGCGAAGGTGGAGTGCGTCATGGCTTGCGCGAGCAGGCTCGGATCGTGGAAGGCGTGCCCCACGGCCTGGGCCAGAGTCTCCAGGGGATCGGTGATGTCGTCGTCCATCACGCCCCCTGCACCGCGCGGCCGATCCAGCCGCCGCCGAGCACGCGGTCGCCCTGGTAGACGACGGCGGCTTGCCCCGGTGCGATGGCCCGCACGGGCTCCTCGAAGTGCACCTCGAACCGCTTGCCCTCGCTGCTCACCCGCGCCGCGTTGTGCCGGCCCCGGTGACGGATCCGCACGGTGACGGCCTCGTCGGGCTCGGGGCGACGATGCCAGACGGCCCCCGAGGCCACCAGCCCCATCGCTCCGAGGCGGGACGGATCGGTGGTGATGATCACGGCCCGCTGCTCTGGGTCGATGCGCAGCACGTAGGCGGGCACGCCCATCGCCACGTCCAACCCGCGGCGCTGGCCGACGGTGAACCGGTAGTAGCCGTCGTGACGGCCCACCTCGGTGCCATCCTCGGTCAAGATGGGGCCGTCCGCGGGTGCGTCGGGGTGCTGCTCGCGGACGAAGCGCGCATGGTCGCCGTCGGGAATGAAGCAGATCTCCTGGGACTCGGGCTTGTCGGCCACCGCCAGCCCGAGTGCCGCCGCGTGCTCTCGTACCTCGGACTTGGTGAGGCCCCCCAAGGGAAACAGGGTGCGGCCGAGGGCCTCGGTGGGCATGGGGAACAGGAAGTAGCTCTGATCCTTGTCGGCATCGACGGCCATCGCGAGGCCGGGCCCCTCGACGATGCGGGCGTAGTGCCCCGTGGCCAGGTGGGACGCCCCCAGGGCCATGGCACGGGTCAGCAGCACCCGGAACTTGAGCACGCCGTTGCACTGGATGCAGGGATTGGGCGTGCTCCCCGCCAGGTAGGTGTCGGCCAGGTCGCTCATGACGGCCTTGCGGAACGCGTCACGCAGGTTCATGACGTAGAACGGGATCTGCAGGGCGTCGGCCACCTTCCGCGCGTCCAGGGCGTCGTCGTAGCCGCAGCAGCGCTTGCCCGAGATCGCCGTGGCCGACTCGTCGTGCAGCCGCATGTGCACCCCGATGACCTCGTGGCCCTGACGCACGAGCAGGCCCGCCACCACCGACGAATCCACGCCTCCCGACATGGCGACTACGACACGCACTCTCCCTCCGACGTGGGCTTCTCGTACCGACCCACAGTGCCCGCGAGAAGGACCGGGGCTCTGGCGAACCCCGATGGGACCCTTCCCGAGGGCACCGTAGGTCGCGAAGCCCTCGAGAATCTGTTGCTCGTGGACGTACCGGGTGGGCTTTATCGCGGCGGGACCGGGGTGCGCACGAGGTCGCCACCGTATACTGCCGCTTGGCAGGGGGAGTGATGCGGCTGCCCGTCGTTGCGGTCGTCGGACGGCCCAACGTTGGCAAATCCACGCTGTTCAATCGGCTCGTCGGGTTCAAGAAGGCGGTGGTGCACGACCGGCCCGGGGTGACCCGGGATCGGCTGTACGAAGAGACGGACGTGCTCGAGCGGCGCGTGCTCCTCATCGACACCGGCGGAATCGAGCCCGAGACGGAGTCCGATCTGCTGACGTCGATGCGTCGACAGTCGGTGGTGGCCATCGAGGAGGCCGACGTCATCTTGCTGGTGGTGGACGGCCGGGCGGGCATCACGCCGGCGGACGCCGACGTGGCGGACCTGCTGCGGCGCAGCTCGAAGCCGGTGATCGTGGCGGTCAACAAGATCGACGGCCCGAAGCAGGAGGATCTGGCGGCGGAGTTCTGGTCCATGGGCATGGAGCCGCTGCTGTCGGTGAGTGCGGCCCATGGTCGCGGCATCTACGAGCTGTGTGCGGCGGTGGTGGACGCCCTGCCGCCGCGAGCCGAGGGCGACGAGGAGCTCGGCACCCTCTTGGACGAGGCCGACGAGGGTGGACCCATCCGGATCGCCGTGGTGGGACGCCCCAACATCGGCAAGTCCACCCTGGTGAACGCGCTGCTGGGCGAAGAGCGGCACGTGGTCGACAACGTGCCGGGTACCACCATGGACCCGGTGGACTCCGCCCTACAGGTGGACGGGCGTGACTACCTTCTGGTGGACACGGCGGGGGTGCGCAAGAAGGCCCGGATCGGCGACCAGCTGGAGCGCTTCGTGTCGCTGCGGGCCATTCGGGCCATCGAGCGCTGCCACGTCACGTTGCTGATGATCGACGGCACCGAGGGCCCCACCGACCAGGACGCGAAGCTGGCGCAGCTGGTCAACGATCGCGGCCGGGCGCTGGTGGTGCTGGTGAACAAGTGGGATCTCACCCGCGACGACCCCGACATCGACGCGCGCTCCACCGAGGACTCCCTCGAGCGACGGCTGCCCCACGCCACCTGGGCGCCGCACCTGTTCATCTCGGCCAAGACGGGCAAGGGCCTTCACCGGGTGTTGCCCATGGTGGACAGCGTGTACGCAGAGTTCGATCGGCGGATCACCACGGCCAACGTGAACCGCTTCCTGGAGGCAGCGGTGGCGGCCCACACGCCGCCGCAGCGCTACCACCACCCGGTGCGGCTGTACTACGCCACCCAGACCCGCGTGCGGCCGCCCACCTTCGCCGTCTTCTCGAACACCCCGGACGGGGTGGGGCCGGCGTATCGACGCTACCTGGTGAACCGCCTGCGAGACGCCTTCGGCTTCGAGGGTACCCCCATTCGTCTGCACCTCAAGCGTCGCCGAAAGCTGGGAGAGGAGGCGGGGTGAGCGAGGTGGAGGTCTCGGGGGTCCGCATCCTCGAAGAGCGCGTCATCGACCAGATCGCGGCGGGCGAGGTGGTGGAGCGTCCGGCGTCGGTGGTGAAGGAGCTTTTGGAGAACGCGCTGGACGCAGGCGCGAGCCACGTGGACGTGACCCTGCGCGACGGCGGCAAGACACTGATCCAGGTGGCCGACGATGGCCGAGGCATGTCGCAACAGGACGCGCTGCTGTGCATCGAGCGGCACGCCACGTCCAAGATCTGGACGATGGGAGACCTGCAGCAGGTGGGCACCTTCGGCTTCCGCGGAGAAGCGCTGCCCTCGATCGCGGCGGTGAGTCGGTTCGAGCTGATCACCTGTGTGGCGGGGGCGGAGGAGGGCACCCGGGTGCGCCTGGAGGGCGGCACGCTGACGGACGTGCGCGAGGTGGGGGCGGCGAAGGGCACGGTGGTGCGGGCGCGCAGCCTGTTCTTCAACCTGCCCGCGCGTCGCGCGTTCCTGCGGGCGACGTCCACGGAGCTGGGGCACTGCGTGCAGGCGGTGGTGCGAGCAGCGCTGGTGCGGCCGGACGTGGGGGTGAGCCTGACCCACGGGGGGCGGCGCTTGGTGGACGCCCCGATCTGCGCCGAGGACGCTGCAGCGGGGCCGCTGGTGGAGCGGGCGGCGGCGCTGCTGGGCAGCGATGCGCGCAAGCTGGTAGCGGTGGAGGCGTCCGACGGGGGATTGCAGCTGCGGGGGGTCGCGTCGCCTCCGGGCGTGGACCGCGCGAACCGCAACGGCTCGGTGTACGTGTACGTGAACGGCCGGTGGGTGCGCGACATGGTGCTGCGGCGCGCCATCGCGGAGGCCTACCGCGACCGGGTGCCGCGGGGCCGGCATCCGCTGGTGGTGTTGGACGTGCGGCTGCCGGGCAGCGGCGTGGACGTGAACGTGCATCCGGCGAAGGCGGAGGTGCGCTTCGCGGATCCGGCCGCCGTGGGGCGCTTCGTGGCGAGTCAGCTGCGGGCGGCGGTGAGCGGCATCTCAGTGCCGCAGCCGGTGGATGCATCGATGCCCGGGCTGCCCTTCGCGCCGGACGACGAGCTGCCGCCCTCGCCGCCGCCGCGTGGGTTCTTGGCCGCGGTGGAGGCGCTGCCGGAGGCAGGTGGCTCGACACAGCCCGTGCCCGTGCCACAGCCCGTCCCCGTGGTCGCCGAGCCCAGTGCGCGGGACGCTTCGGTGGCGCCACCGCAGGAGGAGGGCGACGGCCGGGTGGCGGTGCTGGGCGTCATCGGTGGGCGCTATGCCGTGGGCGACCGTGGCGGTGCTGTGTGGGTGCTGGACGCAGGAAGGCTGGGCCGTCGACTGGCGGCGTCCCGGGCGGAGGGGCCCGGCAAGCGGCTGCTGGTGCCGGTGGTGATTCGGCTGTCGCCAGCCGAGGTGCAGGCGGCCGAGGCGCACACCGAGTCGCTGGCGGAGCTGGGGTTGGATCTGGCGCGGTTCTCGCCGACGGAGCTGGCGGTGCGCGCAATCCCGGGGGCGCTGGCCGATGCGGATCCCGTGGCGCTGGCGCAGGTGGCGCTGTCGGCGCTGTCGAAGGGAGCAGATGTGCGGGAGGCCTGGGGGCAGCGGCTGTCGCCGGCTGCGGTTTCGGGGGATCCGATCGAGGTGCGAACCTGGTTGGCGTGGGCGGAGGAGGCGGGTGTGCCGGTGGCGGTGGCTCAGATCGACCCGGCGGACCTCGTGAAGGCGCGATAGCGGGCGTCGTTGCTGGAGGTCGCCTTGGTTCTGTTGTTGGCTGCGTCGATGACGTCACAGGCTCACGCCAAAGATCCGTGCAAGTCGGTGGTCACCCACGAGACGGCGTTCGGGGAGACGGCGCGCGGCCGCGTGGTCTACGTGGGGATCGGTCGGTATCTGGCGATCTCGTTGACCGAAGAGGACGGCGCCCGGGAGTTCCGCGTGATGTACGTTCGGCGCGGAGACGTGGACGTGGTGGTTCCGGTTGGGGCGGAGGGGGACATCCGGCTGGCGGATGGGACCACCCTCACGCTGCCGAGCAGCGAGGCCGCCTCGCCGGTGACGAACGCCAACGATGCAGGGGTGTTCACCCAGTGGCAGATCCCGTACGTCGTGGATGCGTCGACGCTGGCGAAGCTCGCGGCGTCACCCGTCATCGCGGTGCGGACGGAGATCGGCGAGCCGCTGTCCTTCGAGATCAAGGACAAGAAGTCGAAGCGTCTGATGGACGTGGCGCGGTGCTTTCAGGCGGGCTGATCCAAGGCTCACTCTTGGCACGGCTCCGGCAGATCCAGGAGCAGGCGAGGCGAGCTGGAGTTCGACAGCAGCCTGAGCTCCTCGAGTCGGTCCTCGACGCCGAGCTGGCCCTGTAGGGCGGCCGTGATGGACGCATTGGCCTGCAACATCTCCTCGCTCAGGCCAGCTGCCAGCGGCGCGCAAGCGCTGTGGTTCGCGATGACCTCCTCTGCGGCGACGTAGGCGTCGTTGACGTAGAACCGTCCGCCCCAGACTCGATGGGCGACCTCGCTCACGGAGTTGCGGTGGTCGATGGTGAGGTGAGCCGCCTCGTGGGTGAGGGTGAAGACCGCCCCGTCCACGAAGTAGCGAAGCTGGTTCTCTCGGGCATCGGCGGACCCGTAGACGAACCGGCTGCCGCGGCGCGGATCGCCCCCGAGCACGGTCTCGCGGTGCAGCGAGATCACCGCGGTATTCGCGAAGATCGTCTCTGCACCTTCCGGCTCGCCGGGGCCGAGGATGGTCACCGCGGCACCGACATCGCGAGGGGTGGCATCGAGGGAGAGCACGAGCTCCTCCACGTGGTTCCGCCACCCACAGCAGTCGAGCGTGGGATCTGTCGGCGGATGGCGTAGCTCGGCGAGGAGGTCCGCAGCCCCCGGGTGGTCGCTGCGCAGGATCGACAGCGCTTGGGCTGTGAGGACGGCGAGCTCGAGGTCGGCGACGCCGTCGCTGGCGACCGAGATCGTGACGTCGTCGTAGCGCAGCAGGCGCCTGGGCCCCTCGAGCTCGGCGCGGTGCGCGAGGGCATCCGGGGCGAGCACGTTGCCGAAGTCGGTCTCCTGCGGGACGAGACCAGCCTCGAGGAGGCTCTGCTCCCCGAGATCGTGCAGCTCGTTGCAGACGGACGGCGCTCGGAGCGACAGCGCCGCTTGCTCGTCGGCAAGCGCGGACTCGACGTCGCACAGGGTGGGAGCCTCGCTTGTCGAGGGTTGGGTCGACGCCACCTGCGGGGTGCAGGCCACGAGTGCGGCGATGGGGTGCAGGCGCATCATGATCCCTCGTGGTGTGGTTCGGAACGGCGTATGAGTGGGTCCATGGTGTTGGTGATTGCTGGGCCCACCTCCGCAGGGAAGACCACTGCAGCACTCGAGGTGGCAGAGCGCTTCGATGCGGTGGTGCTCTCGGCAGACGCGATGCAAGTCTACCGAGGGCTAGACATCGGTACCGGGAAGGCCACGGCCGAGGAGCAGGCACGGGTGCCGCACTACGGCATCGATCTGGTGGAGGTGGACGAGTCCTTCGACGCGGGCGACTTCGTGGCGCTGAGCGACCACGTGATCGCACGCCACGAGCGGGTTGTCGTGGCGGGCGGCACGAGCCTGTACCTGCGGTCGCTGCTGCGGGGACTGGTGCAGACGCCGCCGGTGGATCCGGAGCTGCGGGCTCGCATCGAAGCGGAAGGGGATCTGCACGCCCGCTTGATGGTGGTGGATCCGACGCTGGCGCAGCGCGTCCACCCGAACGACACGGTGCGGCTGGTGCGAGGGCTGGAGGTGCACGCGCAGACGGGACAGCAGCTGTCGGAGCTGCAGGAGGCCCACGCACGGGCACCGGATCGAGTGGCCCATCGGGCGCTCTGGCTGGACCGATCCGACCTGGCGGAGCGCATCGACGCGCGGGTGCTGCAGATGATGGAGGCGGGGTACGTGGACGAGGTTCGCAACGTACTGGATGCCGGTCACGCCCGCACGCTCAAGCCGCTACAGTCGCTCGGATATCGGCACCTGTGCGATCACCTGCTGGACGGGCTGGAGCTGAAAGAGGCGGTCCGACGTACGCAGCGCGACACCCGACACTTTGCACGGAAGCAACGCACGTGGATGCGGGGGCTGGGCTTCGAGCGGGTGGAGGCCGGCCACCAGCAGCGAGCGCTGGCGCTGGCAGCGGAGGTGTTCGGTGACCTCTGATCGCGACAATCGACTCCGTTGATTGTCGCGATCGAGCGGAGCGCGCCTGATCCGGGGTTGCAGTGGGACTGGAACAAGCGAGCGGTGTCGCGCCACCTACGGCAGCGCCACCAGGTCCACCCCCTGGAACTCCGTACGCCGCCCCGCCGACGCCGCGGGCTGCCACCCTCCGCAGTCCAGCGAGCGATCCCGGTACAGCGTGAGGCCCGACACCAGCTCGTCGAAGCGGCAGTAGGCGTCGGAGAAGGCCGCGCGGCCTGTCGATCCGTCCACCATCAAGGCGAATCGCTCAGCCGCCGCCACCAGCTTGCCGTTCGTCACCGACACCGTATCGGTCAGCGACGGCTGAGCGTCCGCAAACCATCCGAGCAGCCGCCCCGGATCTGCGCCCACGTCCCAGCTCGCGCCCGGGTCCGGATCCACCAGCAGGACCACCCCGAAGGCGACCGGAGTGGAGGGGTCGAAATCGGGAGGCCGGGGCACGCACAGGTCTGCCGCCAACGCCGGCGGGCCGAGCACCTCCAGCTCGTACGTGAGCAGCTGCGGAACGAAGGGCGGCACCGAGGTCTCCACGCACAGCTCACCCTGCACGGCGGTCACCCAGACCACAGCGGCCTCGGCGTCGCCTCCCTCGATCTGCAGCTCGGGGTCCACGGCGCCGCGAAGGCGAAGGAACGTCGGTCCCATCGCTGGCTCCGTGCACGCTCCCAGCAGCGCGAGGATCATCCGGTGTTGCCGTCGTCGTCGTCGTCGTCGTCGTCGTCGTCGTCGCCGATCCCCGTGTCGTCAGGTGGGGTGGGATCGATGGGCTCGCCCTCGAGCAAGAACCGCGTGGAGGCGGTGATCCGAGCGAGCAGTGCGTCGTAGGCGGGGCCCGAGGTGGCATCCACCACGGTGGGACCATCGTCGTCGGCGGAGATGCCCGCGAACCAGGTCTCGGGGTCGAACACCACGCTGGCCATGCGGGGCGAGACCTCGGAGATCTGCACCAGCGGCGTGGTGAAGGCCAGCGCCATGCGGTCCACGGCCAGGATGATCTGCTCACCGTCGTCGCCCTTGGCTGCCACGGCGAGGATGCTGGGCTGCTCCACATGGTCGAGGCGCATCTCGAAGGTGAAGTCGGTGTGGCGGCCGGTCTCCAGCGTCACGGGGATGGCGTCCACGGACTCCAGTGGCTCGAAGGCAGCGTCCACCAAGACCTCCACCGACTCCGCCATCGAGGGGGCCACCCCATCGATGACGAGGGCGTCCACCTGCAGCTGCAGCGACACCAGTCGCAGCCCCTCGTCGTCGGTGACCTGAGGGGCTTCGGCCGCGATCGCGATGTTCAGCGACCCCGTGGCGGCGTCGATCGGACCGAGCCCGTCCCCCGAGCAGCCCGCCAGGAGCGCCATACCCACCGCCATGATGCCTGTTCTCGGCGTCATCGCAGCGACCTCCGTAGCCCGAGCCGGCCGGACACCACGGGCAGCAGCGTGCGCGCGTCCCGACTGGCCAGCCCCGCGTCCACCCAGCTGGCCAGTGCCCAGCGGTCCAGCGGGACCTCGAGACCAACGCCCGCGGCGAGCCCCGCCAGCGGTGAGTGCTGCAGCTCGGGCGCGTCCGCCTGGCCGTACCATTCGCCCCACACGGGGTGAGGAGCACGCTGGACGCGATGCGAGGCCCTCCCTGCGGTGAGCGCCAGCCCCGGCGCCAAGACCAGATCCGGTCCCGTGATCTCGCGCATCCAGGTGAGCTGGACGGCGAGCAGGGTGTCGGAGCCTTGCTGCCAGGGCGTCGAGATGGGCAGCGTGCCTGCCCGAACCCCCACACCGACGGCGTGGCCGCGACCCAGCGCTCGCTGCAGGTTCAGGAAGGCTCCGTGGCTGCCCAGGTCCACCGCATAGCCCACGTCCACGGACCAGGGCGTGGGGTCGAAGGTGCCGCCCCTTGCTCGCACACCGCGGACCGATCGCAGCTGCTCGTCGGGGGCGAACACCGTCCAGGTGCCGTCGGGAACGACCAGGGTGCCCATGGACACGCTGCCTCCCGCCACGCTGAGCACCTCGTAGCGACCCGCAGGTAGCGCCAGCGAGGTGCCGCCCCCCTTCGGCACCTCGGCCACCACCCGCTCGCCAGCGGCGTCCAGCACCAACAAGGGCGCACTCACGGGGCCGGGCACCCGAACGCCCGTCGGGCTCGCCCCCACGTTCGTCAGCGCGAACCCGGCGAGGTCCCCGGACCAGCGTGGCTGCTGCAGTCGACCCAGATCCGCTGCGGCTGCGGCGGTGTGGGTCCGCACGAAGGCGTAGAGCTCACCGAGGGTGACCTGCTGGTCGGCATCGGTATCGGCCGCGCCTCGAGCACCCGAGAGGAAGAAGTGGGTGAACAACGCCCCTCGCCGGTCCTCCACCTCGAAGGAGCGCTCCTCGGGACCGCTGCTCGTGAGCCAGGCCTCGTCGGTGGGCGGCGTGAAGCCTTGCGGCCGGTCGCTGACCTGCACCAGCTGCGCCCCGCGTGAGCGCGCGATGGTGCCAGCATGACAGGCGTCGAGCACCACCACCCGGTCGCTGGCTGGCACCACGCGGATGGCCGCCTTCAGATCCGGCAGCGGCAGTACCTCGCCATCGATGTGCAACCCGTCCACCCCTGCATGTCCGGCGTAGAAGGTGAACAGCCGCGGCGTGCCACCGTTGCTGGCGACCTCCTGGGCGCGCACCGTCAGACGGGTGAGGGTGCGGTAGACCTCGTCGACCGAGGCGTCGGGCACCACCCAGACGTCGCCAGGTCCATAGCCGCCGAGGGTGAGCAGCATGTCCGCCACGCGCGAGGCGTCTTGATCGGCGTAGACCAGAGGCAGCTCGTCGGGCATGCCGTGGTTGGACGAGACCACCAAGGCCAGGCGCACCTCACCGTCCGCTCCAGAGGCGGAGGCGAGGGTGGCCATGGCCAGGCCGAGCATCATCTCGTGGTGCGCCCGCGCGTCACCTCGACCACCCAGCGCCCGGGGCCAGGCCCGGGCTCGGGCAGCAGGCGCTGCAGCTCTGCCCGCAGCACGTTCTGGCGGACGCGCTGTTCGCGGCTCACCACCACGAGCCACTCGCGTCCTTCGAAGTCGTCGAGCTGGGCGCGGCCACTCAACACGAAGCGGCCCTGCGCATCGGAGGGCTCCGCCTGCAACACGAACACCTCGCCGTCGTCTTGTAGCGTGGCCACGTAGACCATACGACCGGGCTCGGTGCTCAGCTGGACCGACAGCTGGTCTCCGGACCGGATCAGGGTGCCTGGCTGCATCGGCGCGCCATCGCGCACCCATCCGACGTCGACGCCGCCCACTCCGCGTGGCCGGACGTCCGGCGATGCGGGCTCCGTGGGTTGCAGCAGGACCCAGGCCAACAACACGGCTGCGGCCACCGCCGCCGCCATCATCCAGCCGCGCCACCGAGGCGGGGGCTGAGGCGCGGCTCGGAGCGCAGGGCGATGCCGCAGCCACCAGGCCTCCGACGCCGCGATCTCCGCCCGAGCAGGGTCGAGGGAGGTGTCGCGCCACAGGCGCTCCAGTCGCTCCTGCGGCAGGTCCGCGCCGGCGATCTCCAGCTCCAGATCGAACTCGTCGATGGGCAGCATGTCTTTCGGGGGGGTACTCATGCGGAAGCCTCCTGGGCCGCCAGGCGACGAAGTCGCTCCTTGAAGTCGGCGCGTGCGCGGCCGACGGTGCGCACGGAGGTGCCAGCAATCTCCGCGGCTCTCTCGGTGCTGTAGCCCCATACGTGGGTCATGAGGACGAGCTGCGCGTCCCGCTCGACCATGCCGTCCAAGGCTTGGGCGAGCAGCTCGCGCGACTCGAGGTCGACGGGCATCGCGATGGTGGAGGGTAGGGCCTCGGTCCCATGACGGTCGAGGATCCCTGACCGGACGCGGGCGTTGCGCAGGACCCACAGGCACCGCCTGGAGGCGGTCTGGTAGAGCCAGGAGAGCGCTTCGGCCGAGCTCCGCACCTCGAACCCCGTCTCGATGGCTCGAACGAAGGTCCACTGGACCGCGTCCTTGGCCTCCTCGGGGTTGCGGAGGATCTGCAGACACCGCCGGAACACCAGGTGTCCCACGGCGTCGTACAGCTCAGCGATGTTCGTCGGTGCAGCCACGATGACTCACTTCGAGGAGGTTCCGCCGCCGTCGTCGTCGTCGTCGTCGTCGTCGTCGTCGTCGCCGTCGTCGTCGTCGTTGTCTTCGTGGTCCTCGTCTTCGTCGTCGGGGATTCCGTCGCCGTCGTCGTCGTCGTCCTCGTCATCCGGGATGCCGTCGTCGTCGTCGTCGGTGTCCACGTCGTCGTCGTAGCCGTCGCCGTCGGTGTCGGGCTCGTCGTCGTCGTCGATGCCGTCACCGTCGTCGTCGTCGTCCTCGTCGTCGGGGATTCCGTCGCCGTCGTCGTCGTCGTCGTCGATATCTGCCACTCCGTCACCATCGACGTCGCGCAGCAGGAATCCGGTCTGGTCCGCGCCGTCCATCGCAGGCTCGCATCCAGCGGCGAGGACGATGGTCAGGGCGACCGTGAGGGCGTAGCGCATGTCTCTTGCTCCCTTGCGTTGGGTCATCGGGTGAATGCGCCTGGTTCTGTGGCCCGGCCAGAATTTCTCGCACCGCGGGCCCACCCTCGACGGTCAGGTTACCCCCACGCCCCAGGAGGGCCGTGTGGACGTTGTTCTCGACTTCGAGCGACCCGTGGTGGAGCTGCGCCGTCGCATCGACCAGCTCCGAGAGCTGCAGCAAGAGAACGGGGTGGATCTGTCTGCCAGCATCGCCCAGCTCGAGGTGCAGGCCAGCCGGCTGCAGCAGAACATCTTCGGGGATCTGTCGCCCTGGCAGCGCACGCTGCTCGCACGGCACCCGGCGCGGCCCTACACCCTCGACTACATCGACGGTCTGTTCGACGAGTGGACCGAGCTGCACGGCGACCGGGCGGGATTCGACGACCACGCCATCGTGGGCGGGACGGCGCGGTTCAAGACCCTGGATCCGGCCGACGCCTTCGACGGCACTCCGGTCATGATCATCGGGCACCAGAAGGGCCGCAACACCAAGGAGAACCTGTTCCGGAACTTCGGGATGGCGAGGCCCGATGGGTACCGCAAGGCCCTGCGGCTGATGCGACTCGCGGAGCGCTTCTCCATGCCCATCGTGACGTTCATCGACACCCCGGGGGCCTACCCGGGCATCGATGCCGAGGCGCGCGGTCAGGCGGAGGCCATCGCCCGCAACATCATGGAGATGTCCACGCTGAAGGTGCCCGTCGTGGCCATCGTGATCGGAGAGGGCGGCTCGGGTGGGGCCCTGGCCATCGGCGTGGCCAATCGGGTGATGATGCTCGAGAACAGCGTGTACTCCGTCATCAGCCCCGAGGGGTGTGCGGCGATCCTCTGGCGCGATCGTGCCGAGGGACCACGTGCCGCCGAGGCCCTGCGCATCACGGCGAGCAACTGTGAGGAGCTGGGTGCGGTGGACGAGGTGATCCCGGAGATGCTGGGCGGCGCTCATCGCTACGTGTCGGAGACCATCGCCTCCGTGGGGCAGGCGCTGCGTCGCCAGCTCGCCGACCTGCAGAGCAGGAGTACCGAGGAGGTGGTGCAGGATCGCTACGACCGGTTCCGTCGGATCGGAAAGTTCGAGACGGGCGCCTGAGATGGCGAGCGGACTGCGCGGGGAGCTTCGTGTTCCAGGTGACAAGAGCCTGTCCCACCGTGCGTTGATGCTGTCGCTGCTGGCGGACGGACCGTGTCGGATCCGGGGCCTGCTCGACTCCGAGGACGTGAGAGCCACGGCGAAGGCCGTCCAGGCGTTGGGTGCGCAGCTGAAGCCCGACGGTGACGACTGGGTGCTCACCCCCCCGGATGAGATCACCGAGCCGGTGGACGTGCTGGACTGCGGAAACTCCGGCACCACCATCCGCCTGATGCTGGGCATCCTGGCGAGCGCGCCCATCTTCTCGGTGGTCACGGGCGACGGGAGCCTGCGGCGCCGTCCGATGGCCCGCGTCACCGAGCCGCTGCGTAAGATGGGGGCCGTGATCGACGGCCGATGCGAGGCGGATCGGGCTCCGTTGGCCATCCGTGGCCGCACGCTGAAGGCCGTGCATCACGATCTGAAGGTGGCCAGCGCCCAGGTGAAGTCGGCGCTGCTCCTCGCGGGACTGCGAGGGGGCGTGGCCGTGCGGGAGCCGTCTCGGAGTCGCGACCACACCGAGCGACTCCTTCGCCGCATGGGCGCCAACCTGCGATACGACACCGAAGGGTGGCTGCTGCTGTTGCCCATGGACGGGAACCTTCGAGCCGTGGACCACGACGTGCCAGGAGATCTGTCGTCCGCCGCCTTCCCCTTGGTGGCGGGCGCGCTGGTGCCGGACTCCGAGATCACCGTGCGAGGCGTGGGGCTGAACCCCACCCGCAGCGGCGTGATCGACGTGCTGGAGGCGATGGGGGCGGATCTCGTGGTGGAGCCCAGTGCGAATCCCGACGCAGGGGAGCCCTGTGGAGACGTGACGGTTCGGGGCTCCCGGCTCGTGGGCACCCAGATCGACGGGGAGCTCGCCGTGCGCTGTCTGGACGAGCTTCCCGTGCTGGCGGTGGCAGCCGCCTGTGCCGAGGGTGAGACCTCGATTCGAGGGGCGGAGGAGCTGCGCGTCAAGGAGGCGGATCGCATCACCCGGGTGGCCGATGGGCTGCGTGCGCTGGGCATCGAGGTCGAGGAGCACCGCGACGGCATGACCATCTCGGGCGGGAGGTTGCACGGCAACACGGTGGTCCAGGCCCACGACGACCATCGCCTGGCCATGGCGTTCTCGGTGGCGAACCTGATGGTGGACGGCCACGTGGAGGTCCAGGGCACCGAGTCCGTGGCCACGAGCTATCCGCACTTCTTCGACGATCTTGCGGGGCTGCGAGCGTGATCAACGTGGCGGTGGACGGGCCCGGTTCGGCGGGGAAGGGCACGGTGGCCCGCGGCGTCGCTCGGGCCCTGCAGTTCCGCTACGTGGACACGGGCGCGATGTATCGGGTGGTGGCCCTGGCGGCGGGTCGCGCCGGCGTGGGGGTGGACGACGCAGCGCGGCTGGGCGCCGTCGCGGCCGACCTGGACATCGACTTTCGCTGGGAGGCGACCTCGGACGGCCCTGGTGCGCTGCGGGTGCTGCTCGAGGGAGAAGACGTCACCGAGGTCATCCGAGCGGGCGACATGGGACCCGCGGCCTCGGCCGTGAGCCGACACCCCGAGGTGCGCGACGCGCTGCTGGGCCTGCAGCGGCAGCTCGCCGTGCGCGGTGGCGTGGTGATGGACGGGCGCGACATCGGCACGGTGGTGCTTCCCGATGCCGCCGTGAAGGTCTTCCTCGACGCCTCGCTACAGGAGCGAGCGAAACGACGGCACCTGGAGCTGCAGCAGCGCGGGGAGTCAGTGACGCTGCAAGAGGTGGCCGACGCCCTGGCTCAGCGCGACGACGCCGACCGGAACCGTCCCGTCGCACCCCTCGTGGCCGCGCCCGACGCCGTCCGTATCGACACCACGCATCTGTCCGTGCCGCAAGCGGTGGCGGAGGTGTTGAAGCTGGTGGCGGCGGCGCTGCGGGCCGCTGACCCCATTGACACGCCCGAAGGGGCCGGATAGTTCCGAGAGCCGTGTCGGCAGAGCCGACGCGTGCACATCACGTGTGTCTTGGCATTGGGGCCATGGCGCAACGACTTCACCAAGCTTCACCCTAGCTACACCGGGTGTGTTCTCCCTTCCCGGTGCAATCCTACCAGGTTCCCTTAATGACCGATCCCAACATCGTGGACCTTCCACTCAATCAGATCAGCGACGACCAGTTCAAGACCTTCTTCGACGACTACATGGGCGAGAGGGGGGTGCGAGAGAAATCGGTCGTGAAGGGCCGCGTGATTGGAATCTCGTCAGACTGGGTGACGGTGGACATCAGCTACAAGGCTGAAGGGCTGATTCCCGTCGCCGAGTTCAAGACCCCCGAGGGCGAGATCACCATCTCCGAAGGGGACAACGTCGAGGTCTACCTCGACACGATCGAAGAAGAGGACGGCGCCCTCATCCTGTCGAAGGAGAAGGCCGACCTGATGCGGGCCTGGGACGAGATCTCGAAGGCCGTGGAGGCCGACGAGGTGGTGTCCGGCGGCATCATCGCCCGCGTGAAGGGCGGCCTGCAGGTGGACATCGGCGTCAAGGCGTTCCTGCCGGGCTCCCAGGTGGACCTGCGCCCGGTGAAGAATCTCGACAAGCTGATCGGCGAGACCTTCGAGTTCAAGATCATCAAGTTCAACAAGAAGCGCGGCAACATCGTGCTGTCTCGGCGCGTGCTGCTCGAGCAGGAGCGCGAGGAGAAGCGCGAGGAGACCATCGAGCGTCTCACCATCGGCGCCATCATGACGGGCGTGGTGAAGAACATCACCGACTACGGTGCCTTCATCGACCTCGGTGGAATCGACGGTCTGCTGCACATCACCGACATGTCCTACGGTCGCCTCAACCATCCCGGAGAGATGTTCGAGGTGGGTCAGTCGGTCGAGGTCAAGATCCTCAAGTTCGACCCGGACTCGCAGCGCGTGTCCCTCGGCTACAAGCAGATCCGTCCGGATCCGTGGGAGGAGGTCGAGTACAAGTACCCCGTGGGCGCCATCGTCCGCGGCAAGGTGGTCTCCATCCCCGACTACGGTGCCTTCATCGAGCTGGAAGACGGCATCGAGGGCCTGGTCCACATCTCCGAGATGACGTGGAACAAGCGGGTGAAGCATCCCAGCAAGCTCGTGGCCGTGGGCGACATCATCGAGGCCAAGGTCCTCGGGATGGACGTCGAGGAGAAGCGGATCAGCCTGGGAATGAAGCAGCTCGAGACCAACCCCTGGGACGTGGTGGAGCAGCAGTACCCCGTGGGCTCCCTGGTGCAGGGCAAGGTGCGCAACATCACGGACTTCGGCATCTTCGTCGGCATCGACGAGGGCATCGACGGCCTCGTGCACATCAGCGACCTGTCCTGGGGCCAGCGCATCAAGCACCCGAGCGAGCGCTTCCAGAAGGGCGACGAGGTGGAGGCCCGCGTGCTCTCCATCGACAAGGAGGCCGAGCGCTTCTCCCTGGGCATCAAGCAGCTCACCGAGGACCCCTGGTACACGGTGCACAGCCGCTTCTTCCTGGGCGAGGTGATCGAGGGGCCTGTGGTCCATCGGGCCGACTTCGGCATCTTCGTGGAGATCGAGGATGGCGTAGAGGGTCTCGTCCACCTGTCGGAGATGGGCTACGACGCCCATGACTGGCCAGACCAGTACCCCGAGGGCAGGACCATCAAGGCCGAGATCATCCACATCGACAGCCACGATCGGAAGATCTCGTTGTCGGAGCGTGGTGCCTCCGAGCGTGAAGCCGGCGACACCGACAGCAGCTACGTGCGTCAGCAGCAGGACAACGCTTCGGCGCGCCTGGGTGACCTCATGGGAGATCTGTCCCACAAGCTGCAGTCCAAGGGCGACGAGGGCGAGGTTCCCCAAGCAGAGGGAGCCGCGTTCGCCGAGGCGGCTCCGGAAGCCGAGGTGGCTCCACATGCCGAGGTGGCTCCACATGCCGAGGTGGCTCCGGAAGCCGAGGTGGCCCCACAGGCCGAGGCGGCTCCACAGGCCGAGGTCGTGGCTGACGCTGCACCTGCTGCCGACGAGCCCACCGACGCGGTCGGGACGGACACCGACGGTCCGTCGGCCGAAGTCTAGCGAGTGGGCGTGTTTCGCACCTTCACGTTGATCTGCGTGCTCGTGGGCGCGTTCTCACTGGCGCTGTTCTGGGTGCAGAACAGCTCCAGGACCACGCAGATCTCCTTCGACATCGGCTTTGCGGCCTGGCAGCTGCAGAAGCCCGTGTCGGTGCCCGCTCTGGCCACTTCGTGCTTCGGTGCGGGGTTCGTGATCGGGTTCGGAATCATGATGGTGCGCAATGCGCGCTTGAGCTCACAGATCCGCCAGCTGGAGCACGAGCTCGATCTGACGAGTCGGTCCGACACGAGCAGCTGGTAGCGTGGCGCGGGTGAACCCCGCCCGGGTGGCGGCAGCTCGGGCCCTGGTGGAAGTGGAGAACGGTGGGCGCCTCGACGAGGCGCTCGCGGGGCTCTCGCCGGGGAGTGGACCGGATCGTGATCTGGCTTGGTTCTTGGGCTTCGGGGTCACGCGCCGTCGCGGCCAGGTGGACGCCGCCCTTCGAGGTGTGCTGTCCCGCCCTTTGGGCAGCCTCGACGCCGAGGTCCGGGCGGTGCTCCGACTCGGCGCCTTCGAGGCCCTGTTCGCACGCACGCCGAGGCATGCGCTGGTGCATCAGGCCGTGGAGGTCTCGCGGCGTCTCGGGGTGGGCCGCGCCAGCGCCATGGTGAATGCCGTCTTGAGGCGGGTCCGGGCCGCTGACTCGCTGCACACCGCCGAGTCCTTCGATCATCCCGAGTGGCTGCTGGCACGCTGGACCGATCGGTATGGCCGCGAGGCCGCACGGGCGTGGTGCCTCGACAACGGAGAGCCGCCGCCTCTGTTCGTCGTCACGCGCGACGGCGAGGCCCCCGCGGGGCTCGATGGCGCCGAGGCCGTGCTCCTCGACGACGCCGTGGTGCCAGGCTGCTGGCGGATCCCCTCGGCCCAGGGCCGTGTGGAGCGGATGCCGGGCTTCGATGAGGGGCGCTGGTGGGTGATGGACGCCGCGGCAGCAGTGGTGGCGGATCTGGTGCCCGTCGAGCCGGGGATGCGCGTGCTGGACGCATGTGCGGCACCAGGCGGCAAGGCGTTTCGCTTGGCCAGCCGAGGTGCAGCGGTCACGGCGGTGGATCGCAGTGCCGAGCGCATGAAGCTGATCGCCGATGGCCAGCGCCGGCTGGGGCTGGAGATCAGCCGGATGGTGCACGACTGGGGCGATGGTGCGTTGCCCGCAGAGACCTTCGACGCCGTCTTGGTGGATGCGCCCTGTTCGGGCCTCGGCACCGTGCGGCGACACCCCGAGATCCGCTGGCGCCGCCAGCCGCAGGATCTCGCCCGTGCGGCCGAGCGTCAGGCCCAGATCTTGGCGGCCGCCGCCGAGCACGTGGCGCCAGGCGGCTGCCTCGTCTACGGGGTGTGCAGCTCGGAGCCCGAGGAAGGCCCTGAGATCATCAGGTCCTTCCTGGATAGTGGCCCACCCTTCGATCTCGAGATCGAGCTGTGCACCGCACCGCCAAAATTTGGAGAGGATGCGCATTACGGGGGGCGTCTTCGGAGGCGTCCGTGAGCACGCCCATGTTCGATCAGTACCGGCTCCTCAAGGCGGAGCAGCCCGACGCGCTGCTGCTGTACCGCATGGGGGACTTCTACGAGCTGTTCTTCGAGGACGCCGTCACCGCGGCCCCCATCCTCGACATCGCCCTGACGTCTCGCAATCGCAACGATCCCGAGCCCATCCCCATGGCGGGCGTGCCGCACCATGCGGTGGCCTCCTACATCGACAAGCTCACCGAGGCGGGCTTGCGGGTGGCCATCGCCGAGCAGGTGGAGGATCCCGCCAAGGCCAAGGGGTTGGTGAAGCGTCGGATCGTGCGGGTCGTGACGCCCGGGGTCACCTTCGATCCCACGGCGCTCCCCGCGGCGAGGCGTCCGTGGCTGGCCGCCGTCTGTCGAGCTCCGAGCGGCAAGCGCTCGGGTGAGTCTGGCTACGGGCTGGCCTTCCTCGACGTGTCCACGGGCGATCTGCGGGTGACCGCGGTGGGTCAGCTGCCGATGGCCGTGGCCGAGCTGCAGCGCTTCGATCCGCGAGAGCTGCTGCTCGGGCCCACCGTCGGCGTACAGACCGCTCACGAGCTGCCAGGTGCCATCCGCTCCGAGGTGGATCCCACGGTCTGGGATTCGCAGGAGGCGCTGCGCGAGGTCTGCCAGGTGCTCGAGGTGGCCAGCGTGGAGGGCTTCGGCCTGGCGAAGGAGGGACCGGCGGTGGTCGCTGCCGCGGCCGTGCTGCGCTACGCCCGCGACCAGCTCGACGGGCGCCTGGGCAACGTGCACCGCATCGACGCCTACGAGCCCGACGGCTTCATGGTGGTCGACGACACCACGCGCAGGAACCTGGAGATCACGCGCACCCTCATCGGCAACCGCCGCCGCGGGAGCTTGCTGGGGCTGATGGACCGCACGGCCACCAGCATGGGCTCGCGACGCATGGCCGACTGGCTCGCGTTCCCGCTGCAGCAGGCCGAGCCCATCGCGGCCCGTCAGCGGGCGGTGGGCTCGCTGGTGAAGGAGCGCGCCGCCTGCGCCGAACTCCGTGACGCGCTCGCCCAGGTCGCCGACATCGAGCGCATCTCGGCCCGCGTGGCGCAAGGCACCGCCCACGCCCGTGACCTCGCGGGGCTCCGGCGCTCGTTGCTCGCCGTCCCCACGGCCCTGCAGGCCATCGGGGGCGTGCAGCCCTTGGCCCCCATGCTGCCCGACGACGTGTGCGCCGAGGTGGCCGAGGATCTCGCAGCGTGGCTGGTGGAAGAGCCGCCCATCTCCATCACCGAGGGCGGCCTGATCCGGCCCGAGGCGGACGTGGAGCTGGCGGAGCTGACGGCGCTGGCGCTGGACGGCATGACCATCATCGGTCGACTGGAAGACAAGGAGCGCAAGGCCACCAAGATCGGGTCGCTGAAGATCAAGCGCAACAAGGTGTTCGGCTACTTCATCGAGATCACCGCAGCGCACCTGCACAAGGTGCCCGACCGGTTCCTGCGCAAGCAGACCCTGTCCACGTGCGAGCGCTACATCACCCCCGAGCTCAAGGAGATCGAGGAGAAGGTGCTCTCGGCGGACGAGCGCCGCAAGCAGCTCGAGCTGCTGCGCTTCCGCGAGCTGCGCGACCGGGTGAGTCGGGCCTCCGAGCGCCTACAGCGTCTGGCCGACGCGCTGGCAGATCTGGACGTGCTCGCGGCCCTGGCCGAGGTGGCCGTGCGGCACCGGTGGGTCGCTCCGAGCATCGAGGCGGAGCCCACGCTGCAGATCACGGGTGGGCGTCATCCGATGGTGGAGGCGTCGCTCGACGAGGAGCGCTTCGTTCCCAACGACGTGTCGCTGCACGCCGAGGAGCGTCGTCTCATCGTGCTCACGGGGCCGAACATGTCTGGCAAGTCCACCGTGCTGCGCCAGACGGCCCTGGTGGTGCTGCTCGCCCACGTGGGCTCCTACGTGCCCGCCGAGGCCGCCCAGGTGGGACTCTGCGACCGGATCTTCACCCGCGTGGGCGCGGCCGACGATCTACGCCGGGGGCAGTCCACCTTCATGGTGGAGATGTCGGAGACCGCGGCCATCCTGCACAACGCCACCGAGCGATCGCTGGTGGTGCTCGACGAGATCGGACGGGGCACGTCCACGTTCGACGGCCTCGCCATTGCCTGGGCCGTGGCCGAGGATCTGGTGGACCGGATCGGGTGCCGCGCGATGTTCGCCACGCACTACCACGAGCTGTGCGAGCTGGCGCAGGTGCGCGGGCCGGTGGTGAACCAGTCGGTGGCGGTCACGGAGTCCGATGGCCAGATCCTGTTCCTCCGCCGGCTGAAGGAAGGGGGCGCGAGCCGGAGCTACGGGATCCAGTGCGCTCGGATCGCCGGTCTGCCGAAGCACGTCACGGGACGGGCTGCGGCGCTGCTCACACACTTCGAGAAGCACACACCCGCCGAGGATCGGGCGCAGTTGATGCTGTTCGCCGTGGGCGGACACGACCCCAGCAAGGACGAGGAAGAAGAGGCGAGCCCCACACCCGCGCCGCTGGACAGCGCGCTGCGAGCCGCCGTGCAAGCGCTGGATCCCGACGAGATGTCGCCCCGCCAGGCACATCAGGCGCTCTACGCGCTGCGAGAGCTGCTCGAGGAATGAGCAGCCTCGACCACGCCATCGAAGGACTGCTGTACCACCTCAAGGTGGAGCGCAACCGCTCGGAGAACACGCTCGAGGCCTACGGTCGCGATCTGCGCCGGTTCGGCGTCTGGTGCGAAGAGCAGGGGGTCGTCGAGGTCTCGCAGGTCACCACCGCCCATCTGTCGGATCACCTGGTGGCCCTGGACCGCAGTGATCTGGGACTTCGCTCCATCGCGCGGGCGCGATCGAGCATCCGGCAGCTGTTCCGCTTCCTCGTGCGCGACGGGTTGCTGCAGCACGATCCGAGCGACCAGCTGGACGCGCCTCGCTTCGGCACGCCGCTGCCCAAGGCCCTGTCGCAGCGGGAGGTGGAGGCGCTGCTTCGAGCGCCCGATCGGAGCTCGCCCCTGGGCCTGCGCGACGCAGCCATGATCGAGCTGCTCTACAGCACGGGCCTGCGGGTGAGCGAGCTGGTGTCGCTGCCGCTGTCGGCGGTGGACGAGGAGCGAGGGCTGCTGCTGGTGCGCGGCAAGGGAGACAAGCGACGCCTGGTGCCCACCGGGCCTGCCTCCCTCCAGCTGATGGCGCGCTACCTCGCGGTTGCACGCCCGCAGCACGATCCCGAGGGGCGCTGCTCGCAGGTGTTCGTGAGTCGGCGCGGCACGGCCATGACGCGCCAGAACTTCTGGCAGCGACTACGCCAGTGGGCCGCGACGGCTGGCCTCGAGAGGGTCAGCCCCCACGTGCTCCGCCACTCCTTCGCCACCCACCTGCTGGAGCACGGCGCCGATCTGCGTCACCTCCAAGCCATGCTCGGCCACGCCGACGTCACCACGACTCAGATCTACACCCACGTGAGCCGCGCCCGGCTGGCCGCGATCCATGCAGCCCATCACCCTCGCGGAGGCGGCCCGAGCACGCCGTCGTAGGGTTGCCAGGTGCTGGCGAGGGTGCCGCTGGGGTGGAACACCAGCTCGTGCACCACGTCGTCCCGCGACTTCGTGCGCTCGAGCTGGGCGAGATCGGCTTCCTCGAAGCAGACGTCCACACCCTGCCAGCGCCACACCTCGACGTAGTAGTAGTAGCCGACGACCTGGCGCTGCAGGTGGAAGTCGGGAGCGTGGGACAGCCCTTCCAGGAGCGGGGTGAGCTCCGTGCGCTGGCGATCGCAGTAGCGCACCACATGGTTGCGCGCGTGGGTGGTGGGATCGGTGCCCATCAGGCGGCGGAAGATCACGGCATCGACGCCCACCGACTGCGCGAAGCGCAGGTAGCTGCGCACTCCCTGAAGATCGTGGATGGCGGATCGCAGCAACACGCACGACAACCGCACGCGGGTGCCTGCGGCGGCGCATCGCCGCACCACCTGCATCAGCTCGTCGTCCGTGAGCCCCTCGCGGTAGCCCATGAGGCGGTGGTTCCGGTCGTGATCGGGGTGGGCGCGGCTGATGTTGAGGTGGTGCACGCCCGCATCGAGCACGTGATCGAGCACCGTCCGACCCTCGCGGTGCTGCAGCAGCCCAGAGGCGTTGGTGGTGAGGGTGTGCTTGCGAGCCCCAGCGGTGCGCCGCAGGATCTCGGGCAATCTCGGATCGAGGCTCGGCTCCCCCCCGGTGATGCTCACGGACGGGCGAAGCACTGCGGTGGCGACGAGGGTGGCGTGCAGTGCTGCGAAGTAGGTGTCGTCGGGCACGTCGGTGGCGCGGGTGTGTCGCAGATCCTGGCCGCGAGAGGCGGGTCGCAGCTCCTCCACGCAGAAGGCGCACCGCGCGTTGCAACGCTGGGCGCTGTAGATCGACAGGTTGGCGTTGGCGTAGACCTCCCTGGGCGTTCCCCAGAAGTCCACCGGGATCGTGCGGCCCGCCGTGGAGTTGCCCGGCAGATCGAAGGCCCGAGACACCTCTTTGCGCCAGGCCGCCACGAAGCTCATGGCAGCTCGCCCATCGCTTCGCTGCGCGCGATCAGATCAGGACCGAAGGTCTGCCCGTCGGGGTTGACCAGCGTGAAGTCGTGTCCCACCAGGAAGGGTGGCTCCCAGTCGGTCTCGTCGCTTGCAAGCCCGTAGCGCTGCAGATCGAACACGTTGGCGTGGGGCATGAGGCCTGCGTGCTGCACCGCAGCAACCACCCATGCGTCTCGCCCCGGTCGACACCGCACGTTGATCACCACCAGCGCGTCGGGCTCGGAGCGCTCCGTGAGGGCCACAGCCAGCTCCAGTAGTCCACGATCGCGCTGCAGCAGGTGGTGGTTCACCGACATCTTCACGGTGACAGGCCGCCCCAGTCGAGTCCACCAGGCGTCCAGTGCCGCAGGTCTCCGGGGGATCCGCACGCCGTTGGTGCAGACGATCAGGCGCTCGCAGCGGGGATGTGCACGTGCCGCCGCCACGAAGTCCCAGAAGTCGGGATGCACCGTGGGCTCGCCACCCTCGAGCTGCAGCTCGAACCCGCCCTCGTCGGGGATCACTGCGTCGAGCGCCTCGAGGGGCAGGAACGTGCGCCGTGCGGGCGACGAGTAGGTGCTGCACCAGGGGCAGGCCCGGTTGCAGTGGTTGGTGAGCGCCAGGTAGACGCGATGGGGACGGCCCGGATGCGGATGGTCGAGGGGCTGCGTCATTCTTCCAGCAGCTCGCTGTGATAGGGAATCACCTTGCGATCACCGAGGGTGGGATCGCGCTGCACGCGCACCTCCACGGCTCCCAACAGCGCCTTCAGCGCATCGCGAACGGGCTGCAGGGACACGTCCTCGGTCAGTGTGCGCACAGCCAGATCGCAGCTGCCATCCGCGCGCTGCACCAGCTCGTGCTGCACCAGCGGGAACGGCCTGAGCACGCGGGAGACGTCCACCGGGTTCACGAGGCCTCCCGCGGCCGATCGCAGCATCACCGGAGCGCGGCCCTCCAGATCCAGGATCTGCACGTGGCCCTGCGCCGTGCGGTGCAGGCGACCCCAGTCTCCGGTGCGGTAGCGAAGCAGGGGCACGAAGGGGTTCCGCCCGCCAGTGACCGTGATCTCTCCACGCTCGCCGTCCGCCACGGGGCGCCCGGACTCGTCGATGGCCTCCACGTACAGATCGGGAGCCAGCACCTCGAAGACGCCCTCGGGGGTGGCTGCGGCGATGGGGCCTGTCTCCGTGAGCGAGTACCAGTCGATCACCGGGCAGTCGAAGTGCGACGCCAGGCTAGCGCGCAGGCCATCCGTGAGGCCCACCGCGGTGGTGATCATCGCCATCGGCTTCACGGGCACGTCTCGCCGCATCAGCTCGGCGAAGGAGATGGGATCACCGGTGAGCAGTCGGGGGGGATGTGCTTCGAAGTAGCGGTGGGCCGACTCGGGCGTGGGCCACTGATCGGCGTGCAGGTTGAGCTTGGCGAAGCCCGCCTGGTTCCAGCCCGACAGCACCGTGGGGTAGGTCACCGTGCGCACCTGGTTGCCCACCAGGAAGCACGCCACCTCGTCGGGCGCGAAGTCCGCCACCAGCCCGTGCCGCGCCAGCCCCGCCTCCACGAAGGCCAGGTAGCTGGCGGCACCCACCACGCTGTGGGGCACCACCAGGGGGTGCCCGGTGGTGCCGGCGGTCTTGTAGACGATGAGCGCGTCGAGGTCGGCGTCGTCGGGGATCACCTCCTCGACGTGCACGGCCAGGTCTTCGCGCGACATCGTCGGGATGTGCACCCAGTCCCGCGCCACGTCGGTGCCCTCGGGCAGCCGTTTGCGGAAGGCCTCGACGTGATCGCGGCGCCCTTGCACCCACGCCACGTGATCGAAGGGTGCGGGGTCCCGCAGGCGCCCGCGGAAGGCGTCGAGCGCCGTCAGGCCTGCGGCGTCGAGTCGATCGCCTGCGGTGTGGTTCCAGCTCGGGGCGTCCGGGTGCTGAAGCAGGCGCTGGAGCAGCGTGAACCCGCGCTCGGTGATCAGCGGATTGCGGCGAGCCAGCTCGGCGGGCGGCACGAAGCTCATTCGCGCGCCACCTTGGCCGCGGCTTCCTCGGCCACCTTCCGTCGCAGCGCCTCGCGAACCTCGCGCATGCGCTCCTGTCGCCGCCGGGTGGCGGCCATCACCCGATGGCGCTCCACGCTGTCCAGCGTGCGCAGCCGATCGGCGGCC
>JAHQVJ010000060.1 GCA_019634415.1 Myxococcales bacterium
CAGGTCGACTGGTGTTCTCGGTGTCCGACGACGGGCGAGGAATCGACGTGGACACGGTGCGCGCTCGCGCCTCTCGTCTCGGGATCCACAGCGGGGACTCGCTTCGCCGGATGTCGCCACAGGACGTCTTGATGCTGTGCACGGTCCCCGGCCTGTCCACGAGTGACTCGGTGGACGAGGTCTCTGGCCGAGGCGTGGGGCTCGACGTGGTGCGGCGTGCGGTGGAGGAAGCCGGAGGCAGGCTCCACCTGGAGACATCGAGCAGCGGAACGCGGGTGGATCTGATCCTCCCACCGGCCCGCGTGTTCACCCACGGCGTGGTGGTGCGCAGCGATGCCCACTTCTTCGCGCTGGCCTCCGACCAGGTGTCCCAGCTCGTGGCCGTCCGACACGACGCCCTGCGTCGAACCGCGGGCCATGCGTTCCTCGCCATGGAGGGCACGAACTTGCCTCTGGTGGACCTGCACGACGTCCTCGGGCTCGAGCCCTCCAGGCGCACCCACCGCTTCGTGGCGGTGTCCACCCACACGGGTCACCCCTTCGGCGTGCTGGTGGACGAGGTGCTCCGCCCCGCGGAGTTGGTGGTGGAGCCACTCCACTGGAGCCTCGGTCCCTGGCCTGGGCTCACGGGGACGACCTCGGTCCAGGGAGGAGACGTCGCGTGGATGGTGGACCTCGACGCGCTCGCGACCAGCCTCAGGCCCACCACGTGGTCCCCACAGCCGGTCCAGGCAAGACATCGGATCCTCATCGTGGACGACTCGGCGACGTCGCGTACGCTGCTGCGCAACATCCTGGACAACGCCGACTTCGAGACGTCGGTGGCGATGAACGGGGAGGAAGCCTGGTCCTCGCTGCAGGAACGGCACTTCGACGTGGTCGTGACCGACGCCGAGATGCCACACCTCGACGGCTTCGCCTTGATCGAGCGCATCCGGGCCGATCCTTCCTTCGCGCACCTTCCGACGGTGCTGATCACCAGCCTGGAGCGACAGACAGACCTCGCGCGCGGCGCCGACGCCGGAGCAGACGCGTACATCGTGAAGGGACGATTCGATCGTCAGGAGCTCCTCCGCACACTTCAGCGGTTGTTGTGAGCGATCCACCTCCCGTGCGCGCGTTCATCGTGGACGACTCGGCCACCGGTCGGGTGGCGATCGCACGAGCGCTGTCCTTCGACGAAGGGTTGCACGTGGTGGGCACGGCCACTTCGGGGGAAGAAGCCGTGGCTCGGATCCCGCTGGTTCGCCCGGATGTGGTCCTGATGGACGTGGTCATGGGCGGCATGAGCGGACTGCATGCCACGCGGCTGCTCATGCAGACCCACCCCGTTCCCATCGTACTTGTGTCGGAAGCTGCCCCAGAGCACGCCCACACCCCGTTCCATGGCCTAGACGCAGGTGCGCTGGAGCTCCTCCGCAAGCCGACCCTGGCCGACATGCGGCAACCCGAGACGCTCCGGCGCTTCTGTCGGCGCATCCGGACGCTGTCGGAGGTTCGAGTGGTGACGCGACACCGTCCCGTTCAGCCCTCGGCGGCCACCGGCACGTCCTCGAGTCGAGCCACTCCGCTGCTCTGTGTGGGCGCCTCCACGGGCGGCCCCGTCGCGGTGAGAGATCTGCTCGGCGCGCTCGGTCCCGACAGCGGGTGGGGGGTGGCCATCGTGCAGCACATCTCCAGGGGCTTCGAGGAAGGGCTGGCGCGTTGGCTGGCGGACGCCACGGGCCTACACGTGGAGCTCGTGCAGGATCGTGCCGAGATCAGACCCAAGACGGTCTGCCTGGCGAGGGGGGACCGGGCGCTGGCGCTTCGCGGCGGCCTGCTGCACTCCGTCGCCCCCGCCCCCGACGGTCACACCATCGATCCCTTCTTCACCTCCGTCGCCCGGAGTCGAGCAGCTCGCCACGTCGTGGGCGTGCTGCTCAGCGGAATGGGCAGTGACGGAGCCAGGGGTCTGCTGCACATGCGCCGAGACGACCTCCTCACCTTGGCGCAGGATTCGGACAGCTGCGTGGTGTACGGAATGCCCAAGGTGGCTGCCGAGCTCGGCGCCGTCGTCGAGGTCTCGACCCCCCGGGGCATCGGGGCCCGAGTTCGCTCCCTCGACATCGGCATCCCAGACGCTCGCGGTCGCATTGCGTCTGGGAACGCTCACACCCCGAGCAGCTGCGCCCACGCGGCAGCAGGCTCGGGATGACGCTGTAGCAGCGCAGCTGCCTGTACCGCCCGCTCCGACGCCACCGGTGCAGCGCCCGCAGCGTCGGACGCGCTCGGCTCGGTCCACTCCCCCACCTCGATGCCCAGCGCCCGCGCCCACGCCTCGGTGGGCTGTCGGTGCGCGAAGAGCAGGGTTCCCGCTGCGGCCGCAGCCTCGGTTCGTGCCGCCGCCTGCGTTCCTGCAGGCTGCGCCGTGCGCTCCTCGCTCCAAGAGGGGTGCCAGTCATCGAGATCCGCCAGCCTGCGCGGAAGCTCCCTCGACGCCTCCTTGAACAAGGCAGGAAGCACGTCCGCTTGGCGAGGACGCAGCTCCGAGAGCAGTGCCGGCATCCACGGCAGCAGCACGCGATCCGGCAGCTCCGCGAAGGCGCGACCCAGCATCTCCACGGCCAAGGTGGCCATCGCCGGTGCAAACGACAGGGACTGCAGAAAGCCCGACAGATACCGCGGGAACGCCGAGCGCCCCATGGGATGCGCCAGGATGCGCCCGAACGCGTCTCGCACGTCCTCCTCGGTGCTCAGCTGCACCAGCCACTGCGCCGCCCACAACAGCCCCAGCTTCTCGGGATCGGCCGTCTGGGAGCTCGACAGCTCGATGGCGATCACCAGCTGGCTGCGGTTGCAGCCCATGGCCAGCGCCAGGCTCTCCAGCGTGAACACGAAGGAGAGCATGGCCGCCAGCTGCTCGGGCTTGGTGCCCCGGTCACCGAAGGCCTCGGGCAGCTGCGTGGCGTAGTGGGCGTAGCCCGTGGCGACGAAGTCGCTCACCCAGGCAGGCAGTCCCTCGGCGGTGGTGCGGAAGTGCGCCACCAGCCGACGGATCCGGGTGAAGATCTCCTCGGCGTCGTCGGCACCGAGCTCCTTTGCGAGCAGCTCCACGCTGCGGCGCCCCAGCGACTCCGTGAGCCGCGGGCTGTCGAGCAAGATGATGGCGCCCTCGGCAGCGGTCAGAGCAGTGACCGTCTTGGCGTCGGGGCCGAAGGCATCCTCGGACAGCCGCCGCTCGAGCACCTGCTCCACGGTGACGCCCTCGAAGGCCAGCTGGATCACCACTCGCTGCTCGGCACCGTGCAGCGCCACGTCCCAGGACTCCTGGCGCGGCTCCATGCCGAGCTTCAGCTACCCCATGATGGGCCGCGCCACGCGCGTGCCCTGGGTGAGCCAGTTCAACCGCCACAGCAGCTGTGAGGCCCCTCGCTTCTCCGGCTCCTTGTCGAAGTCCATCAGCACCCGCGTGACACGTCGCGTCTTCGCGGTGATGCCGAGGATGGCGAGCCGATCGTAGACGTTCTGGACGAGCGGGGGCAGGCTGTTGTAGCCCACCTGCCCCACCCGATCGCCGCCGAGCATGCGGTTGCACAGCTGCCGCACGTTGCGCCGCCCCGGGGGCTGCCCCTTCTCGAGACAGGTCTCGGCGGCATCGATGAAGTCGAAGGGCGAGGGCCGCTTGCGCTGTCGCATCCGCGCCAGCAGGATCGACGTCTCGTAGATGGCGATCGCGTCGGCCGTGGAGGCCAGGTACCGGTTCTTGCGCGCCGAGGCGACCACCCCGGTGCACCACTGCACCAGCTCGACCGCATCCGCATCGGCCAGATCGGGCGGTGCCGTGAGCACCATCTGCAGCGACAGCTGGGCCGGCTCCTTGGGCACCAGGGCCTTCTTGCGGGCCTTCTTCTTCTTGCGAGACAGCGTGAAGGGCTCGATGTTCCAGGTCTTGCAGGCCTTCTTCCAGCGCGCCTCCGACAACGACACCGCCCCGCGGGCGTGGCCGAACTGCAGCTCGATGGCGCCGTAGCTCGAGGGGATGAAGCCGTACAGCCAGTCCGTTCCGCTCGGCTCGTCGATGTCGCACTGCAGATCGTTGGCCGTTCCCCACTCGGGACAGTCATCGTCCACGGCATGAGCCGCCCCACAGAGGAACACGCACTCCTCGGGTGCCACGTCGCGCGAGGACAAGGCCTGCTTGATGCGGGTCCACATGAAGCGATCGCGCTTGCGGATCTCCTCGCGATCGTGGGGCGTGCTACCCAGGCGACGAAACAGCGACCCCACCATGAACAGGATCTCCCGATAGGTCGCGGTGTTCGCGCCGATCGTGGGCTCCTCCACGTAGAGGCTGGTCCACTCCTCGAAGCGGCTCATGCGCGCGTTGTCGAGGAGGAAGTCTCGGAAGTCGGCGAAGGTAGGCGCCACCTGGCCCATCTGAAGCCCCACGGCGGAGCCGTGCAGCCGGGCCTCCTCCTCGTCCTCGTCGGTGTCGTGCACCGGGGACTCGGGATCCTCGGACCGATCTGCCCACTGGAACACGTGGTCCACGGAGCGATCGACGAAGATCAGCTCCACGTCGTCGTGCTGCAGCGCGTAGGCCATGGCCTGGTACTCGGCCGAGAACTCGGTGAGCGGGGCGACCACGGACAGCGGCGTCCAGTGCTCGGGGAACCCCTGCGTCTCCCCTGCGAATGCCTGCAGCGCCACGGGGAGCGTGCAGTCGCGCAGGTCCTCCTTCAGTGCGAGCAGGTCCTCGCACATCTCCATGAACACGATCTTCGGCCGTCGCTCTCGCAGCCAGCGCACCATGTGCACGGCCGAGGCCGGACTGTGGTGGATGACGGGAAAGATCGGCAGCCGCTCGCCGCGTGCGCGCTGCACGTCGGCGGCCATGGTGTCGAGCACCTGGGCCAGATCCGCCTCGGACTCGGTGAATGCTGCCGCCGCAGCCTTCAGCTGGGCGACGAGGGCAGAGTTGTCTGCGTCCTCGGTGCTCAACGGTGCAGCTCCATCGCGTCCTTGCCCCCTTCCAGGAACTCCGCCCAGTCGCCGCCCTTCTCCTTGGCGCGCGGTTCGATGACGGCGTGCCAGAACTTGTTCATCACGCTCACGTCCTCGGGAATGCGCCGCACCAGGGTGCCCACGAGGGAGGTGGCGAGGAACCTGGGTGCCAGCGACTCGTCGCCGAAGAACTGACCGTGCAGGATGGCGTCCTCCACGACCCCGATCTGCTCGGCCGTGGACAGGGCAGACTCCAGCCGCTCGTCGTCACTCGCCGCGTTGGCAGAGGCGACGCGCAGATCCGCGAACGTCTGCAGCAACACGTCGAGCAGCGCCGGTGGCAGCTCCACCTCGAACTCGTTGCGAGCGAGCAGGTCCTTGACCCGGAACTCCACGATGCTCTTCTCGGCCTTCTTGTTCGTGACCACGGGGATCTGAACGAAGTTGAAGCGGCGCTTCAGCGCCGAAGACAGATCGTTCACCCCGCGATCGCGGGAGTTCGCCGTGGCGATGACGTTGAAGCCGGGCTTCGCGAAGACCACGTTGTCTGCGTCGAGCTCGGGGATGGTGATGTACTTCTCCGACAGGATGCTGATGAGCGCATCCTGCACGTCGGAAGTACAGCGGGTCAGCTCCTCGAAGCGCCCCAGCGTGCCCTCGCGCATGGCGGCCATGATCGGCGAGGGAATCAGCGAGTCGTAGGACTGCCCCTTGCCGATGACCTCCGCCACGTTCCACGCGTACTTGATGTGGTCCTCGGTGGTCCCCGCCGTGCCCTGCACCACCTGGGTGGAGTCGCGGCAGATCGCCGCGGAGAGCAGCTCGGCGAGCCAGGACTTCCCGGTTCCCGGGTCGCCGATCAAGAGCAGGCCTCGATCCGAGGCCAGGGTGACGATGGCCTTCTCCACGAGACTCGTGGGGCCGAACCACTTCTGATCCACCTTCTTCTTCAGTCCGTCGCGCGGACGACTGCCCAGCACGAACACGCGCACCATCTTGGGCGACAGGCGCCACGAGAACGGCCGCTTGCCATCGTCGATGGACTCGAGCCACTCGAGCTCCTCGGCGTACTTGATCTCCGCGGGAGCGCGAAGCTGATCGGACATGAGTCTCCTTGGGTCTGAAACGGAAATTCGCTAGGACGACGTGCGCTAGTTGAGGGCTGACTTGAGCTCGCGGATGAGCGTCTTGAGGCTTCCCGAGAGCACCGGGGTGCCCAGCGCCTTGAGCTCCTGGCGGAACCAGGCATCGACGCTGAAGTACCCGCTGCTGCTCACGCTTCCGACGGGGACGTACTTCACGCCCCCTCGCACCAGCGTGGTGAACCACGGCATCAGGGAGCGATTGTCGTAGAAGTCGCTGATCCACACGACGACGGTGTTCTTGGGGTCCACGATCTTGCCCTGCACGTAGGGCATGGCGCTGGTGCCGTCGGTTCCTCCGCCGAGGGTGGTGCGCAGCAATACCTCGAAGGGATCATGGACCCAGGGCGACAGATCGAGGGCCCGGGTGTCGTAGGCCACCAAGTGGGCGTCGACCTTGGGGAGTCCTGCGAAGATGGAGGCCAGGATGGTGCAGTTGACCATCGCCGGCACCATGGAGCCGGACTGATCCACCACCACGATGAGGCGCGTCTTGTTCTGCTTCTTCGCCCGGTGATGGTAGTAGAGCCGGTCCACGTACATGCGGCGGCTCTCGGGATCCCAGTTGGTCAGGTTCGCCCAGATGGTGCGCTTGAGATCGAGGTTCCGGAAGATGCGCCGCGGCGGCACCGAGTGATCCAGCTCGCCCGTCTCGGAGGAGGCCACCTCACGAGCCAGCACGTCGCCCAGCTCGCGCACGAAGCGACCGATCAGGTCCTTGGCGTGCCGCAGCGCCGGTCCGTCGAGGTGGTCCTTGTCGCGCAGCAGCTGCTCGGTGAGCGCCATCGAGGGCGTGAGCTTGGCGGCGAGCTTGGCATCCGCCAGCACCTCGCGAAGCTTCATGCGATCGATGAGGCGCTTCTCGATGCCCTTGAGACCCGCTTGGATCTCGGGCTCGCTCATCAGGCCGCCACCACGGGAGATCTCGTCCAGCGCCTCCTCGACGTCATCGTCGCTCGCAGCCGGTCCGCCGCCGCTGCCCTGCCCGCGCATCAAGCTGCCGGGTCGATAGCCGCTGGCCTTCTCGAAGGCGCGCACGTCCGACAGCCACTGGGAGTACTCCTGGGCGCTGACGGTCTCTCCGCCCACGTTGCCGAACACGTTGAGCACGCTCTTCAGGTAGAGCATCGTGCGCTTGAGACTGTCGGTCTCCGACAGCTCGTCGTTCTCCGACGGCAGCCCCAGCAGCGGCTCCAGCGACGGATCCCTGCGCAGGATCTGCTCCACGCTCGCGCGCGGATCGGCCATCAGCGCGGGCAGCTCGAGCTCGCGCAGCAAGTCGCCGTAGACACGCTCGGCTCCTTGCGTCTGCTCTTCCTCGCCCAGGGCTGCGAGGAGGGTGCGCCAGTAGGTGAACTGACGCCTGGCTTCGATGGGGGCGGTCATGCGCGGAGCAACTTGGAAGCGCGCTCTCGGAGGATCCCGAGCGCCGGTTTCTTGACCTTCGCGGCCTTGGCGATCCCCACGGCTGGACCGAAGACCTTCTTGCCCTTGCGACCCGCCAGCGGCTGGACCGTCCACGCCTCGTCGAAGCGCAGTAGCCCCACGAGCCCCTCGGACTGCGCGACCTCGTCGGCTGCATAGCCGGAGTAGGGAGAGACCCGCGCCATGTCGATGGCGAGTCCGTCCACCGTCATGTCGGCGATCCCAGCAGTCGCGAACACCACGGGGATGGCGAGCTGCACGGGATGGCGGTTCCGCGGAGCAGGGGCCGCGACGACGGCTCCCGACAGATCCGCCGCGAAGGGATCCGCCGGCTCGCTCCCGGCCACGGTGCCGTCCCAGAGCAGATCACCTGCACTGGTGAGGGTCATGTCCCGCACAGACAGCGTCATGCCCTGCCCCACCGCGTCCACCAGCTCGGGTGCGAGGGGGTGCAGCAGGGTCCAGATCTCGGCGCCCGCGATGGCGTCGACCTTCCAAGCCGACAGCGTGGTGCGCACCAGCCGCTTGGTCCCATCGTCGTCGAGCAGCCCGTGCACGACGGCAGACAGCAGGTGATCGTGGTGCCGGATGTCGGCCCCCAGCACAATCAGCGAGCCACTCACGGTGCGGGTGGTGGGACGCTCGGGGAGTCGGTAGGTCGCGAGCAGACAGCGACCCCACAGATCGGCCCAGCGCCGCAGCGGCGGGTCGGCCACCCCGGATGTGGGCGCGTGGTCGAGGAGCTCCGACGCAAAGCCCGTGAGCAGCGCCGACAGCCCCGCCAGCTCGGGCATCGCCTGGATGCCCTCCAGCGTGCCCACGACGGGCACGATGGTGGCGTTGTCGAGCTGACACAGGCCCGCCAGCGCGACCTCCACCAGCCACTGCCGAGCGCTCTCCATGCGGATCAGCGTCTCGGGCTCTGCCTCCACGGGCGGCTGAACCTCGGTGGGCTCCAGCACCAGCCCTCGCGAGTCAGCGACCTCGGCGAGCAGCGCATCGGCGCGCGCGCCTTCGAGGGCAGCCCGCGCCGCAGCCAGCGCCGCGAGGTGGTGCGCGAGAAGCTCTCCGCCAGCAAGTGCGGTGACCGCCTCGGCGACCGTCGGCCCCAGGGGCGTGCCCGCACAGGCAGCAGCGCACTCCTCCAGGGCTTGCACTTGCTTTGGCGCCAGGCGGGCGAACCCCGCGCCGAGAACCGAATCCAGACCTGCCGACAGCTCGGCGGCCGCGTTCAGTGCACTCATCCCGTCACGAACCAGGCCATCTCGGGCCGCGGCTGGGTGGAGGCCGGAAGCTCGACGTAGCGCAGGTAGTCGAGGAAGCGAGCGAACACCTCCCCCGCTTCCACCTTGTTCTTGCCACCGCCGAGCTGGCCGATGATGCCCCAGGCGGTGGCCTGCGGCTCGGGAAGACCCAGGTAGCGGCTCACCCGCTCCTGTCCGTACTGAGCGATGGCGTTCTTCACCATCTCGCCGATGTGCTTGCAGCCACCTCCGCCGAGGCCCCCGCAGGGTCGGTTGTTGTTGGTGCTGCAGTAGTAGTTGCCAGTGCCTGCCTCGATGAGGGACACGTAGACGCGCGTGGCCGAGGAGCCACTCGACACGACGCCCTGTAGACGTCCGTCGAACAGCTCCACGAATGGAACCTTCTGCAAGCTGCGCTTCTCGGGTTGGGGTCGTGGATGGGGCACGAAGCTCCGCAAGACGCCTCCGGTTGGGGTGAACACGGTGTACTCGGGGGCCCCGAGCAACACATTCCAATTATCGGTCTAATAGACCAAAAAATGTCCGAAGTTGACCAGAACGGATCGATGTCAACTCCCGCACGGTGTCCCGAAGACCTCGGCAGACATCCGTTGGAGGCTTCCATGATCCATCGACTCGGGGTTGCTGCGATGGCGACCACACTGTGTGCTGGGTGCGAGGTGGAGCAGCTGCTCGACGACACCGAGGTTCCCGCGATCCTCGTCACGATCGGCAACGCCAGCTTCAGCAGCACGGATCCGCCTCCGGGGACCGAGATCGACTGCGTGGAGTGGTCCGATGGGCCAGTGAACGTCACGGTCCTGGCCACCGACGCTGGGGGCGTGCAGCAACTGTACATCCACCTCATCGACGGCTTCGTCGTCGAGGACAGCGTGGAGATCCAGCCCGACGAGCCCGACATCTCCTACACCATCACCACCGGCGACACGGTGTTGTCGGAGGGAGACGACGAGCTGACGGTCGAGCTGACGCAGCCTTCCCCCACCACGGTGCGCAACGGGGTGAGCGTGTCGTTCGAGCTCCAGGGCCCCACGCGGTTCGCCCTGCAGACGCTGGCCACCGACTACGCCGGCAACGACAGCATCACGTGGCCAGTGCAGATCCACGAGGTCGGCATCCACGGCGCGTGTCCGTAGCCCCTCATCGCGACGATCAACTCCGTTGATCGTCGCGATCAGAAGAACGCGAGGGTGCGGATCTCCAGGCTCTCTCGGGGAGGTCCTGCCTCGGTGTCCTCGGGCCCCGTGAAGGAGGTGTGCGCCGTGAAGCGGGCGCGGCCGTCCTCGGCGCTGTCGAACGTCTTGAACACCAGCGCCTCGTCGGCCCGCAGCGACGGCACCCAGAACCAGCGCTGCCCTTCGTGATAGGCCACGTGGTAGGTCTCTCCGATGCGCGTGGGGTGCACCCGCCGAGCGGCGATGAGGCTGTCGGCCGAGAGGGTGCGCGCGTCGCAGATGGCCAAGGGGGACCGTCCGATGGTCTGGCCGATGGGCTGCCAGACCTGAACCACCGCATACCGTCGTCGAAGCAGCGTCTCCGCTTCGTCTCCACACACCGCGAGCACCCGTTGCTCGGCGGACCAGGGAGTGTAGTCGTTGTGTACCAGCGACACCGGGCCGCGGGCGTGCCGCTCCTGCTGTCGTCCCGGGACCTCCGAGCGCAGGGTCTCGTCGAAGATCACGACCCTGTTGGCACCCGTGAGGCGCTGCACGAGTGCTTGCACAGACGGATGGTAGGTGCCCTCACGGGCGGCGTCGTCCCACAGATCCACCTGCACCGGATGCTCCACGAGCTGGAAGCCGTGCGTGTCGAGGGACAGCTCGCCGGCGAGCGGCCGCGCGTCGTGTACCCGCACGGTGCGTCTCTCTTCCTTGCCAGTGCGCTGCCGGCCCTGCCCGCCAGGTCCCACGGTGATGGTGCTGGGCGGCGGGCCATCGGGATCGTGCACCGCGTAGACGAGCTCAGCCTGGACGGGTTCCATCCTCACCTCCGGCCGAGCGCGGCCTCTAATTCGTACACCATCGTCTCTGTCACATTCGTTCGAATGCAACTGATTGTAATCCTCGACGAGCGACGCACGACTCCGTCATGATCACATCCACCAGCGGCTCCCATTCGGTCGAGCCTGTGGAGGATCAGAGGTGACGTCGTACAAGGTGGGCGAGCGGGTTGGCAGGGGTGGGATGGCCGAGGTCTACCTCGCTCACCAGGTGGGAATGGGTGGCTTCGAGAAGCTCGTGGTGATCAAGCGGCTGACCGATCGCCTCCTGAGCAACCCGCGGTACGTGACGTCCTTCCTGCGAGAAGCCCGGGTCAGCGCAGCGATGAACCACCCGAACATCGTGTCGACCACGGACGTCGGGCAAGACGAGCAGAGCCCGTACCTCGTCATGGAGTACCTCGCTGGGGAGTCCCTGGCTCACATGACGAAGTCGCTGCGCAGGCGCGGGGAGTGCCTACCCCTCGACCATGTCCACCGCATCGTGGGCTCGGTGGCCTCAGCCCTCGAGTATGCCCACGACCTGACCTTCCCGGACGGCACACGGTCGGCGGTCGTGCACTGCGACGTCACCCCCTCCAACATCATGTGCTGCTACAGCGGCGACGTGAAGCTCTTGGACTTCGGCATCGCCCGCGTGATGCGCGAGGAGCACACGAGGGATCTCGAGCACCTGCAAGGCAAGATGGGCTACGTCGCTCCCGAGCGTGCCCTCGGCAACCGAGTGTCTCCCAGGATGGACGTCTTCCAGCTGGGCGTCGTGCTCTGGGAGATGCTCACGATGCAGCACCTGTTCGCTGGCGACAACGATGTGGAGCGCCTGCACGCCATCGTGCGGCAGCCCATCCCTGCGCCCAGCAGCATCGTGCGGGACGTGCCCGCCGATCTCGAGGACGTGGTGATGTGGTGTCTGCGTCGGAACCCCGACGAGCGATGTCCGTCGGCGCGAACACTCGCGCAGCACCTGCGACACTGCACCAGCCGACCGTCCACCGAGCGTGACTTCGCGCTGTGGATGCAGGCGACCTTCTCCGAGCGGCGGGCGTGGCGCTCGAAGCTCGAGCAGCGCGCACGACAGTCTTCGAGTCACGTCACCCTCGAGCGCACCACAGGCTCGGTCTCTGCGGCCACGGCCCGGGTGGCTGCCCCGCCGCCGTTGTTGGTCCTGGCCCGAGGACTGATGGCCTTGGCCCTGCTGCTGGCCCTGCTGGCGCTGGCGGTGTCGTGGTCGGTGCGCCCCATGGGCTCGGAGGCCGCGACGGCTCCTCCAGCGTCCGATGCGCTGCTCCCCGTGGTGCATCCGATCGCCACGCCCCACGTTCCGAGCAACGTCCTCGATCCCGAGCCGGCTCCACAGCGCCCCCAGCTCGACCCTCCACCTGCAGCGCACCCTCCCGAGCCACGGCCGGCCACCAAGGCCCCCGAGCCGACGGAGCCACCGCCGGCCGACCCCTCTCCCGAGCAGATGCCACCCTCCATCGAGCTGTCGGACAACCTCGATCCCTGGGCGCCCTGACCCTCGTGGCCTCGCGTTGGATCAGTTCCAATCTGTAGCAATTCCGTCAGCTCAGCCGCTGCTACAACGAGCGGGTCTTGCAGCCTCTCGGAGCGCACCCGCCTGGCTCCGAGCGCGTCGCACAATCGAGGAATCTGGATGCGTTGGCTCTTCGCATGTCTCGTCTGCCTCCTGATCGGACCGTCCGTCGTGGCACAGGCCCAGGACACGCCCGATACCCGCGCACGGGAGCTGTTCCTCCAGGGAGACAGACTCTACGCTGCAGGCCGCTACGAGGAGGCCGCCGCTCGCTTCCACGAAGCCCATGCCCTGAGTGGTCGACCGGAGTTTCTCTTCAACCTCGCCAACGTCTACGAACGCATGAGCGAGTACGGCCAGGCCGCGGAGTACCTTCGTCGGTACTTGTGGACGGGAATCGCCAAGGACGAGGAGCTCACGCGGCAACGGCTGGAGCAGCTGGAGCGCCGGCAGGCGGAGGCGATCAGGGCCCAGGCGCTGGCGACGCAGCCGGCACCGATCCCCGCTCCTGCACGCCCCGAACCCTCGATGCCGTCCACCCCTGCAGACCTCCCCCCACGTCGAAGGGGGACCACGACGGTGGCTCTCTCGAGCTTGACCGGAGCAGGCACCCTCTCTGCGGTAGCCTTCTGGCAGCTGTCGCGACGAGAACATCGAGCCCTCGTGCAGCGATGCGGAGCCAGCGGTGGTCCCGGCATCTGCCCCGCGGACGCACAGCCCATGCTGAGGAGGGAGCGCACCTTTGCACTGACCGCCGATGCCACGGCGGTGGTCGCAGGTGGCTCCGCCGTCGTCCTGGTCACCCACCTGTTGCGGCGAAACCGCGGCCGACGCGCCCAGGCCCGCACGCAGCTCACGGCACTCCCCGTCGAAGGCGGGACCGGTGTCGCACTGTCACATCGTCTCGGAAGGAAGGAACGATGACGACATTCCTCGCTCTGATGGCGTTTGCAGGCTGCAGCTTGCAGCGCTTCGATTTCACTCCATGTACGCAAGACGCGGACTGCATCTCGGAGAAGTGGGCCGGTGACACCTGCTTGCCCGACGGGTTCTGCGGGGTCGCCGAGGCGGCGTCTGGTCCGTTCGTGTCGGTCTTCCTAAGCGAGGTGCTCCCTGGCAGGTTCACCGACTCCGACGAGAGTCGATTCCATGGGTACGCCGCAACGGTCACCGACGACGGCGGGATCCGCAACCTCGCGCAGTGCGCTCTGGCCCCCTTCGGGCTGTGTGTGGAGACCTACCCATCCGCGGGTCTGACCGCCCCCCTCGATCCCGCCCGGCCCGACTTCGGTAGCTGGCAGTCCATCGACGGCGGGGACATCGTCGCAGCCTCGACGTTCCTCGAGTACTCCCCCGTGGCCCGACACAACGAAGGCACCCCCAGTCGACTCACCTCCCCAGGAAACCTGGAGATCGGAGGAGGGCTCGGAGGAGCTCTGCCAGCCTTCGCCTCGGACGATGCCTTCGAGGTCGTCGGCGATCTGGACGTGCTCGAGCCCGCTCCGGATCGAACCATCCTGGTGGACCTCGACGACCAGATCACCTTCCGCTGGACGCCCACTGGAAGCGGGGAGATGTTCCTCGAGGTCGACGACTTGATCATCGGGCTCAACGAAGCGGCAGGCAGCGTCACCTTGCCGGTGTCCGACCTGGGTCTCCCCGTGAACAAGTACCTCTGGATCGAGCGATTCACGGTCAACCTGGCGCGCATTCGAGCGGCCGACATCGACGCAGCCGGGAGCCTCGTGCGCATGCAGACGCGGCGCGACCAGCTGTGGCATCTGGACCAGGTGGCCTCCGCTGAGGTGGATCGGATGGTGGACGGCGTGCAGATGGCGGACGACTGCACCGCTGCCCTCGCCCTCGCTCCGCTCCAGGCGGGCTACTACTACGGTTCGCTGCAGGCCTACGACGACGACATGAGCGTGGACGAAGCCAATCCCTTCACGAAGGTGGGCTCGACCGGCAAGGACGCCTTCGTGCGCTTGGACCTCGAGGCCAGCCAGACGCTGACGTTCCTCTACTACACCCCGTTCGACGACGGTGTGGTCTATCTCCTCGATAGCTGTGCCGACCCCACCCCTTGGCCGTTGATGGCGGCCAACGGGGAGGGATGGGGGATCGAGGACGAGCTCGAGTACACGGCCCCCAGGGACCAGACGCTGATCCTGGGACTGGATGCCTTCGTCGACGACAAACTGAAGGCCGAGGGGCGCACGGGAGACAGCTTCTCGCTGGACTTCCTCATCGACGGACGCGCCAAGATCTCCCCTCGAGGTCCGTGAGGCAGCGCGCCTCGTGATCCGGCGGCCCCCGCTCGAACAGATCGGGCACCACGGCGAGGCCTGCCGACACGCTGATCGTGATCTTGCGGTACACGCGCTGGTACCACCCGCACACTCGCTCGTACTCGAACTCGTTGTACACCAGCCGCCCGATGGCTCGGCGTGCCACCTGTTGCTCCATCCCCTACGGGGCACCGACGCCGTCTGCGGGTTCTCCTGACTCTGCGGGCCCCTCGCGCTCCTCGCGGACCAGACGGAGGTACGCCATGGTTCCCACCACCAGCTGGCGCACCACGATGAGCACCACCAGCCCCACGACGTAGCCCGCCACGTCGGCTAGCAGCTGATAGTCGTCTTGGGCCAGTGCGGTCCGGTTCGTGGCCGTCAGCCCCCAGAGGTTCTTCCAGCTGCGTTGCACGAAGAACTGGCTCACGAGCCATGCCGACAGCGATCCTGCGGTCCACCCGGCTCCCGATGCGACAAGCTCCTCGCCGAAGAAGCTCGACACCGTGCGCACGCGAGCGACGGTGACGGACTGGACGATGGTGTTGCCGAGATCCTGCAGGAACATGCTCCCCCCGACTGGGTGCACTCTACCTCGCACTGTCGCCCCCTCGACATCCCCTCTCCCACGGGGCACGATTCGAGGGGTGACGACAAGGTCCCTCACCGTCAAAGACGTTCGGCGGCTCGTGCGACTTCAGAAGGTGCTCCTCGCCAGTCTGTGCAGGAGCCTGGACGCCCGCCCCGTGTCGGTGCTGCAGGCCGCCCAGGCGGCCGGCTCTAGCGGTGTACTACAACTCGACGAAGCCATCTGGGTGTGGCATGTGCGAGGCGCCGGGCTGCACTTCGAGAGCAACCTGGGACAGGTCGTGGCCCCCTCCGCCCACGTGTTCGACCCCACGGAGGTGGACGCCCCACGCATGGCACTGTTCAGCGACCCCGTGCGTGTTGGCGACTGCACTGCGAGCACATGCCCTGGCCGCCCTCGACGAGCCCGACGACTCCTGGTGGGACAGCGTCAGCGGGGTCACCTCCGGAAGGGGCGTGACCACCGCAAGACGGATCTACGACCTGGCGTGGGGCCTTGCAGACTGGCTCGAGGCCACCCTGCAGCGGCACGACACGCTGTCGATCCTCGGAGCCTGAGCCACGACCACGCGAGGTCTTGTTCTCGGCAGTATTCCTGAGATCCGCACCAGGACGAACCGCTACCTTAGCGGCTCGTGGTTGCGGCTCGGGCCAGTCTCCCAGATCTCGACGCCGCCCGGCGCACGCACCAGCGTCTGCACCGACCGAGCGCTCACCGTGGTCACCTGGGTCTGTCCCTGTCCCAGGTCGATGGACACGCGCCGCTCCTCGGGCGACGGGTTGTACACCACCACCACCGTGTCGTCGCCGTGCACGAACCCCGTGGCGGGCAGATCCTCAGGGTGGGACACGCCCACGCGCACCGCGCCAGGCCGCACGTGGGCACTGAACTGGCCCAGCAGGCCCAACAACGGCGTGCGGATCACCGAGCCGCTCTCCCGGTCCACGAGGAACGGGGCGCTGTTGAAGTTGTCGTAGGGGTTGGGCCCTCCGGTGGTGTCGAGCAGCCAGTTCCACTCGACGTAGCCCACCGCCCCTGCCCGAACGGTCCCGATCAGATCCCGCGCATACTGATCGAAGGGCTCGAAGGGCGTCTTGGTCCAGTCCCACGGGCCCGTCCGGAAGAACTGCCCCACCGGATCGGCGGCATCGAGATCGAGGCTCGACTCGGTGTGCACCAGCACGAGGTCCGGGTAGGCCTCCGACAGCTCGGCCAGCACGTCGTGCCGGTAGTCGGTTCCTCCCCCGAAGTGGATCGCGTACCAGTGCACGGCCACGCCGTCGACGTGTCGGGCGGCCTCCGGATCGGCGAGCACCACGTCGACCCAGGCACGAACGTCGGCCCGGTTGTGGTCGAACACCAACACCTGCACCTCGCCGTGGCCATCCCGCTCGAGGGCGGGGCCGAGGTGGTCGCGAAGGAAGTCCCGCTGGTGCTCCGCCGTCCACACGCACGTGTCCCAGTTGCCGCCGTGCAGCGGCTCGTTCTGGGGCGTGATGGCGTGGATCTCGACCCCGATGCGGGCCTGCTCGGTGAGATAGCGCGACAGGTAGTCGGCGTAGAGCCCGTCGTGCTCCCGAAGCAGCGAGCCGCCGATCCAAGCCCCGTTGTCCTTCAGCCACGCCGGCGGGCTCCAGGGGGAGGCGATCAGTCGGTAGTCGTCGCCGGCCACCGCCTGAACGGACCGCAGCAGCGGACGAAGATGCTCCGCCTCTCGCTCCAAGCTGAACCCGGTGAGATCGGTGGCCCCATCCGGCACGTAGGCGTAGTGTCCGAGCGAGAAGTCGGTGCTGCCGATGTGGGTGCGGGCCACGGAGAACCCCAGCCCCTCGACGGGATCGAAGGCCTCCTCCACCAGCGCCCGCTGGGTGGCCTCGGGCAGGGTCCGCCAGACCTCGGCCGACGACTCGGTGAGCGACGCCCCGAACCCCCACATGATCTGGTGCCGGTCGTTCGGATCGACGATCACGGTGGGGGGCGGCTCTGGGGCCGGCAGGGGGGCACGCGCGCAGGCCAGCCACCACGAAACGACCATCGAACGTCCTCCTCGACGTGTACTTCCAAGGCGTCCAGAGGATCGTAACTACAGACCAGGTGTGAACTCTGCGCAATTCCGTCATGGGCCCCCAGACGCCACCACGTCGGCCCCAGCGGCAAGCGGCTGATCGTACGTCTCCTCTCACGTTGTGTACGATGCCGACGGAGGACGAGGCGATGCGGTTGCATGACCTGCTGACTCAGATCTTCGACAAGAAGGAGCTTCGCCGTTGGGTCCATGACGTCGACGCCTCGCTCCTCAAGGAGTTGAATTACGATCAAGATCTGGCCACCTTCGCTCTCGATGTCGCCACAGCCATGGAGCGACAGGGCCTCCTCACAAAGCGGTCGACGTGGGAGAAGCTGGGCAACGCCCGATCCCACGCGTGGCCCCGTATCCGCGAGTTGGCAGCCCATCGCGGTGTCGATCTCGGTGTGCGGCCCCCTTCTCCCATCGCCGACGAGAGGACTCGGCCGCTGCTCTTCGTGGGATGTGGAGCCACGGTACTCTCGTTTGCCGTCGTGTTCTTCCTCTGGGTGACGGCAGAGCCGGGACCCACGCCGACGCGAACGCGCCACCTGCACCAGTCGTTCGATGGGCCGGCTCCGCCTGACGGTGAGATGATCGACGACCTCTTCCACCTCGGAGAGCAAGACGACGTGCCCTGGGCGGCGAGCCTCGACGAAGGCGCGTACCAGCTATGCAACCCCGATGATCCCACCCGAGTCTACCGCAACCGGTTGGACACCCTCGACAAGGAGGGGTCTCAGATGCCGATGGGCGACGCACGCATGACGATCCGCGTGGTGGTCCAGCCCCCGAACACGACCCACAGCGGAGTGGGGATTCTGTTCCGCGCCGACGAGGCAGGCGATCGCTGGCTCGCCTACGTCGCGAACGCCGGCCGTGGTCTCTCCCTGTTGCAGTGGTACAACGGTCAGCTCGACGTGATCTGGTCGGGTGAAGGCAAGGCTCAGGAGGGGTTCCGCGACCTCGCGATGGAGGGCGATGGACCATCGGTCCGGCTGTTCGTGGATGGCGAGCTCGTCCACACTCAGCAGAGCTTGCCCTTCGAGGACGGCGACGTGGGTGTCTTCGCCTACAGCACCGGATGCTTCGTCATCGACGAGCTCTCGGTCTACGGCCAACTCGAGCGTTGAGTGACACGCGCCCGACGTGGCGCTAACGCTCGTCGGTGATGTTGCGCAGTAGCGCGAAGGTGTGACGGGAATCCGCGGCGTAGCCAGTGTCGGTGAGGCCGTACTTGGTGATCCGGACGGAGTGGCTCAGGTTGCCCCCGATCGCCACGATCGTCGCGCTATCCGGGTCGAGGTGCATGACCACGTCGGTGTGGCTGTGGTAGCTGTCGGTGTTCCGCGCGGCGTCGAAGTCGATGCTGGGGGCGACGTTGGGGTTGTCGCGGCACAGGATGTCGCCGATCTGAGGCTGCACCTCGTCGAGTCGAAATCCCCAGAAGGGCACGGTGCGGTCCTCGTCGAATCGGGCCTGGATGGCGTGGTGGATGAACTTGGAATGCGCTGCGGCAAAGCGAAAGCTCTGGTAGGCAGGCCCGGCATGGCGCACCATGAACGAGATGGCCGCTGCAGACCAGGGGATCCCTCGGTCGGTGCCGTCCAGCGGAATGCCCAGCGCCTGCCACATCTCTCCCACGAACCCCGAGTACGGCGCCCGATGCTCCTTGCCCGCCCCCCGTTCGAACCGCATCCACTCGCGGTGCACCGACGCCACGAGGCGCTCTCGGTTCTCGGAGAGGGAGGGTCGCAGGAAGTGCTTGGACACGAAGCCCGAGGTGCTCTCCCCGTCGATGACGGCGGAGCAGGATGCCCAGCCAACCGCGGCATCCTCCACATCGTCGAGCTTCTGGCCGAGGTGGACGACGCCGATGTGGGTATCGGCCGCGACCCGTGGCTCGCTGCGGAAATTGAGCGCGCGGGTGTTCACGTACATGGTGGCCACGATCGCTGAACCTCCTCGAGGGGCCTCGACTGCCCAGCGATGATGCCACAGGGGGCAGCGACGACCATCCATCGAGAGCGGATCGCGCGTGGCCTCAGGGGCAGAGCAGCCCAACGCAGAACGTGGCGTCGTCTTCGGCGACGAGCTCGGCGTCCTCGGCCTTCTCCAAGGCGCATGGCCCGTACGCTTCGCAGCTGTACACCTCGTGCCGATACACCACGTCGTCGGGTGAGTTGTCATCGACCGAGTCCGCGGCGCCGAAGTCACATCCACGTGCGTCCAGGGTGCTCCACGCGGCGACGATGCTGCGGGTGTGGTTGCTCAACACGTATGCCCCGCCGCCACCCTTGCCTGCCGTGTTCCCGACGAACCCGTAGGGGCCTTGGCCCCCGGTGCAGGACACCATTCCGCGAAGCCATCTGAGGTACAGGCCGCCGCCCAGTCCCGACGCCGTGTTTCCCGTCACCAGCGTGTCCTCGAAGGTGACGCCGCCGTTCGTCCCTACTAGACCTTCCACGCGAACGCCCCCCCCATCTCCCGCCGCAGTGTTGCCGGAGATCAGGCTGTCGCGGACCACGATGCCCGCATGGGTGGGCTCCAGCCACATGCCGCGGCCCGCGTTGTCGGTGATCTCCACCTCTTCGACGGTGCCAGACCCTAGAAGGCGGAGCACGGATCCCACTGCGGCGTTGTCGTGGAGCTGCACCGCACGCATCGTGAACTCCGAGCTCAGGCGGACCACCCAGACCAAGTCCTCTCGCCCGTTGCGCTCGAACACCGACTCGTGCAGATCGATCTCCCCACTGTCCGCGTACAGGACGACACCAGGGTTGTCCCGCGCCTGCAGACCTCGAACGGTCAGCGTGCTGTTGCTCACCCGAATGGCCTGCTCGAAGCCATCGGGGGATCCGCTCTTGGTCAATCGGAGGTCCAGCAGGGTCACGGTGTTGCGGTCACCGACCACGGCGTGGGCGCCGTTGCGGAGGGCCATCGACTCCACGGTGAGCGTCGAGTCCGCGGGCCCCGACACGATGGGGATCGGCTCGAGGTTCGTGTCGAAGCCACCATCGAGCACAGTCGACTCGGGCTCGAGACCGAGCCCTACGACATGCAGCGCCTCGGCTCCGAAAACCGTCGCGTAGTACTCTCCAGAGCACACCTCCAATCGGCCGTCGCCCGGTGCTTCGAACCGATGGGGATTGGCGGGCGTGCCCGACCGGAATGCACTGGTCACGTCGGTTACGTCGCCCGTGAGCTCGTCGACCCAGAATACCCCTTCGTGGCGAGTGTCATCGGAGTCGTCACAGTCGAGGCCAGTCGCTGCGTAGCCGACGGGTCCGCAGGCGATCTCGGTGTGCAGTGGATCTCCATGGCCATCGCCATCTGCATCCACGAACCATGACGGGGCGTCCGTCAGGTCGACGTCTGGGTCGGCGTCGTCGGCGAGGCCGTTGCAGTCATCGTCCACCCCGTCGTTGCAGACCTCGAGCGCGTCTGGGTTCACGTTTGCATCGGTGTCGTCGCAATCCCCTCCGATGGCCACGTGACCAGGCGGCCGCCTCCCCAGGACCTCGGTGGCATCGTTGCCGTAGCCATCCCCATCGAGATCTTCGAACCACACCTCTGCGTTGCACATACATCCAGCTATCGACATCCAGCCGATCATCGAGATCATCCCAGCCTCCGAACGGCTTCATATTACCTGTCGTGGGTTCCACATCACTTGTCCAACAACCCGTACTTGCTGAGCCAAGCGCGTGATGCCGTGTTCAGCGGGATCGTTGGAGGCTGAGCCCAAAAGGTTTACCCCGAACGTGATTCACGGACAGTGCTCGACGTTGTAAGCGACCGCTCTCAACTGGCGGCCATGGGGTCGAATGGATCCTAGCCGACCCGCACCCAAGTAGCTTCTAGCCGTCTCTGCCAGCAGTACCAAATGGGGTCGCCTCTTGACCACTTCAGGCCATCTAGTGGCGCCTCCCACCGTTAGAACGAAATACCGCCACCTGATGATGATTTATGTCGCAACCCATGGTAGCCTTTTAGCCACACTCCGGAGGGGTTGTGCGACAACGTCACATTCTTGGAATGGCCTTCGTGTTCTTGTCCTGTGACGGCGCTGTGAAGCTGCCAGGAGCACAGTGCGCAGAAGGTCAGGCTGAAATGGCTGACGGCAGTTGCCGTGACGACATCCCAGAGGACGCCGTCGTCATCAGCGCCAACGACGTCGGCGGGGGATTTAGTGACGGCGAAGCACCTACGGAATCGAGTGGAAGCCAGGACAGTCTGCTGGCGGAAGCATGCTGCATACCTGCCGTCGATCCGTACGGACGAGCCTGGTTTCTTGGTGCCTGCTGGTTGCCGTTCCCAGCGGAACCTATGCTGTGGGGCTGCGGTTGTGTCGGACCAACTGTGTACTACGACTTGTATTTCAACAACTGGTTCCAGACCTATCCGCCATCGGCGACCTACTATAACGGATATACCTGTATTGTGGAGTGATCATGCCAACAGGTGACACCAGAACATCCCGTCGGACCTTCCTCATGTCAACGACAGCGGCAGGAGCAGGCGTGCTGCTACCATCGGGATGCGAGGAATGCCTCGAGGACCCTGCTTGCGTCGCGGCAGTCGTGGAACTGACGGTGCTCTTGGCCAAGACCACATATCAGGTGTACGAGGCGATCTCTGGCGAGATGAACTGGGAGAACCTCGAGGATGTGGACCGCCTCGTGGAGGTTCTCGTATGTCTGATCAGAAGCTCAGACGGCGAGTGTCTTGATCAGGCCCAGTACTTCGCTGACATACCGGCGAACTCGAAGGCTACGTACAATATCCCCGGCCTTGCAGCGGAGGAGCCTGGGTTGTACCACCTACTGGTCGAATACCTGTCAACGAGCACGGAGACAGACGACGTCGAGGTCACCACGTAGCCCCACAACTGTCTGATCAGGCCAGTTGATCCACCTCGGCCTCGAGGCCTGAGGAACCATGAATACGACGACACACCGCTGCCTCGCCTGGTCATCACCGGTCTCGCCCTGGGCTTCGCCTGGGTGGCGTGGAGGGGGGCTCGAAGTGGTGGTGAGCGGACCGCTGGTCGCCGGATCCGAATGCGCGTCGCATTCGTGAACGCGATCGTCGGATTCTCCGACTATCCTGGTTCGATGTTTGATGTATTGATTCGAGCCTCCCTCGTCCCGCGCCTCGTTCGTTCCACTCTGCCGGCCATGGTGCTGTTGCAGTGGGGTTGCGACCCGCGTGGGCCTTGTCAGCTCACCTTCGGGACCGCTCCCTACACCGCTCACACCGTGGCCACGCTGTGGTCGATGGAGACGCCGATCACACCGAGCACGCCTGTGCCTCTGGGGGATGTCGATGGCGATGGGGTGAACGACGTCGCGCTGATCGCAGGCGGAGCGTTGCATGTCGTGACCGGCCCGCTCTCGGGGGAGATGCTGCTGCCAGCTGGGGGCCTGCCAGTCGAGGTCCGAGGCGTCACGAGGGCGGGCGATCTCGATGGTGACGGGCTCGAGGACTTGCTCCTTCACAGCCGGGGTGGGATCCCCGGTGGCGTCGTCCACGTCGTGCTGAGCACGGACTATGGCGCCATCCGTGCCACGCTCCGGGGAGAATCCGGGACACAGATCCTGGGCAAGGGGGTCGGCCTGCAGCAAGACGGCGCCTTGTGGACCACGGCGTCCAACATGGCGGTGCGGGTCCCCGACCCCCTCGTCGCGGGGGAACGGGTGGCCGTCGACGTGTCCGATGCGCGGATCCTGAGTCCGAAAGGGCAGAGCACCGATGATCTGGTCGTGGCGGACTTCACGGGCGATGGTGTCGACGACGTGCTCGTGGCCTATTTCGGCGCGCGACCGCGTGTCTTTGCGGGTCCCCTCGAGGGAACCGTGGAGCACACGGCCGGGTTCGAGGTGGGCGGGCCCGACCTGGTGGTCCAGCACGCCACGATCCTGGGCGATCTCGACGCTGACCAGCAGGTCGACGTGGGCTTGTGCGGTGCGCCGCCGAGCCGGTGTGAGGTGTTCGGTGCGCCACTGTCGGAAGACCAGGAGCCGATGGCCTCCTTCGAGGCGTCCAGTGTGGTGGAGTTGGCCGCGTTGCCCGACGTGGATGGCGACACCTGGCCCGAGGTTGCGGTTTCGATCCGGTTCGACCCCGATGCCCCCGAGCAGAGGCTGGGGGCCGTCCACCTGATCTCTGCGTCGCAGCTGCAAGGAGAGATCGACCCGTCCGCCGTGGCGTTTCGCACCCTGCAGGGCAGCTGGAGCGGGTTCGAGCAGCAGTGCACCGACGGAGAGACGCCATTCAGCAGCGACTGCTCGGAGGTCGCCGTGGGCTCGGGGCTCAACAGCGGGGCGCCCGCACGCGATCTGGACGGAGACGGTTGGTTGGACCTCGTCATGCTCGCCATGTCCGACGATGATCCCAGCCGAGGGCAAGCCCACGTGGTGGGTGGCCTGTGCGTGGCGGTGGACTGACCGTCAGGCGTTCCGGTCAGCTGCTGGTTCTACGCCATGCGGATGACGGTCCGGTCGGTCCAGTCGCGGCCGCCGCTGATCAGACTCGTGTCAGCTGCGCTGCCACTGTACTGATTGGCCGCGAGCTTCGCTCGCAGCTGATCAGACTCGTGCCAGCTGCGCTGCCACTGTACTGATTGGCTGCGAACTGCGTTCGCAGCTGATCAGGATGCGCTTCACGAGCCCTCCAAGCGTCCACGGGCCTTCCGGCCCTCGAGTGCCAACATGAGAGCGGTTGCGGGTGGATCAGCGAAGCGCTCCGCGAGGGCGCGCTCCTCGAGCACGTTCCAGCGCAGCCGGTTGCGCCACGCGTGCGCCAGCGCGTCGCCCAGGGTGCCCACGCGACGGGGCTCAGTGTTCTCGAGGAGCCAGTCGGCGACGACGGAGGTGGAGCCGCCGAGATGGACGGGCCGGAGCTGAGCCGAGACGAGGTCGGAGAGAAGTACGAAGTGTGCCTGTCGGCACCTCCACACCACACGCCCAAAGCGCGGCCAGTCGCAGCGCGGGCCCGCAGCCCTGCGGGGCCAAGTGCCCCACGGTCCGGGCGCACAGCACCGCGCACCACACCGCACCGCGACGGTCCGTCTCGGCGAGCTCGCGCAACGTGTCGCGGACGTCGCTCATGGTGCGAAACCCGCGGGTGGAGCGCTCCAATCTTCCGTGTGGTCGGCGCACCACTCCCACACGTTGCC
>JAHQVJ010000061.1 GCA_019634415.1 Myxococcales bacterium
AGCACCGTGTCGAAGTCCGATCCCACCAGATCGAAGACGTAGGTGCCGTCGGTGGGTGGCTCGTAGGCGATGGCGACGTCGGAGGTGCCGCCGTAGGGCAGGCAGCCGAGATCCCAGCCGTCGCGCTCCCCCACGGTGTCGCCGGTCACCGTGATGCTCGAGCCAGCGGGCGCCTGCCGATCGGGGCAGACCCGAGCGCAGCGCTCGGCGGTGAAGCACTCGGGATCGAGGCAGTCGATGCGACCGTCGGCGTCGTCGTCGAGCTCGTTGTCGCAGCGCTCCGGAGGCACGACGTCGACCAGTAGCTCGAACGCCCCCAGCGGCCCCTCGTAGGCCTCCACCCCCACGAGGACGGACTCGTCGCTGCCGAGGCCGAGCACGATGCGCTCGGTGGCGAGCCCCGGCTCGTCGCTGCAGGCGAGCAGCGGTCCGCCGCAGTCGGCCGCCACCCACACCACGGCGTCGAAGCCGTCGGGCCGGACCTCGATGGCGTGATCCCGATCCTCGCTGGCGACCACGCGGAACACCCGATCGGGGCGACCGGGCATCGCACAGGAGGCGTCCTGGCGATCGCTGCTCGCTGCGGAATCGGAGGCGAACGCGACGGGTAGCTGCGATCCGAGCTCGACGTCCACACACGGCGCCATCGTGCCGGTGTGGGCGGTGGCGGCAGTGGGCGCAGGGGTAGGTGGCCCGTCCGCGGGGGGCGGGGTCGGAGGAGGCTGGGAGCAGCTCCACAAGACCTTGGCGAGCCAGAGCACCATGGGGCCTGCACCCTATGCTATGGGCCTGCCGGAGGCGACGTGGCCGTCATCGAGGTCCACCAGGTACACCGGCGCTACGGCGACGTGCACGCCCTGCGAGGCGTGTCCTTGTCCGTGGACCGCACCGAGGTGGTGGGCCTGCTCGGACCCAATGGCGCGGGCAAGACCACGCTGCTGAAGATCCTCACCGGGGTGCTCGCCCCCACGTCTGGCCGCGTCACCCTGGGTGGTCACGACGCACTCACCGATCCCCTCGCCTGCCAGCGAGCGCTGGGGTGGCTGCCCGAGGCCGCTCCCCTGTACGACGAGATGTCGGTGGGGGCGTTCCTGCGCTTCGTGGGTCGTGCGCGTGGGCTCGGGGCCGCCGAGACCGCGCTGGCCGTGGCCCGCAGCGCCGAGGCCACGGCCATCACCGAGCGGCTGGACCATCGCATCGCCACGCTCTCCCGCGGCTACCGGCAGCGGGTGGGGCTCGCCCAGGCGCTGCTCCATCAGCCCCAGATCCTGGTGCTGGACGAGCCCACCACCGGCCTCGATCCCAACCAGGTGGTGGAGATCCGGCGCCTGATCCGCGAGGTGGGGCGCACGCGCACGGTGCTCTTGAGCACCCACGTGCTGTCGGAGGTGGAGGCCACCTGTGATCGGGTGCTCGTGCTGAACGACGGGCAGCTGGTGGCCGACGACGCCACCGATCGGGTGACCGCGGCCGCGTCGGGCACCACCTGCGTGGTGGGGCTCGGGCCCAGCAAGGTGCGCGCCGACGCGAGCGCCTTGATCGCCGAGATCCGCTCCCTCGACCACGTCACCGACGCGAGCGTCGTGGCTGCCGTGCCCCCCGAGGTCCACCGCTTCGAGGTGCAGGCCACCTCCGACGTTCGCGGTACCTTGTTCCGCTGGGCGGTCGCCTCGGGCCACGTGATCGTGGAGCTGTCGCACACCCGTCAATCCCTCGAAGAGGTCTTTCGGACCCTCACGGAGCAGGCATGAGTGCCCCTTCCCTCGTGGTCGGAACCGCAGGCCACATCGACCACGGCAAGACCAGCCTCGTGCGCACCCTGACGGGTGTGGACCTGGATCGCCTCCCCGAAGAGCAGGCACGGGGCATCACCATCGCGCTGGGCTTCACCCCCCTCGATCTCGCCGACGGCCGGCGCGTGGGCATGGTGGACGTGCCGGGCCACGAGCGCCTGGTCCGCACCATGATCTCGGGCGCCACGGGGATCGACGCAGCGCTGCTGTGCGTGAGCGCGGTGGACGGCGCCATGCCGCAGACGCGCGAGCACCTGGCGATCCTGAACCTCCTGGGCATCGAGCAGGGGGCGGTGGTGGTGACCATGGCGGATCTGGTGGACGAGGAGCTGCTGGAGCTCGCCCTCGAAGACGTGGCGGACGCCGTGTCGGGCACCTTCCTGGAGGGCACGCCCATCCTGCCCTTCAGCGCCATCGACGGCCGCGGCAAGGAGGAGGTGCTCGGCGTGCTCGCGAGCTTCACCCAGCCGAGCCGGCGCAGCACGGGGCCCTTCCGCATGCCCGTGGACCGCACCTTCAGCCGGCCGGGCTTCGGCACGGTGGCCACGGGCACGGTCTGGTCGGGCAAGCTCGACGACGGCGACACGCTGCAGGTGCTCCCCGAGGGGCACAAGGCCCGGGTGCGCGGCATCGAGGTGCACGGCGAGAAGGTGGACACCGCCCACGCCGGTCGACGCACGGCCCTGAACCTGGCGGGGATCGAGACCGACGACGTCTCCCGCGGCACGGTGCTCGCCACACGGGGTGTGCCCTGCACCTCCATGATGGACGTGCGCTACCACCACCTCCCCGACGCCGTTCCCCTGGCCGACGGCGCCTCCGTCCGGATCCTGCTCGGCACCGCGGAGCGCCTGGCGCGCCTACACGTCGCCGAGCCGCTGGAGGAAGACGACGAGCTCGAAGGCGGCATCTCGGTGTGGGCCCAGCTGCGCCTGGAGGCACCCCTGCCCTGCATGCCCGGCGATCGCTTCGTGCTGCGACGCACCTCGCCGCTTCAGACGCTGGGGGGCGGCGAGGTGGTGGACCCCTGGGCCCCCAAGCTGCGCAAGCGGGATCGTGAGCGGGCGGCCGAGCAGCTGCAGCGCCTGCAGGGGGGCGACGTCGCGGTGTGGCTGGAGCGCGCGGGAGAGGCGGGCTTGTCCACCGACGACTGGCGCGAGCGCAGCGACGAGCACGTGGGCAAGGCGCTCGGCGATCGGCTGTTCGCGCCCAACGTGGTGGTGCGCCTGCAGGGAGCCCTGCTCGAGGCGCTCGCGCAGTACCACCACGAGCAGCCGCTGTCGCTGGGAGCCCACCGGAGGGAGCTGCGGCGCGGGCGCCTGGCGCACCTGCCCGACAAGGTGTTCGACGCCCTCGTGGACGAGCTGTCCGCCACGAGCGCGCTGGTGGTGGAGGGGCCCTTGGTGCGCATCGACGGCTTCTCGGTGGAGCTCACCGACGCCCAGCGCGCGCTGTCCGACAAGCTGCTGGGCGAGATCCGCGCAGCGGGCCTGGGCGGCCGCGCGCTGAAGGATCTGGGTGGAGCGGAGGAGGCGCCAGCGCTGCTCCGGCTGCTCGAGGTGGGGGGTCAGATCGGCGAGGTCTCGGGGGTGGGCTGGGTGTCGTCGGAGGCCTTGGCGGAGCTACGGAGCCAGGTGAAGACCTGGTTCGGCGGCCACGACGCCTTGAGCCCAGCGGACTTCAAGGAGCTGACGGGTCTCACACGCAAGGCGGCGATTCCGCTGCTGGAGTGGCTGGACGCCCAGCGCCTCACACGGCGTCAGGGCGACACCCGCGTGGCAGGGCCTGCGGTCGGCTAGCGGGGCGCCAAGCCAGACACGTCTTCCTCGTCGGGGCTCGGGCCCTCGTCGGCGAGGAGCCGCAGCGTGTTCGCGTGTGACCGCAACACCCGCGCGAGCCGCTCGTTCGTCTCGGCCACCTCGTCGGCGATCTCGAGGAGGACGCCGGCCGCCCCCTTCCCGCCGCGGATCTGGAGCAGAACCCCGACCAGCGCACGATGCAGCTTGGCTGGCCGACGGCTTGCAGCGTAGTCGCGCCACAGCTCGGAGACGTCGCGCCTCACGTGCTGCCAGTCAGGTGTCACGACGCGCGAGCCCTCGACCATGGCGGTGAGCCGGAGCGCCCTCAGCTCCCGCTGGATCGACGGTGACTCGCCGAACAGACGAAGCGCGTCAGACGCCGCCTCGGCAGCGTGCCGACCCTCCTTGGCCTGCACGAGCACGCTGACGTAGAGGCAGTGCAGTGTGGCGGATCGGGGCCGTCCCTGCAACAAGGCACGAACCCTCTCTACCCTGCAGTACCGATCACAGGTGAGCCACCCCCTCGAAAGCGAACGATCAGGCTCTTCTATCGTCTGCAGCAGGCGCAGGTAGCGTTCAGCCGCGCCGCAGAAGTCGTCGGCCTCCATCAGGGCGTCGGCGTGCTCCAGATCTGTGGCCATCGGCGACTCCTCCGAGACGTGGGGACTCCGAACACACACCCGTAGCGCGGCTGGTCGAGCGTACGAGCAGTTCGTCTCTCACGGGCAGCGCACCTCGACCTCCCCTCGTCGAGGACTGGCGCTGATCCTACTGGCGGTCAGCCCACGAACGACTGCCCAAGCGGTGCGCCGTCGAGATCCATCACGTCTTCACGCGCTCGGGTTCGGACTCTCGAACCTCTTCCGGGTAGTCGGGCAGCATCCGGCGCGCGCCGACCCCGGTTCCACGCAGCACCGCGATGGCTCCGAGCACTGCGTACGCGGTGTGGAACAGAATCCACATCAGCACCGCGCCTCCGAGGACAATCGCTGGGAACGGCACCTCCCAGAGGTTGCCGAACCCGACTGCCAACGCCGCGGCGGGCCCGACCGCCAGCCAGTGCGCCCACCACCGGGCTCGTGCCCGGGGCTCCGACTTACTCGGCAGAGGCGGATGCCACCACAGGCGGCGAAGGCCACGAGGGGGGTTCGACTTCACTTGCTGCCACCACCAAGGATGGCAACCCGGGCCGGTCCTGCGTGAACGACGTCACGTTCGACGCATCGTCGTAGGCGTACTGGTCGAACAACACGGGCGTGACTCCGTCGCACTACCATCCCCACAGCCTTCGGGCTCCCAGGTGCCACCCGTCGTAGTCGTAGCTAATCAGGTTGTCGACCCTCCCACCGCAGCCCCTTCACCTCCCCCAACACCACCAGTTCACGATCTGAGGGCGCTTCATCGACCCATTCCTGGTCTACAACTTGTGGTGGAGGTGGTGGGGAGGACGCCCAAGTTCACGCATCAGGCTGGTAGTTCTCGTACTCCCAGTCGAATCGCTGACAGAGGTGGTTGACAGACGCGTCCCAGTTGAGCCCAACACACTGCTGGACAACCTCGTGGAGCAGCTCTCGGATGCTGTCCCCATCTGCAACTCGAGGAGACACCAGCAACCCCTTCCGGCTCTCCGACTCACCGCGCGCCGCGGCAGCAACCGTCGACGCCACGGTGACGTTGAACCAGTTCAGTCCGTCCTCTCCGACAACACCGATACCCATAGTCACGTCTAGCCAAGCATCGGATGCGCTCTCGGGTTGCCATCCCTCAAGGTCGCAGTCGAACGCGGCGAGCTTCTTGATCTCCAGGCCCACTACTTCTCCACGTCAAGATGGACATTGGCGTCGATTTTCCACTTACCATCAGCGTTCTGGGAGCGCACCTCGAAGTTGCTCTGCACGCCGGTGTTGGACCACGGCTCCCCGGTTGCGGGATTGACACCTCGCTTCGCCGACGGTCGCCTGAATACCCTGGTGCCATCAGCGGAGATGAGCCCCATGCCATCACCAAACTCGCGAGCTCCATCGCCCACCCAAGCTTGACCGAGCCTTTCAGCATCGCTGGCGGACACCGAACCAGACACACCTCGGTTACCCCCCGCAGCGGCCTGATTCGAGATGTGATTCTGCTTGTTCCGCAGGAATGAGCCGGCATTCCGTCGCAACGACCCACGAAAGCACATGTTGTGCACCAGCACAGCTGTGGACTCGCTCCCCGGCGCCTGGACGAAGTAGTTGTGGTGGTTCTCAACCTCGAAGTTGTAGACGGTGAAGTCGCCCTTCTTCCAGGTTTTACCGACGAGGTTAGCCCCCACGTCCAAGTCCACGTAAAGCTGCGTCCCCTCAACCAACTCCCCAAGCGCGACCCAAGTCCCCATGGCCGGCACGTAGAACGGATGCTCCGGCGTCCCGGCGATCACCCCTACCGATCCGTCATCGTACCGAATCTCGGCATCGATCACCGTGTCCGACTGGCGCACCAACGTCTCGACGACTCGGGACAGAACCAGCTCGGTCGCACGAACCTCGAGGAGCCCATCGCTGTCGGCGTCCGCGGACTCGAACACCCATCCTTGGAACGCAAACCGATCCCCAGCCTTCACCGCTCCAAGCTTCCAGTGACCAGCGGTGTCGATCTCACCGAGCACCAGGACCCAATCATCTGTGCTGGGCAACCAGGTCGTCTCCGCCCTCCACGTCGCACCGGCTTCCGCCAGGTCCTCGACCGTCGCTTCTCCACGGTCTTCGATCCCGTCGTCCGTCCAGCGGAAAAGATGTCCACGATCCAACCATGTGTCACCAGCCACCAGCTCGGCGCCGTTCGCCTCGGCCCAGGACGCCGTCCGCGTGTCGTAGACCTGTACCAACTCATCGGCCGCGGGAACCACCGGGGTCTGGCCGCAGGCCAGCATCATCGTCGGGGCTGCCCAGGGCTTCGCCCATGACGTCACCCGGTTGCACACTCCGCGAGGAGACCACGCATCCCAGTCCGCGACCGACGCGACCTCGACCCACGGCTCCTCGGTCCCGTCCGTGGAGGCGGCAGCCACCACCACATCGCCGACCGAGACCTCACGGATGGGCCTCGCAGTGTCCACCATCACGACCTCGACGGACTCCACGAAGCAATTGCAAGGGCTCTTCGCGACCCGAGGAGCCCCTGTTCTGGTCAAGCCCCGTGCTGCTTCCCCACCTGCGGCAACGCCTCCTCGGGCCGCCATCTGCGAAAGGCCCCCACGGGTGATCCATGTAGAGAGAAGAACCTCCTCTGGCCCTGGGATCAGGTTGCTGGCAGTGAGGATGACTTCAGCAACAGCGACATCCTTCACATAGGCCCAGTCATCGGGTTCATAGTTGAATGTTCCGTCCCACTCTTGAGCAGAGTCCGACTCGGAAGACAAGACCAGCAGCTGGGCCAGGGAAAGAAAGCTACCATTGGAAAAGCCGCTTCGGTCATGGCTGGCATTCGTATCTCCCGCCGCATACAGCGACGAGTACGCCACCGGCAGCGACAAGTCCCCCGCCATCGGGCCCAGGTGCAGCAGCGGCTCCGGCTGCATCCACATCCCGTCCCGAAGTGCCAGGTGCCGCGCTCCCAGGTGCATCACCTGA
>JAHQVJ010000062.1 GCA_019634415.1 Myxococcales bacterium
CGCTCGCCGGCGCCGCCGTCGACCACACCAACCTCGCATGGCCCGCTCCCTACCGGTTCGCCTACGTCTGCGATCCGACGGGCTCCCTGATCCGGTACGACCTGGAGCAGGACAGCATCCGCACGGCACCCCTCATCGGCTGCGACGGGGTGACGGAGCACGATGGGGGCCTGCTCGTGGACCTCGGCTCTCGATGGACGTGGTACGCCACCTTCGAGGACGTCCAGACCAGCACCGGCGCAGACCGCCCGCTGACCATGGACGCCCAGGTCGGCGCACTGTCCAGCGGGCAAGGCGTGATGTACCGAACACAGGACTTCGCAGGGGTGATCCATCGGCAAGAGATCGCCACCGGCACCGTGCTCCCCTACATGCCCTGGGCCAACCCACATCGACTGGTCTATGGCCTGGATGCAAGCGTAGGGCCTGTCGTCGCCCTGGTCGCACGGCACGCCGAGACGCCCACCTTGCTGGGGGTATACGACCGCACCGACGGGACGGTGCTCGTGAAGCCGCGGCCGACGTCGGCGTCGTATGGCTTGAGCTGCGAGTCCCTCGATCCGTAGCGCAGCGATCCCGAGAACGACTCGAGCGCTGCCAGAAATCTGTGTGGCATCGCGTATTCATCACGCCAACAGTTTGTAGCAACCTGGCTTCTCGCACGCGAGGCAGAGCGGGTATTCCTAAGGCGGAATGCAGCCAGGAGATCGCAACATGAGCAGAGCGAATCAACTGTGTCGAGTCCTCGCCGCCATGGCTGGGGTTGCCTGCGCAGGACCGCAGGTGGAGACCACGGACCCGACGACGGCCACCACCGACACGGTGCCCACCTGCCAGACCTCCACCACGCCCCCGCCGTCGGTGGACGACCCCTGGCCCGGATGCGACGACTTCACGGGGCCCGCCCCCGTGCCCGCCGACAACAAACCCGGCAAGCCCGTGACGATCGGCACGGACTGCAACCCACCTGCCCTGCTCGACCTGGACGCCATCCCCGATCAGCCCTCCCTCGACGACGGAGACTCCGAGACCGTCGCCATCTTCGAGGTGGACGGCCACGATCTGGTCGGTAAGTTCGTGTCGGATCGGGACGCCGCCCTGGGGGGCCTGGTGCTGTGGCAGGAGCTGACCCTGCGGATCCCCGAGAACCAGCTGCTGGACCTGGTGCAGTTCGAGATCTCCACCGACACCGACCCCGTGGCCTACTTCAACCGCACGGGCGACATCACGGCGAGCCGCTACGGGCTGAAGCTCGGCTTCAGCACCGAGAACTTCGAGCGCAACCAAGGCGACCTCTGTGCCCCCTTGGAGCCCCGACGCGGCACCTTCGACTGGAGCCTGATCCACGAGTTCGGCCACCTGCGCGGCTGGGTGGACGACTCGTGGCCCCTGTTCCTCGACACCTTCGAGGACGTGCAAGGCGACGGCGAGGGCTATCCGAAGGATGGATCGCCGGTGCTCACCGGCGACTTCGTCACCTCCTACGCCGAGCGCGCCGACGGCGACGAGGATCACGCCGAGAGCTTCACCACCTGGGTGATGCTGGACGAGCTGCCCCCCGAGACGAAGGGTGAGCCGCTTGCCCTGCAGAAGGTCCGCTGGATGGCCGCGCAGCCCGGGCTCGTACAGCTGCGCCAGGCGCTGCGGATCACCGAGCCCGACGGCGGAGACGTGGTGGTGGACGGAGCCCCCCGCCTGCCCTCTGCACTCGAGGCCATCGCCCCACCGGCCTTCCTCCACGGCGTGTGGACCCAGCAGCCCGAGCCAGGGGAGACCGGGCGGCAGTTCGAGTTCACCGCGGACACGGTGATCGAGAGCGTGGTGCAAGACGGCACCGTGACGAAGCTGCGGGACCTGCGGGAGCTCGCCGAGTGCGGCGTGATGAGCCGCTTCGCTTCCACGCTGCCCCCCACGAGCCCCGAGGGCAACCCCTGGTGGAGCTACAACGCCACCATCGGCGACGTCTTCGACTACCCCTACGAGGACTCCTTCGTCTACGACTCCGATGTGGATGCGCTGTACTGGTCGCGATTGTTCACCATGGAAGAGGATCTGGTGCTCACCCGCGTGCCATGATGCCGCCCCGGAGGGGGTGTCATGGGCCGAGGCAAGACCGTGGGGATGGCTCTGGCAGCCCCGATCCTCCTAGGCATCGCCTACCTGGCCGCCTGGCCCGTGCCCACCTCCCCCGTGGCCTTCGAGGCGCCCCCCGCTCCCGAGCCGGTTCAGCCCGACGTTCGCCTGACCAACCTCGAGCGCCTGCCCCTCGACGGTCGGTCCGGGCCGGAGGACGTCGCCCTGGGTCCCGACGGCCACCTCTACGCCGCCGTTCTGGAGGGGGAGGTCCTGCGGCGACAGCGCGACGGCACGCGCTGGGAGACCTTCGTGCGCACGGAGGGACGCCCCCTGGGGCTGGTGTTCGACCATGACGACCGCCTGCTCGTGGCCGATCCGTACCGAGGCCTGCTCCGAGTGAGCCCCGACTCGAGTCTGCAGACCCTGATCCCCGCCAACGCCGACGCCCCCGCCGGAACGCCCTCGCTCTGCTACGCCAACAACGTGGACATCGCGCCCGACGGCACCATTTTCCTCACCGACTCCACCCAGCGCTTCTGCCCACCCGAGCACGGCGGCACCTTCGAGGCGAGCCTGCACGACATCACGGAGCACCGGCGCACCGGGCGACTGCTGGCCTTCCACGAGGACAGCGGAGCGCTCGACGTGATCATGGACGATCTGCAGTTCGCCAACGGCACGGCGGTGAGCGAAGACGGGCGCTACGTGCTGGTGGTGGAGACGGGCGACTGCCGGGTGTGGCGCTACGATCGCCAGCTCGAGGAGCGCACCTTGCTCCTCGAGGGCCTGCCGGGGTTCCCCGACAACCTCACCCGAGGCCTGCACGGCCGCTTCTGGCTGGGCTTCACCAAGCCCCGCAGCGCCTTCCTCGACAACCACGCAGGTCGGCCGTGGGTGCGGCGCCTGGTGGCCCGGCTACCGCGGGCGCTGTACCCGGTGCCGCCGTCCTACAGCCACATCCTCGCCATCGACGTGAACGGGCAGGTGGTGGAGCGGCACCAGGATCCCGCCGGAGGCTACCCCGAGGCCACCGGAGCCACCGAGTCCGGCAAGGGGCTCTACGTACACAGCCTGACCGCTCCCGAGCTGGGGTTCCTGCCCAACCCCGCGCGAGCCCAGTGAGGCTCAGGCCGCGGGCCACACCAGGCGCACGCGGGTGCCTCCCTCCGGAGCCTCCCCCACCTCGACGTGACCCCCGTGGGCCACGAGGATCCGGCGGACGATGGCCAGCCCCAGGCCGGTGCCGCCCGTGTCCCGGCTCCGACTGGCCTCCAGCCGCTCGAAGGGCTCGAAGACACGCTGTCGATCCGCTGCCGCGATGCCTGGCCCGGCGTCGTCCACGAGCACGGCCCAGCCCTCCTCGACGCGCTCGAACCGCACGACGGGGGGCGTGCCGTAGCGGACCGCGTTGTGCACCACGTTGTCGAGGGCCCGGCCCACCAGCCGTGGCTCGGCGCTCACCAGGGCCGACGTGCCAGGGGGCTGCACCACGGTGCCCTCCCAGCGCTCCGCCACCTCGCGAGCTACCTCGGTCAGGTCCACCTCCGCTCGCGCCACCTCGGGACGGTCTCCCAGCCGCGAGAACTCCAACAGCTCGTCCGTGAGCCCCTGCATGTCGGCCACGGTGCGCTGCAACGCGGCGATCCGCTCGGCCTGCGCCTCGGGGTCGTCGCCCTGCAGCAGATCCAGGGCGAAGAGCAGCCGCGAGAGCGGCGTGCGCATCTCGTGGGCCACCGATCGGAGCAGCTCCTGGTTGCGACTCAGCGCGTCCTCGATCTCCTGCGCCATGCGGTTGATCTGCTCCGCCACGGGATGCACCAGATCCCCGCCGGAGATCAGAGGCACCCGCGCGCGCGTGTCGCCCTCGGCCAGCGCGTCCGCCGTGTGCCCCAGGGCACCGAGCTGCCGATGGAGCGGTCGCAGCGGGAGCACCACGGCCACGGCCAGCAGCAGCAGCAGGCCCCCGAGCAGCCGCAGGCGGAAGTCCTGGGGCCCGTCGCTGTCGATGGCGTACTGCCAGCGCTGCCCGTCCCGCTCGTACACGAGCAGCTCCGCGGGGGCGATGGGGCGATCCGACAAGGCGATGGGTCGGTGCCGCAGCCGCGCCTCCTGCACCGGAGTGAGGGTGCCCTCGAAGGCCACCTCGCCCTCGAGGGGGCGACGCGCCGCCAGGGCGCCCCACTGCACGATGCGACCATCGAACCCCTGCAGCTCCAGCTCCACGAGCTGGCCAGTGGAGGGCACCATCGCGTAGGCGAAGCGCTCCAGCTCGTTGCCCACCACCACGACCTCCCCCCGGCGCAGGGCGGCCCGATCGGCGTCGGACCACTCGATCACGTCGGCGGGCAGCACCACCACCGCGGGTCCCACCAGGGGCGCCACGTCGTCGATGGCGGACGGACCGCGAGTGTCCACCTGCAGCGCGAGCTGGCTCAGCTGGGGCACGAGCAGCTCGGCGAGCTGCTGGTTGCGCTCCGGCAGCACGCGGGTGGCGAGGAACACGAAGCCCCCCGACATGGCGGCCAGCGTGGCCAGCACCACCAACCCGTACAGGCGGAGGAACAGCCGGTTCACAGGTCCACCGCGAACAGGTAGCCCCGCCCGTGCACGGTGCGGATGGGCCCCTCGCCGCCCAGGGCGTCGCGCAGGCGCGCCCGGAGCTTGGAGACGCGCAGATCCATGGAGCGATCCAGTCCGTCGTAGTCGATGCCGCGCAGCTCCTGGAACAGCTCCTCGCGCCCCACCACGCGGCCGGCGTTTCGGGCGAGGAACCAGAGCAGATCGTACTCGGCGTCCGACAGGCGTACCAGCGACTCCCCCACCCTCACCTCCCGCGCGCTGGGCACGATGCGGAGCCCTCCCACGCGCAGCGGCGCCTGCTCGTCCACCACGGGCGCGGCTCGGCGAAGCAGTGCCTTGACCCGGGCGAGCAGCACCCGCGGCAGCACGGGCTTCACTACGTAGTCGTCCGCGCCGAGCTCCAGCCCCGACACTTGATCGAAGGCGTCGCCACGGGCGGTGAGCATGAGCACGGGCCTCCTCCAGGCAGGCCGAAGCTGCCGCAGCACGTCGAACCCGTCGCTGCCGGGGAGCATCAGATCGAGCACGAGCAGATCGGGATCGATGCGGCGAATGGCCTCGACGGCGGTGTCGCCCCGGTGGTGCAGCGCGACCTCGTAGCCGTCGCGCTGCAGCGCCTCCCGCACGAGCTGTGCGAGCTCGATGTCGTCTTCCACGACGAGGATCCGCCCCTGCGCCACTTCGATCTCCTCATCTGCTGACAGGCTTCGTATTCATGCCCCGCGAACCTCTCGAACGCGCACCGAGGTTCTACGGACCCGGTGCGGCACATGTCCGAGAGGATCGCAGCTCGCACGAGGTCTCGAAGGGATGGGCTAGACATGTCGGTCCAGCCCATGGCGTAGCGCCTGCGGAAGCCCCTCGAAGAGGCCTTCTTCGCGAAAGGGAAGCCACACGTCGACCTGGCGCTTCGTGCTCCCCGCGAAGACCATGGCAGCCGGATGCTCGAAGACGCGCATGTCTTCGTAGACCCAGAAGCCCATGGGGCCGAGGTCGACCTCGACGAATCCCGCCGACGCCAGCGGCGCACGCAGGCCTTCCAGAGTGTCGAAGATGCCTCCGGCGAAGAAATGCTGGCAGCTGACCGTCTGGGCCACGTGGAGCAGCGCGAAGCGAGAGACCTCCGAGGTCTCGATCCGCGGCTCGGCGAATCGGAAGGTGGTGACCGGAGGATCCTTGTCGTCGAGGTGCTCGGCTCGAATTCCCCAGCTCGCCACTCCTTGGTTCTCGGTTCGAATCACGAGGCCCTCGAACCCCGCCTCGCGACACCACTCGAGTTCCTCCAGAGTGTGCCAGGGGTCACTGCCTCGCAGCAGGTCGTCGCGTCCATCGAGCAGCGTGAACAGCTCCCGCAAGGATGCGGGAAGCTCGAAGCCCAGGCGTGTCTCGCAGGCGGCGATCCGGTCGTACGAGGACGCAGAGATGCCCGTCAGGGGCTGCTTCGACCAGCGATCCAGCCAGGCGTCCATCGCCCGCCATCGTCGGGAACGATCGTCGGGGTCACACGTCAGCCGAGTGCGCCCGGCCGCGGGATCGACGACCTCCCACCAGCCTGGGCCCGCGACCTCACGGCAGGCGCTGCGTGCGGCCTTTGCTGCCCAGTAGGCATCGCTGCGCATCGGGGCTTCCGCCATGGAGACCACGTGGCGAACGGCATCCGCCCGCGGGTCGGAGCGCTGGTCCAGCCAGTCCGCGTACACGAGGCGTTCCGCCAGGTCGTGTGGAGCGACGCAAAGCCGCCCGAGGAACATCGCATCATCGGGCATGCCCGCAGCATCCACCGCCCGGGTCCCCAACACAAACCCACCTCCTCTCCGGAGCCTCGGGTGTACGCTCCGCCAACACCTCTCTGCGGCGACGCACACGACGTTGGATGGTGGAGCATGCTCGACGACGCGACCCTCCTTCAGCAGCTGCGCACGGCTCCTGGAGATCTGGCGATGCGCTCGGTGTATGCGGACTGGCTGCACCAACGCGGCGACCCGCGCGCCGACGCCGTTCGACACGTCGTCGCGATGGCGAAGGCGCCCATGGGCAGCGAGGCCTACTGGCTGGCGAAGGCCAAGCGCCACACGTGCCGGGCGGTGGCGAGCGACCGCTGGTGGGCAGTGGTGGATCCGGCGTCGGCTCCCCTCCGCCTCGCGCCCCTGCCCGACGACCGCGCGAGGCGATGGCGCGCCCTGGACGGGTGGCTGGACCGCTGGGCACAGCGCCCCTTGAGCGCGCGCTCGGGGGCCTCGCCCGATCGCCTGGCTGCCTGTGAAGAGCGTCTGGGGGTCGAGCTGCCCGCTGCCCTGCGCGAGCTGTACGCGCTGCTCGGCGCTCGCGAGGATCTGATGATCGAGGACGACTACCGCTGGCTCCCACCAGAGGAGATCGCGTGGCACGTCGAGGACGACGTCGAGGGACTCCTGTTCCTTCAGTCCAACAACGGCCCGATCGCCTGGGGCATCCAAGGTGAGCACCTCACCGCGCAGGACCCTCCGGTCGCCATGTTCCGCCAGCCCGCAAACCGGCCGCACGCACAGCGGATCGCCATTCCCCGGCTGTCCACCTACGCGATGCTCGAGGTGTCGCTGACCTGCAGCACCAGCCCCGGGTCCACCCAGCGCATCTTCCCCAGCCACATGGACATGCGCGGCCCCCTGTCCTCTGTGGGCTTCACCGACCTCCATCTCGGCCCTGGAACCTTCTGGGCCTACGACTCCATGCAGGCATTCGAGCATCCCCACGCGATGGCGTTCGTGGGGACCGTGAGCGACGTGCAGGAAGAGCTGTGGCTGCAGCCCCGGGAACCTGCGCTGTCGGACCACCTCGTCGCAGACGTGCTGGCCATGCTGGAACGCCACGCCTAGCCCATCCTCGACCAGACTCGCGCGTCCTCCACCAACAGGTAGAACGCCGGCACCAGCACCAACACCACCCCCGTGGCGAACAGGATCCCGAAGCCCAGGCTCACCGCCATGGGGATCAGGAACTGCGCCTGCACGCTCGTCTCCAGCAGCATCGGCGCCAGCCCCAGGAAGGTGGTGAGCGACGTGAGCAGGATGGGCCGCATCCGACGCGATCCCGCAGCCACGATGGCGTCGAGGGCACCCGCGCCCGCCGCGCGCCGCTCGTTTGCGGCATCCACCAGCACCAGGCTGTCGTTCACCACCACGCCCGCGAGCGCGATGATGCCGAACAGCGAGATCATCGACAGCTCGATCCCCATCAGGGCGTGGCCAGCCACCGCCCCCACCACGCCGAAGGGGATGGCGCTCATGACCACCACCGGCTGCACGTAGCTGCGGAAGGTCGAGGCCAGCAGGGCGAAGATGCCGACCAGCGCCAGGCCCCCGAGGGGAATCAGCGCTCCGAGGGACTCCGACATCTCCTGCGTCTGCCCTGCCATGCCCACCTGCAGCCCCCGATGCTGCGCCTCGAGCGCGGGGAGCACGTCGCTCTGCAGCACGCGCATCACGTCGCTCGAGGAAGACACGCCCGGCGCCAGGCTCGCGGTCACGTGCACCAGCCGCGCGCCGTCCTCGCGATCGATGCGCGCTGCAGCTCGACTCGGCGACAGCTCGGCGACGTCCGACAACGCCACGTAGTCGCCCGAGCCCACACGCACGGGCAGGCCCTCGAGCACCGCCTGCTGGGTTCGCTCCCGCAGGGGCAGCCTCACCCGCACCGTGCGCTCGCGCCGGCCCTCCTGCTCCCGCAGCGCCTCCGCACCCTGGTAGGCGGAGCGCACCTGGGCTGCCAGCTCCTCGGAGGACAAGCCGAGGGATGTGCCGAGTTCGTTGACACGCACGTCGAGCTGGGGCGTGCTGGACGCCAGGCTGCTGGAGACGTCGGTGAGGTCGGCGAACTCCGCGAGCGACCGCCCCAGGGACTCGCTCGCAGCGGCGAGCACTGCATCGTCGGTGTGCCGCAGCGTGACGTCCACGGCGTCTCCGGCAGCGGGACCCGCGGCCGCCTCGAACACCACGGAGCGCACGCCGTCGAGGGGCGGCAGCGCCGAGCCCCAGGCCGCCTCGATCTCGGCGGGGGTGGCCACGAGCGTGTCCTCGTCCACGTGGATCTCCACGACGAGCTCGTCTCCGCCGCTGTCACCCACGCCTCGGCGGGTCACGATCCCCTGCACGGACGCACTCGCACCGGTGCTGGACAGTGCCTCGCGGGCCGCCTGCTCCACGGCGAGGCGTGCGGACTCGACGCGCCCGTCGGCAGAGCCCGCGGGCAACGACACCGTCGCCGTGACCCGGCTGCCCGGGATGTCGGGGAAGAACTGCACGGGCACCCAGCCCCCGGCGATGACACCCGCCACCAGCGCCAGCAGCCCCAGCGACGCCCCCAGCACGGCACCCCGCCGCGGCAGCAGCCGCCGCATGCCGGGCTCGTACACCTGCTTCACGAAGCGCTGCAGCCCGCCGCTGACCCGTCGGCGCACGGGACCCACCCAGCGCTCCACGGACCACCGACCCGGCGCGGTGGGCTCGGCGCGATGGGACAGGTGCGCCGGCAGGATGAGGAAGGCCTCCACCAAGCTGAACAGCAGCACCGAGGCCACCACCACGGGGAAGACCCAGAAGATCTTGCCGAACACGCCGGGCACCCCGAGCATGGGGGCGAAGGCGAAGATGGTGGTGAGCACCGCCACCACCACGGGGCCCACCATGCGCATCGCACCACGCACGCTGGCCTGCGTCTGTTGCTCCTCCTCCGCACCAGCGTGGAGCTGCTCCTGCTCGTAGTAGATCTGCTCGCCCACCACGATGGCGTCGTCCACCACCAGGCCGAGCACCACCAGCAGCGCGAACAAGCTGATCATGTTGACGGACACACCGAGTGCTGGGAGCACCAGGAAGGCTCCCAGGAACGCGATGGGGATGCCCGCAGCCACCCAGCCGGCGGTGCGCAGATCCAGGAACAGCGCCAGGGCGGCGAACACCAACAACAAGCCCTGCAGCGCGTTCTTCGCCAGCAGCTGCAGCCGCCCCGTCAGGGCCTGGCTGTCGTCCGACAGCACGGTGAGCGACACGGTGTCGGGCAGCTCTCCCTGCAGCGTGGCCACCGCCTGGCGCGTGGCCGCGGCCACCTGGGCCGGGCGCTCCTCGCCGATGCGGTAGGCATCCACCCGCAGCGAACGCTCCCCGTCGAGCCAGGTGGCGGCGTCCTCCTCGGCGAAGCCCGAGGTGATGGTGGCGATGTCGCCCAGCCGAACGGTGGCCCCCTGGGCGTTGGTGCGCACGGCGATCTCGGTGAAGTCGATCTCGTCGATGCTCCGGTCGCTCACGCGCACCCGCAGATCGCCCCCCGTGGTCTGAACGGACCCGGCCGGACGCTCCAGCGAGACCACCGCGATCTGGCGCGCCACCTCGTCGAGGGTGAGGCCATAGGCCTGCAGCGTGGCCCGATCGATCTCGATGGCCACCTCGCGATCGGGCGCTCCGCTGACCTCCACCAGCGACACATCCCGATGCGCCACCAGCTCGTCCTCGAGCCGGTCTGCCACCTCCAACAGATCGTCGAGCTGCTGTGCCCCCGACACGGCCACGGTGATCACGCGCGACCGGCGCGACAGCTCGGTGACCACGGGCTCCTCTGCATCGTCGGGTAGCGTGGTCACGCGGTCCACCGCCTGCTCCACGTCGCGCAGCACCTCGTCGCGGTCGGCGTCGGTGAGCAGCCACACCACCACCTGACCGCTGCCCTCCTCGGCGATGCTCATCACCTCGTCCACGCCCTCGATCCCGCTCACCGCCCCCTCGAGGGCCAGCAGCACCCCCTGCTCCACCTCCGCGGGGCTGGCCCCGGGGTAGGCCACGCTCACGTACACCGCATCCAGGGCGAACTCGGGGAACACCTCCTGCTGGGTGTTGCTGGCCGACAGCCACCCGCCCAGCAGCAACAGCACCATGAGCAGGTTGGCGGCCACACGGTTGTTCGCCATCCAGGAGACGAGGCCCATCATGGCATCACCTGCGCCACCGCGCCCTCGAGCAACGAGCCCGAGTGGCTCAGCACCACCCGGCTGACGCCGAGCAAGCCCGCCACCACCACGTGGTCACCCTCGCGCCAGCGCAGCTGCACCGCCTCGCGCGACAGCTCGCCCTCCCGGCTCACGGTCCACACGGAGCCCCCGTCGTGCAAGGCTGCGCTGGGCAATCGCACCGCGTCGGGCAGGCTGCGCGCCGCCACCGTCACCTCCACGAAGCTGCCCGGTAGGAGCACGGGACCGAGCGCCGGATCGAGGGGCTCCTGAACCGCCACGAGCACGTCGATGGAGCGGGTAGCGGCGTCGACCTCACCGGCCACGCCCACCACCCGGCCAGCACGGCTGCCCTCGGCCCCGACGAGCCGCAGCACGGCCTCGCTGCCCTCGGTGGCGTTGTAGCCGGGCAGATCGAGCTGATCCGCCTTGGCCAGGGGCAGCGGCAGCTGAACCCACATCGTCTGCGACCCCACGAGGCGCCCCACGGAGCTGCCGGTGGCCAGGTAGCCGCCGCGCTCTACGGAGCTGTCCACGAGCACGCCATCGAAGGGCGCTCGGATCCGGGTGTCGGCGAGGTCGCGCTCGGCCTTCGCCAGCGCGGCTTCGGCGGCGACGAGCTTGGCCTTTGCGCTGGCGCGCTGCGGATCACGCTGCGCGAGCGGTGAGGTCTCGCCCCCGATGAGCTGCTGCTCCAGGCTGGCCACGCGCCCCTTGCCGTCCTCCAGCGCCAGCGCCTCCCTGGCGCCGGCCACCCCCGAGCGCGCGTCCGCCACGCTCGCCTCGAAGGCCGTCGGATCGATCCGAGCCAGGGTCTCCCCCTCCAACACGGTTCGCCCCGGCCGCAGATCGGCTGTCCAGACCACCGGGCCCGACACACGCGAGGCGAGCTGCACCTCCTGCGCGGGCGTCACCACGCCGGTGCCCTGGACGGAGACGGACACGTCGCCCGGCTGCACGTCCAGCACGCTCACCACGAGCACAGGGGCTTCCACGGCGGCGCGCGCGGGCTCCCCCGATCCGGTGGCGACCAAGGCGGCCCCTCCGGCGACGCCGAGCGCTGCGAGCAGCACTGACACAGTCCACGTCGAGCGGGTCATCATGCCTCCAGAGCCTGCACCCAGGCGCCCGCGGCCGCGGCCGCGACGTCCAGGTAGGCATCGAGTTGGGTGCGACGGGTGACGAGCAGCGCCAGCTCCGCCTGCTTCTGGCTGTTCAGGGAGTTCAGAACGGTGTTGTAGGAGGTCTGCCCGGCCTGGTAGTCGGCCCGCGCAGCCGTCAACGCGGCCTGGGCGGCCTGCAGCGCCGCCGCGTCGGCTGCCACCTCGGCGGTGCGCTGCTCGAAGGTGGTGAGCGCATTGTCCACCGCTAGCACGAGCTGCAGCACGGTGTCCTGCAGCTGGACCACCTCGGTGGACTGGGTGGCCCGCGCCTCCTGCAGCGCCCCTCGGCTCCGCCCGCCGTTGAACAGGGGCACCGACAGCTGTGCCCCCACCGACCAGGTCTCGGCCAGCGGCTCGGACTGCAGCCCGTTGAACGTGGTGCCCGCCGAGGCCGACGCCGTCAGATCCGGCAGGAAGTCGGCGCGCGCGGCTGCCGTGCGGCGGGTGGCGGCCTGCAGCTCGGCGAGCGCGGTGCGCACTCCTGGATCCGCCGCCACCAGGGTGCGGGGCTCGGGCAGCGCGATCTGCAGCGGGACGTCGGGAAGTGCGGTGGCGTCCACGGGCAGCTCCGCATCGACGGGGCGCCGTAGGTGCACGTTCAGGGCGCGCTCGGCCCGCACGAGGGCGGCGCTGGCGTCGGGCAGGTTGCTCTGGCTGGAGGCGAGCTGCTGCCGTTGCTGGAGCACGTCGGTGCCCGAGGTCGCCCCCGCGCGGTAGCGTGCCTCCACCAACGTCGCGAGTTCGGTGTCGACGTCCACCTGCTGCTGCACCACCCGCTGGCGCTCGTGGGCGTAGGCGAGGTCCAGCCACAGCCTCCCCGTCTGCACCGCCACCGTGGCCTGGGTGTCGCTGGCTCCCGCCCGCGCGCCGGCGGTGTCGGCCTGCGCCGCACGCGCGCTGGGCAGCCCCTTCCACACGCTGAGGGGCACCGTGAGGTCCACCGATGCCTCGCCGCGGGTGTACGTGTCGCGGAAGGCGGCGTTCGGATCGGGATCGAACACGAGCGCGTTGACGTTGGGGTTGAGCGAACCGGTGGCACTCACCGACAGCGAGGGCAGCAAGGCCGCCGCCGTCTGCTGGGTGCGGGCGCGCGTCTGGTCCACTCGCAGCGCACCCGACTGCGCATCCACGTTGTCGGTGAGCGCCACGTCCAGCAGATGCTGCAGCTCCTCGCCCCCGAGCTGCGTCCACCACGGGCCGGCCAGCGACTGCGTGGAGTGGCTCCAGTCCTCCGGCACGAGGTGTGCTGCCTCGTCGGGCAGCGGGCCACCGGCCAGTGCCGCCCCCGGCCATGCCAGCGCCAGGATCGCCAGGATTCGATGCAACGTGACCTCCGCTGTCTGGAGATCACCTAGGGGCGAGGCACCGCTACGACCGTGGCGAAGGCTTGTCGGTTCGTATGCAGATGTATCCGACCGTCAGCTCGTGGGGCCGGGCCAGTGCGCCAGCGTGCGCTCGAACTGCTCGCGCACCCGAGCGACGTGGCCGTCGAGCGACGCCTTCGTCCAGCCGGTGGTGGGGACGGGCGGCAACACGGCTGCGTCCACCGTGCCCGGTCGCACGACGGTCTGACCGCGAGGCAGCAGCTCCCCCGTGTTGCGGAGCACGATGGGTACCAGCGGCACACCCGCGTCCATCGCCAGGTGGAAGGCGCCCTTCTTGAACGGGCCCAGCCGCTGGGTCGGCATGCGGGTGCCCTCGGGCCAGATCGCCACGGACTCTCCGGCGCGGATGCGGTCCACCAGGGCCGACACGCTGGCGCGCGCGGACTCCGAGTCGCTGCGATCGATGAGCGCCACGCCCAGCCAGCCCATGGCGAAGGCCCGTGGGTCGCTGGCCACCTCCTGCTTGCCCACGCCCGTGAAGTCGTGGCGGATCAGCGTGCCCGCCACCACCGGATCGAGGTTCGACTGGTGGTTGATGACGAACACCGCCGGACGCGCGGACTCCAGGTGCTCCCGCCCCGTCACGCGCACGTCCACGCCCGCCACCCGCAGCGACAGCTCCGCCGCCGTCGCCAGCGTGGGGCCGATGGCCTTCCACCGGCCACCGCTGATCAGCTGCCCCGCCACCGCCGCGATCATCGCCGTGTTGAAGGTGCTCATGGAGACCAGCGTGCCCACCACGCCGCGCAGCGTGGCGGCAGGGGGATCGTCGATCCGATACGCGGGCCAGCCCTCCGAGGCCGCGACGGCAGCCAGCCCTTCGTCGGCGCAGACGACCCCGGGCCGGCCCACGGAGGCGAGGAACGCTCGGTCCTCGTCGCCGTTGGCGTAGGCGAAGCTCACGGCGAGATCGACGCCGTGCGCCGCGGCGAAGTGCCGGACGGCCGCCGCCTTGCGCTGCCCCCAGCACGGAAGCCCCTCCAGTCGTCCCGTCAGCCGGCCGTCACGAACCTCCACCTCGGTGGCCAGCAGGTGCTCGATGTCGAGATCTCGCGCCACCGGACGCGCCTGGAAGCGCGAGGCGGCAGTGGCCAGCGCCACCGTGTGGCCCTTGCGGCGATGGGCCCGCACCAGCTCGCGTGCGCCGGGTCGCAGCGACGCCGCCACGCTCTTGCGGAAGACCTGATCGCACAGCGCCTGCACGTCCTGCTCGGTTCGGCCCGACAGCAGCTGGGCGGCGCGCGCGATGGTTTTCACGTCACCGTCGGGCTGGCCCTCGAAGGAGCGGATGTCGTTGGCGAGGGCGTACAGCGCCTCGGCCCCCAGCCGCTCCAGGTCCGCCTTCAGGTAGGCCAAGGCGGTGATGCCCGTGACCACGGTGCCGTCGAGGTCCAGGAAGGCGGCCACCGACGGTCCGTCGGGTGCCAGCTCCACCGCCTGCAGCGCGCGCTCCAGATCGCTCATCGCGCCCCCTCTGGGGCTCCAGATAACGAGCCCGTGTCAGGGTCCGCGGAAGACCCGGTCGGCGACGATCCGGGTGCCATCCGGGGATTGCCACGTCAGGCGCTGCGTGAGCGTGGTGCCGTCTGCAGACAGCGAGCGGTGCACCGTGAGCGTGCTCGCCCCGTCCCCGAGCTGCCGAGTGGAGGTCGTCACGAGGTGCTCTCCCTGCCACTCGTGGATCACCCGAGCCTGTCCTCGCTCGTCGGAGACGGTGCGCGGCTGCCCGTCCACCCGAAGGGTCGACAGCTCTTCTTTGTACCGGGAGACGACCTTCACCGTCACCTCGTCCGTGGTCTGGGTGATGGTCTGCGTCACCGCCATCTTGGCCACCGCCTTGCGCTTGACCCAGCCCACGCCCTGAGCCTCGAGCAGCTCGTCCAGCGAGTCCGACGCGGCCAGGTCCAGGGTCCACCTGCCGCTGAAGTCGGCGGCCCAGCTCGGCGACGCCAAGGCCACCCCGATCACCACCACGACGCCCTGCAGCCACGGAGCCAGGTTCGTCCGCATTCGTCTCACCTCCTGGCCAGCTGGTCACACGACGGCATGGAGGGGTTGTGGAGGATTCGATATACATCGCTGTATACAATTGAAGGAGGGGGAAATGGTGCGGGTCATCGGCGCAGGCCAGCTGTTGCCCGAGGGGGAGCGCGTTCGCTATCCCCGTCTGCAGGCGGACAACCTGCTCGGGGAGACGCTCGAGTTCCCGCGCGACCTCGTGGATCTGCCCACGCTGGTGCTCCTGGTGTGGGCCCGAGCGCAGCAGGTCGTCGCCGACACCTGGCTCGCGCAGGTCCCGAGCCTCGCCGAGACCGTGCCCGACCTACGGATCGTCGAGAACCCCGTGCTGGCACCCGCGTCGTGCACCGCCAAGGGCACGGAGGACGACTGGGTGCGCTCGCCGACCCGCACGCCCGAGGGCCGAGCGCGCACCGTCACGCTGTTCGTGAGCGCGAGCTGGCTGGCCCAGGCCCTGACGGTGACAGACCGCTCCACCGTCACGGCCCTCCTCCTCGACGACGAGGCTCGGGTCGCGAAGCGCTGGCTGGGACCGGCCACACCCGAACGCCTCGACGACCTGGTCGTGTCTGCACGTCAGCTCTGACGCGCCTCAGTCCACCGAGGGCAACGTCGTCACGCAGTGCACGGGCACCTCGCTTCCGTCCTCGAGGGTGGCCCGCAGGCCCAGCGTTCCCACCCGCGCCCCGGCACTCAGTCGGAACACGTGGCTGCTGCCCACCTCCGACAGCGTCGCCACGCGGTCCGGATCCTCTTTGACGTGCACGGTCTGCAGGGTGCCGGCCAACCCCAGGTTCTCCACGCTCACCAGCACCTGGGTGCCCCACGCCACGACCTCCACCACGAGGTCCTTCTCTCCGTCGCCTTCCACGTCCACGCCCCGAAGCGGCCACGCGGCCATGCCAGGTGGACGGGACGGATCGAGGACGTGGGGCACCTCGAGCTCGACCTGAACGGGCCCGTCCGAGGTCTGCGCCGTCAAGACGAGGGGGGGTGGCGGGCTGTCTTCCCGCCGATCGGCAGGTGCGATCACGGCCGTGAACCGCGGCCGCGACGCCACGAGCTCGCCGGGCGTCGGCTCGAGCAGCTCGCGGCCTCCCAGCGTGGCGATCTCCACCTTCAGGGGAGACGCCCCATAGCGATCCTCGAACCCGAGTAGCTCCACGTCGACCACCGCTGCGTCACCGTAGGTGGTGATGCATCCCACCTCCTGCTGTGGCGGCCCCATGGCGTCGAACGCGAACACGGCGTCGTCGCGCACCAGGTCCAACCCGGGCTCGCCGTCGGCCACGAGCCAGGTGGACAGCTGCGTGACAGGCTCGAAGGTGTCCACCTCGCCGTGGTCCCCCACGGCCGCCCGCACACCAGGCGGCACCGTCGCTGCCTGCTCGCCGAAGAACGCATCCACGTAGACGTCGTTCGCGTCGTGGCTCCAGTGCAGCGTGAGATCGGCTTCTGGAGCACCGTATGGGGTCTGGCGTGGCACGGAGTGCCAGATGTACGGAAACGGCGTGGGGTCCTCGGGCAGCAGCTCGATGCTCAGGCTGGCGAACTCGGCATCGACTGCGTCCCGCAGCACACCCTCGATGGGCGCAGACCAGCCCTGCACCAGGAAGCTGGGCAGCAGACCGGGCCCCCAGTCCGCTCGGTAGGACCCGCGATCCAACAGGAACTCGGCGTCGTCCGGGGGCTCGTCGAAGCGGGCCTGGGCGAAGACCAGCTGCGGCCACTTCGGGTGGCGCCACCAGCTGGCGGACCGCACACCGAGATCTTCGGCCACCTGTGTGTCGGGACCGCGGGCGCTGTCTTCGGTGGTGGGTCGCTCGAGGCAGCCGGTGAGGAACAAGGCGATGGAAAGTGGGCGCACCATGGCGTCTCCAGTGGCGGGGGTACACCACCGCACACTGCGCGGATCGGGCCAACTCACCACGCAGTGCTGACGCACGTCGACAGCGCGCGCCTCGTGCGCGGCAGCGCACGCCCGCACGAACGGCCCGTCACCGTTCACAGTCGTCGTCTTCGGGCCACTTGCGTGAGCGAGGCCACGGCTGCCGTCGCACACCCTGGCACAAGTCGGGAACCCGCTGGGAAGGACACGCACCTACATTCGATCTCGGAATGGAGAGCTCTCGATGCCAGTTTCCTCGGTGTGGCGATGGGTGCCGTCGCAAACGCAGGTCCTGACGACCTCGAGCGTGTTGATGCTCGTGGTGGCTTGTCGCCGCGATCGCGAGACTCCCCCGACGGATGGCGCGCTGCCGACCGAGACGGAGGACGCCGCCCTGTGGGCTGCGCGTGACGCCGCCTGGCAGAACGTGTTGTGGGCGATGGACGACGAGCTGTACGAGCAAGTTCCCTCGATCGCGGTCGCCGTCGTGCTCGACGGACAGACCACCTATGCCGAGGCCGTGGGCGTTCGAGAGTGGGACACCAACAAGCCAGCCGATGTCGACACGATCTACCGGTGGGCATCCGTGGCCAAGATGCACACCGCCGCGGCCGTCCTACTCCACGCCTCCGATGGTGATCTCGACCTCCACGACCCGATCCGCGACCTCGTGCCAGAGTTCCGTCTGGAAGCGGGGTACTCGGCAAACGAGATCACGTTGCACCATCTGTTGAGCCACCAGTCGGGGCTGCCCGACCGACTCGACTGGCGGTGTGAGGAGACGCTGGAGCAGTGGTTCGAGGTCGACTGGCGCCCCCCGGCGCTGGCGCCTCCGGGTGCGTTCTACAACTACTCCAACTCGGGCTTCAACCTGGCCGGGCGCGCACTGGAGCGGCTGACCGGCACGCCCTTCACCACACTCGTGCAAGAGGAGGTCCTGCAGCCCTCCGGCATGGTGGATGCCACCTACCTCGCCGACGACGTGCCACCACGGCGCGCCACGGTGGGCACCCGGTGGCGCAACGACGAGCCCGTCCTGTACCCACTGCAGGACTACGACTGTCCCACGAGTCGTCCCGCCGCATGGCTGCACGGAACGGTCGGCGATCTGGCGGCCACCGCAGAGCTACATCTGGCAGCAGGGGCCGATCTGTTGACGCCCGAGCAGGTGCAGGCCATGGCCGACCAGGCCGACACGGGCTGGAGAAGCGATGGCTCGAGCCGCGTCGGGTACGGACAGTTCACCCACCAATACAAGGGCGTACAGATCGTGGCCCACGATGGTCGCGTCGCCGGGTTCGTGTCGCGGTGGGCGGTGGTGCCGTCCCATGGCTTCGGGGTGGTCGTGGTCGCCAACGCCGAGTGGGCCGACGTGGAGAAGGTGCGCGACGTGGCGCTGGACTCCTTCCTGGGCCTTCACCAGCTCGAGCAAGACCCAGTCACGACCACCGATCCGTCCACCTGGGAGATCTACGCGGGCACCTACTACGACCCCTATCTGTGGGGCACCGTCCGCGTGGAGTGGACCGGCAGTGGACTGCAGCTGGAGCTGCCGGACTGGAAGCAGAGCACCTCGTTGATCCAGTCCGACGGACACGCGTTCTGGTTCCAGTGGGACGATGGCACCTGGTACTCCGTGCGCTTCGTCTTCACCGACGGAGAGCCGCAGGCGCGCTGGTTCGTCGAGCGAGGCGGCGTGGCCGAGCGCACGTCGATCCTCCGGGGAGCCGCAGAGCGTCCGCCCCCCACGATCTCACCACGAGCCATGCAGGAGCTGCGGTCCCGCGCGCGACATGAGGGGCCAGATGGCGGTATCACCGGCCCCCCGCAGCCACGGTAGCGACTCCCCGAATCTCCTCAGCACAGGGTCAGCGTTCGCACCAAGATGGACTCGCTCGTCATGTTGCCCGCGCTGTCGGTCACCGTCAGCGTGATCACGTGGTCGGCTCCGAAGCAGTCGTCGCTGTACAACCGGACCGTCGGGCTCGTGCCGGTGCCGAGCAGGGCATCCTGGAAGTCGGTGCGGTCGGTGAACCACTGGAGGCTGGCGCCCTTCAGGGTACCGTCCTCGGCGTCGGTGCCCGTCCCCGCCAGGGTCACGTCGACGTACCAGAAGTTGATCTTGTCGTCGAAGGCGTCGTAGTAGAACGTCTCCTTGTCGTCTGGAGCCACGATCGTGGCCTGTGGGGGCATGTCCGTCACGTCGGTGTCGGCGTCCGAGTCGGCATCGGCGTCCGAGTCGGCATCGGCGTC
>JAHQVJ010000063.1 GCA_019634415.1 Myxococcales bacterium
ACCGCCATCGGCTTCGGGGCGATGCTCGTCTGCGTGACGCTGGGTGCATGGATGTGGAGCATCCCCGAGCTCACGGCGATGTTGATCCCGCTCGCGCTGCTGCAGACGTCCTACATCTCCGCGCGGTATCGGCAGGCCATGGCCTGGGGCCTGCTGCTTCGCTGGGTGCTGCCCTGGATGGGGCTCGGCATGGCGGTGAGCGTGGCGCTGGTGGGAGCCCAGGAGCAGCGCTGGATGAAGCCAGCGCTGGGGGTGGGGATCCTGCTGTTGGCCGTGCGAGAGCTGTGGGCGATGCGGGCAGCGAGAGGTGAACCGGAGCCTGAGGCGCCGCGGGCGCGTGTCGCCTCGGCGGTGGCGCTGGGGGTGGCTGGCGTAGTGCACGGGATCTACGGCACTGGGGGGCCGCCGCTGGTCTGGGCGATGGCGCGGGAGCCCCTCGACAAGCAGGCCTTTCGCGCCACCATCTCGCTGGTGTGGGTGGTGCTCGGCACGGCGCTGACGGCCACGTACCTGTGGCGCGGTCAGCTCACCGCAGACGTGGCTCTGCGCATCGCGATTCTGGTGCCCAGCCTGGCGCTGGGCGTGGTGGTGGGGGAGCGGGCGTTTCGCCACGTGGACGAGCAGCGCTTCCGCGTGGGCGTGTGGGGGATGCTGGTGGTCGCGGCCCTGCCGCTGCTGATCTCGTGGTGAGCGCATCGCATCGCACCGTGGGCTTCGGCCTGGCCGCACTGGGCGCCTTCCTCTACGCCACCAAGGCGATCCTCGTCAAGCTGGCGCTGCAGGTCGGGGCCACCGTGGAGCAGCTGTTGCTGTTGCGCATGGCCACGGCGTTGCCGGTGTTCCTGGGGGTGGGCTCGGTGGCCTGGCGACGCAGCGAGCGGCGCCCGAGCGGCTCACAGCTCGTCGTGGCCGCGGCACTCGGGGTGCTCAGCTACCACGTGTGCGCCTGGCTCGACTTCCAGAGCCTCACCTACATCTCCGTGCAGCTGGAGCGGTTGATCCTCTTCGTGTACCCCACGTTCGTGGCGTTGATGGCGTGGGCGTTCCTCGGCGACCGGATCACGCCACGCCACGCCGCGTCGCTTGCGCTGTCGTACCTGGGCGTGCTGATCCTGTTCGGCCGAGAGGCGGGGGAGCTGGGGCAGCGCGCAGCGATGGGAGGAGCGCTGGTCCTGTCGGCGGCCGTGCTGTTCGCGCTGTACATGGTGCTCGCGAAGCGGCCGATCCGGCGCATGGGCTCGCCGCTGTTCAACTCCGTGGCCATGACGGCGGCCTGTCTGTCCATCCTCGTGGTGTCCGGACTCGGGGCGACTCAGCAGGCTCCGCCCCCGTTCACCTGGGCCATCGTGGGGTACGGAGCGGCCATCGGGGTGTTCTGCACGGTGCTGCCGAGCTTCATGGTGGCCGAGGCCATCGCGCGCGTGGGGCCGGGTCAGGCCAGCGCCGTAGGTGCGCTCTCGCCGGTGCTGACGGCAGCGCTGGCGGTCGGGGTGTTGGGGGAGGCCTTCGAGTGGCCCCACGCCACCGGGCTCGTGCTCACCGGGGTCGGCGTCGTCTTGCTGACCACGTCCACCGCGCCCGCGGAGCGACCCGTTACGGGATGAGGGCGGGGGTTTCGCGGCATGGGTCGACTCGAGACGCTGCTGGAGGCTGCGCCGCGTCCGGTGTCCACCTGGCGCGAGGGAGACGGGGTGTGGATCCGCACCCCCGACGCCACGCTGTTCCTCGATCCGCGCACCTACCGCTGCCGCGGGGAGATCTGCCCGCTGGAGCTGGTGGAGGTGATCAGCAACACCGGCGGCTACGTGGTGGTCTCGCTGCCGTCGCCGGGGCCGGGGCGCACGCGCCACCTGCGGATCGGCAGCTCCCTGTCGTGGTCGGAGCGCCAGTGGCTGGTGCGCGTGCTGCGGGCGGCGGTGGAGCGTCGACGCAGCTACCTCACGGGCAGCGACACCGTGCCCGAGGCGATGCGGCGGCTGCTGCGGATGAGGGGTAGGCTCAGGCGATGATGCCTGTGCTCTTGTGGGTGGGGGTGGCTTGTCGCCCTGGTGCGACGGACCCCGTGGAGCTGCCGACGTCCTCGAACACCGAGGAGCGGCAGCCCTACGACTGCGACTCCCTGCAGTCGCTGCTGCAGGCCACCTCGGCCGACGCCGCGGACTGTGAGGAGGCCGACGCGGCCCTGCGCGCCAAGTTCGTCGATCCCCATGGCGAGGCGCCTCCGGCGGACGGGCTGGGGGGCGATCTGTCGTTCCTGTACCTGCCGCCGTGCCGCGACGGCACCGAGGACTGCGCCCCCGCTGACGAGCTGCGCTGCCTGGACGGCACGCGGCCGGGGCTGTACGTCGACGCGGCGGTTCAGGGCCGCTGCAGCACGGGGGCAGACGTCTGCATCGACGACGGCGACTGCGCCGACGATGGACGCTGCGAGCGCAACGACTGGCTGTTCTACGTGCAGGGTGGGCCCTCCTGCTTCGACGGGCGCAGCTGCTACCTCGACTTCGTCTCGGGCCCCAACCGCGACATGAGCACCTCGCCGGCGCCTGGCTTGCCCGGGCCCTCGGCCACCGTGGAGCGGACCTCCGACGACGGCGTGCTGGGCCGCCACATCGACAACCCGTTTCGCAGCTACAACCGGGTGCGGCTGCACAAGTGCACCTACGACCGCTACGGGGGCGACCGCACCGTGGCGCAGACCAACCCCGCCACCGGCGACGAGGTCACCCTGTACTTCCACGGGCGACGCCAGTGGGAGGCGGCGTTTCGCACCTTCGCGCGCGCCTCGGGGCCCGTGGCGCTGCCCGACGGTCGCGTGCTCGACGATCTCGCCCGTGCCGAGCACCTGGCGCTGGTGGGCTTCTCCGGGGGCGCACGGGGGCTGGCCCACATGGCCGACGACCTCGTGGAACGCGTGCTCACCGACGACGTGAGCGGCCTTGGGCTCACGGCCGACATCGGGGTGGTGCTCGATGGCGGGTTCCAGCCCATGCTGGAATCCGAGGTCTTCTTCGCGCCCACGGGACTGCCGCCGCTGACGTGGCCGCCCGCGTTCACCTGCGACGAGGGCTGCCAGCTGCAGGACCCCGACGGCCCCGATCTACAGGCCTCCATCTACGACCACTTCCGCGGCCCCGGCCAGCTGCCCCCGGGCGCCGCGGGCCTGGTTCCCGGCTACTCGATGCGCGACTTCCTGCAGGAGGAGGCGACCACCATTCCCGAGGAGTACGCTGGCCAGGGGCTGCAGCTGGATGCCTCCTGCCTGCAGGCCCATCCCGACGAACCGGGTCCGTGCCACGACTCGGTGCACGTGATCACCAACCACCTGGCGACCCCGGTGTTCCTGCGGATGTCGCTGCGCGACGAGCGCCACCTGGGGGCTGCTCCCGGCTACTCCGCCGACGATGGCTACGCCTGGGCTGCCGCCGATCTGCGCAGCCGGATCTGGCTGCAGGCCCACGACTACCTGACCGCCTTCGCCGACCCCGTGCATGGCAGCGAGCTGGCCACCTGTGCCGATCCCACGTTCCGCGCGGCGGACGGCAGCTGCGACCCGATTCCAGAGGCGCGAACGCCTGCGCTGTACGTGCCCGACCGCACCGAGCACATGGGGCTGGGGCGCAACTGGGGGCTGAACGTGGGGAACCTGGCGATGTCGCTGCGGCGCTGCGACGCCGATGGCGTCCATCCAGCCGAGGTGTCGCCGGTGCAGGCCGTGCATCGCTGGCTGCACGAGGGGCAGCAGGTGCAAGCGCTCGAGGGGCTGTGGCGCGAGGAGGCTGGGCGCGTGCGGTATTGGGCGGCGTCCTGCCCGTGAGCTGCGGCGATCCTAGGGCTCGGCCTCGATGGGCGAGGGCTCGGGAAACTCGTGCGGATACCACGCCATGTAGGTCATGCCGGCTGTCCAGCCCGCACAGCTCAGGATGAACAAGGACAGTAGGAACACGCCCAAGGTGCGCCAGAAGTTTCGCGTGGCGCGGATCATGTGGCTCATGGCCTCCGAGCCACCGCCGTCGGCCAGCTGTCCCATGGAGCGGCCCATCTGCACCATGAAGATCCCGAGTGCTCCGTACACACAGGCCACCACGCCGTAGATGCCCACCCCGGGTACCACGTAGAGCAGTGACGGTCCCTCTCCATTGCCGAACAGGGTTGCCGTGGTCATCCCCACCGTGATCAGGACGACGAACAGGGCAACGAAGGCCGCGCCCAAGAACGGACCCACCGACAGCAGCCACACCCACGCGCGGGTCTGGCGGAGCATCGTCTGCTGCTCCTCCCCCATGCCGTCCGGGGAGTCGATGGCCTCGAACGGGTTGGAGGGGGACACGGCTACTCCAGGTTCTCGATGTCCGCGAAGGTGCTCGACAGCGCCGAGCCCACCATGGTGAACACGCCGATCCCGCCGCAGTACAGCACCATGAACACCAAGGTGATGATGCCGGTCGTACGCCAGAAGTTGCGCGTATGTTTCAGCATGGCGCCCACGGCCTCGAGCCCACCACCACTGGCCACCTGACCCATGGCCATGGCCATGCGGATCATCAGGTACCCGAGCCCGCCGTAGAACAGGGCGATGAGGCCGTACACGCCTCCCAGCACGGCCATCATCACGAGGCCCTCGCTACCAGCTCCGCCCATGGTGAATGCACCCATGCCCACCATGGCCACCGCGGCCAGCAAGCAGAAGGCGGCGAAGAGGAACGTCATGACGGCGAGGAAGATTACCCACGGCTGCGTCTGCTTGACGTACATCAGGTGATCGACGACCTCTGGTGCATCAGGGGTGTCGAAGGCTTCGAACGGATTGTCGGACGACATGGCCACCTCCGAGGTGGCCCAGCCTACCGCAGGAGCCACCGGCGCCTAGGGGGTGCCCGTGTCCTTGGAGAAGCAGTCCAGGTTCTCGGCGCCCGGCGTGCCCAGATCGTTGCCGTTGATGGGCGTCTGGGACTGGCACCAGTTGCCCCCCGTGTCGTTGGACGTGGCGTCGGTGAAGCCCGTCGACAGCGACATCGAGGCGCCGGCGGTGTCGGGGAAGCCCAGGGCCACGCTGAAGGACACCTCGTCCACCACGCCGTTGGAGTTCTGCAGCACCAGCTCGTCTGCCCCGTTGCCCAGCTCCAGATCCGCGCGGTCGTACGCGTAGTCCACGGGCACGTCGCCGTTGAGCTTGGTGTCGTCGCTGGCGCCGAGCACCAGGTAGGCGCCGGCCTTGATCTGCAGGGTGCCCGTGATGGTGATGGTGTCGGTGCCGTTGTCGCGGATCTGCAGTCCGTCCAGATCGAGGGTGTTCGCCGAGACGTTGACGAGCTCGAACCACTCGCCGTCGTCCTCGGTGGCGGCGGTGGGCTCTCGCATCACCTCGTTGATCACCAGGTCGCCCACACCGATGTTGTCGGCGGGCACCTTGATGATCCGCTTGCAGATGTCGTTGTCGGCGCCCGGCGTGCCCCGATCGCCGCCTCCGAACACCGAGGTGGCGCTGCACCAGTTGGTGCCGGAGTCGTTGCCCACGGCGTCGCGGAACTTGGGATCGAGGCTCATGGACTCGCCGGCCACGTCTGGCCAGACCAGCCCGTTGTCGAAGGCGATCTCGTCGATGATCCCCTTGGCGTTCTCCAGGATGAGCTCGTCGTCGCCGTTGCCCAGGAAGAAGGCCCCGTCGATGCTGTAGTCGTAGTCCGCGGTGACGCCGCCGTTCAGCCCGGTGTCGGCGTTGCTCGCGAGCACGGCGTAGGTCCCGGGTGCCACGAGGACCGAGCCCGACAGGGTGATGGAGTCGAGCTTGCCGTCGCGCACCACCAGGCCCTGCAGATCCACCTGCGTCTTGCCGGCGTTGTAGATCTCGAACCACTCGCCATTCTTCTCCGACGCCACGTTGGGCTCGCGCATCACCTCGGTGATCACGAGCGACCCGAGCGGGATGCTGTCGGCGGGCACCTCGGTGGAGGTGTCGCCCGTGGGCGCGGTGTCGGTGTCTGCGTCGCTGTCGGCGTCTGCGTCGGCATCCGCGTCTGCGTCTGCGTCGGCATCGGTGTCCGCGTCGGTGTCGGTGGTGACGTCGGTGTCCCCGGTGATGTCGGTGTCGTCTTGCTTGTCGCCGTTGCAGGCGCCCAAGGACATCAGGACCAGGAACGTGGGGACACGGCGCATCGAGAACCTCCAGGAGCCTGTCTTAGCGGGCCGGTGCGTCCGGCGCCTCAGGGCACGGAGGGTGCGTTGGCCTGGCGGAAGTTGCCGTTGCCGGGATCGCCCTCGAGACGCACCAGCCAGTACTGGCTCCCCAGCAGGCGCCCCTGGGCATCCACTTCCGGATCGAGGACGTACCAGGTCTGCGAACCCGCTCCGGTGCGGAAGAGGTAGCCCAGGGCATCTCCGCTAGCGGAGCCGCGGATCTCCCACGCATCCGATCCCCCGGGCGAGGGCGCGCTCACGAGGCCCTCCCCGAACACGACGCGGCGTACGCGCTCCCAGTCCCCCATGTCGGCGGGGTCGCCTCGCAGGCCACCGCGCGCGTAGCCCAGGCGGAAGGCATCGGGCCACGCCTCACCATCGGCCCAGCGCCAGTAGTCCACGCCCAGCTCGAAGTCGCCGGGGAGGGTGGGGGCGTAGTCGTCGGGGAAGGACAGCACGTGCCCCGAGGCGTCGCCGCTGATGTTGATGGCGGTGTAGTCGTGGGGCTGAGCGCCGTCTCGGCCGTCGGGCATGCCCTGTGCATCCACCAAGCCGCGGCTCGTGTTGCCCCCACCACAGCCCGTGGTCAGGATGGCGGCGATGGCTAGCGTCCTCATGGGCCCTCCGATAGCCCTGGGGAGGGCTCGGGCCCGTTCTATGGAGTCGACGCGAGTTCCGCCGGAAGTCGGATCCGAAAGCGTGCCCCCCCCAACGCCTCGGAGCTGCCCACCTCGATGGTGCCGCGATGCTCCTGCACCACCTTCGCGGCGATGGCGAGCCCGAGGCCCGAGCCCTGACCGTGGGCGCGGGTGCTCACGAAGGCGTCGAACAGGTGGGCCTGCAGCTCCTCGGGCACGCCCGGGCCCGAGTCTTCCACGTCGATGACGTAGTCCTCGCCCTCGCAGCGTGCGCCCACGCGGATGGTCCCGGAGCCCTCGAGGGCGCGAGCGGCGTTGTCGAGCAGGTTGAGGACGACCTGGTTCAGGTCCCCGCTCCGTCCGCGAACGCGCACGTCGTCGATGCGGGCCAACTGCACGTTCACGTCGGGGGGAAGCGTGGCGTCGATCAGACGAACGGCGGACTTCAGGGCCTCGCTGGGATCCAGGATCTCCACCTCGGCGCTGCGATGGCCGCGGGCCAGGCGCAGCAGGTCGGTGGTGAGTAGCTCGAGTCGGCCCGTCGACTCGACCATGGTGTCCCAGAAGCGGCCGTGCTTGGTCAGCCATCCATCGTCGAGCTGCCGCTTCACCACGGGCAGGCCGGACTTCAGGAAGTTGAGGGGGTTGCGGAAGTGGTGGGCGATCTCGGCGGAGAGCATCCCGATGCTCGCCAGCCGCTCCCGCACGACGGCGTCTTGTGCCAGCCGGCGCAGGCGCAGCTGCACCTCCACGCGGGCGTGCAGCTCGCTGGGATGGAAGGGCTTGACCACGTAGTCGTCGGCGCCGGCGTCGTAGCCCGCCACCACGTCGTCGGGGGAGTGGTGGGCCGTGAGCAGCAGCACGGGGATGCGAGCCGTGGTGGTCTCCTGCCGCAGGCGACGACACAGCTCGGTGCCCGTCAGGCCAGGCATGGACCGGTCGCTGACGACGAGATCGGGCACCCGCTGGCGGATCTGCTCCAGCGCGATGGCGCCGTCGGCGCAGGCCACCACGCGGAAGCGCGAGGCCAGGGTGGTGGCGACGTAGGCGCGAAGGTCCGGCTCGTCCTCGGCCACCACGGCAAGCGGAGCGTCGGGGCCGGGTCCGTCGTAGGTGGTGAGGGCCTCCTGGTGGGCGACCGTGGGCTGGGCTGGGCGCCCCTGCAGGCACACGGCCTCGCTCGAGGCGGCCACGAAGGGGATCTGGATCCGGAACGTTGTGCCCACGCCGACGGTGGACCGAACCGTGGCCTCTCCCCCGTGCAGCCGAGCGGCCTCGCGCACGATGGCCAGTCCCAGGCCGGTGCCGCGGGGGCCGCCCTCCTTCTGGACGGACTGGGCGAAGCGGTCGAAGATTTGCGGCAGATCGGCGGCGGGGATCCCGGGTCCCGTGTCGACCACCTCGATGATCAGGTCCTGGTCTTCCTCGCTCACCCCCACGGTGACCGTGTCGCCCGCGTCGCAGTGGCGCAGCGCGTTGGCGACGAGGTTCGTGAGCGCGGACTCGAGCCAGTGCACGTCGAGCTGTGCGGCGGCCGAGGGCTCGGCCTGGACCGTCAGCTGCACCCGGGTGGAGGTGGCCGCTGCCTCGAACGCGGCCACGACCTGTCTGGCGAGGTCGTCGGGCTGCACCGCCACCCGCTGAAGCGAGATCTGCCCCGCCTCTGCGCGCATGAGATCGAGGATCTGAGCGATCAGTCGGTGGAGGCGATCCGCGTTGCGCGACATGATCCGGAGTCGGTCCCGCGTGGCGGCGTCGTGGGTGGGCTCCCGCACCAGATCGTGCAGCGGTCCCATGATCAGCTGCAGCGGTGTGCGCAGCTCGTGGCTCACGTTGGCGAAGAGCCGTTGCTGCAGCTCCCCTTGCTCCCGGAGCTCCGACAGCGCGCTGGACAGCTGGGCGCTGGTCTCGCGCAGCTCGGTGGTGCGTGCGTCCACCTGACGATCCACGTCCTGCTTGGCCTCGAGCAGCTCCAGGTATCGGGCCTCTCCCGCACGCAGGCTGTCGTTGAGCGCCCGGTCCTGAACCGACAGGCGCTCCAGCTGGTCGTGGCGATGCTGCTCGAGCTTCGTCACCTGGGCCGTCAGGGCACCCGTCAGCGCGCCCATGGCTGCCAGGACCGCCAGCAGGATCACCGATGCTCCCGACGCCAGCCCGATGGCCACGCCGGCCGCCAGGCCCAGTGCCATGCGTGGCAGGAGCAGCGACAGGCCGCCGCGCGCGGGCTGCCATCGCATCTGGTAGCGGCACTCGGCGTCGCCACGGTGCATGCAGGCGGAGTGCTCGATGGTGCCGGGCTCGAGGCCGAACAGTAGGGGCAGCGAGGCGATCTGGCTCGACCGCCCGTGGCACATGTGCACGCTGCGCTCGATGCGGGAGGCGAAGGAGATGTCGGTGTAGCCCTCGCCCAGGTCGTGCACCGTCCACACGCCCGCCTTGTTCCAGCGGGGTGAGGTCGTGGGGAACCGGGCAAAGGCCGACTGGGGCGAGCCCAGGACCTTGAGCACCGGCTTGAGCAGGCCCAGGTAGTTCCCGGTGAACATGCGTCGGCCCACCTCGTCGAGCAGGTCGAAGTCGCCGCTCTCCTCCACGAGCCCGTCCACCACCGCCTCGGCCACCCTGTTCGAGACCCACGCGGAGGTGTCTCGCAGCGTGGCTTCGTCGGTGCCCACCGCCGCCAGCACGGCACGGGTGCGCTCTATGCCCAGTCGCTCCTGGGCCACGTCCAGGACCGGTGCGAAGAACGACGAGTGGATGTGCTGCTCGTCCGAGGTCATGCCGCATGTTCGGATCGGCGTTTGCGATGATGGAGTCAACGCGGTTGCTGGATCGTCCGATGGGGGGAGTGCCCGGCACTCCCGGATCCCATGCACGCAATCGAGCCCCATCCCATCTTGTTCGTCGACGACGAGGAGTCCAACCGCCTCTTGGTGGAGACGACCCTGTCCGACACCTTCGAGGTGCTGATCGCCAGCTCCGGTGCCGAGGCCCTCGAGGTCTTGGAGCACCAGCCGGTGGACGTGCTGCTCACGGACCACCGGATGCCGGGCATGACGGGGGTGCAGCTGTGCCAGCACGTGGCGCGCACCCATCCCCACGTCCAGCGCTTGCTCGTCACGGCCTACGTGGACACGGCCTCGGCGGTGCAGGCCATCAACCAAGGGGGCGTGTCGCGCTACCTGTCGAAGCCCTGGGACCTCGACGATCTGATCGCCACCATCCGCGAGGCGCAGTCCACGGCCGTGCGAGGGCGGCTCACAGCCCAGCTGCAGTCGGAGATCCTGCTGCGGGAGCGCATGGCGGCCCTGGCCTCGATGCAGGGACGGGTGCTGCACGATCTGGGCAACGCCGCCTACCAGCTGCAGATGGGCTGCGCCGAGATCGCCGACCTGCTCGCGGGGCTGCAGGCTGCAGCACCTCCGGCCGTCTACGGCGACCTGCAGCGCGAGGTCGACGACATGAAGGTGGCCGTGGGCTTCCTCACCGAGCTGCACACCCACGTGCGAGGGCTCCATCGCAGCAACGCCACCAAGCCCGAGCGACTGGTGGTCGCCGACATGCTGCACAGCGCCTCGGTGCTGGGGCGTGCCTCGCTGCCCTCCGGAGCGCGGATCGAGGTCCAGGCCGACGCTCGCCTCGCCGTGATGGCCGACCGCACCGACGTGGGACGCATCTTGGTGAACCTCGTCACCAACGCCGCTCAGGCCCTGGCCGACGCCCGCAGCCGGGACGGTCGGATCTGGCTGGCCGCGGAGCGACTCGGTGATCTGGTGCACATCTCGGTGAAGGACAACGGCCCGGGGATCCCCGAGGAGGTGCGCCCCCGCATCTTCGAGGACCACTTCACCACGAAGGGTGACCAGGGCAGCGGCATCGGGCTGTCGACGAGCCGGCGCCTCGCGGAGGACAACGGGGGGAGCCTCCAGCTCGCAGACGAGGGTGCGGGGGCGTGTCTGCGGCTGGCCCTGCCCGCAGCCGACCCCACGCCGGCGGGCGCCCAGAGTCCGCTCTGCACGCTAGCCGACCCCGTCGGCTGACGATGACGGACTCAAGCGGGTCGAGGTGTCGCCGATCGGACGGGCGATGGATTTCTCCTGGTCCGAGCAACAGCGCGATCTGTACGCCAGCACCCTCGACTTCGCGCGGAGCGAGCTTCGTGCGTCGCCCGAGGTGGGCGCTGACTTCCCGCGGGAGTCGTGGCGCCGGCTGGGGGAGATGGGGCTGCTCGGCCTGTGTGTGCCCGAGGACTACGGGGGGATGGGGCTCGATGCGGTGACCACCGCGCGGTGCGTGGAGGCGCTGGGGCGGGGCTGCACCGACACCGGGCTCGTCTTCTCGGCTGCCGCCCACCTGTTCGCCGCCGTCATGCCCATCGTGGAGCACGGCTCCGAGGAGCTGAAGCGGCGGCTTCTGCCCAAGCTGGCCAGCGGGGAATGGATCGCCGCGAACGCCATCACCGAGGCGGAGGCGGGCTCGGACGTGTTCGCCCTGAAGGCCACGGCGCGACCCGACGGGGAGCACGTCGTGATCGACGGTGCCAAGAGCTACGTCACCAACGGCCCCGTCGCCGACGTGTTCGTGTTCTACGCCACCCGCGATCCGGCCCAGGGCTTCATGGGGGTGTCGGCCTTCGTGGTGCACCGCGACACCCCGGGCCTGCAGGTGGGTCGGCCCATCGCCACCATGGGCCTCGACAGCTCGCCCATCAGCTCGGTGTACTGCGAGGGCTGTCGCGTGCCGCTGGCGGACCGGTTGGGAGGGGATGGCCGGGGAGCCGAGGTGTTCACGGGCTCCATGCTGTGGGAGCGGGCCTGTCTGTTCGCTGCCTACGTGGGCGCGATGGATCGGCAGCTCGACGAGGTGGTGGCCCACGCGCAGCAGCGCAAGCAGTCTCGCAAGCCCATCGGCAAGCACCAGGCGGTGTCCCACCGCATCGCAGACATGTTGCTGCGGCTCGAGGCCGCGCGCCTGCTGCTCTACCGGGCCTGCTGGTCTCGGGATCAGGGCGAGGCGGCAGTGCTCGAGGTGGCGCTGGCGAAGCTCGCGGTGAGCGAGGCGGCCGTGCAGTCGGCGCTGGACGCCATCCAGATCCACGGGGGCATGGGCTACGCCCGGGAAGCCGGGGTGGAGCGGGCCCTGCGCGATGCCGTGCCCGGCACCATCTTCTCCGGCACCTCCGAGGTGCAGCGCAACCTCGTGGCACGGGAGCTAGGGCTGTGAGCTTGTCGCGGCTCTTGCTGGACGCCGCGAGGCGAACGCCCGACGCCGTGGCCGTGGTGGATGCGGAGGGGCCCGCCACCTACGCCACCGTGGATGCGTTGGCCAACGGCTTCGCGCTGGCGCTGCAGGCGAGGGGGGTGCGCCCCGGGGACCGCGTGGGGGTCTGGGCCGACAAGTCGATGCGCGCCGTGGCTGCACTGCAGGGTGCCCTTCGGGTGGGTGCCGCCTACGTTCCCCTCGATCCGAAGAGCCCGGTGCAGCGCGTGGTGCGGATCGCAGCCGCTGCCGAGCTGGCCGCCATCGTGACCACGTCCGCGCGCATGGGCGAGCTGGTGCAGCTCGGCTGCTCCAGGTCGCTGGTGAACCTGGACGCCGTGCGACCCACACAGGCCCAGATCGTCGCTCCGGTGCCCGCCCACGACGACCTCGCCTACATCCTGTTCACCTCCGGCTCCACGGGGCAGCCCAAGGGGGTGTGCCTGTCGCACGGCAACGCCCTGGCCTTCGTGCGCTGGGCGGTGGACGAGCTGCAGGCCACACCCGCGGACCGGTTCGCCAACCACGCGCCGCTGCACTTCGATCTGTCGGTGCTCGACCTGTACGTGCCCTTCGCCGTGGGGGCTCGGGTGTGCCTGGTGCCCGACGGCCTCGCGTTCGCGCCCCGCCGTCTGGTCGGCCTGCTCGCTGCCCACGGGATCACGGTCTGGTACTCGGTGCCCACGGCACTGGCCCTGATGATGCGGCACGGCGATCTGTGCCGCACGCCCACCCCGGCCCTGCGCGCGGTGCTCTTCGCGGGGGAGCCCTTTCCCGTGCATCAGCTACGGGCCTTGATGCAGAGCCGGCCCGGGGTGCGCTTGCTGAACCTGTACGGCCCCACCGAGACCAACGTGTGCACCTTCCACGAGGTGCGGGATCTGGAACCGGAGCGGAGTCGGCCCGTGCCCATCGGTCGGGCTTGCTGCGGCAACCGCGTGTGGGCCGTGCGATCCGACGGGACGGAGGCCGGCCCTGGGGAGCAAGGCGAGCTGTGGGTGGAGGGTCCCACGGTGATGCAGGGCTACTGGGGGGCGCCCGCGCACCGCGGCCCCTACGCCACCGGCGACCTCGTGACGGTGCAGCCCGACGGCAGCTTCGAGTACACCGGCCGGCGCGATCAGATGGTGAAGGTGCGCGGCTACCGCGTGGAGCTGGGCGAGGTGGAGACTGTCCTGGCCAGCCACCCCGCCGTCGACGCGGTCTGCGTGGTGGCGCGCGGGCAGGGTGCGGACACGGTGCTCGCGGCCTGGGTGGTGGCCGCCTCGGGGCAGCGGCCCTCGCTGCTCGCGCTCAAGCGGCACTGCGCCGCGCACCTGCCCGCCTACATGACCGTGGGCGAGCTGCACGTCGTGGACCGGTTGCCGACCACGCGAAACGGAAAGATCGGCCGACGCCAGCTGCTGCTGGCCGAGGCGTGAGGGGATGGCTGTGGCACCCAATGACTTCCTGGACCGACTGACGCGCTTCGTGGCGCACCACCTGCTGGATGGCGACGGCAGCGAGCTTTCGCCCGACACCCCGCTGCTGGAGTGGGGGGTGCTCGACTCCATGTCGATGCTCGAGCTGTTGGCGTTCATCCAAGAGGACCTCGGTGTGGCCGTGCCCGACGAGCAGGTGCGGCCGGAGCACTTCCAGAGCTTGCGGCGGCTGGACGCGCTGCTGCGCTCGCTGTCGGTCGTGGAGCCACAGCGCCACCAGAGCCGGACCATCACTCCCGCGAGCGTGGTGTCGCGCGTGGCGAACGCCGGTCAGGGCGTGGCCACCATCGACGTGCGCTCCGCCACGGGACAGACCCATCGCGTGGCCCACGCGCCGGGCGGGCGACCGGGATGGTTGCTGATCCCCGGGCCCCTCAATCCGTCGGTGTCGTGGGGGGCGGTGCTGCGCACGCAGGTGGGCAGGACCGCCACCTGGGCGCCGAGCCTGGTGGGGTTGGGGCCCGACGACGACGGCACCACCGTGGTGCCCATGTCGGCGCAGGTACAGATGCTGCTCGACGTGCAGGCGGCGCTTGGGGACGAGCCCCTGGTGCTCGTGGGCAACGGGCTCGGCGGGGCGATCGCTGCACGCATCGCCCGCAGCCGGCCCGAGCGGGTGGCGGCGCTGGTGGTGGTGGGCTTCGGGGTGCTGGCCGATCCCTGGGCGTGGTGGCAGCGCATGGTGGCCACCGCCGACGATCCGACGGCCTATCTGGCCGAGGCCTTCTACCAGATGCCGTCTGTGTCTCCGGCGCTGTTCCGGCGGGTGGAGGGCTTGCTCGCGAGCCCGGCCTACCGCGGCTTCCTGGACGAGGCCGAGGCCGTGTCCCTCGGCACGGTGTTCGACGGCCTGACGGTGCCCACGCTGTTCGTGGGTGCCGTGGACGACCGCATCGTGCCGCGGCAGGCGGTGGAGGCAGCTGCGGAGCGCGTGCCCGACAGCCGGATCGAGTGGCTCGCACGCTGCGGCCACCTGGCCCACATGGAGCGCTCCCAGGAGCTGCTGAGCGTGATCCGCTCCTTCGTGGAGCACACGGTGCTGGCGCCGGCATGAGCACGTCCTACGACGCCGTGGTGGTGGGGTGCGGGCCCGCTGGGAGCGTGGCGGCTGCCGAGCTGGCGAAGGCGGGTCTGTCGGTGCTGGCCCTCGAGCGCTACCGGTTTCCCCGCTTCCGCGTGGGGGAGTCGCTCACCGTGAGTGCGGGCGATCTGGTGCGCGAGTGGGGGCTCGAGGCCGAGATGGCGCGGCTCGACTTCCCGCCGAAGTCCGGGGTGAAGGTCATCGGGCGTAGCGCTCGCACCGAGTTCTTCGTGGAGGTGGCGCGGCCCACCTGGCAGGTGCGGCGTGCGGAGTTCGACGAGCTGCTGCTGAACCGCGCCATCGAGGCGGGGGTGGAGCATCGCTGGGGCAGCGTGAAGCGCGTGACCCAGCAGGGCGATCGCGTGGTGGGGGTGGGGTTTCGTCCCGAGGGTCGCAAGTCGCTGGTGGACGTACGGGCCGAGGTGGTGATCGACGCCACCGGTCACAGCGCGTTGATGTCGCGCCAGGGCGTGGCGGGACCGCGCCAGATGGGCACCTTCGACAGGCAGATCGCCACCTTCACCCAGTTCACCCACGCCGTGCGCGATCCCGGCGCGATGGGGAACAACACGTTCATCTTCTACGGCAGCAAGTACCACTGGGCCTGGTTCATCCCCGTCTCCTCCACCGTGACGAGCGTGGGGGTGGTGCTGCCCACGACCACCCACCGGTCGGTGGCGAGCAAGCCGGAGGAGGTGCTGGCCTGGGGACTAGAGCACGTGAACCCCGATCTGTGGCGGCGCGTGCAGGGGCTGACGCCCAGCGAGCCCGTGCGCGTGATCCGGAACTACTCGTACCGCATCGATCCCTTCGTGGGGGATGGCTGGCTGTGTGTGGGGGATGCCCATCGCTTCCCCGATCCCATCTTCTCCTTCGGGGTGTCCTTCGCGATGACGGAGGCCCGAGCGGCGGCCGAGGCCGTGGTGCGGGCGCGGTGGACGGGTGACGCCCAGGAGCCCTTCGAGCGCTACGCGGCCTACTGCTCGCGCGGCCAGGACGCGGCGATGGACCTCATCCAGTACTTCTGGAAGTTCCCGGCGTTCTTCTCGTTCCAGACCCGCGGATCCACCCGGGGCGACATGATCCAGCTGCTGGGGGGCGACTGCTTCGGCACCCAGGAGAACGGCGTGCTCGACATGATGCGCAAGAGCCTGCGAGAGGTCGACGCCCCTCGACCGGCGGCCCGCTGAGGTGGCCGCGACGGCCTGGGTGAGGGCGCTGACCACGACGACCGGGCGGCACACCACGGACCAGGCGGAGCTGGGTCGTCGACTGTCGCAGTCGGTGGCGGATCTGCCCGATCCGCAGGGTCGCCGTCGCCTCATCGGCTTCGTGCACGCGCACTCGGGCATCCAGCAGCGCCACGTGGAGGTGGCCCCCGGCGCCCTGGTGGGGGACCCGGACTGGCAGCGCGGCGTGCAGGAGGCGTCGCTGTCGCTGTCGGAGCGGTGCCTGCGGCAGCTGGGCGCGGCGGATCCGGACGGGGTGCGCGACTGTGGAGCCCTGGTGGTGGTGAGCAGCACCTTCGCGGGGTTCCCCGCGGCGAGTCGGGTGCTGCAGGATCGGCTTCAGCTTCCTCGGCAGGCGACCTGCTGGGATCTGTCGGGGCTGGGATGTGCGGGTCCCACCCAGGGGCTGTTCTTGGCCTGGTCCCTGCTGCAGCAAGGCCACGACAACGTGATCGTGCTGTTCGTCGATGCGATGGCCTCCTTCGGCTCGGCGCGGGTGTGGTCGCAGGTGCCCGAGATGTCGGAGGTGGTGGCGCACTGCCTGGCCTCGGACGGTGCGGCGGCGATACTGATCGGTCGCACACCTGCAGCGCAGCCGGTGTTCGGGTTCACCGACTGCACGCTGCAGTCGAGGTTGTGGTCCGACAGCCTCGATCAGAACGACCTGACAGTGCGGGATGGATGGCCCTACCTGTCGGTGGGCAAGCAGATCCGCACGCGTCTGGTGCAGGAGACGGGCGATCTGCTCGACGACGACTTCGTCGCCCACCCGGCCTTCCTGCATCCGGGCGGCCCGGATCTGATGAAGCGGGTCGTGGCCGCGCGTCCGCAGCTCGCGGCGACGGTCGAGGTGTCGATGGCGGTGCTCGAGCGGCACGGGAACCTGGGCTCGGCGTCGGTGGTGTTCGTGTTGGACGAGGCGCTGCGGCGCTCGATGCCCCTGGTGCCGCGCTTCGGCGTGTTCGCCCTGGGTCCCGGAATCGTCGCCACGCGGCTGCGCGTGGACGGCGTGGAGGTGTGATGGCGGCGGTGCTCGACGACGACCTGGTGGCGGATGTGTCCGTGGCGCGGGCTGCCTGGGAGCAGGCGGGCTTGCAGGCGCGACTGGCGGTGCTGAAGGACGCTGGTGCTGCGCTGGCGGCCCATCGCGAGGCGCTGGAGGCGACGCTGCTCCGCGATGGGCTGTCGCGTGCCATGGCCCGCACCTACGGCGACTGGATCGTGCGCTGTGCTCGCCCGCCCCTCCTCGATGCCTACGCAGAGCAGTTCGCGCGCTGGATGGGCACCCAGGGGCGACGTGGTGAGCTGCTGGTGCGCCGCCCCGACGGGGTGGTGTTGCTGGTGCTCCCCGGGGGCAGCCCCACCATCAACGCGGCGAGCCTGTTCTCGATCCTGCTGCCGGGCAACGGCGTGGTGGTCCGCGCACCGCCGAACGACGCTGGGGTGCGCTTGATCGTCGAGGAGATCTGTGGAGGCGCGCTGACGCGTCATGGGTTCGATCCGTCGCTGGTGCGGGTGGTGACCGGCAGCACCCGCTCGTTCGTGGATCGGTTCCTTTCTGCGGACGACGTGCGCACCGTGGTGTTCTTCGGGGGCGGTCGCGCCGGTCGTGCCGTGGCGGAGCGGGCCCAGCAGCTGGGGCGCAAGGCGGTGCTGGAGCTCGAGGGGAGCGGGCACCTGCTGGTGTGGCGGGATGGTGCTGTGGGCGGTGCCGTGCCCAGTGCGCTGCGCGCCTTCGACGCCTCGAGCACGCCCTGCCTGGTGCCCAAGCACCTGCACGTGCACGCCGATGCGCACGAGGCCTTCGTGGAGGCGTTGCTGGAGGGGGTGGCCGGGCTGTCCACGGTGCAAGCCGATCCGCAGGACGGGCGCCTGGTGCCCGCCGATCTGGACGGATGGCAGGCGGCGCTCGACGAAGTGCGCCCGCTCGGCAAGGTGCTGGCGGGCGGCCATCGCATGCAGGCCGACGGCACGCCCGATCCCGATGGACCCTACGCCGCCCCTACGGTGGTGGCCCTCGACGCCGCCGTGGTGTCGGGGCATGCCCTGCGCTGCTTCGAGGAGGAGATCCGGTTTCCGCTGCTCCCGGTGGTGCGCCACCTGGGCACGGACGCCGAGATCGCCGAGTCCATGGCGCGCCTCGCGGGGGCGAGCCCCTTCGCGCTGCGCGCCTCGGTGTGGACGGAGGATCCGGCGCAGGTCCGCTTCTTCGCCCAGCGGCTGGGGCACGTGGGGCTGCTGCTGTTCAACGACGACCACGCGCGCTGCCCCGACTACGCGGCCCCCTGGGGCGGTACACGGCGAAGCGGCGGCCCCCATGGCGAGAACCATCTGTTCTGGGCCAAGACGAGCCACCTGCAGGGGATCGTCTGCGAGGGCCTCGACGAGGCAGGCCGCCAGGGAGTGGGGGAGGCGCTGGGGCTGCAGCCGGCGGCGACGCCCCGGGTGGGGCTGGCCATCGACGACGGCGTGGCCACCCTGACCCTGCAGCGCCCCGAGCGGCACAACGCCGTGGACGCGGCGCTGGTGGCGGATCTGTCCCGTGTGCTCGATGGGCTCTTCCATGAGCCGGAGCTGTGCGCGGTGGTGCTGCGGGGGCAGGGGCCCTCCTTCTGTAGCGGGGGCGATCTGCGCGATCTGCGCGGGCTGGACGCCACCGCGGCGCGGGCGTTCATGATGCAGGCCACGGCCGTGTTCCGGCGCCTGGCGGCCCTCGAGGTGCCGGTGATCGCAGCGGTGCACGGGTTCTGCCTGGGGGGTGGCTTCGAGCTCGCGCTGCACTGCGACGAGATCATCGCCAGCGGCGACGCCACCCTGGGGTTCCCCGAGACCGGAGTGGGCTTCGTGACGACGGCGGGCAGCGTGTCGCGCCTGGTGGAGGCCGTCGGTAGCGTGCGGGCGCGTCACCTGCTGCTCACCGGCCGGCGGATCACCGGGCGGGAGGCCCACGACATGGGGCTGCTCACCACCTGCTGCGAGGCGCGCGCCTTCGAGGCCACCGTGGCCGCCCATGCCGCGGCCTATCGGCGGCTGCCGCGGGGCTCGGTGGCGGCCATGAAGCGGCTGGTGCAGGCCGAGACGGCGGGTCGGGAGACGGCGTCGTGGATTCGCGAGGTGGAGACCTTCGAGGGCTTGGTGCGGCGGGGGCACGCCTTGTGAGCGCGCTGCAGGGGCAGGTGGCGCTGGTGACCGGAGCGTCGCGCGGGATCGGGCGCGCCATCGCGGTGCGGCTGGGGGCCCTGGGTGCGCAGGTGGTGATCGACTACCGCAGCGACGAACAGGCTGCGCTGCAGGCCGCGCGCGAGGTGGCGGCGGCCGGTGGGCCGGACCCGCTGGTGGTCCGCGCCGACGTGGCGGATCCCGAGGCGGCGACGGCGCTGGTGCAGGGGGTGCTGGAGCAGCACGGCCGCCTGGACGTGCTCGTGAACAACGCGGGGATCCAGCGGTCGGCGATGGCCCATCGCATGGTGGATGCGGACTGGCACGACGTGATCGCAGTGAACCTGTCGGCGGTGTTCTTCGCCTGCCGGGCGGCGCTACCGGCGATGCGCCAGGCAGGTCGGGGGCACATCGTCAACATCGCCTCGGCCTCGAGTGTGCAGGCCCAGCCCGGTGCCTGCAGCTACGTGGCGTCGAAGCACGGGCTCATCGGCCTCACGAAGGCGCTGGCGCTCGAGAACGCGGGCAAGGGTGTGCGGGTGCACGCGGTGGCGCCGGGGTTGACGGACACCGATCTCGTGCGCCAGCTGTCCGACGAGCAGCGCGCCTCGCTGCAGCGCCTGGTGCCCCTGGGCCGCCTGGGGCGTCCCGAGGAGGTTGCTGCGGCGGTGGCCTGGCTGGTCACCGAGGGCAGCTACACCACCGGCAACACGCTGCACGTCAGCGGCGGTGTGGTCCTGGGGTAGGGCCTACAACCGCTGGCAGCCGAACTGGCTGATGGAGGGGTGCAGCTGCACGAGCAGGTCCTCCGCGGCGTCAGGGTCCGCACCGAGCACGCCACAGTCCGTGACCCGCTCGTCGTCGGAGTAGAGGATCAGGCCGTAGCTCAGGGCGTCGCCCACGCAGTCCAGGGCCGAGGTGGTGCCGGGCTCGTAGGGCGGCAGCTGCCCCATGAGTACCGGGCCGATCTTCCACTGGTCCCAGGTGCCTCCGGGATCGGTGTCGGCGAGCTCCAGTGGGTGCACCTCGTGGGCCCGGTCCGCGGTGCGCAGCACATGGAGCACCACTCCGTCGGACCAGCCGGTGGTCAGGGCCTCGAAGGAGAAGGTGGGTGGCAGTGCGGCGTCGTTGCAGCCGCCGAGGAGCACGTCGAGCTGTGTTCCGGTGGGGTCTTGTGGATCGTCCCCGCCGTTGTTGCCGGCCCCGGTGCCGGTCCGCGGAGGCGGTGGATCCGGCACGGCTCCGAACTCCACGATGCCGAGACGGCACCCGGTCATGGCTACGATCACCAACAGTCTCATCGATACCCCCACGCCCTCTCATGTGCGGATGGGGATCGATGGATCGCCTCGGGTGGGGCAGCGCTCGTTGTCGAAGTCGAGTTCGTTGTGCTCGGGTTCGCCGCCGTCTTCGGGATGCACCAGCCACTCCCCGTGAAGGGAGAAGGGCACCTCGATCGGGCCGCCGTAGCGGAACAGCTCCAGTGGGAGAACACTGCCGGCTGGACTTCCCGATCCGTGGCGACGTGGCGCTCGGAGCGCAGCTACAACCTCACCGACGACGTGCCGGCCCACGACGCGACCTACATCGACATCGACATCATCCCGCGGGGAAACCCCGAATTCTGCAGCGTCACTGAGCGGTGTGGTCTGGGAGAAGGGTCACTGTGACACCAACAGCGAGTGTCAGTCTGGACTCGTCTGCGTGCCGAACCTTGGCGCGGCATGGGGACTGGGAGTGGGGATCGGCCTGTGCGCTTGAGGCTGGAGCTCGAGGCACCCGCTGGGTCCGCGAGACGCACCGACGGGCGTCCACCACGGTCATGGCGCTGCACGCTGACCACCGATACCGCCGTGCCGGGTCCTAGCCAACCCGACGGCCAGGACCGATCCAATGCTCCCGAACTGCAGGAGCTACACGGACGTCCACCTGGCTCTCGAACGTCGCGGACTTCTGGTGATCGTCACAACGTTCGAGCCGAGGACGCCAGGACCGCGCTGAGCGCGCTTCGTGACGTGACGGCAATTTCGGCCTCACGCGACGTTCTTGCGACATGTGCATCCGCCGCGCCGCCCGAAGGCTTCCCCCCAATACACTCCGCGAGCTGGAGCGGGAGGGCCATTGGGCCAGTACAAAGCAAGACGACCGGCGAATGGTGAGGCCGAAGCGCCGCACCAGGCGGAATGGCCGCCTCGGCAGGCGCTGCATGACTCGATTGGCAACTCCGGCCTCGAGGAACTCAGGCGCTCGGGACAGCTGTCGATCGACCGGGGCGGACTCCGGGTCGACGAGCAGCAGACCCCCACCGCGCCGACGATGGTGGCCCGGTTCGACGACGTCGAGAACCTCGGCTCCGACCAGTTCACGCGCTCGGCGGGCAGCCTCATCGAGAACTTCCTCCGGGGCCATGACGCGCGGATCGCCTTTGAGATCGCGGTCAACGTCCCCCTCGGCGCGAGCGGCTGGATCCCTCCGGAGGCGCCAGCCGACATCCGGGGCACCATCGGCTTCGGCCTGCATGGCTACGCCGGGCTCGAAGACGACGGCGACGTCGAAGGCGGACTGGGATTCCGAGTCCAGGGTACGGGGGAGGCGCGCGCGTGGTTCCTCTCGATTTACGGCCAGCTCTTCGTGGACGCTGTCGTCGAGGCCCGCGGCCAGTCCGCCGGTGAGATGTTCGATCTCATGATGTTCGGCGTGTACGACCAGGCCAATCGGGCCGGCGTCCCGCTCGGGTGGCTCTTCGGCGAAGACGAGATGCAGGCCGTCGCCGCCGACTTCGAGGAGGGCGAGTATGTCTCGACCATGCTGGAAGCCGGGAGGGGCTGGGGCATCGCGACCCGCAAGCAGCGCACCGGAGAGGAGAACACCCGCCGCCGAGCCGAGGGACGACCCGAGCGTGAGCACCGCGACGCGCTGAGCGGCATCACGTACGACGAGAGCCGCAGCGCCGGGGCGATGTCTCGGCTCGACGGCCAGGGAGAGGGACAAACGCCCGAGCGTACAGTCTGGAACGTCGTGCAGACGCTGCGTCGGGTTCGCCCCGGCGAGATCTTCCGGCCGACGGCCCGCACCCTCGAGTGGCTACGGACCAAGCTCCCCGCGCTCGACGCATCGATAGTCTACCGCATGCTCGAGACCGGGCTCGGCACCCTCGACCGCGTCGACGTCAGCCACCGGGAGATGACGAACCGGGAGACCGGCGGGGCGGTCCAGTCGGACCGTGCCATGGTCCGCTTCAAGATCGACCCCAAGCAGATCCCGCGACTCGCCGCTTTTGTGGCTGGCTGGGAGTGGGCGGAGGGCGTCTTCGCGCTTGCAAGGCTCAACGGCGGCCTGCGCGCCCTGTTCGAGACAAACCCGAGCCTCCAGGAAGACCTGATCCGCGTGTCGACAGCAGGCCCGGGCCTGGCTGCGCTACACGCAGGCGCCGGCTACCTGACCACACTGTACGACGGCGCGGGCCGTCGCCGACGGATGGCCCTCGAGGGCGGCCTCTACCTGCACTTCAACCTCCACACCCACCAGGTGGGCGATCAGCTCGTCATCAGCTTGAGCGTGGATCTGGTGATCGACACGAAGGGCAGCATCGACAGCAACGACAGCGGTCGTCCCGACAACCGAGACACCATCTACGCGGGGCTGCTCGTCTTCAACAACCTGTTGCACGGCGAGCTGACCCTGCCCGCCACTCCATGAGGGGGCCGGGCCGAGGCCAAGCGCACGCCTACGAAGCAGCCCCGCGGCCAATGTGATCAGCCAGACCGAGAATCCCACGCGCCCTGTCGAGGAGCACCCCAGAGCACGACACTCTGGGGAGCCCCGGCGCGTGGGGCACACCGACTCGCTCTCTCGCTGCCACTCGCCGAAGGCTGGGCAGCTATCGAACCGCGTCGGTGTACTGTCTGATCCTCCCGATGCACCCTCCATCCAGTCGATGGTCTGTTGACGCTTCGGGGGCATCTCGAAGGGATCACCTGCCGTCCACCCGGAGTGCTGGCCCGCGGCGTTGTAGGTGGCAAACCAAACTGTTCCCACGTCTCCGGCGGTCAGCTCTTGGCCGTCCGCCAGGTCGATGCTGTCTCCCGCCGCGAACAACCAGTCCGCGGGCGCCTCGCCGAGCGGAACCACGGCAGGCTCCGTGGGTTGTACGGCGGCCACCGTGAGCAGATCGTTGCCGCACAGCCGGTAGTCGGCCTGCGATGCCACCCAGTCCTCGCTACCGCACACGCCATGGTACTTCAGCTCGCTCGACAGCACGCGAAGCACAGGCACGGGCACCGACGGGGCTGCCGTGGTCGACCCGTCCACCTCGAACGTGGTCACGCCGTAGGTTGTGGTGACCTCGTAGGCTCCAGTCTGCAGGGGCGTAGTGGGAGTGAGCACGACGAACTCCCATCCATCGCCTCCTCCTGGCAGCCCGTGCAGCTCCACCTCCACGGGCTGACCGTCCCGGAGCAGGGTCAGCGTCTCGGTGCCTCGCCAACGACGACCCACGATGACGACGTCGGAGCCCACCACATCACCCGCGTCGGGGAACACTGTCGTCGTGGCGGTGGAGTCGCTCGTACACGGAAAGGCGACTGAAACGGGCAACCAGAGCAACATCGAAGCCTCCATCGATCGGATGGTGCCCGCGCCTGCGCGCCGGAGCAACCGAAAACCATGGAGTGTCCTGGGAATCCTCTGTTGGAACTGCCCATGGCTGTGCAGCGGCGCCGACGCCCAACTCGCCCGCCCAGCGCTGTGTAGGCTGCTCCCACGCGGGACGGAGGACGGGCGGCAGGGGGTGCGATGGGGTCGGGTTCGACATGAGAAGGCTCCTTGCACAGGGGGAGCCCTGGGGAGCCCGAATGGGCACAGCGTCGGGGAACGCCTGTCGAGGACCCTACAGCCCCGGCAACCCACCACTCCCCGGATCCGTGCCCCCGAAGCTCGTCGTGGGCACGCCCATCGCCTCGCACACGCTCACCAGCAGCCGGTTGTGCTCCACACCGCCCAGCTGTAGGAAGCGGCCCGTCTCCCAGGCGCCTCCCGCTCCTCCCGCCAGCACGAAGGGCACGTCGTCGAAGGTGTGGTCCCAGCCGCGGCCGATCTCCGTGCCCCACAGCACGATCGTGTGATCGAGGGCGGTGCCGTCGCCCTCCGGGATCGCCGCCAGGCGGTCGAGGAAGGAGGCCAGCTGCTCCGCGTACCAGCTGTAGATCAGCGTCAGCGCGTCCAGCGACGCGGGTGTGGTGGAGTGGGTGATCAGGTGGTGGATCTCGTCGCTCACACCGAGCCAGTCGTAGATCGTGTGGTCGTTCTCCGCGACCGTCAGCTGTAGGCTGGCGATGCGGGTCAGATCGCAGGCGAAGGCCTGGGCGAGCAGGTCCCACTGAGCCGAGATCAGCTGCGGCACCTGGCGCATGTCGTTGTCGTTCAGGCCCTTCTGCAGCACCGGCCCCTCGCACAGGCCCTCGTCCAGCGCGTCCATGGTGTGCTCGATGTCGCGGATGGCCTGCAGGTGCGCGGCCACCTTGCTCTGGTCGGCCGTGCTCACCTTGCTCTGCAACCGCTCCACGTCGCGGTACACCACGTCGAGCACGCTGCGGCGCTGGGCGTGCAGCGCCCGTAGCTCCTGCTCGGTGGCCCCGCCCCCGAACAGCCGGGTGAAGATCACGTAGGGGTCGTCCTCGGGTGCCAGGGGGGCGGAGGCACCGCTGAAGATGGTGCGATGGCCGGGGTGGTTGTTGCCCGAGCGCACGCCGAGCTCCAGTGACGAGAACGGCACCTCGAGGGGGAGCGACTGCGCGATGTGCTGATCCACCGACTTGTCGCTGTTCCAGCCGTAGTAGTACACGCCGTTGCCGTCGTCGCGGCTGAAGGTCTGATCCTCCAGCAGCGGCGAGGCGGTCCACAGCAGGGGCGAGCCCTTGGTGTGCGGCGCACCCACGCTGTCGTCGATCACGTTCAGCCCGTCGAGCACCACGAGCGACTGCTGGTGGCGCGCCAGGGGAGCGAGGATCTCGGGCAGCACGAAGCTGCGCTCGCTGCCCGTGGGCAGCCAGCGGTCGCGGATGGTGCCGTGGGGCGTGAAGAACAGCACCAGCCGCGTGGCGGGGGTGGGCGCCGCGTGACCCTGGAGCACGGGCACGAAGGGGGCGAGGGCGCCGAGGCCGGCAGCGCCGAGCAACAGGTCGCGACGGGTGGGGCGAGGGGTGGACATCGGGCCTCCTTCAGCCGTCGCTGCGGCGGTGACGGAACGCGTCGCTGGTGACGATCTCGAGGATGAGCTCCCGCAGCGGTGCGGGGCGGTCGAAGGCATCGAAGGCGGCGTGCAGCGAGCAGGCGTCGCGCGGCTCCTCGATGCGCCCGAGCGCGTAGCGGAACCACTGCCGGGTCACGCACCACTGCAGCTGTCGGCTACCGGCCAGCTGCTCCGCGAGCTGTGCGGGACCGTCGAAGGGGCCGTCCACGTCGGTGGCGAGCAGCTCGCCGGTGGCGTCGATGGGGCTGCCGTTGTCGTGGGTGCGGGCCTGGCCGATGGCGTCGAAGCCCTCGAAGGCGAAGCCGATGGGATCGATCTGGCTGTGGCAGCCCGCACAGCCACCGATCCCCATGTGGGCCTCGATGGCCTCGCGGCTCGTCTGGCCAGCACTCGGCGGCGGCAGGGTGATGTCGACGTCGGGCGGTGGATCGGGCAGCTCCTGGCAGAACAGATCCTCGCGCACCAGCTTGCCGCGCAGGGTGATGGAGCCGCGCTGGTAGTGGGCGTGCCGCGCCAGCACGCCGCCGCGGGTGAGCAGGCCTGCGCGGGGCTCGGCCAGCGTGATGCGGTCGCCGGGCTGCCAGTCGGCGGGGGGCGTGATGCCGTAGAAGGCGAACAAGGGCTCGCTGGGCACCGTGGACGTGGAGGTGAGCAGCGTGTGCAGCTCGCCGTCGCCATGGCGGATCACGTCGTCGGCGAAGTCTGCCACCTCGTGGCGCAGGGCGGCCTGCAGCGCTGTGTCGTAGGCGGGGAACAGGTCGGGGTCCTTGGCCACGTCGGGTAGCTCGTCCACGCCCAGCCACTGCAGGTGGAAGTCGCCGATGGCGCGGGCGGCGCGCGGATCGGCGAGCATGCGCAGCGCGTGCTCCGTGAGCCCGGGAACCGTGGAGAGGCTGCCCTCGGTGGCGGCCTGCAGCAGGGCGTCGTCGGGGGTGGTGTTCCACAGGAAGAACGACAGCCGCGACGCCAGGGCGTGCGGCTCGAGGGGCACGAGCTCGCCGGGCCCCGCGCCGGGCGCGGCCTCGTAGTCGGAGTGGTAGAGGAACCAGGGCGTCTGCAGCATCGCGCCCACCACCACCCGCAGAGCACGCACGTGGCCGCGGTCGGCGGCGAAGGCGTCGTACACCTCCATCAGTGCGGCCTGCTCGGCGTCGCTGGTGGGACGGCGGTAGACCCTGGGGGAGACGTCGCGCACGAACCGCTGAGCGCAGTCGGTTCCCTCCTCCACCAGCAGGTTGCAGGGGGCCAGGGTGTCGAGGTCGACGGCGGTGGCGACTGCCTCGGCGGCGAGCACGTACTGCTCCACCGTGATCTGGCTCACGGGCGTCACGCTGTTGCTGGTGAAGGTGCCCACCGTCTCGTCGGCGCCGAGCACCTCGGGGATGTCGACGTCGACCCCGAACAGATCGGCGACGGCGTTGTGGTACTGCCCCGCCGTGAGCCGACGCAGGGGGGTGTCGCCAGCGCTGGCGGGGTCGCTGGGCACGCACTGCAGCTCGGGCTCGAAGGGCGGGTCCGCCTCGGGGGAAGCGGGGCAGCCGAGCAAGCCGAAGAAGAGGATCATGGGTGCCCCCACGCGAGGTCGTCGAGTCCGTCGCCGTCGAAGTCCACGCCCACCCCGAAGAGGGGTGCGACGGGCTGGCCGTCCTGATCGAGGATCGGGGCGCCCTCGTCGAAGCATCGTGCTTCGTCGCCGGTGAAGGCCGTCTCGTCTGCCACCACGATCAGCGACTCGGGGAAGGGGCCAGGGCGTCCGTCGTTCAGCGCCACCACCAGGCTCGCCGCGATGGGCTCGCCAGAGGAGCACACCTCGGCCATGGGGGCGTACTCGAAGAACTGCAGCAGGTTCAGGTCGATGACGAGCGCGCCGTCGTCGTCGATCCCGAGCATGGAGCCGTTGTCGGCCACCAGGTGCAGCACCGTGAGGGTGGTGGGGGTGAACAGGCCGCTCTTCGGGTTCTGGTAGGGCAGGGCGAAGGGCTCCGAGAACCGCTGGGTGTCTACGTCGTAGACCCGTGCTTCGCTCTCCACGACCCCGATCAGCAGCGCCTCCGCGGCAAAGGTGCCCGACAGCAGCAGATCGGGCGTGTAGGGCGTGCCGTCGGGCCCGAGCCAGTCCACCGGATCCACCAGGGCCAGGGTGTCGGTGTCCAGGCGCCAGCGCGTGGTGCCGTTCGACAGGTACAGCTCCTCGGCGCCGTCCTGATCTTCGTCGAAGGCCACGGCTGCCGTGGCCTGCACGGGCAGGCCCATGGCGTCGAGCAGGGGAAGGGTGAACGGGCCCGAGGGGGTGCCCACGGTGAGCCGCAAGGCCTCGACGGGTGGGTCGCTCTCAGACGGTGGGGCCGGCAACGGCTCCCAGGTCTCGGGGATGACGGGATCTGCCGTGGGTCCGACGCCTTCGACCGTGGTGGCACCCGAGGTGCAGGCCGACACGACGAGGAGGCAGAGCCCAGCTGTGCGCAAGCCCATACCAATCCGGTCCTCGTGTGCCCCGAGCTATTCGAGCACACCGGCGCTTCGATGGTGTCGAGGAGTTGTCAACACCACGAATGCCGGCGAGTGACCGTGCGAGTAACGATGGTTCAGGAGGGGTGATGAGCGACGAGACGAGTCCAGTCTGCAAGACGTCCGAGGCCGAGGTGGAGGGCTACACCGACGAGGGGCCCTGGGCGGGGAGCTGGAAGGTGCTGACGCCTTCGATGCGGCCGAAGGGGGGCTCCCTGGGGGTGGTGGAGAACCGGCTACCGCCGGGCTCCGTGGGCTGCCCCTTCCACTGGCACGCACGCGAGGACGAGGTCTTCTACGTGCTGTCGGGTCGCGGGCTGCTCCGCTACGGCGACGACGTCTACGAGATCGGGCCCGGGGACTGCGTGTCGTGCCCCGCGGGCACCAAGGTGGCCCATCAGATCGGCAACCCCTTCGACGAGGACCTCGTCTACCTGGCGATGGGGACGTACGACCCGCACGAGGTGTGCGGCTACCCCGACAACGGCAAGGTCATGGTGCGCGTGCTGCAGGAGGTCGGGCGCCTCGAGTCGCGCGACTACATGGACGGCGAGCCGGACCCGCCGGTGATCTTGGGGATGCGACCGAGCTGATCGGAGCGTCCCGAAGCTGAGGAACTTGCGCGTTTCGAACTGGACATCCGTCTCGCGAACCCCGGGGTTACGCCTTGCAGAGAGGCGCGTGGGGACAGCGTCGTCGTGGCATTCCGGCCCGACGATGGCTCGCACGGCTCCCTACCCCCCGGGACACCTGTGACGCGTTGGATCAACTTCCTGTTCCTTCCTGTGCTCTGGTACAACCTCAGGGTGTTCGGGGTCGTGCGCATGGGCGACGGGGTGCGCGGACCCGGGCGAGTGCTGCGCCATGGCTTCTGTGAGCCTCTGCCGGAGTCGGGCGGGGTCATGGAGGCCACCATGGGGGTCGGCCCACAGCTGTACGCCGCGAAGGCGCCGAACTGCTTCGACGGCGACACGTACTTGAGCCCCATGCCCTGTCAGCTGTCGAATCCCTGCATGCAGCTGCCGGAGATGGCGTCGATGCTCGACACGCCGCTGGCCGTGGTGTGGCGGGTGAGCGAGGGTGACCTGCTCATCGCCGCGGCGGTGCTGATCCTGATGGTGGAGGTGATGCGCTACACCGATCAGCCGGCGAAGGTGCTGGTGCGCCGGCTGATGGCGCTGGCGGTGCTGCTGTTCACCGTGTTCGAGTCGCTGGTGAACATCGCCTTCGCTTCGTCGACCTTCCTGATCCTGGCGCTGATCCTGGTGCTCGACGTGGTGGCGGGGCTGTGGGTGGCGTTCCGCGTGCACGTGCCGCAGCACGGACCGCCGGAGATGTAGCTGCGGCGACCCTCAGCGGGCGAGCCACGTCTCGATGTTGCGGTGCCAGGCGGGGGTCTCGTTGTCGATCCAGCTCTGGCCGACCTCGAGCACGGCCGCGGTGACCCACTTCGCCCTCAGGCAGGTGGACATGTAGGGGCCCAGTGCGGCCAGCGGCAGGGACATGCGCTGCACGTCGGGCTTCGCAGCGTTGCCTCCGATGACGATCTCCAGGGGCACCACGGCGTTCTGCACGCTGACGGGGCAGCGGATTGGCTTGCCGGCCACGGGATCACGCAAGGTCAGGGTGGCCGACAGCGTGGCGATGCCCACCGACCGGATCTTGCAGGCACCGCCCACCACGCTGGCCTGCGCGGCACCGGGGCTCAGCTGCCCGGCGAGGTCGGCCAGACGGTCGTCGTCTACCTGCACGCCCGTGAGCGAGGTGTTGGCTGCGTTCTGCAGGCGTTGACCCCACGAGGTGCAGGTGGAGGCGCTGGGAGCGGCCTGAGCCGCGGTGGCGAGGACGAGTGCAAGCATGTGTGGAGCTCCGGGGCAGGGGATGGCAACCCGTCATCGCGCGGCGACCGTCCCACGGCGTCGATATGACGCCATCAGGAGGTGCAGCATGGCTGTGACCATCACGTATTGCGGGGCTTGAGGGTACCTGCCGAAGGCCGTCCGGGCGGCGGCCGCACTGAAGGATGAGCTGGGGATCTCCGCGGAGCTGATCAAGGGCGGCGGCGGGATCTTCTTGGTGGAAGTGGACGGAACCGAGGTGGCGCGCAAGACACCGCAGACCGGGTTCCCGAGCAACGAGCAGGTGGTGGCCGCGGTGAGGCAGGCAGCGGGCTAAGCCCAGTCCGTGCCCCCCCTCCTGTCCGCCGATGCCACCGCCCTCGATGTGGGGGTGGCGTGCGTGATGGGGGCGGTGCTGTTGCGGTGGGCGGTGGCCCTGGTGCTGGCGGCGTCGGACTGGCTGCGGCAGCGACAGTCCGCCCCCGACCCCCTCGACGTGGAGCCGCTGACGGTCATCGTGCCGGCGTGGAACGAAGCCACGGTCATCGAGCGCACGGTGCGAAGCCTGCTGGCGAGCGATCTGCCGGATCTGGCCGTGGTGGTGGTGGACGATGGCTCCACCGACGCCACGGCGGCCATCGTGCGGGACCTGGTGGAGCACGAGCCGCGCCTGACCCTGGTGCAGCAGCCGCGCAACGCGGGCAAGGCCGAGGCACTGAACGCGGGGCTGCGTGTGGCCGACACGGCCTTGGTGGTCACGGTGGACGCGGACACCCTGGTGGAGCGCCAGTGCCTGCGCTGGCTGGTGGCCACCCAGCGCCAGACGGGTGCCGACGCAGTGGCGGCCAACGTGCGGGTGGGCAACCGTCGTCTGGCTCCTTTGGCCCGGTGGCAGTCGCTGGAGTACGTCGCGGGCCTCAACCTGGACCGACGGGCGCTGCACCGGCTGTCGCTGATCACCACGGTGCCGGGAGCGGCGGCCCTGTGGCGGCGGGAGACGGTGCTCTCGGCGGGAGGCTTCTCCTCGGACACCTTGGCGGAGGACACGGATCTGTCGGTCACGCTGCTCCGCTCCGGTGGGCTGTTGGCCTTTCAGGATCGCGCCCACGCCTACACGGAGGCGCCGGTCATGCCCTATGCCCTGTGGCGGCAGCGGCGGCGCTGGCTCACGGGCAACCTCGGCTGTATCCGCAAGCACGGCCTGGGAGCGGGTGCGGGCCTGGGGGTGCGGCTGGTGGCGCTGCCGAACCTGTGGTTCGCCCACATCGGCGTGTACCTGGTACCGGTGGTGGTGTGGGCCTGGGTGACCTTCGGTCGGGGGGCAGAGGAGCTGCAGCTGCTGGGCACGCTGGCGGCGGTGGGGCTGGCGCTGGATCTGACGGGGATCCTGGGAAGCTACCTGGCGGATCGGGCGGATCCGTGGGACCTGCTGCAGCTGCCGCTGCAGCGGCTGCTGTACCCGACGTTCCTGTGGGGAGTGTTCGCCTCGGTGGTGACGCTGCGGCCGAGGGCCTGGGCGAGCATCGAGCGGCGGGGCACGGCGTTGATCGGAACTCGTCGCCCTCGTGGTGGCGGTTGAGCCGGTTGGTGCTTCTTCCACGTTTCTCGGGAGAGGGGTGCCATGACGACGTACGACGAAATCTTGGGAGAGGCAGCCGGTATCGGGCTGACCGTGTTGCTGATCTGCATAGGGTTCTTCGCGGCGTGGACGATCTGGCTGCACGCCTCTCGTGCGACCGCCGACCGTGTTCCCGTGATGCGCTCGTTGATCGCCATCCTGTTGCTGTCGTGGGTGGCCTCGATTGCTGCTTCCATCTCCCAGTTGGTCGGCTGGGACCTGGTGGAGGAGTTCGGTCTGCGCGCAGCATCCGGTGCCCTCGTCCGGGCTGGGGTGCTCGAGCAGATCACGTTGTGGGTGGTGCTGGGGGCAGGGTGGTGGATTTGTCGTGACGCGGCGGGGATGGTGGAGACGCACGCCCGACAGGACACCCGAGACGCGTGGAGCCTGCGGTTCGCCTGGGTGGGCGCAGCATTCGGCGGTGTCGCGGGACTGGGGCTGTCGTTCCGATGGGAGGCGTTGCGATCTGCCTGGGAGGCGGTGTCCCTCGGGGGCGATCTGGCCATCATCGGCCTGTTGAACGGAGCCAGCGCCGCAGTGACGGCGGTGGCGTTGATGATGGCCACGCTCGGCGTGGCATCGCAATGGCCAACCCAGTCCGAGCTGTGGGTGAGGCACGGAGAAGCCAGGGTGAACGTGCTGCTGCACGCCTGGGTGGCCACGTGGGCGGGTAAGTGGGCGTTCTTCGGGATTCCGGAGCTCTTCCTCAACTCAGCGGCTTCCCTCGACGCTCCGATGCACTACCGACCCGAGCTATTGGCCCTGATGGACGTCACGGGTAAGGTCTGGACCATCGCTGGCCTGATCGTGATGGGGGCAGCCGTTGGGGCCGTGGCTGCGCGGGCTCGAGAGCTGCGTGGGGGAGCGTGGGCTCGACTAGGCGCAGGAGTCTTGATCGTCTTCGTCTGCATCGTGCGTTGGGCGGCGGTGCGCGACGAGTCGCTGAGGTTGCTCGCCCATGCCCTCGAGCTTCCGTAGCTACGACCTGACACGGCAGTCGATGATCTGCTCGATCCCCGGCTCCGCGGCCAGCGCCTCGGCGGTGACGGAGTCGGCCTCCTCCTCCTTGCCTACCTCGGCCAACAGGCCTGCCTTCAGGCACATCAGGTAGGCATCCCGGCCGGCTACCACGAGCAGGCGATCCAGCAGCTCCACCGCCTCGGCGAGCCGGTTCGCCTCGATCTCTGCGAATACGCCGTACAGCAGCACGAAGGGGTTGCGCGGATGATCGGCCAGCAGCAGACGGTAGGCCGGCGGCCACTCGGGGTTGTCCGATGGCCAGGCCTGCAGGCGCAGGGTGCGCACCGTGGGGTGGCGCTGCAGGGCCGGGTCCAGGGCGTCGAAGGTAGCGAACACCGTAGCCGGATCGCCCTGCTGGATTGCGGCGAGCATGGCGGCCATGGCGTCTTCCGGGCCCGTGTGGTCCGGAACCCGTAGCTTGGGTCCCACCGGTGCCTTGGGGCGGATGCGAAGGGACTGGAGCTGGGGCAGGGTCCAGGTGCTCCAGTCCACGACGCGGACGCCGGCCTCGGTGCGTGCCACGTGCAGCACCATGTGCTCGACGCTGCCGTTCTCGCGCACCAGGCCGATGCGCACCAGTGACAGGTCACCGGCTCCCGGGGTCGTGCTCAGGTGGCGCACCCAGTTCGGCTCGG
>JAHQVJ010000001.1 GCA_019634415.1 Myxococcales bacterium
CACGCGACAGGCGCGCCTTCGCCAACGGGGGCCGGCAGAGGTAGCGCGCCAGGCGCTCGAGGCCCTGGCGGTCCCGAGGCCCCACCGCCACGCCCGCATGGACCCGGCGCACTCTCCCCAGCACCGACCGGCCGCCCACCGAGGCGGCCTGGACCTCCGACAGCCCGTCCTCGTCGTCCTCCGGCTGCTCTGGAAGCTCCTCGTCGCCGAACCCCTGCGACCGCAGCCATCGCTCACATCCGCTGGCCGAACAGCAACGCGCGAAGCGCGTGCGAGTCGGCGCACCGCCACGGTCACCACGAGCTCCCCCACCTCCTCCGTCGTCGGTGGGGGTAGACGCACGAAACGCAGCTGCCCGCCCTCCTCCACGTACACCCCGTCCAGCAGCAGGCCGTGCGCGTGCACGTTCAAGTTGAGCGCCGAGCCGAAGCGCTGGATCGCCGTGACGCGCCACAGCGCCCCCCGTCGGCACCTGCCGCAGCTGCCCGCTTCGCCTGGTACGCGAACACCGCCCGCCACGCAATCCCCACGACCCCACGTACGAGATGCGGATGTCGCGCCAGCAGCCAGCGGACCCGCCACGGCACCGTCAGGACCCACTGGCGGATCCCCACCTCGGGCAGGACGTGGTCGACCCAGAAGGCAGCGCGCTCGGCCATGCGCCGTCCGATGCAGCAGGGGCAGAAGCCCCGTCCCTGACACGTCCAGGGCACGAGGCGGTGGGCCTGGCAGTCCCGACACCACAGCCAGGCGAACCCCTGCGACAGGTCTCGGCACCGCGCGTACCGGTCCAACTCCCGCCACACGTGCCCCGGCAGTGTGCGCCCCGCTGCGTCGAGCTTCACCTCGAGCTCGGGCCGCGCCTCCTCGATGATCTTGCGCAGCACACCGTCGTCGCTGCCTCGGAGGTGCACGGCAGGTGCGCCCTGCAGGTCTCACACCAGGCGCAGAGTCGCTGCACGACGACGTCGGGCGCTCCCCGGGTGACGGACGTCCCGACACCTCCCAGGGACATGTCAGCGGTCGACCTGGGCTTCGAGGTGACCACCGTCGCCCGACACCCTTGACACGTTGTCCGCAACAGGGCCGCGACGTCGTGGCCGCCGGCCTAACCCGACCTTGCACCTGACGAACGGCCCTACGGGCCTGGCTCGCTGGCGCTCGCCTCGCAGGTGAAGGAAAGGGTTACACCCCGCTACAGCGGGGTTTCCGCTTATGGCGATCGGCAGTCAGGACGGAGACACGGTCGGCACGAGCGCGATGCACGACGCCAGCACGAGGGCGGCCAGCACGAACAAGCGAAGCGCGAGCATCGGACCTCCTGCGCGACCGTCCAAGTGGAAGCACCACGCTCGTGGGGTCAACCAGCCGCGTCACGGCACGAGCCGTCCTGTCGACGCCGAAGCTCAGGTCGAGCAAGCCTCCGCTGGTTCCGGCAGCGAGTCGAGGCGAGCTTTCACCGTGATCAAATTCTCAACCTCGCGCACCAATTGATGCAACCAGGCTCGCAGCCCAAACTCCGAGCTCAGAGTGAGCGTTTGTTGGAGCCCGAACGGGAATGCCACCGAGCCGCTCGGGCCAGTCCTCGGTGTACGTCACCCATATGGTCTCGAGGCAAGGCATTCCTCTAAAGACACCTGCAAAAATGCGGTTGAGGCCTCGATCGAGCCTCGTTCCGGCGTGAGGAAACACAATGCCCACGGCGCACCGCCTTGGCCGCGAACACGATCGCAGTGACGGTCGAAGGACTCACGGTGGTCTGGGATCCGTCGACTTCCCTGGCGTGCGTCGGGGTCCCGGCTACCAGGTTCCGACGGTCACGCGGTCGACGACGCGCGGTTCTTCGCCCCACTCGTAGACCTCTCCGACCAGCGCGCCATGGCTGTTGCCGTCGACGAACGTGAGCAGCGCGCGGAGGTACAGGTCATCCGGCGAGGCGAGCCCCAGGTCGGCGTAGGTCAGGCTGCCGTTCAGTGCCCCGTTCTCGCGCTGCCCGCCTTGGAACATCGGCTTGCTCGCGGGTCCGAGAACCACCTCGCCGAGCTCGAAGGCCTGCAGGTGCGGTCCCGTTTCCCAGGTCTCGTCGAGCAGGCCGTCGCTCGAGGCGAGCGACAACGAGACCTCCACCCGCATCCAGCTGCGACAATCTGCACCGTCGGACAGCGGAGGTCCGACGTCCTCCCAGGCGATCACTCCGTCGACGTGGGTGACGGTCAGTGTGAGGTCGGCGTCGGAGTCAACCTCCCAGATCGGTGAGACGACGTGGGCGCCTGCAACAAGGTCGAGGAGCTCCTCCGCGTCGAAGCCGGCGACACTCTGCTCGGTCAGGCCGACGGTGGTGCTCTGGACGCCATCGCACTGCAGCTCGGGCGTTCCGTCCTCGAAGGTCTGGCCGCCTCCCTCGGGGACGATGGCGCGCTCGCTATCGACGCAGCCAACGAGGCCAACAAGGGCAAGGAGATGGAACATCGGTCCTCCTACGCCGATCGTAGGGGCTGCATGTCTCCCGTGCAATGATAATTCGCACATACTGTGAGGGTATTGTGGGCATAGGCGTGCGAAATGGCATGATAGACTATCAGAAGGTCAGCAGGGAACTGGTTCGTGCGCTCCGCGGTGACCGCTCCCAGACCGCGCTGAGCCGCCGGCTCGGCTACAGGACGAATGCCGTGTACACCTGGGAAGCCGGGCGGAGCTGGCCCACGGCGGCGCAGACATTGGTGCTGGCGAACCGCACGGGCGTCGACGTCGATAAGGCCGTGCGCGGCTACTTCGTCGAGGCTCCGGCCTGGTACGAGAACGTGTCTGTAGCGACGCGAGCGGGGGTCGCGCAGCTCCTGGCGCACGAGCGCGGGAGCACTCCGATCGTGCGGCTGGCGGAGCGCTCGGGCTTCAGCCGGTTCGCGGTGTCGCGTTGGTTGACGGGCCGCGCCGAGCCGCGACTTCCCGAGTTCCTGGCGCTTCTGGACGCGGCGACCCAGCGGTCCATCGACTTCATCGCCACCCTGGTGGATCCGGCCGAGCTCCCGGCGGCGGCGGAGTACTGGTCGGAGATCGGCGTTCGTCGTCGGATTGCCCACGAGCAGCCATGGGCCGTCGGCGTGCTCCGCGTGCTCGAGCTGCGCTCCTATCTTGCCCTTCCCGCCCACCGACCCGGTTGGATCGCGCAGCGACTGTCCATCGGCGTTGACGAGGAGGCTCGGTGCATCGCCGCGCTGGAACGTGGAGGACTGATCGCGTGGACCGGCTCGCATTACTTGCCGGTGCGAGTCGCTGCGGTGACCACTCGCGCGAGCCCGAAGCGAAGCGTGCAGATCAAGACCCACTGGAGCCAAGTTGGGATGCAGCGCATGCAGCAAGGCGGACCAGGCCTGTTCGGCTACAACGTGTTCAACGTCGCCGAGCAGGATCTCGAACGCCTGCAGCAGATGCACCTCGCATACATGCGCAGCATCCGGAGCGTGGTCGCGTCGACCCCGAGTCGGGACCGGGTGGTGTTGGCGACGGCACAGTTGGTCCCGCTCGACGGAGGCTGAGGCGTAGGGACGCGATGCCTTCCGAAGCTCAGAAGCAGGCCATCGCCTCCACGAGGCCCTGGCGTGGGCCAAGCGGTGCCCGACCGTGTGGGGCGACAGCATCGAGCGCGGCCATGCAGCGGCCGAGAGGCTATGGTCGAAGGGGACTTTGCGAGGGGTTTCGGGTCGAGGGGCCCGGTTGCGTAGTGCGGGGTGAAGCCTTCTGGAGGTTCCGTGCGCCACGCCCTGCTCATCCTGACCCTGCCCGTGTTGACCGCTTGTCCCAGCGACCCGGAGCCAGCCCCTGCGACCGGCGACACCGGGACGCAGGCCCCCCCGCCGGTCGAGGAGACCGGTACGCCACCGGACACCGCGACCGACACCGGAGTCCCCGAGCCCTCGGACCCGTCGCCGTCGAGGCCTGGAGGCTGGGGGCGCCCATCCCCGATCTCGAGATCTCCATCGCCGATGCGTCGGGCACCTATGTGACGTCCGCACGGACCGACAGCTCGGATCGCGCCACCCTCGAGGACTACTCCACGGCCACGGACTGCGGCTCGACGAGCGGCACGAGCAATGCCGGGGTGTCGGTCTTCGGCGTGCTGGGGCCCGACTGTGAGCGGCTCGGGGACGACGGTGGCGAGGCGATTACGCGCTTCGGGTCCATTCGCGGGGCGATCGGCACAGGGCAGGTCATTCTCGCCGAAGGGTCCTCTTTCGAGAACACGCTGTCGTTCTCGAGCCGCAGCTTCCGGGGCTTCGACAAGGTGGTCGTGAACCACGGCGGCAATCTGCAGGACGGCCATCGCACGTCGCGGTACGACGAGGGGCTGGCCCCTCCGGCACCGGGTGAGGTGATCCAGGTCACGCGGTCCTGGAGCGACCTGCTGATTCCGCCAGTCCTCCAGGGTTCACTCGACCCCGCGAGCGTGACGTCGTCGCCCGGCCCCCGAGCTGCCGATGTTGCCGCAGAACACGTTGCCCACGACCAGTGAATCCTCGGTGGTCCAGTTGACGTAGACCGCGCCTCCATTCATGGGCGACGTGTCGACGCCGGTGTCGATGAACCGATTGCCCGAGCATCACAGTGGCGTCGCCGTCGGCGAAGATGGCTCGCCTGGTGTTGCCCTCGAAGTGGGAGTATCAGTGGCGCGTTCAGCGGTATGCCCAATTCCACGGCCGCTCGCCAGCAGAACTCGGGACCCCGCACGTGCGCGAGTTCCTGTTGCGGCTGCGCAAGCTCGGCCGGGCACCGGCCACCGTGCTCGTGCACTGGGCGGCGTTGCGGTTCCTGTACGCGACGACCCTGCGGCGGCCCAAGGTCATGGCCGATGTGCCGCGCCCCAAGTTCCGAAGGCCCGAGCCCGGACCCGCACTCACCCTCGAGGAGGTCCGCGCCTTGCTCGAAGCCACCCAGCGCCCCCTCGACCGAACCTTGTTCACGCTGATCTACGCCTGTGGCCTCCGCGCCACCGAGGCCCGGACGCTGCAGTGCGGCGACATCGATGCGACCACCCAGCTCCTGCACATCCGACACGGAAAGGGCGACAAGTCCCGCTCCGTCAGGCTCTCCCCCACCGTGCTCGACCTGCTCCGACAACACTGGGCTCGCGAGCGGCCTCCTATGCCCTGGCTCTTCCCAGGCAAGCGATTCCTCTGTGGAGGAACGCTCGACCCCCGAAACCCCTGGTTCGACCGACCCCTCACTCTCGGAGCCCTCCAGGGACGCTTGGTCCGAAGCCGCACAAAGGCCGACCTCCGACGGCGGGCCACACTGCACGATCTTCGACGCGCCCATGCAACCCACCTGATGGAGGCGGGCGTCGCGCTGCGCACGATCCAGGTCATCCTGGGCCACGACTCGCCGGCGACCACAGCGCGGTACACCGCCGTGAGCGCTGAGCTGCTGCGAAGCGCTCCCTGTCCCCTCGAGTTGCTCGGTGGCCCATCAGCCACGATCGGAGGCGCAGGCCCACGACCACGGTCACTTTCCGCGGTCGGAGGTGGTCATGGCCGGTCGGAAGATTTGCTCAGCCGAGGAGGCGCGCGCTTGCCTCGCTGCTGCGGAGTGCTCGGGGCTGACACGAGGCGCGTGGGCACGTCGGAACGGGATCGACGGTCGTTCGTTGAACACATGGCGGCTGAACCTCGGGCGACGCGAAGGAGAGCCTGCCCCATTGCGCCTCGTGGAGGTGGTGCCGGTGCCCGCCACCAAGGCGTCACCGACTCGGGTGCTCTGCGGATCATTCGAGGTGGTGGTGGCCACCGAGTTCGATGAGGACGACCTTGCAAGGGTCCTTCGGGTTCTCGCCACGTGCTGAGTCCCGGGCCGAACACGCGGATCTTCGTGGCACTCGAGCCGGTGGACATGCGAGGCTCGTTCGATGCGTTGGCCGGACACGTTCGGAGGCTTCAGGAGGACCCTCTCGACGGCCATCTCTACCTTTTCGTCAACAAGCGGCCGACTCGTGTGACATTGTGCGTAGCCTCAAGTGATTTCGGGGAGTTTCAGAACGGTAGAAGCCTCGTAGTCGAGGTTCTTGGGTCGCCGCTCTACAACAGCCTGTACGCCTGCGAGGACCACCTTGTCGTGAAGGGCGCTCTCGGGGATCTGCCATGGTGCGAATGGAGCCACTTGCTCAGCTGGCAGGATTCCCTCGTCGATGAGCTTCTTGACGGAGCCCACGCAAATGCCCAGCCTCACGGCTGCTTCGTCCCGTGTGACCATCGGAGGGCGCACGTAGCCAGGATCCCGTGGTGAGATGCCCATCGACTCTCGGAGCTGGCGCACCCGAAGCTCCGTCCACGTCGACGTTGACGTCCGCTTTCCTCGCCGTGCCCGATTGAGGGTCAAGGCGATCTGTGCATCGGCGTAGTACTCGGCCATGCGCCGCACGACGTCTGCAGGGTCGACGGCCGGCTTCACGACACGTGGCGGACGTCGGCGCCGGACACGCAGTTCGGTGTGCTGTCCGCCTGCCCAGTGGACCAACGCCACGCTCTCTCGGGCCTCGTCGTCGACATCCAACACCACCTCCTTGATAAGGAGCTGCGCGATCCGCTGCTTGAGCTTTGGGTCCGTCGATTTCGCGTTCCACAGTTCTGGGAGGCGATGAGCCAGCGTGCGCAGCACCGCAAGGTCAGGCAAGGGCTCAACGTCTCGTGCGACGCTGCGTTCAGAGAGCTTGTTCTCGAGAGATGGCTTCCCCCTCTCGCGCTCTCCCCCTTTCGAACTGACTCAGAATAGGATCACCGAGGTGAACGCGACGTAGACCGACCCAAGGCCTTCGTACACCACGTCCCGGGACACAACAGGTCCGAACGATGAGAGGGGTCAACCAGGCCCGCCACGGCCCCCGCCCGGAGCGTGATGGTGACAAGCACATCCGGCTCGAGTCGCGTGTCGCGCCAGACCTGGACGGGCATGCCGCCCACGTACCGGCCCAGGCGGCGGCGATCGCGGACCGTGCCGTCAGGCGCTTGGCTGGTGATCCAGGTCGCCCGGGCCGCACCCCTCGAGCGTCGCCATCCATCAAAACCAAGGTTATAAGACACACATTCCGCAACAACTCAAGCAAACTCCGATCTTTTTCAGGCAGCCAGTCGATTCTGGGGGGGCTTCTGCATCATGGGTTGTGTCGGCGACGAACGCTGACACCACGAAGGAGATCACGATGAAGTACTTCGTCTTGCTCGCGGGCGACGGTGAGCTGGGGCCCTGGGACCAGATGACGCCCGAACAACAGGGAGCGATTTTCGAGAATTTCGGGGCGTTCGACCAAGCCTGCGGCGAACGACCGGGCGTCGAGCTACTCGGTGGTGAGGCGCTACAGGATGGCTCGACCGCCACGACGCTCCGCACCCGCGGGGGGGAGCTGACCGTCACGGATGGGCCTTTCGCGGAGGCAACCGAACAGATCGGGGGCTACTACCTCGTCGAAGCGCCGAACCTCGACACGATCACCGACCTGTGCAGGCTGCTACCCCCCTATGACATCGAAATCCGACCCGTCGCAGACATGGGCTGATCACGTCGTCGCTGAGACGTACCGAGCCGAATGGGGCCGCCTGCTTTCCCTGCTCGTGGCCCGCACTCGTCGGCTCGATCTCGTCGAGGACGCGCTCAGCGAAGCCTTTGCCAGGGCGAGCGACCGATGGCCGACCGACGGGGTTCCGGCGAACCCCGTAGGTTGGCTCATGACCACGGCCTCCCGGCTGATCCTCGGCGAGCTGCGCGCCGAAGCGATGCACCGACGGAAGTTCCGGCTGCTGGCCGTGGGCACGAACTGGGTTCAGCCACCGTCCGTCGACCGCTTGGACGATGTCGGCGACGAGCGATTGGCGCTGATCCTGCTCTGCTGCCATCCGGCCCTCCATCCGGAGGCCCGGTCCCCGTTGGCCCTTCGGCTGGTGATCGGAACCACGACCAAGGAGATCGCACGCCTCTTCCTCGTCTCCACCTCGACGATGGCGGCCCGGATCACTCGCGCCAAGAAGAAGATCGTGGCCGCGGGGATCCCGTTGTCGTCCCCAGCCGACGAGGAGTTGCGCGCCCGGCTCGACGAGGTCTGCCGCACCATCTACCTGGCGTTCACGGCCGGGTATGCGCCCGGCCGTGGGCCGGACCTGCTGCGAACCGACCTCGCTGGTGAAGCGGTCGAGCTGGCCTCCGTCCTCTACCGACTGGTACCCGAAGCGCCCCAGGTCCAGGCGCTCTACGGGCTGCTCCTGCTGCACCACGCCCGCCGCGACGCCCGCGTACACGAGGGTCGGCTGGTCACGCTCGCCGGCCAGGACCGTTCGCGGTGGCACCACGACGAGCAGCAAACGGGCATCGAGCTCGTCACCGACCTGCCGGAGGGCCAAGGCTATGCCGAAGAGCTTCGCCTCCAGGGGCTGATCGCCACCGAGCACGCACGAGCCTCGGCGGCGGCCCACACCGACTGGTCGGCAATCTGCGGCGTCTACGCCCGCCTGGAGGCCCTGACTGGATCCCCGGTGGTTCGGCTCAACCGAGCGGTCGCGGTAGCCGAGGCGAAGGGCGCCCACGAAGGCCTCGCCCTCCTGACGGCGCTCGACGCGACCCTGGACCACAACCACCGGCTGTGGGCCGTGCGCGCAGACCTTGCTCGGCGCGCCGGTGACCTCGACCTCGCTCGCTCCGCGTACGGCCGCGCGCTGGAGCTGTGCGTGAACGGGATCGAGCGGGAGCACCTCGCGAACCAGCTCCAGGCGTTGGACCACCCCCTCCCCTAGGACGCAGCGTCCCGGTGTCGCGAACGGAGCCGTTGGCGAAGCGCAGGAGCCCACTGCGCGTCAGTCATCGTCCGGCGCAACCCCGAACTTGCGCAAGACGGCCACCCACACCTCGCTGGCGCGAGGGTTGGCCTCGTCGCTTCGCGCCGCCGCTCGCGAATTAGTGGTTACGCACGCTCCCTGCAGGGGACCTGGGTGGCAGGGGTCCCCCATTCCAAGGCTCACCGTAGTGGAGGAAGTGGTCGATCGCGCCCTCGAACCCTGGCCTGACCGGCACGGCGACGCGACAGAAGCCCGCCCGCAGGAATTGGCTGAACAGCGGATCCGGGTCCTCGTAGGCAGCAAGTCGGGCCACGGTCCCTTCCGGCCCCAGAAATGGGGGTACGTCACCCAGGTCATCTGCTCCTGCTCGAAGAGTCGCACATACGCGCCTCCGACGCTGGCCTCCGACACCCACCTTCTACTGGTGTCCAGTCATCCCACCATCGACCCGAGCACGTCCACCCCCAGCTATGCCGCTGGTCCGAAGCCCAATCGGAATCGGAGGCTCTTCATCGAGCCTCGAGCTGCTTCCGCCGTTGGATTGCTACGCCCGCGCTTCTCGGTCTGCCGTGTCCGCCACGGGTCCCGTCCCGGACCCGGGCCACCGTGCACCAGGCACTCACCCAGCTCTGGACGGCATTCCACCGCGGCAAGGGACCGGGTCTGTCCAGACACGCCTTCCGGGTGCTGTGGCGACACCAGAAGGATCGGCGGTCAAGCCTGTCACGGGCTCGTCGTTCAGTTGCCGCTGACGGTCACCGTGCCACCGATCTTGTCGATCGCGTCGACCAGGCCGTTTGCAGCGGCGTCGGTCAGGGTGGCGTTGTTGGTCACCGTCAGGGCACCGCCCACGGACTCCACCCCATGGAGCGGCTTCAGATCCACCAGCACGTCGTTGTCGGTGATGGACAGACTCGCCCCGATCGTCCGGACACTCCCCAGCCCTGCCACCGATGTCATCGACGGGTTCTCGTCGAGGTAGATGCTGAGCACCACGTCCGCGACGTTGTCGAGGCCGGTCAGGTGGGCCAGCGCTCCGTTCCGCGTGACGACCAGGTCGTCGAGACCCTCGAGCCCCTCCAGTCCAACGAGATCCGGGAGGACGTCATTGTTGATGATGCCGAGCTGTGCGCCTACGGAGGTCAGACCACCGAGGGCGTCCAGGCTGCTCAGAGACGCGTTGTCCTTGATCCGCAGTCCCCCGCTGATCGAGGCGACCCCCTCGAGGCCTTCCAAGGAGGTGAGGAGGTCGTTCCGCTCGACGGTCACGTCCCCCCCGATCGCCCTGAGGCCGTCGAGGCCAGACAGAGCCGTGAGGAGACCGTTCCAATAGACCGACAGGCCGCCCACGGTCTCGACGTTGCCCAGGCCGGCCAGCGACACCAGCCCGTCGCTGTACCAGATGGAGACCCAGCCCCCCACGCTCGTGAGGGACTCGAGGCCAGCGAGGGTCGTCAAGCCGTCCATACGGGTCAACGACAGCGCGTTGGCCACCGTGCTCACGCTGCTGAGGCCGGACAGGTCGGCGAGAGACGTGCAGTCTTCGAGGCTCAGGCTGCCTACGGCCACCAAGCCTCCGAGCCCCGACAGATCCGTCAGCGCGGGGCACCCGTCGAACCCCAATCCGTTGTCCACGGACGCGAGGCTCGAGAAGCCCGTGACGGCTTGTAGCGCTCCGTGGTCGCGGATCTGGAGCAGGCCACCCACGTGGGTCAGGGCGTCGAATCCCGACACGATGGTCAGCTCCCGGTTCCGAGAGATCTCGATGTTGGAGTCATGGGTCGCGAGGCCGTTGAGCCCCGAGATCTCGAGGAGGGCGAGGTTGGAGGAGATCGACAGCCACCCTGACACCGACGTCAGGTTGTTCAGGCCGGCCACGTCGAGCAGCGCGTCGTTGCCGGAGATCGTGAGCTGGTCGCCCACGGTCTCGACGTTGGCCAGCCCGGCGAGGTCGGTGAGCGCATCGTTGCTGGACACCAACAGGCTGCCTCCGACGGAGGTGAGCCTCTCCAGCCCGTCAAGGGTGGTCAGCAGCGGGTGGCTGACCACCGACAGCGTGCCGCCCACCGACGTGAGCGCCCCGAGTCCCGAGCCGAGCTCGGTCAGCTCGATGTTGCCTCGGACGATGACGTTCCCTCCCACCGTGGTGAGCCCGTCCAGCCCAGATAGCGACGTCAGGGACGTGTTGAAGTCCAGGGTCAGCGCACCGCCGACCGTCTCCACGCGCTCGAGTCCCGTCAGATCCGGGAGGACGTCGTTGCGGATGACGAGGACGTCGCCCGTGACGTCGGTGATGCACCGCAGGTCGTCGAGGTCCTCCACGTCGGCCAGCAGCAGGGACCCATGCACGGAGCGCGCGCAGTAGGCATCGCACAGGCCCGTGATGTTGGTCGCATCTACATCGCCGGAGACCGGTCCGCTGAGATGCACCGTGGCATCGCCGTCGTCGCAGTCGTCGGCGAGCAGGAAGCCGTCGCCGTCGAGGTCGTCGTCGGGCGTCTTCGGTGTGCAGTCGTCGTCGATGCCATTGTAGGGAATCTCGTCTGCGCCTGGATGGATGGCTGCATCAACGTCGTTGCAGTCCTCCTTCGCGCGATAACCGTCGCCGTCCGCATCGGGGCTGCAGGCAACGAGCAAGAGGGCGCCCATGGCGCCGACGGATGTGGATCGCTGGAACATGAGTCCTCCGAAGACCAGGAACGAATTTTCTGGGGCGGAGGGCGCACCGCCTCGGCACCCATCCTCGGAAGGTCGCGAGCAGGGGCCGAGTTCATCGGCGCGCGGCAATGCGGCAAACCGCTCCGTCGACACTGCACATCGGATTCACTTGCGATGTCGACAGTCTACGAGCCAGCAGGTGGACAGGACCAAGCTCGTCGTTCGCCCGCAACACGGTGGACTGGTGGGTCCTCGCCGGGGCTGCGGGCGGGCCAGCAGGTAGACGGAGTCAAGCTAGGGTGCCCAGCGATGGCGGCGCAGCTTCCCGCGGCGGACCGTCCAGAACACCCGGTCCTGAGGCTTGGCGGTGCCATCCAACGCGCTTCGCCTGGCAATCACCCAGCGGATCGACGCGGCGCTCACCGTGCCGCCGGCGCGGGTGATGCGCGTCCCCCCCTCGTGATCCGTGCGCTCCATGCGCGGCGCTGCCGTGAACTGCAGGTGGGGCACCGCGGCCGCGTGCGCGTCTATCTCGAACGTGTGGTCCACCGCGTGAACGGCGGTGGCGGTCACGTCTTCCTGGATCTGCTCGTTGTATCGACGGCCCGGGCGGTACTGGTCCAAGTCCGCCCCGCGGTCGACCAACAGCACGAACACCGGGTCGGCAATGCCCACCATGGGGCGTTCGGGCTGGGCCTCAGTCGGTACGAACCAGCGATCTGCGCGCCGCACCGCATCTCGGATCGCAGCCACGTCGCGCGGATCGACGTGGGTGA
>JAHQVJ010000064.1 GCA_019634415.1 Myxococcales bacterium
CGTCAGATCGACTGGGACGCGGCGGTCTGGACCACCACGGACGTGGACGGGCTGTGGTTCGCCCAGCTCGCCTTGACCTGGCGGCCTCGCAGCACCCCCGCGGCAGGGTTCTCCGATCCCGGCTCGGTGTTCGTGGTCGACGGCGACGTCTTCGTGGACGATGGCACCCCCTCGGCGGCGTGGCAGTCCCGCGCCCACCGAAGCGCCGTCCGGCTGCGTCAGAGCGCTGCGAGTGACGTGGTGGCGCTGTACCGCGATCGGGTTCGCGTGGCGGCTCGCGTCGTTCGGGATCGGCCCTTGCGCCAGCGGGTGGCGCACGCCCTGCGCATCGCGGAGCTGGACGCTCGCCTGGACGCGCTCACAGGCGCCGCCGTCAGCAGGTGGCAGGCGGGGGATCCGGCGCTGAGGTGATCGGGTAGGCTAGCCATCGGCCAGCGCTGCCTCGGCCCGCGCCCTGTCGGCGTGGGCGTCGACCTCACCGGGAGCACCATGCACATCCTCCTAGGAGCTGCCACCCTCGTCGCAGTCGCGTCGAGTCCTCCTCGCCTGATCCTCAACGAAGCCACCTCGGAGCAACTCGCCGCGGTGGACGGGGTCGATGCGGCAACGGCGAGCGCCATCGTGGCGCTGCGTGCTCGGCGCGGGCGGCTGGGCAGTGTCGAGGAGCTTCGCACGCTCGGGCTCGACGACGAGGTGCTCTCCAGCCTTCGCTCCTCGGTGTCCGTCCAGGTGGAGCTGCCCGACCTGGTGACTGGCTCCTTCGAGTCGCCCGAGGAGGTGCTCGCGCAGTTCGCCGACGAGCCCACCATCCAGCAGGTGCACGCCTGGGCCAACCACTACGCCAAGTCGAGCCCGCGTCAGGTGGACCGGTGGCTGCGGCAGTCCGTGACCTTCGCCACCTTGCCGCAGGTCACGCTCGAGTGGCGCCTCCGCGACGACTGGGATCAGGGCTTCGACTACCTCAACGTGGACGGTGCAGAGCTGCTGCCCGACGAGAGCCCCTTTCCGGTGATCAACGATGCAGGTCAGGGGCAGGTCCAGGAGGTCCGGGTCCGGTTGGTGTTCGATCTCGACAAGCTCGTCATGAGCTCCGAGCGGATCCGCGTGATCAACGAGGCCCAGGACATCGTGAAGCTGCGCGACAAGGTGCTGGCGGAGGCCACACGCCTGTACTTCGAGCGTCGGCGGCTGCAGGCGGAGCGGCTGCTGGCCCCCAAGGCCGACACCTTGGCGCGCGTCCAGGAGGAGCTGCGGATCCTGGAGCTCACGGCCAACCTGGATGCCCTGACGGGAGGGGCCTTCTCGGGGGCAGTGAACGGCTCTGCGCGGTGATCCTCCGGGCTCCGGTCACGAACTGGCCGCTGCCTTCGTCGCGTCGTGCGGGTCGCCCGGTTAGCCCTTGGTGCTCCCCTCGGAGCAGCCGTGCAGCACCAGACCCTGTGGATCCTCGACTTCGGTAGCCAGTTCACCCAGCTCATCGCCCGGCGGATCCGCGAGCTGGGAGTCTTCTGCGAGATCCGGCCCTGCACCGATCCGGCGCCAGCCACCCTCCCCGACAACGTGGTGGGGTTGGTGCTGTCCGGTGGGCCGGCGAGCGTGCTGGGGGAGGATGCGCCTCCGTTCGACACGCGCTGGCTCGAAGTGCAGACCCCGATCCTGGCGATCTGCTACGGCATGCAGCTGCTCACGCAGCAGCTCGGTGGTGACGTGGTGGCGAGCGCCGCTCGGGAGTACGGCCTCGCCAAGGTCACGGTGGGGGAGGACCCGGGAAGACTGCTGGCGGACTTCGTCGACGGAGACGTCGTCTGGATGAGCCACGGCGATCACGTAGCCTCCGTTCCCACCGGGTACCGCGCGGTGGCGCACTCGGGCCCGGTGGTGGCCGCCATGGAGTCCGACGACGGGCGGCGGTTCGGTCTGCAGTTCCATCCCGAGGTGACGCACACCGTGCGAGGTCGAGAGCTGATTCGACGCTTCGTGGTGGGGGTGTGCGGGGCCCAGGGTGACTGGACGCCAGGTTCCTTCGTGGAGGAGCAGGTGGCTGCCATCCGGGAGCGGGTGGGCAGCTCCACTGTGATCTGTGGCTTGTCGGGTGGGGTGGACTCGTCGGTGACCGCGGCGCTGCTGCACCGGGCCATCGGCGATCAGCTGGTTTGCATCTTCGTCGACAACGGACTCTTGCGGGAGGGAGAGGTCGACGCCGTGCGCGAGGAGTTCTCCGATCTGAACCTGAAGGTGGTGGACGCCTCGGACCGCTTCCTCGAGGCGCTCGACGGCGTGACGGATCCGGAGCGCAAGCGCAAGACCATCGGCGAGCTGTTCATCCGCGTGTTCGAGGCCGAGGCATCGGGCCTGGCGGATGCGCGCTTCTTGGCACAGGGCACGCTCTACCCAGACGTGATCGAGTCGGTGAGCGTGCGAGGGCCGTCGGCCACCATCAAGAGCCACCACAACGTGGGCGGCTTGCCAGAGCGCATGTCGCTGCAGCTCGTGGAGCCGTTGCGGGAGCTCTTCAAGGACGAGGTGCGCGCCGTGGGGGCCGCCCTGGGCTTGTCCGACGAGCGGGTGTGGCGCCAGCCCTTCCCCGGGCCAGGCCTGGCTGTGCGCTGCCTCGGTGCGCTCACTCCGCAGCGTCTGGACGCGCTGCGCCGTGCCGATGCCATCGTGCGCGAGGAGATCCGCCAGGCTGGTCTGGAGCGGGAGATCTGGCAGTCCTTCGTGGTGCTGTTGCCCGTTCGGAGCGTGGGCGTGATGGGAGACGAGCGCACCTACGAGGAGGCTGCCGTGATCCGGGCAGTGCACAGCACGGACGGCATGACGGCGGACTGGGTGCACCTGCCCTACGAGCTGCTGGGGCGCATGTCCAACCGGATCATCAACGGGGTGCCCGGCATCAACCGAGTGGCCTACGATGTGTCCAGCAAGCCCCCCGCTACGATCGAGTGGGAGTGAGTCGAGGTAGCTCGAGGGAGTCGAGATCTCGGGCACGTCGCACGGGTACGCCGGTCTCCGCCACCGTCGCCACCGCACGCTGTGGATCCACCATCGGGTAGAAGTGGGTGAGCCACAGCTCCTCGGGACGAGCCGCCGCGGCGATGGCGGCGACCTGTGACGGCGTGAGGTGGCCTTCCAGCGGTGCGTCGTCGGGGCCAGCGCACTCGCACACGAGCAGGTCGGCTCCCCTCGCCAGCTGCACGAGCCCATCGCTCGGTCCGGTGTCGCCGGAGAACACCACCGCTCGGCCGTGGGCCTCGAAGCGCAGGTGCAGTGCCGAGGCGCTGTGGTTTGCTGGGCGCGTGCGCAGGGTGACCCCCGGAGCGAGCGCTGCCGAGGCCTCTTCGTCCAGTGACAGCTCCGTGATCGGCACCCCGCCCCCCGGATCGATCCACGTGCCGTGGGCTGCGCGGAGTCGTTCGAAGTACTGCGCGAAGCCTTGCCCTGCCCAGATGGGGTACGGCCGACTCCGCTGGGGAGGACCCACGCGCATGGCGAACAGCAGCGGCACGAGATCTGCGCAGTGGTCTGGGTGGTGATGGCTGTAGACGCCGCCGTCCAACGTGCGGGGATCCACGCCAGCTCGGGCGCAGCGCTGTACGGTGCCGCTGCCTCCGTCGATGAGCCATGCGTGCCCGTCCACCTGGAGCAACAGCCCGCATGGACCCCGATCCGGATCAGGGACCGTCGTGCCCGAGCCCAGGACCGTCAGTCGCATCAGAGCTCTTCGAGCGACAGCCCCAGCCAGTCCAGCGCTTCCTCTTGAAGCGCGCGGCTGAGCTGACCGACCAGATCCTCGGGGGTGGACGCGCGGCCGAGGTTCCGCGCGAACAGCCGCACCGCACTCGGGAGCTCGTGCCAAGGGTCGCCGTCGGGTGGCTGCCCCACGTACATCGCACCGATGGTGGGTGGCAGCGGCGGATCGTGGTCGCGAAGCTCCTGTACTGCTGGCAGATCTTCGAGGCGAAAGTGGATAGCCTTGTAGAAGGTCTGTAGGCGTGGATGCAGCCGCATCACTGCAGCGCCCACCACCTCTTCCCAGTCCTTGTCGCGGAGCTGCATGGGAAGGGGAAAGAGATCAGGATCGAGCTGGGCTGCGGCCGACAGCTCCGTCAGCGCCTCGGTCATGCGCCCCGGCTGTCGCTCGAGGGCCAGGCCCAGGTAGTAGTGCGCCTCTGCGTTGTCGGGCTGACGCCGGACGACCTCGCGGGCCGTCTCCACGGCGACGGGCAGGTCGCAGCTCTGAAAGGCGGAGATGGCGAGTCCCAGCAGCGACGGACTGTCGCCCCCGTCCAGGCGGACACGCTGCTCGTAGCAAGCACGCGCGAGCTCGAAGTCGGCGAGCTCCAGCAGAGCCTCTCCCAGCAGGAACAGCCCCTCGGGGTGCTGCGGAGCTTCGTCCAACAGCTCCTCTGCCTCCAGGGCTGCCTCTTCCCATGCGCCGTCGTCGAGCGCCGTTCGGATGCGCTCCAGACGCAGGCTCTGCTGAGTGTCAGCGTCGACGCGCCAGACGCCGCCGGGAAGCTCGTCGTCCATGGCCACCCGGTAACCCGAGCTGCACGCGCCTGAGTGATGAATCTCACCTGCCCGCGACACTCGGCGAAGAAGGCGGGCTAGCGGAGTACCGCGCGGTCTCTAGCCGCCGAACAGGCGAGCGAGGCAGCCCGGATTCTGGGCCTGCTGCATCTGGGCGTTGCGGCGGGCGGTCTTCTTGGCGTAGTCCTTCGGAGTGGGCAGCCCACCGCGCAGGGCGATGGAGAAGTGGGCGAACTCCGCGATGTCCTTGCACAGGTCGATGTCGGAGATCATCCACTGTTCGAAGTTGGCCTCCTCCTGATCGGTGGCCATGTGGCCCGACTCGTACAGGGGCAGTGGTGCCCGATCGATCACCGGATTGTCTGGGGCCACGTCGAAGGGCACGCCGTGGTGATCTCTAAGCCACTGCTTCACGCGGTAGCGCGCCTTGAGGACCCCGAGTGGGTTCCCGCCGAGCGGTGCCGCCAGGACGTCCACCTCCTGCTTGCTGGCTCGGCCACCGTAGGTCGCCTCCAGCAAGGTGACCTCGGTGAGCATGGCCTCGCGCGCCTGGCACAGCAGATCCTTGGGCTGCTTGTCGCCGGTGTAGGCGTTGGGCTCGTCTCCGTCCATGGCCCGGTTGCCCGCGTTCTCCAGCTCCTTGAGCACGATCTCGTGGGCCCACCCGACGAGGGCTCGGGGCTCGGTGACGTTGACGATCCCTTCACCGAAGCGCTGGCAGGCCACGTCACACGGCTCTCGGCCTCGCGTCTCACCGAGCCGACTGGTGGTGATGGCGTAGTACCAGTCGGCAAAGCGCTGAGCCATCGCCTGGCCAGCTTGGCCGTCGCCAGCACGCCAGTCGTTGAACAGCTGTTTGGTGGACCGACTGTCCAACTCAGACATGGACCGGTGCTCCGGGGCTAACTGAGGCGCAGTGGATGGTACTGACCCCAGGGGGAATGGGCAACGCCTCGGGGGCAGAGGCGTGGTCTAGCATCACTGGGCGGGGCCGTCACGGGTGCTCGGGACCTCCTCATCCGAGTGAATCGGCTGGATGCGCACGGAGGTTAACAGGCGTCCTGCCAACCACTCGTAGCGGCCCTCCACGGCGAAGGGCCCTTCGCCGTTCACCAGCTGCAGTCGCACCTGGGCTCCGCCCTCCAGATCGGGCTCTACGACGGCCTCGTGGAAGCCCACGTAGCGACGCACGAAGGGATCCACGGCCTTGTAGACGGACTCCTTGATGGAGAACCGAGTGAGCAGGGCGATCCAACGTCTGCCCTCCGGTAGCGTCTGGATGTGCTCCAGTTCGCCCTCCGTGAGCACGCTCTTCGCGATGGCGGGTCGCTTCGGCTCGTACTCCTCGAGGTCTACGCCCAGCGATCCGTTGCGGGCCTGGCCCACCATGCCCACCGCCAGGGTGCGCTTGTGGGAAATGCTCCCCGACAGACTCTCCGGCAGCACGGGCGCTCCGCGATCGTCGGGGAGGATCGGCGGCGGACTGAATCCGAGCTGACCGCAGGCACGACGCAGTGCCAGACGACCCCCTACGAAGCTGACCTGACGGTAGGCGCGAAGGGTTCGAGCGAACTCAGCCTCAGCCGGGGGTAGCGCAGACAGGACCTCCTCGGGTACTGGATCTGGGGCGTCCGGAATGGTCACGCCCGTGATGACCCCATGTGGGGTGGCGTGCTGAAAGGCGATGTCGTAAGCGCGCAAGATGGGCCATCGTAACGTGGGGTTGCGGTCCGTGACCGTGGGCCCTAGGGATGGACCCCTGGGAGGCTCTTTGGGCAAGCGGTTGGTGATCACGGAGAAGCCGAGCGTCGCGAATGACATCGCAGACGCTCTGGGTGGATTTTCCAAGACGGACGAAGTCTACGAGAGTGACGACTACGTGATCACGTCTGCCGTGGGTCACCTGCTGGAGCTCGCTGAGCCGCAGGACTACGACTCGAAGTGGCGGTCGTGGTCGATCAAGCTCCTTCCGATCCTGCCGGAGTCCTTCGAGGTGAAGCCCAAGGATGGCCACAAGAAGCGGCTCGCGCAGATCAAGAAGCTCGGCAAGCGCAAGGACGTGGAGGGCATCATCAACGCCTGCGACGCCGGGCGGGAAGGCGAGCTGATCTACCGCAGGATCATCGAGTTCACGGGCCTGTCGGCGAAGCCCCAAGAGCGTCTGTGGCTGCAGTCCATGACGCAGACGGCCATCGTGGACGCCTTCGACAACCTGCGACCCGGTAGCCAGCTCGACCCGCTCGCCGATGCGGCCTGGCTGCGGTCGGTGGGAGACTGGCTCATCGGGATGAACGCCACCCGGGCGCTGACCCAGCGCCTGAAGAGTGGCCGGGAGAAGGGCTCCTGGGCAGCCGGTCGCGTGCAGACCCCCACGCTCAACCTCTTGGTCCTGCGCGAGCGCGAGATTCTCGCCCACAAGCCACGTGCGTACTGGGAGATCAGCGGCGACTTCACCCACGTGAACGGCGACGGTCACACCTGGCAGGGCCAGTACTGGAACGCCGAGGCGGCGAAGGCCTCGGACGATCCGGACATGAAGCCGAGCCGCATCTTCGACAAGGACCAGGCGGAGGCCTTGCTGGCTGCGCTTCAGGCCACCGACGCGGGCAGTGCCAGCGAGAAGCGGAAGAAGTCCAAGCAGAACCCGCCGCTTCCCTTCGATCTGACGTCGCTGCAGCGTGAGGCCAACCGGCGGTACTCCATGTCGGCCAAGCACACCCTCAACGCTGCACAGCGTCTGTACGAGACGCACAAGCTGCTCACGTACCCGAGAACGGACAGCCGGCACCTGCCCGACGACTACGGTCCCATGGTCGCGCAGCTCCTCACGGCCGTGGCTGGTCTGCCGCGCGGGGACTGGGCGGAGCATGCCGACCTGGCGCAGGGGGTCATCACGGCCGGGCCGCTGAACCTGGCGAAGGTGCTGGACTCCAGCAAGGTCAGCGACCACTTCGCCATCGTGCCCACCGGAAATCCCCTCACGGGTACCTTGAGCAACTACGAGGAGCGCATCTTCGACCTGGTGGTCCGTCAGTTCCTGGCAGCCCTGATGGGTCCCGCCACCTGGGCCACAGTGGAGCGTCTGGTCGACGTGGACGTCGGCGATGTGCTCGAGGGGAGCAAGGCACGCTTCCGCACCACGGCGCGGAGCCTGGAGATCGCTGGCTTCCTGGAGGCACTGGGCCAGCAGGTGGGCGCGGGCAGCACGCTGCCTGCCCTCGATCCTGGCAAGGACCAGTCGGCCGACATCGACGTGGGCTTCAGCGACCCGGTGCTCGAGGACAAGCAGACCAGGCCGCCGGGCCGATACTCCGAAGCGCAGCTCCTGCGCATGATGGAGACGGCGGGCGAGAAGCTCGACGAGGACGAGCTGTCGGACGCCATGAAGGACCGTGGCCTCGGCACGCCGGCCACGCGCGCCGACACCATCGAGGGACTGGTGCGCAAGCTGTACGTCAACCGAGTCAGCGGCAAGCTGGCGCCCACGGCCAAGGCCATGCGGCTCATCGACGTGCTGGAGCGCCTCGACGTGGACGCGCTGGCGAGCCCCAAGCTCACGGGGGAGTGGGAGTTCGCCCTGCACGAGGTCGCCAACGGCCAGCGTCAGCGAAGCGACGTGCACTCGGGACTCGTCGACTACACCCAGAGCATGACCGACGCTCTGACGGGCTTCGAGTACGAGGATCTGTACAAGGAAGAGGAGCCCGTCGGCGTCTGTCCGAACTGCAGCCACAAGGTGTTCGAGGAGGTCCGCGGCTACCTTTGCGAGCGCAACACCGGCAAGGGCACCGAGTGCGACTTCATCATCTGGAAGGAGCGCATGGGTCGGTACATCGACCGGCAGCTGGCCGTCGAGCTGCTCACCGCCGAGGACCGAACCGTCGGGCCGGTGCAGTACTTCGTGGACCGCTCGGGTCGGCGCTTCCTCGAGGGCACGGTGCAGCTCGCCAAGATCTACGTGGAGTCGAAGGACGCCGAGATGTGGGGGCTCCAGGTGAACCTGGGGGATGCTCCCGACGAGGACGAGGACCCCGAGGAGGTCATTGGAGATGCCTTCCCGTGCCCCGCCGAGCACGAGAGTGTCGAGGGCTGCGTGGTGGTGGAGACCACGCAGCGGTGGGTCTGCAAGGAGGTGCTCGAGGGGCGGGAGCGGCGGGGGCCGGTGCTGCCCAAGAAGGTCTGCCATCGGGAGATGGAGCCTGCCGAGGCGGAGGCGTTCTTCGGTCCGGAGGCCCGCACGGCGTTCCTCGAGGACTTCATCTCACGGAGGGGGCGCCCCTTCCGCGGTGCTCTGATCCGCAAGCCCACGGGTAAGCACGGGTTCGAGTTTCCACCTCGCGAGCCTCGTAAGGGTAAGGGAAAGGCCAAGCCGAAGGCCAAGGCCAAGCCCAAGTCGAAGGCCAAGAGCACCAAGGCCGCCTCGGGCACCCGGAAGCGGGGCACGGGCAGCCGGTCCACCTCGAGCCGCTCGAAGAAGACGACGCCCGACTCTGGTAGCGAAAGCCGCCCCACGTCGTCGTAGACCGTGGCGCGCCCGACGACTGCCGTGAAGGTCCGGGTGACTTCGCCCGTGGACGGCGTCTCCGGTACCGTGTTGTACGAGGCCGTCGATGCTGCGGGTGTGCCCGTTGCTGGGCCGCGCGTGGCGGTGGTGGCGCGTATCCACGGCAACGAGCCCGTGGGTGATCCCGTGCTGCAGCGTCTGCGGGAGGTCGTCGCAGAGCGTCTGATCCGTGGCTCGATCCTGGCGGTACGGGCCAACGAGGAGGCGGCGCGCCTCGACCTGCGGCACACGCCACGGGGCTCCGATCTGAACCGTCTCTGGGACGCCGCCACCCTCGAGCGACTGTCGACCGAGCCCGCCGACGACACGCGGCCCTACGAGGAGCGACGCGTGGTCGAGCTCGCCCCCCCGTTGCTCGCCTGCGACGCCGTGCTCGATCTCCACTCCACCAGTCGACCCGCACCCTCGTTCCTGGTGTTCCGCGACGACCAACGGCACGCGGCCGTCGCGGCCAGGCTGGGTGTCGAGCGCCTCGTGACGGGGCTACACGAGAACGCCATCCTCTCGGGGGGAGTGTGCGCCAACGTGGGGCTGGGCTTCGACGAGCGCTCCCAGCGCCTCGGCTTCACCTTCGAGGCGGGCCAGCACACCGATCCCGGCAACGCGGATCGTGCGTGGGCCGTGGTCGAGCGTCTGCTCGCCCTGCTCGATCTGTGGGGCGCCGTGCCGCCCGACCTGGTGTGTGTGGCGCCGAAGACCTACGAGGTGGTGGATCGCTTCCGCCAGGCGCCTGCGGGCACGGACCCCTATCGCTTCGTCGGATATGCCGGCGGCGAGCCCGGTGCGGGTCGCACAGCTCCTCCTCGACAGCTGCATTCCTTCGAGGAGATCGAGGCCGACGAGGTCGTGCTGCGGCGCGGGCGCACGGAGGCCGTGCGCGCGCACACGCCGTTCACCATGCTCATGCCGGCTCCCGACACGGAGCCCGGTACCGATCTGTACTACGTGACCCAGCGCCGTCACGGTGGGCTGACCGAGGGCGTCGCTCGCACCCACACCGAGGCTCGGCGGGAAGCGCTGGCCATCGAGCGCATGCTCGATCTGTTGGCGGACGACGAGTTCGAGCGAGACAGCTCCTGGGTGGCGTTCGATGCACGCCGGCTGTTCGATCTGTGCGCCAGCGTCGCGGGTCGGATCCTGCGTCTGGATCCGGGGCACCCGCATCGCAAGATCGTGGTGGTGGGTCGCGGAGAGTCTGGCCGCGACGAGGCGGAGCGACGCATCGGACAGCGGTACCGGCAGGCCATGCGCGCGGCGTTGGCGGGGGGCGTTCCCGTGGAGCGGATCCAGCTGCTCCGGGGAGCGCCGCTGGCCTGGATCGAGGCCATGACCAGCGATGGCACGCTGGAGCTGCTGCGGCGTCGGCGTCGGCAGTTCGGCCCAGACCATCCAGGGGTGTCCGTCCGCGTGTCGATGCGCCAACCGCACACCGCCTCGATGCTGGTGGGAGGCGATCTCGACTACGCGATCCGAACGGGCGACACGCGCCACGTGCGGGTGGCCATCCTCGTCGAGGCGGCCACCGTGGAGCCCGACGGCGCCACAGCTCGCGTGCGGGTGGTGCGCAGCGGGATCGTCTCCTCGCGCCCCGAGGTGCTCCTCGCCGCGAGGGGCTTCCTGGCCGCGCTCCGGGCAGAGCACGGCTACGAGATGCAGTACGGCTCGCTACGAGACGACCCGGCGCTACAGCAGCTCATGGCGTCTGATGGTGGTCTGAGGGCGCTGCCGGATCGCGATGCCCTGGACCAGCTGCGGGAGGGGCTGGTGCGGGCCCAGCTGCGCCTGTGGTGCGCTCAGCTGAGACACGAGGTCCGCGAGCCTCTCCGGCTGCCCACCGAGGCGGATCTCGGCCGGTGGATGGCGCGTGTGATGGCCGAGACCGGGATCTTGGACCCGGATGGCCTGCGGTCGCTGGTGGTGGAGCGGGATCCTCAGACGCCGGGTGGCTTCGTGGTGTTTCCGGAGCGCGTCTCGCAGGTGCTCGACCAGGTGGACGATCTGCGGGGGTCTGCGGCGGCCGTCCTGGGGGTATCGACGCCTGCTGCGCGAGCTCCCGCAGCGACCCGTCCGAAGCCGCTCCAGGCGGACCACATCGATGCCGACAGCCTCGAGCGCTGGGTGGGCTGGAAGCGCTTCGTGCGTGGTGTGCTCGTGGTGCCGGACACGCGTGGCAAGGACCTGGATCTGTCCTTCGCGCCTGCCGCCAACCTGCGGCGGCTCACTCGTTGGTTCGAGCACGCCGTCGTGCTCGCCGAGGAGGAGCGGGGTGAGATCTTGGTGGTGGTGGCCGGCGACGGGCTGAACCCGGGGCGCGATCCGCATCGCGAGGTCCTTGCCATGGCCCGGGCCCATCGGGCGTGCGTGAGCCATCCCGCGCTCAACTACCTGCGGATCCAGCACGCGCAGGGCACGCATCTGTCCTGGATGAAGGACTTCCTAGAGGCCGTGCGGTGCCGCCCGGTGTCCCGTCGGTCGGTGCGCATTCAGTTCGAGGCCGAGCATGGCGCCACCGTCAACGTGGTGCTGCTCATGAGACGAGCGGAGGAGGCCGGGAGCTACCCGAGTGACACCGCGGGTTGGTCGCTGGATGGGTACGATCCGTTGTGCTGTGGGGTGATCCTGGCGGATCTGAACCCCCAGGACGAGCACGACCAACAGGTGGCCATGTTCACCGAGGCCTTCACCCCCGACGAGCCCCTGAACCAGGAACTCCTACACTTCGGCCGCGCCCACTGTGAGGGCCTGCTCCTGCAGGCGGGTGCGCGGGCGTCCACGCTGCCCGACGAATCCGATCAGGAGGGCTTCGACTCGCCTACGGCGGTGTTCGAGGCTTGCTTGCTCGAGCAGATCGCGGGATGGATCGAGCGGGCGCGTGCCTGGCGGGGGCTGCGTCACGGTCCTCCGCGGGACGCCTCCGAGCGGACTCGTTGGATCGCGCGGCAGCTAGGGATCGCCGACCCCCGACTGACGCGTGCCTTGGCCCGGGAGATGGACCGCGACACACCGGCGGTACAGGCTGCGGCCGAGCTGTGGGGATCCGTGCCACCCTGGCCGGGTCCCTCGGCAGAGGGCTAGGCACCGTGGAGTACGACATCACGGCCCTGGACGGCGAGTCCGTTCGCATCGAGGGGGACAACTGGATGCTCGCGCTGGGGCGGGCCATGTCGTTCTTCGACATCGACATCGAGCGGCTGGAGCGTCTCGTCTGCGCACCCACTGCCGATGGGTCGGTGTTCGTCGAAGATCCCCTCGGGGGACGCTCCTGGATGATTCGCGACACGGCCCCGGCCATCGCCGTGCACGCCGAGTCGACGCTCAACGGGCATGCCGAGTCCCTGGAGGTGCTGACGGCCTGGATCGCCGAGCTGGCTCCCGATCAGGAGGCCTTCTGGCCCGGCCTCCTCCAGCTCGTCGCGGAGCGGGTACCTTGCGCCTGCATCGCGGTGCTCCTCGCCGAGGAGGATGGACTCGTGGTCGTGAGCGCACTGGGGCCATGGGCCTCGGATCTATCGGTGCGCCGGATGGCATTCGGGGAAGGGCTCGTGGGTTTGTGTTTCGACACCCGGGAAACCCTGGTGGCCAACGACGTGGACGTTCGTGCATGTGGGATGGAGTCGGCAGCTCACGCGCAGGAGACCTGCCTCTCGGCGGCGTGTGTTCCCATCGCGGGAGCGGCCGGGCCGGTGCACGGGGTGCTTCAGCTGCTCAACCCCACCACACGTTCCTTCACGCCTGCGCAGATCCACGTGGTAAACGCGGTGTCCAAAGGACTGGCTACATCGCTGGAAGGGGGCGACCGTGAGCCAAAAGCGCTTCGTGGTGGAGGACGATCAGTCTCGTCATGTCGAGATTGAAGCCTCGGATTGGATGATGGCGATGGTGCGTGCCACCCAGGCTCTGGGGGCCACACCGTCAGGCTTCAACTGCGAGCCTCGCGGCGGCGGGGTGGTGTTCGTCACCGATCCGGGCTCGGGGGGGTGGTGGCGAGTCACGCCCAAGGAAGACGTGACGGCTCGTCTGGGGCGGCGCGCGCTGTGGAGTCCCGACGGAACGTCCCCACCGCCGAGCCTCGCCGGACCCACTCGTCACGTGCCTCCGCCGCCTCCGAACCTGCAGGAGCGGCTGTTCGAAGCCTCCGCCGCCATCGCGCGGCAACCCACCGCCGAGGATGCGGCTGGGCATGCGCTGTCGTTGGCCTTGGCGCTGGTGCCGTGCGAGGCTGGCAGCGTCTTCCGCGTGACGCCCGACGGGCGTGCCTTCGAGTTCCTGGTGGTCGAGGGTGGGGCAGGCGACACCCTCTTGGGGCGCCTCCTGCCAGTGGATCAGGGGATCGTGGGCGCGGCCTATCAGGCCGAGGTCTCCATCCGTGTGGAGGATGCCAGCTCCGATCCCAGGCACATGAGCGAGATCGACGACCAGACCGGCTTCTCCACCAAGGCGCTGGTCTGTGCACCTGCCGTCTCCGATGCAGGGTTTCGCGGGGCGATCGAGCTGCTCAACCCCACGGATGGGTTTGCACCCTGGCACATCGACGTGGTGACCCAGCTCGCCCAGGGCCTCGCCGGGTTCGTGGAACCCACCACGTGAGCTCCGAGGACGAGACCCTCGATCCTCTCATCGGTGACTGGTCCATCTTCCAGCTGAGTCGGGGCCACCGATTCTCCACCGATGATCTGGTGACCGCCTGGCGTGGATCGCTGGCGAGGCCCGACGCACGGACCCTGCTCGACATCGGATGTGGCGTGGGGTCGGTGGGCCTGTGCACGTTGTCTCGGGTCTCCGATCCGCAGGCCACCCTCGTGGGGATCGAGGCACAGCCTCTGAGTGTGGCGTTGATGCAGCGCACCATCGAGCACAACGGGCTGTCGGAGCGGGTGCGTCTGATCCCTGGCGATCTCCGTGATCCCACCGTGCTCCCCGACGAGGCGCGCTTCGATCTCATCACCGGATCACCGCCCTACATCCCCGTGGGAAAGGGGGTGATCTCCCCTCATCCGCAGCGGGCCTCCGCGCGTATGGAGCTTCGCGGCTCGGTGTTCGACTACTGCGAGGCCGCGAGGCGCTGGTTGGCACCCGGCGGCCGCTTCTGCTTCGTGATGCTCGCCGCCGATCCACGTACCGAGGAGGCACCCTTGGAGGCGGGCTTGGCCGTGGAGGAGCGCTGGGACGTCGTGTTCGGTGCCAACCGCGCACCGCACATCGCCACGCTGGTGTGTGGCCATGCCGACGAGATCTCGGCTCCTCGCCGCTCGGGGCGACTGGTGATCCGAGGCCCGGACGGGGAGTGGACCGATAGCTACATGGCCTTTCGTCGAGAGATGGGCGCTCGTTAAAGCAGCTGCATGACCACCATTCGCATCAGCTGTAGCCCCGACGCCGACGACCTGTTCATGATGCGTGCGCTGCTCGAGCAGCGTATCGACACCGGCCCGTACCGCTTCGAGATCGGCACGTCCCCCACGGACGCGCTGAACCGGCTCGCGGCCGGGAAGGAGGCTCCGGAGGTGATCGCCTTGTCGATCGCGCACTATCCGGCGGTGAGCGACCGATATCTGCTGCTTCCCCATGGGGGGTCCCTGGGGGAGGGCTATGGGCCCGTCGTCGTGTCGGATCCCACCGCCCAGCGGGTGGGGTCCATCGCCGACCTACGGACCGCCACCATCGGTGTGCCTGGGCTCACCACCACGGCCTGGCTGGTGCTTCGGCTCATCCTGGGCCCCGATCATCAGGCTCGACCCGTCGTGATCCCCATCGAGCCCCCCTCGCGGATCTTCGAGGCGGTGCGGGACGGGGAGGTGGACGCGGGACTCGTCATCCACGAGGGCAGGCTCACCTTCGCAGACGAGGGCACGGTCTCGGTGGTGGACCTCGGGGTCTGGTGGGCCGAGCAGACGGGCGGCTTGCCGCTTCCTCTGGGGGGCAACGCGATCCGGCGAGATCTCGGCCCCGAGGTGGTGGCCGAGGTCTCGGATCTGCTGCGTCAGAGCATCGCCCACGGACTCGAGCACCGGGACGAGGCGATCGCGTGGCTGATGCGACGCGGTACGGCGCTGGGTAGCGAGGCGCAGATCGGGGAGTACCTCGACATGTACGCCAACCAGCGCACCCTCGACTACGGCCCGGAAGGAAGGCAGGGCGTGGAGGAGCTGTTCCGTCGCGCCGTCGCGGCGGACCTGCTGCAGGGACCCGTCGAGGTGGAGTGGGCGAGCTGAGTCTGACCACTGGGTGGTCGAAGTCCGCCAGGGCTCCTATGTCACCTGCCGCAAAAGGAGTCTGCATGCCCTGGTTCGAAGGCACCCACACCGAGACCCGTGCCCTGCCGGTGTCCCCCGAGGTCGCTCTGGCCCACTTCGCCGATCTCCAGGCGATCCGCACGGCCACGAAGGGCGTGGAGTCCGCCGAGATCTCTCAACGCACCATCCACTTCGTGCTCCAGGAAGAGGACTACGGCGTGGTCAAGTTCAAGCCCGAGTACCGCTGCACCTATCAGGCGGATGGCGGGAAGCTGTCTTGGAACACCGAGGAGGGGGCCAACCTCAAGCAGTCGGGGGAGGCGACCTTCACGGCCACCGATGGTGGGTGCGAGATCAGCTACACCGAGACCGTGCAGGTGGAGCTGGAGGTGGCCGCGATGATGGCTCCGATGCTCAAGCCCGTCGTGGGGCCCGTGCTCGCCAAGGAGGTCAAGGGTTACCTCGACAGGATGATCGAAGGGCTTCCCAGCTGATCACGCGCCCGTACAGACCACCAGCTTGCCGATGGCCTCGTTGGCTCCCATCCTGCGGTGGGCCTCAGGGAGCTCGTCGAAGGTGAAGGCGTGGTGGATGTTGGGCCGATAGCGGCCCGCCTCCACACGACTCACGATGGTCTGCATGCGAGCGTCGTCGCCCGGCGATGCGACGAGGTCGCTGCGGGTGAACGTCTTCGTGACGCCAGCGGGGATCTCGGGGGCCTCGTCGGTGTTCCAGGTCTCCGACAGCTGGCCCACCAGGCCGAGCTTGCCCCCACGGGTCATGGTGGCACAGGAGCTCTCGATCGTGGCCTTGGCCCCCACGCACTCCACCACCGCCGTCATGGGCCCGCAGGTGGCGAGCACCGTGGCCGCGATGTCCGATCCATCGACGATCACCCAGTCCGCTCGGGTGCGCTGGCGCAGGATCTCGGCCTTGGCCTGGGAGCGGGTGGTCGTGGCCACCCGGCAGCCCAGATCCTTGGCGATGTCGGCGCAGGCCATCCCCAGGGCCGAGGTGCCGCCTCGGATCAACACCGTGTCGGATCCGTCGAGGGCCAACGACTCGATGCACACACCATAGGCGGTGTTGTAGGTCTCGGGTACGGCACCCAGCTCGGCCGCACCCAGGGCGGTGTCCACCTTGAAGACCTGCGTGCGTGGAACCAGGGCGTGGGTCGCGTATCCGCCGTCGAAGGAGCGGCCCATGCCGCCCATCAGGCACACGACTCGGTCGGACTCCCCGAGATCCCCGGTGGTCTGGATCACACGCCCCACGCACTCCAGCCCGAGCACACGAGGCAGGCTGAAGTCGGGCGAGGACATCCCTCGGCGCGAGAACAGCTCCGAGCGGTTCAACCCGAAGGCCTCCACCTGGACCAGGACCCAGCCGTCCCGGCCCGTGGGGATGGGCCGCTCCACCAACTCGAACACCTCCGGCCCCCCGAAGGACCGAATCATCCAGGCGCGCATCATGTGCATCAGTCGCCTGCCAGTGCCAGCTGCAGGTTCATGTTGCGCAGCCGTCGACCCAGCGTCGCCACCAGCTTCCAGAGCACGAGGTTGCCCAACCCGGGCTCCATCATGCAGTACTCCCGCAGTGCATCTCGCTCGATGGTGAGCAAGTGGCCGAAGCCCTTGGCCACTACCGTCGCGGACCGCGGATCCGTGCCGATCAGCGCCAGCTCGCCGAAGTGCTCTCCCTCCGTCAGGGAGGCCACCTCCCGGCCCTCCACCTGGACCGAGACCTCGCCCTGCACCACGACGTAGAGCGTGTCACCCATCTCGCCTTGCTGCATGATGATCTCGCCCGGGCTCACGAACAGCTCGTTGACGATGCGACCCACGCGCAGCCGGGCGTGGAAGGGGAGGTCTTCGAACAGGAAGAGGCTCTCCATCGCCTTGGCCCGGGCGGCCACCGCCTCGGCCTGGAGCACGGCCTCCGGCTCGATGGCGATCACGGTGACGTTGTCCCGTCCGCCCTTGTTCAGGGCTGCCTGGATCAGGCCGTCGACGGCCTGGGTCAGGTTGGGACGCATCATCAGGCCCAGCATGTCCACTGGCTCCACCATGTCGGACAAGCCGTCGGAGCACAGCAGGACCCGGTCGCCGTCGAGCAACTCCACGTGCAGGGTGTCGGTGCGCACGTTGGGGTACAGCCCCACCGCGCGGGTGATCACGTTGCGGTACCGGCTGGCGGCGGCGTCTTCGCTGGTCATGGCGCCTGTCCGGATCAGCTCGTTGACCATGGAGTGGTCTTCGGACAGCTGGCGGAGCTCCCCGTCGCGCACCAGATAGGCGCGAGAGTCGCCCACGTGCACGATGAAGCTGGCGCCTCCTCCGAGGACGGCAGCCACCAGCGTGGTGGTCATCCCCTGGCGACCGGTGGCGGTGGCGGCCTCGTACACGCGGCGAGATGCTGCGTTGGCGGCTTGATCGAGGAGCTGGAGCACACCGTTGCGGGTGTCGCGGTTGGCGTCCGAGGCGAAGGCGTCCACCGCGGCCTTGAGCTGCGGTGCGTAGCTCTGGAACGTGTTGACGGTGATGGCGCTCGCGAGCTCCCCCGCCTTGCGCCCGCCCACTCCGTCCGCCACCACGAACACCCCGTACTCTTCGGCCGCGAGGAGCGAGTCCTCGTTGTGCTTCCGCTTGAGTCCGGTGTCGGTGCGCGCGTGGAACTTAAGCATCGACCCCCCCACGCTGCTGGCGCTGATGGACCATAACCGACCTGCCTCCTTTCACTGCACGTCCAGGGGTAGGCGCCGTACCAGCATGGGTGGTCCGTCCACGGAGCCCTGGAGGGTGGGGACGAGCTGGACCACCCACGCCCACCGGCCTGCGGGCTTGTCATCTGGCACCTGGACCTCCACCTCGAACTGGCGGGAGCTCCCGGCGGCGAGTCGGGTGTCGTCCCGAGTGGACCACGGCGGCTCGTTGGACAGGGTTCGTACCAGGTCTTCCTGCAGCAGCGGCTCGGCCAGCTCCGACTCGCCTGGCGGAGTCAGGCCGGCGAGGACCCGCACACCCCGGAACGGAGTTCCCGTGGGGAAGGCGTGCCCAGCCCCCGTGTTCTGCAGCGTGACCGTGACGACCATCGGCTCGCCGCCGCGCACGAACACCGAGCCCGGAGCCTCCACCAGCACGCTCACCGCCCGCTCGGCATCGATGGAGGCCACGTGATGGCCCTCCCGCGCGGTGTGGCAGTCCGAGCAACCCACGCCCGCCGCGGCCCACGCCGATCGGCTCCACTCCCCGTAGGTGTCGTAGAGGGGAAGGTCGGCACCGGGCCAGGTGAGCTGATGGCACGCGCCGCAGGTCTCTGACGTCGTCAGATCCTCGGCCAGCGCGCTCGTGTGGGGGCCGAGGCGACGTGCCGCCTCGGCGGTGCCCACTGCGACGCGGCCGTCTCGCAGATGGCAGGCCACGCAGGTCACCCCCTCCATCTGCAGTGTGGCATTCCACGAGTCGTTCTCCGCCGTCGACCGCGGAGACTCCCAGGACGGCAGGAAGCTGTGTTGGGAGGCCAGTGGTAGGTGGCAGACCGTGCAGGCCGAGGCTCCGCTGCGGCTCGCGACGTCGAGCAACACCTCGAGGTCGGCGGGACCGTGCGGTCCGGAGCGCCAGTCCTCGAACGCAGCGGGGTGACATCCATGACAGCCTTGAGCACTCAGGTTGGCCAGGCCTTCGGGGTGCGGCCCCACATCCACGGGCAGAGATCCTTCGAAGAGTGGCTCGGACAACGTGGGAGGCGGCGGCGGCGGCTCCGGCTCCGGCTCGACGACTGGCTGGACCACCGGCTCGGGCTCGGCCTTCTGACGACGCTTGAACAGCTTGAGCGGACCGGCGTTGGTCAGTGTGGGCAGCGCCAGAGCGACGACTGCTGCCGCGACCAGTCCTCTAGAAATCCACGACCTCCGCATCATCGCCCCTTGGAAACGGCGGAACCGCCACCCGAGCCCCGGGCGGCCCGTACAGCGCCACGTAGGCCGCGTAGCCCGCGGTGACCCGCTTGACATAGTCCCGCGTCTCCCGGAACGGAATGTGCTCGACGAAGGCGTCCATCGGGAGATCCGATCCGGTGCCCTTGAGCCACGACGACACGTTGAAGGGCCCACCGTTGTAGGACGCCACCGCCAAGGGAAAGGCCCCGTCGAATCGCTCCAGCAGCAGCCCCAGGTAGGTGATGCCGTACCGTACCGACAGGGTGGGATCCTCGAGATCGCCAGCGGTGAAGTGGGTGTCTCTGGCGAGGTCGGCGAGCAGGTGGCCCGTGCGCGGCATGATCTGCATGGCGCCCCTGGCCCCCACCCGAGAGACCGCCGTTGCCCGGTAGGTGGACTCCTGCCGCATGAGCCCCATCACCAGGTAGGGGTCCACGTCGTGCTGTTGGCTGGCGTTCCACACGACGTGGTCGTGGGCCAAGGGGTAGGCCAGCCGCATGGCCTCGAGACGCAGGTCCTCGCTGGCGTCGTCCATCATCCCGAAGCTGAATCGAGACGCGTGGTGGTGGTCTCGGGCCGCGAGGAAGAGGGTTCGCCAGTCCTCGGTGCTCATGCTGCGCACGCGACGCGCCGTCCGGTTCCGGCGCCGGTACGCTCGGCGCCACTGGTCGTACCACTCCGACATCAGGGGACCGCTCAGGTCGTACAGCCCGACTGTGGCGAGATCGTTGATCGCGCGCAGCTCGGGCCAGTAGCGGCCGAACTTCGCTGCGAACTTGGCCAGCGCGACCCGCCCGCCCTGTGCGTCCCACAGCTCGCTGCTCCGGTAGCTCCTGGGGGGCGACGCCTCAGGATCGAAGGCTGGCTTCAGATCGGGTGCTTCTGGGATCTGAAAGCGGGTCTCCCAGGGCCAGCTGAGCGAGGCGAGTCCCACCACCGAGACGCGGGGTGGGGCGGCGTAGGGCTTTGCCACGGGGAGCGTGGAGGAGGGTCGGGTCTCGCGCCCCGAGGTGGGCTGTAGCTCCTCGCGGGCAGCGCCCGCCCACCGCCCGTTGCGGCGAAACGGGGCCTCGGCGGGAAGCACGTCGCGGCCCAGGAGCACCAGGCTCGAGTACCAGCTGTTCGGCTCGTTCTCGAGGATCCACTCGCGATCGGCGTCGGCTGCGAGCGGGCTCTCGAGGCTCTCCAGCGCTTCGGCACGCCAGTAGCGGGCCTCGGTGAGCCATGCTCGGTTCTCCTCGATGACCTTCGACAGCCGGGCGGCGGCGTCCTTCGGATCTCCCGCCATCAGCGAGGCGAATGCTGCGAAGAAGCGCCCTCGTCGGCCGGTCCAGCCCCCCAGCGACGCGACGGTGTCGAACTGGGCGCGCGCCTGCTCGTAGCGGCCCGCGAGCAACATCACGCGCCCCACGTCCTCGTGGGAGCGTCGCCAGCGACGGTCCTTTGCGTGTCGCTGCTGCATCTCCAGGGCCAGGTCGACGGCTTCTACGTGTCGACCTCCGCGGAAGAGGGAGCGGTACTGGCTCCACGCCTCGGCGGGCTCCTCGGTGTCTTGGTACTGCTCGGAGTACCACTGGGCGAGGAAGTCCCACTGCCGAGTGCGCCAGCCGAAGCGCTCTGCCTCGTCCTCCACGAAGGGTCGGAGCTGGGGCTCGCCCTCGGTTCGGCGGACCAGCTCCTCGTACAGAGACCAGGCCTCCTTGCGCCGACTCGCATCACGCAGCGACAGCGCACGGCTCATGGAGGCAGCCGGATCGGTGGGCACCTCGGCGGCGTGGCCTTGCTCCTGCAGGTCGACCAGCAGCTCCTCGGCGATGCGGCCCGTCAGCGGCGCCGAGTGAGAGACGGCGAGGGAGGTGAGGTCGGTGGTGGCCGTCCGCACGTCTCCCACCAGGAGCGCCCTGGCCGCCAGCGCCAGCTCGATCTGCTCGGTGATGGGCCCGAGACGGTGGTCCTCGTCGTAGGCCTCCGCGCTGGCCAGCGCTTCCCGGCGCTGGCCGAGCTCGGCTTGGGCGCGAGCGATGAGGCGCAGGCAGGCGCCGCTGTGGGGACCGTCTCCCCACTTGCGACGGTAGCGAGCGCACTCCGAGATGGCGACGCCTGGCTTTCCGCGGAGGAAGTCCTGCTCCGCTTCGTAGTAGGCGCCCCAGGGGGCCAGCGGCCCGTCTGCGCGGCGGACCGGTGTGAATGCCTCGCTGGCCAGGTTGTGACGACCGGCCTCGCGATGGATCAGACCCACGGCCAGCTGCACTGCGTCTCGCTCCCGTCCGCGCGCGGCGGTGGCCAGGAATCCATTGGCCACACGGAGGGCGCGCACCGTGTCTGCTGCCTCCAGGTGAGACCGCAGCAGGCGGATGGAGGGCTCGGGTTCGGGCCTCGTGGCCAGCTCCTTCGGTGCAGCATCCAGCACCAGGCCCGGTGCAGGAGGCTCCCGATCAGCGGCGAGGGAAGGGGAAGCCAGGATCGCACCGATCCACGCTCCCATCATGAGCAACCGTTTCCCCGCGCGACTTCGCACCCCACCCCCCGAATTCGTCCACACCCCGATCGGAACGCATCTCAGCGGTGTTTAGCCGCCGCCTTCCGAAGGGAGCTGTGTAGCCCAGCCCTGCACCGAGCATGAGGACGGGGACGTCCTCGCGCTGGCCCGTCACCGGCAAGGTGATCCAGGCTGCACCTCGGACTTGTATCTTGTCCGACACCGCAACACGTGTCCTCAGCCCCGCGCTCGCTGCCGATCGACCGAACCACCCCACGGCGACCTGCACCCAGTCCAAGCCGGCTGCCGCGTGGGGAAGCAGCTGAGGTCGGCCTGGCCACAGCCAGGCGTCCACACCCAAGCCGATCTCGCCGAGCCCCAGTTGCACACGTCCGTCCACCGCGACGCCCAGGCGTGGAAGGGGGGACCCCTCACCGGGTAGGGTGAGGCCGGCAAAGGGCGTGATGCTGCCGTGCAGGGACGGCCGGGGTGGTGCTGTGGCCAGCGACACGCTCTCGAGCTGGCCCGCCCGTACTCGGAGCAGCAACGGAGGTGCGTCGTTCCTGGGCCGCGCGAACCACACCTCACGGTCCATGGCTGCGAGCAGCGTGGCCACCATCGGGGGAATCTTCGTGCCCTGCGACGCCGACTCCAGGAAGCGTCGAAAGCTCGGCTCGTCGACGCGGGGCTCCACCAGCGTCTCGCTGCCTGCCTCGAGCCACACGTCCCATCGCTCGATGACGCGTCCCTGGCGCTCCTGGTGCACCAGGTGCCGGCCAGGCATCAGCTCGAGGCTTCCATCGGCACGCGGCTCGCGGGGGGAGCCGTCCACGAGGACCTGAGCGGTGGGATCCACGGGCAGGCGCAGGGTGGCGACCGCGTCGCCGACGGAGGTGCGCGTGGCCTCGTAGGCCTGTTGCCCGAGGGCGAGGCTGGGCAGGTCCTCGGGGGCCATCGCGATCGCGGACAGCCAGGGGCGTACGACTCCCTGGTCGTGGACGTACTCCCGCCAGCGCCTGGCGTCGGGATGCCACTCGATGGTGTCACCGAAGAGGCGATGAACGCGGGAGCCTTGATGAAGCAACGCCGCGCGGAGCTGCGCTCGATCCGATGCATCGCGGCACAGCTCCACCCCGGAGATGGCCACGTCGAGGCGCTCGAGCGTGGAGAGATCCGCTTCGGGGTCGGTCTGGGCCATCGCCTCGTCGAGGGTGCGCTGAAGTGCGGCCATCGCGTCGTCGTCGCCGAGCGTCACCCGGTCCAGGGCACTGCGCAGATCCACAGGGGCGAGCAGGTAGGTCGGCGGCTCCAGGACCTGCTCGATCTGGGCGAGATCAGTGGGCGACGGGGTGCTCAGCCACAGCACGTCCGTCGCCATCGCTGCCTCGGCCAACGCCAGCCACCACATGCGCCTACCCCAGGAACGCCACCAGCAAGATGCCGAACAGGATCAGCGCGGCTCCACCGATCCCGACCAGCGCTACAGCTGCGAAGAGTCCACCGGCCAGCAGGGCTCGCTGCTCCTCTGGCATTCGCCCCACGCGCTCACGCAGCTCGGCGGTGACCGGGCGGTTTGTCCACTCGGTCGGTACGCTCTGGGTGCCGGGGCTCGGGGCCACCAGGCGAGCGTCACGCTCCCCCGGCACGGTGCCCTCCTCGAAGATCCCCGATGCTGCGGATCGGCTGCGGGAGATCTGGGCCTCCACGGCGGGCACCACGCGGCGGGCAAAGGGCCTCAGGGGCTCCCCCTCGATGGATCGGGAGAGGGCCTCCAGTGCGTCCGCTGCGTCCCTGGCGGTCGGGCGCCGATCCGGCACCACGTGGAGCATCTGTCGGAGGGTGGCCAGCACTTGCTCCACGGCGTGCGCTGGGCCCTCCACCGCTCCCGCGATCTCGGCCAGAACGGCCTCCACGAAGGGCTCGTGTCGCTCCGGGAGCACGGGGGTCCGCCCGAGGGGGGAGCCGCGCAGGAGCTCCACCAAGGTCGCCGCCGTGGCGTAGACGTCGCCTGCCGCAGTGTCCCCTTCGTTGAGGATCCGCTCGGGAGACATGTACAGCTCGGTGCCCATCCAGCCGGGGTTCTTGGTCTGGGACTCCCGCGTGTCGAGGTTGAACTGGGCCACCCCGAAGTCCAGCACCTTCACCTCGCCGTCCGGCGTGAGCCGCACGTTGGAGGGCTTCACGTCTCGATGTACGACCCCCAGCGGGCTCCCGTTGTCGTCGATCGCGTGGAAGGCGGCGTCCAGCGCCCTGAGGATCGACACGGCCACGTCGATGGCCGCGGGCACGGGCACTGTGTGCCCCTGCCGGTCGAGCTCCTTCACGATGTGCTCGAGATCCGCTCCGGGCACGTGATCCATCACGATGGCCCAGCGGTCTCCGAGGTGCACGAGATCGAGCACGGCAACGATGTTCCGATGGGCGAGGTGGCCGAGGATTCGGGCCTCGTCCCTCATACGGCGCCCCACCTCGCGGATGCCCGCCACCTCCCGGTTGAGGACCTTGAGCGCGACCTTGCGCCGGAAGCCCGCCCCGCTCTCCTGCTCCGCGAGGTACACCTCGCCGAAGGCCCCCGCACCCAGGCGACTGAGGAGGTGGAACCTGCGCCCCTTGCTCGCGGGCTCCGGAGATGGGGGAGGCGTCGGCACGGTGATCGCTGCAGCGTGCAGGATCCGACCCGCCATGGGGTCGTCGCTCGGGATGGAGGGGGGAGCATCGAACCAGGACGCTCGGGACTCCACCCAGGCGGCCAGGGACGGTCCGCCCAGCGTGGCACGGATCTGCTCCGCCTGTCGCTTGACCGTGCCGGCGTCCGGGCGCTCGGTGGGTTGGTAGTGGAGCATGCTGCAGACGAGCTGCACGAGCGGATCCCCGAAGCCCTCGTCGACGAGCCTGCGGCGCGCGTTGTCGAGGCCCGATTGGTGTCCCTCGGGCACCACCTGCTGGTTGTCTCGCCACAGCTGGGAGCCCGTCAGCAGGTTGAACAGCACGATGCCGAGGGAGAACACGTCCGCCTGGTGGCTGTCCTGGAAGCGGAAGCGCTCGGGGGCGGCGTAGTTCGGGGTGAGCATCAGGTGGGTGGTCGTCGGGGACTCGCGGTCTTCGATGGCGGCCCAGCCGATGCCGAAGTCGAAGACCTTGACGTAGCCCTCGGGGGTGAGCCGGAGGTTGGCGGGCTTCACGTCTCGGTGGAGCACGAAGCGCGTCTTGTAGGCGTACCGCAGCGCGTCCGCGGCCCCCTCCGCGATCTCCAGTGCCGGGCCTGGCTCCATCGGCCCGCGTCGGATGACCTGCGACAGCGTGAGCCCAGGCACGTACTCCATGATGATGGACCACTGACCGTCCAGTCGTCGCAGGTCGATGACGCTGACGATGTTCGGGTGACGCATCTCTCGGAGGATCTTGGACTCGTCCTTGAATCGAGCGAGGCGTTGCTCCCAGTGTGGGTCGTCGGGGCTCGCCGCGAGCAGCTTGATGGCGAACTCCTGGCCCAGGGCACCGATCTTCTTGGCGTGCACCACACGCCCTTGTCCCCCCTGGCCCAGGGTTCGTAGGACCTCGTAGGCGTCGCTCCCCGCGTCGGTCTTCACGACCACGGTGGTCTGCGCGCCAGGGGAGTCGACAGGTGGGTCGTCCTCGCGCTCTGTCATGGCGTTTTCCAAGATAGCTTGACCACGGCGGTCGCCTAGACCGTACCCGAGGGGGAGGAGCCGTGGCAGTGCGACAGTGGGCTCGATGGGTGCTGGTGGGTCGCCGGGATGGGCTCCGCGCAGCCGTACGGCAGCGCGTCGGCGTCTTTACCTGGCTGGACGAGTCCGAGGTCGACCAGGCCCCCTCGACCGCCGAGGTCGACCCCACCGTGAACGGTGTCGGCGCGCCGGAGGAGGGCGACGGATGGATCCGGCTGCTGGATCGCAGCGAGCTGCGAGCCGGCGACGTGCTGGAGGTGTTCGCCGACGAGCGCGCGCTGGTGCTGGCCGACGTGGGAGGTGTGGTGCACGCTGTCGACAGCCTGTGTCCCCACGCCGGGGGGCCGCTGGGAGACGGCCAGCTCGAGGGCCCCACCCTGACCTGCCCGTGGCACGGATGGGCCTTCGACGTGCGCTCCGGGTCGTGCGAGGTGAGCGACGACGTGCGACTTCGCACGTTCCCCGTCCGCATCGATGCGGGCGCCGTGTGGGTGGACATCGGTCGTGAGGGCTAGGTCGCCCTCTTGGCATAGAATCCACCCACCATGCGGCCACACGACCCGGTACTCACCCTCGACCGCGACGGAATCGTCCTGCTCGCTGACGAGGACTGGTTCGACGGGGACGCTCCTGCGCGGGTGGGGACACACGTGGCAGAGGTGTTTGCCCCCGAGTGGCGCAGCTCCATTCGGCGAATGGTGGGCAGCGACTGGATTGGGGCCGAGGAGATCCGGCCCTCGCTGCCCAGCGGGCGGAGCCTCCTGTTGCGGTCCACGGGAACGGGCAACCGGTGGCTGCTGGAGCTGCGCGACGCCACCGTGGTCAAGGCCGTGGAGGACGCGCGCCAGCTGAGAGGCGCCCTGCGCGTGCTCTCCCACTTCGCTCGCTCGGTGGCGGGAGAGCTGACGGATCCGGTCTCGATCGCCCAGGGGCGCCTCGAGCTGCTTCGGGATCTGGGCGTGTCGGATCCGACGGAGCTGCGCCGCCACGTCGAGGTGGCCTTCCGATCCATGCTCCGTGTGACCCAGACGGTGCACAACGTCCGCCAGCTCGCGAACGCGCCGGTGCCGGAGCTGCAGCGGGTGTTCGTGGCCGCCATGCTGAGGGATGCGCAGCGGCTGCTGGGGGAGCGCGCTGCCCGCGTCTCGGTGGAGCTGGAGGAGTCGGGGCTCACGGCAGGGGGCGATCACCCCATCCTGGCTCGGGTGCTTGCGGGGCTGATGCTGGCCTGCCTGGATCGAGGCCCTCCGGGTCGGCTCCTGGTGCGAGGACACGCGGGAAGAGACCATGTGGAGCTCGCGGTGGGACCTGCGGGCCGCCCGCGTGGGGCACCGGGTGCGAGCACCGAGGAGCTGGACCACCTGCGGGTGCTGCTGCAGGGCATGGGAGGCCGCCTGCGGATCTTCAGCGACGGCGCCGACGATCTGCACTTCGAGGTGCGTCTGAGCCGCGCTCCGTCGCAGCGAGCGCGCAAGCTGCCCGTGAAGGATCGACTCCTGCTCGTGGGGTCCCGGCAGTTCAGGCAGACGGTGCAGGGTGTGCTCGACATGGACGGCTTCGCCTTCCACGAGGCCGCCGATCCGTCGGAGGCCTTCAACCTGCTGCGTTGTCATGCCGAGATCTCGGCCGTGGCGGTGGAGATGATCTTGCCCGAGGACCCGAGCGGTCTGGCGGTGGCAGAGGCCATGGTGGCGCGCCATCCGGAGCTGTGCACGCGTGTGCTGGTGGCGGGACAGCCCACTCCCGCCGTGAGCGGATCGGTGACCGGTGTTCCCTGGCCGATGAGCCGAGGCACGTGGTTGGCGGCCCTCGGACGTCGCGTGCGCCGCAGCTGAAAGAGGTCGGATGGCCTTGCGCGAGGCTGAGGGAGCCGTTACCCGTCGCGTCTGCGTGTGTCGCCATGGCGGCTACGCACCTCACTCCTCGCCCTCAACGGCGTTGTCCCATCGTATCGATGCGAGGCTCGGCATGGCCCGTAAGTGCATGTTCACCGGCAAGCGGCCGAATGTGGCGAACAAGGTGTCCCACTCCAACCGCAAGGCCAAGAAGCGTCAACTCCCCAACCTCCAGTCGCGTCGACTGTGGTGGGAGGAAGCCGGCCAGTGGGTCCGGCTTCGCCTGTCCACTCGCGCACTCCGCACCATCGACAAGAAGGGCTTGGGGCAATTCGCCCGCGAAGCCGGCGTGGATCTCCATCACTTCGTGATCTGAGCGAGTTCCTCGCTCAGAGCTTGAAGTCGATCACCACGCTCCCGCGCTCCGGATCCTCCTTGTCGTTTCGACGACGAGTCGGAGGAACAGGGGTTCGGTTCGGGTCTTCGATGTGGAGTGGCAGCTGAGCGTTCCGGCGTTGGGCGTTCTCCCGATCCCTTCGGATTCGGTCGATGATGTAGGCGTCCAGCATCAGGACCTCCCAGTCTTCTCCTGAGGGAACCTTAGCACCAGGGCTCGCGTGGACAAGCCCTAGAGTGTCCCTTGCTTCAACCCTCACCCTCCTCCTCGGCTTCCGCGTGCCCGAGATGCAGCTCCGCGAGGCACACGAGCTGATCGAACAGGGCGCGGACGTCGTGAAAACCATGCTCCTCCATGGCTCGTCGGTGGGCCTCGAGGGTGTCGGTGTCTCCTCGGGCCAGCGGGCCCGTCAAGCTTCGAGCGATTCCATGGGATGCATTCGCCACCGAGCGCTCCGCCAGGGGTGCCAACATCGCCAGGGCGTCGGAGGGCGCCACCCCAGCGGCTTGCAGGAGCTTCGATGCTTCCCCGAGCAGCACGGTGGCCAGGTTGCCCGCGATGACAGCCGAGGCATGGTAGAGCCGTCGATCCCCGGGCACCTCGACGGGCCGCATGCCCAGGTCCGTTGCCAGCAGCGCCGCCAGCTCCTGGGCCTCGGGATCGCCCGCGATGGCTGCAGCCACGCCCGTCAGAACGGGCACGTCCACCTCAGGCCCGGGGAACGTCATCAGGGGATGCCAGCTCCCTGCAGGGGAGTGGGGCCGCAGCACCTCCACGGGCTGGGCGCCGGAGCAGTGCAGCAGCACCGGGCCGGCTGGCAGGGCGCGTGCCACCTGGGCGATGGCCCCATCGGGAACCGTGAGGAGGCGGAGATCCGCGTCGTCGGGAACCGCCAGGTCCCTGCCCACCAGCACTGCGTGGTGTCCGACCTGTTGCAGCAGCACGGCCAGGCTCCGACCGAGGCGGCCTGGCCCCACGATGGCGATCTTCACGAGGCTCTCCTGGTCAGTGAGGGGGCTTGGGCCTTTACCCGGTCCCGCGCCGAGTTAACGAGCGCGCTGCACCAGATGGAGCCGTCATTGCCGAGCTATCGTCCGGAGCGGGTCGCCGAGCTCATCCACCGTGAGCTCGGTCAGCGCCTGCGCACCGAGGTCAAGGATCCGCGCGTCACGCCCATCTCGATCACCCAGGTGGTGGTCACGCGCGACCTGGGGCGTGCCGTCATCTCCTACCTGCCCCTCGGGGGTGGGGAGCCCAGCGACGAGCTCCAGGACGGGCTGGAGGTGGCCGCCAAGCAGCTCCGCGGTCCCATCGGACGTGCCCTGCGACTGCGTCATGCGCCCGAGCTCGTGTTCGAGGTGGATGGCCACACCGAAGACGCGATTCGCGTCACCCAACTGATCGACAGCCTCACCCGACAGCGAAGGGAACAGGGGGAAGAAGAGTGACGAGCGGGTTCCTGGTGATCGACAAGCCGGCGGGCGTCACGTCTCACGACGTGGTGGCGGCCGTGCGCGCATGCACTGGCATCAAGAAGGTAGGGCACACGGGGACGCTGGATCCCTTTGCCACCGGGGTGTTGCCACTGGCCCTCGGGCGCTCCACCCGCTTGATCCAGTACATCGACGAATCGGTGAAGGTCTACGACGCGGACATTCGGCTGGGAGTGGCCACCGACACGGGCGATCCGACGGGCAAGCCCATCCGTGAGGCGCCTCTCCCCACGGCATCGGAGCAAGAGGTGCTCGACGTGCTGGCGGGCTTCGTCGGGGAGCGCATGCAGGAGCCTCCGGCCTACAGCGCCGTGAAGGTGTCGGGCAAGCCGATGTACCACTACGCCCGGCGGGGCGAGACCGTGCGAGCCCCTGCCCGCCGCATCGTGCTGCACGCCATGGAGCTGATCAGCTACGACGGGGAGCATCTCCGGGTGCGGATCTCGTGCAGTCGTGGCACGTACGCGCGCGTCCTGGCCGACGAGATCGCCATCGCGCTCGGCTCGGCGGGCCACCTCGAGGCGCTCTGCCGCGATCGCAGTGGTCCCTTCTACCTGGAAGACGCCGTGGATCTGCAGACCGTGTCGGACGTGGTGTCGGAGGAGGAGGGGCATCCGTGGCGGGCGGTGCTGATGGCCAAGCGTGGTGAGCCGCGTCTGCCCTGGCGGCCCAAGGCCGATGTGGTGGCTGCCATGGCGCAGTGGATCCGCTCCGATCTGAAGAGTCTGAGCCACCTCGCCCTGGCGGACGTGCCCACGTCGGATGCCGAGCGGGTCCGCAATGGCGGCTCGCCCCCGCCTGCGCCGCAGGGGGTCACCATCGGGGAGCGCTACCTCGTGGTGTGTGGGGACCAGCTCGTGGCCGTGGCCGAGAACAACCCCCTGGGACCCAAGCTGCTTCGAGTGGCGTGACTTGACGGGGTCGCCATGCCGGGTCATGTCAGCCGGCACTCACGGTCGCGCGCGGCCGCGGAGCCGAAGGCCATGGCCCCGCGATGCTGCTGCGACCGCACGTCTTGGAGAAGAACATGGCCCTCACTGCAAGTGACAAGCAGAACATCATCGGCGAGTACGCACTCGGCGACGCCGACACCGGCTCCGCCGAGGTGCAGGTGGCACTGCTCACGCACCGCATCAAGTACCTGACCGAGCACCTCAAGCAGCACAAGAAGGACCACTCCTCGCGGCGTGGGCTCCTGAAGCTCGTGGGCCAGCGGCGCAAGCTGCTGCGCTATGTGCGGAATCGCTCGGACGACCGCTACCGTCAGCTCATCAAGCGACTGGGTCTGCGTCGCTGATCTTGACGAGGTTGCTGCACCGGATATGCAGAGCGCGGGTCGCATGGGTGCGGCCCGTGCTGTTTGAACGAACGGAATCGAGCCCGCGCAGGTGTTGAGCCCTTCGCAGGTCTACGTGGTGCGGTAGCGACGTCGCTGCCCCACGACGCAGGTCTGTGAGGATCGAAGGCAAGGCCGGCGGGTTCATTCCCCGAATGCTCCCCATGCGAGGGAGCTGGAGATGGGATGAACATCATCCCCCGTACCGTCGAAGTGGGCGGTCAAACCATTGAATTCGAAACCGGGAAGCTCGCGAAGCAAGCGTCTGGTGCAGTGGTCGTGCGCAGTGGGGAGAGCACCGTGCTCGTCACCGCCGTGTGCGCGCCGGGCAACAGGCCCTTCGACTTCCTGCCTCTCACCGTGGACTACCAGGATCGCAACGGCGCCAGTGGCACCATTCCTGGCGGTTTCCTGAAGCGTGAGGGTCGGTCGAGCGAGCGCGAGACGCTGGCGTGTCGCCTGATCGACCGTCCCATCCGACCGATGTTCCCGAAGCACTTCCGGTCGGAGCTGCAGATCATCGCGACGGTGCTGTCCTTCGACCCCGACCAAGAGACCGACGTGCTCGCACTGTGTGGCGCGTCCGCGGCGTTCCACATCTCGAACGCCCCCATGTCGGAGCCCATCGCCGGAGTCCGGGTCTGCCGGGTGGACGGCGAGTACCGGATCAATCCTCCGTTCGAGGACCGGCAGAAGTCAGACATCAACCTGATCATCGCAGGCACCCGCTCCGCCATCACGATGGTGGAGGGGGGCGCTTCCGAGGCCGGCGAAGAGGCGATGCTCGACTGCTTCGATCTGGCGCAGGAGTGCATCGCGAAGATCATCGACTGCATCGAGGATCTGCGCAAGGAGGCCGGGCAGCCCAAGGTCGAGGTGGGTGAGGCTCCCGAGCTCGACGACAAGGTCGTCAAGTACATCGAGCGCTACGGCAAGAAGCCTCTGGTGACCGCGCTGGCCACGGAGGGCAAGCATGCGCGCAGCGCCGCCCTCAAGGAAGCACGCAACAAGCTCATCGAGAAGATCGTCGCGAAGGAGACCGAGGACGACGTCATCGCGGCCAAGACGTCGGATGCCAAGGAGGCCTGGGGCAAGCTCCTCCGCAAGGTGATGCGGGAGACCGTGCTGTCCACTCGGTCTCGCATCGATGGTCGCGCTCCCGACGAGATTCGCGACATCTGGTGCGAGGTGGGTGTGGCGCCGCGGGCCCACGGCTCCTGCTACTTCAACCGGGGCGAGACCCAGGCCTACGTCAACTTGGCACTGGGGACCGAGATGGATGGGCAGCGACTGGAGCTTCCCACTGGCAAGGAAGAGCGCACCTGGATGCTCACCTACAACTTCCAGCCCTTCTGCACCGGTGAGGCGCGGCCTCTGCGTGGTCCGAAGCGGCGCGAGGTGGGCCATGGCGCGCTCGCCCGTCGTGCCATGATCCCGGTGCTGCCCGCCAAGCAGGACTTCCCGTACGTGTTCCGGGCCACCTCGGAGATCCTCGAGTCCAATGGCTCGTCCTCCATGGCCACCGTGTGCGGTGCCACACTGTCGATGATGGACGCGGGTGTGCCCATCAAGGCGCCCGTGGCCGGAATCGCCATGGGCCTCATCAAGGAAGGCGACGACTACGCCGTGCTGTCCGACATCCTCGGCGACGAGGATCACCTCGGTGACATGGACTTCAAGGTGACGGGTACCCGTGACGGGATCACCGCCTTCCAGATGGACTGCAAGATCGCCGGCGTCAGTCGCGAGATCATGGCCAAGGCCATGTCGCAGGCGCGTGACGGTCGGATCCACATCCTGGACGAGATGGCGAAGGCCATCGCCACGCCGCGCGAGGAGATGTCTCGCTACGCCCCTCGCATCACCACCATCCACATCAAGACCGACAAGATCCGCGATCTCATCGGTCCTGGCGGCAAGGTGATTCGCTCCATCCAGGAAGCGTGCCAGGTGCGCGTGACGGTGGACGACTCGGGCCGCGTGGACGTGGCCTCGAGCAACCAGGAGTTCACCGACAAGGCCATCCAGATGATCCGCGAGATCACCCAGGAAGCCGAGATCGGAGCGCTGTACGTGGGCGTGGTGAAGCGCATCGTCGACTTCGGTGCCTTCGTGGAGATCTTCCCGGGAACGGATGGGCTCATCCACATCAGCCACCTGGCCCACGAGCGCGTCGACAAGGTCACGGACGTGCTGCAGGAAGGGGACGAGGTGCTGGTGCGCGTCATCGACGTCGATCGGTCTGGAAAGATTCGGCTTTCGCGTAAGGAAGCCCTCGACTCGTTGTAGGAACGCGCCCTTGGCACCCATCGAGATCCGGCTCCAGGTGCTGCCCCACGGGGAGGGATTGCCCCTCCCCGAGTGGCAGACCGCGGGTGCGGCGGGTGCCGATCTCCACGCGGCTGTGGAGGAGCCCCTCGAGCTGTCGCCCGGTGAGCGCGTGTCGGTGCCGACGGGCCTCGTCCTGGCGCTGCCCCACGGCTGGGAGGGCCAGGTGAGGCCTCGGTCTGGCCTCGCGCTACGGCACGGCGTGACCGTGCTCAACGCGCCAGGCACGGTGGACTCCGACTACCGGGGCGAGATCCGGGTGACGTTGGTGAACCTGGGGCAGCAGCCGGTGCGCATCGAGCGGGGAGCGCGCATCGCGCAGCTGGTGTTGGCGCCGGTCATCCGGGGGCGGTGGGTCGTGGTGGACGAGATCGCCAGCGACACCGAGCGCGGCTCCGGCGGGTTCGGATCCACCGGAGGCGGCCTCACCTAAGGGTCCGTAGTCGCGCGCCCCGCGAACCCCCCTCACCGTTTACCGGGGTTCGTAGTCGCGCCCCGCGAACCCCCCGAACGCGCACCGGGGTTCTTCGAACCCTGATCGGCGCACATCCGAGGGGCTCGCAGTTCGCACGAACCCCTCACTCGACGAGGACGAAGTTGGACAGCTCGCATTGATCGAAGGAGCCGTCCTCCCGCGCCAGGATCAGGTCGACCGACAGGGAGCCCCCGGTCCGGCGCACGATGGCCGTGTACTGCTCGTACTCGGAGCCCAGCAGGGGATCCACCGTGGTGGTGAGGCAGCCGCGGAAGCCCATCGGTGAACCTGGTGCAAAGGCCGTGGCGATGCCGTCGTCGTTGGTCAGCGACAGGCCCTTGTTGTCCACGGCTGGGTCCTCGAAGCTCTCCACGAAGAACTCGAAGCGCGGGTAGGTGCCCACGACGTCGTACTTGGAGTCGGCCGAGAAGCTCGGATCGGTGACGCACCCACAGTTGAGCGTCGAGGGCCACGGATCGGTGACCAGCTCCAGCTCCTCGCGGCTGAAGGTGGTGATCTTGATGGCGGTGTCGGCGCCGCAGGAGTTCGAGACCTCCCAGCGGCCCTCGACGCCGTCGTAGTTGTCGAACGCCTCCTGCACGCCTTCGGGCCACTGATCCACCGGGATGGTGCCCACGGCCTCGGTGGTGACGTCGTCACAGGTTCGTGCGTCGGGCACGTCGTCCGTTGCGTCGCCTCCGGAACACGCCGCGGCAAAGACAACCATCGTGAGCGTTCGCATGCCTCTCCTCTCCCTGGCACCGGAGCTTACCTGGACACGGCGGGATGTGCCGCCGCCGGGTTACGAACCACCAGATCTGCCGGGGTGACCGACTTGTTCGACGTGCTCACGAAGGGGTTCCAGAACGCACAGCTCGCACTGCGTGGAAAGGCCCGTCTCAGCGAAGAGAATCTAGCCCCTGCGCTGCGCGAGGTACGCACCTCCCTGCTGCAGGCCGACGTGGACCTCGAGGTGGCGCGTGCGTTCCTCGATCGCGTGAAGACGAAGGCGCTGGGCGACATCGTGCCGGTGCGCGTGTCGGGTCAGAAGGTGCGCCTGTCGCCGCAGGACTGGTTCGTGAAGGCCTGCCACGACGAGCTGGTCGATCTCATGGGGCCGGTGGACACGTCGCTGGAGCTGTCTGGCTCGCCGGCGGTGATCTTGATGGTGGGCCTGCAGGGCTCGGGGAAGACCACCACCAGCGGCAAGCTGGCCAAGCGCCTGATGGGGGAAGGGAAGAAGCCCCTGCTGGTGGCTGCCGACATCTACCGACCCGCCGCCGTCGAGCAGCTGCGAGTGATCGGTCGGAAGCTGGGTGTGCCCGTCTTCCACGTCGACGAGATGCAGCCCGTGCAGCTCGCGCTGCAGGGCGTGGCGCACGCCCGCAGCAGCGGCCGCGACGTGGTCATCATCGACACCGCCGGTCGCCTCGCCATCGACGAGACGCTGATGCAGGAGGTGGTGAACATCCGCTCTGCGGTCTCGCCCAAGAACGTGCTGTTCGTGGTCGACGCCATGATCGGTCAGGACGCGGTGCGCACGGCCAAGTCCTTCGACGAGCGCTTGGACTTCACGGGCTTCGTGCTCACCAAGCTCGATGGGGACGCGCGCGGCGGGGCGGCACTGTCCATCAAGGAAGTCACGGGCAAGCCCGTGAAGTTCCTGGGTCAGGGCGAGGACCTGGATCGCCTCGAGGAGTTCCGCCCCGAGGGCCTCGCGCAGCGGATCCTGGGCATGGGCGACGTGGTCGGCCTGGTCCAGGACTTCGAGAAGCACGTGGATCGGGAGTCGGCCGAGAAGGACGCGCAGAAGATGCTGCGCGGTGACTTCGGCTACGACGACTTCGTCAAGCAGATGCAGACCATCCGGAAGATGGGCCCCCTGCGCGACATCATGAGCCGGATCCCCATGATCGGAGGGATGCTCGACCAGATCCCCGAGGAAGCCCTCGACGATCGGGAGCTCGATCGCACCATGGCGATCATCGGCTCCATGACGAACCAGGAGCGCCGCACCCCGGACGTGATGAACGCGGGCCGTATGGCGCGCATCGCGAAGGGCTGCGGGCGCACCGTCGACGACGTGGAGTCGCTCCACGAGCGCTTCCTGCAGGCGCGTCAGATGATGAAGGGCCTGGGCTCCATGATGGGCAACCCCTCCCAGATGGCAGCCATGCAGCAGATGATGGGAGGCGGGGGTGGGATGCCTGGCATGGGTGGCATGCCGGGGATGCCTGGCATGGGCGGCGGCGGCGGACCCCGCAAGGAGCTGTCGGCCCAAGACAAGATCGCCCGTCGCAAGAAGCAGAAGGCGGCGCGGAAGGCGCGCAAGCGCAACCGGAAGTGACGAGGCCGGGGGAGTGCACCATCGTTCGGGTGGTGCGTGCCCCGAACCACCTGGGTGACGCGATCATGGCGCAGCCGGCCATCCGCGCGGTGGCAGCGCTGGGACCGGTGGCCGTCCAGGGGCCTCCGTGGCTGCACGACCTCCTCCGGGGCATCGGCGGGGCCCGCGCGACTGCTCCCGAGCCCCTGAGGCGAGGGGTGGACGAGGCGCTGCTGTTCGCGCCCTCGCTGCGGGTGGCCTGGCAGGCCCGTCGGGCGCGTAGGCGCGTCGGGGCTGCCACCGACCATCGGGGTTGGTTGCTCACCGACCGTGTGCCCATCGGTGCCCATCGCTCGGACACCTACGCGGCCGCGGCGCGGCTGATCGGCGCGAATCCCCAGGGAGATCCGTGCATCGAGGTTCCTCGGGGGCCGGTGCCCGACGTGCCCGTGGGTCACGTGGGCCTGAACCCCGTAGTGCGCGGAGGGGCCACGCGGCAGTGGCGGGGTTTCGCTGCGCTGGCCGAGCGGTTGTCGGTGCCCGTGGTGTTCTATGGGGGGCCTGGGGAGGGACAGGCCGTAGCGTCCATCGCACGGGGGAGGCCCAGGGCGGTGGGGCTACCCCTGCAGGCCTTTGGTCGAGCCCTGTCGCGCTGTGCGGTGTTCGTGTCCAACGACTCGGGTGCCGCGCACTTCGCGCGGGCCTGCGGGGCCACCGTGGTGACGATCTTCGGCTCCACCACGCCCGAGCACACCGGCCCGCCCGGCGCCGAGGCAGTGCGAGGGCCGACGCTTCCGTGTGCCCCTTGCTACCGCAACCGCTGCCCAACCGAGATCGAGTGCCTCGACATCGAAGTGGCGCGGGTGCTCGCGGCGGTGGAGTCGCTGCTTTGAGCGGCGGGCTCGTCTTGGTCCGGCGCCGCGCCCTTGGCGACGTGGTGCTGCTGGGCGCGGTGACGGCGGCACTGGACGCGCCAGCCACAGTGGTCACGGATCCCCGCTACGTGGAGCTCGCGCAGCGACTGGTGGGAGTCGGGCACGCCGTGCCCTGGGGCAGCGCACGACCGGAGGGGCGCGTGGTGGATCTGCAGCGCAGCATGCAGACCCTGTGGGCGTTCCCCTTTGCCGCCAGGGTGCGCAAGCACAGTGTGGCGCGTCGCTTGAGGGTCCGGGGATGGGGCAGGGGGCGCCCCCCGGTCACCGCGCTGTATGGACGTGCGGTCGGGGTGGTGCCCCGCGAGCCGCCTTGGTTCGTGCTGCCCGAGATCGAGCGCCACACGCTCGCCCTGATCCCGGGAGCGAGCACGCCGCTCAAGGCTGCATCCGCCGAGACGCTGGTGGAGGTGGGGCGTCGCTGGTCGGGCCGCACCCTGGTGCTGGGCGGGCCGGGGGAGGCCGATCTGGTGGCGCACGTCACCTCTCGAATCTCCGGGGCCGAGGCGCTCGTAGAGCACGGATTCGCACGCACCCTGCTGCGCCTGGCCTCGGTGGGGGTGGCCGTCGGCGGAGACAGCGGCTTGCTGCACCTGGCCCGGGCCTGTGGGGCGTCCGTGGTGGCGCTCGCAGGCCCCACCCACCCCGACGATGGCTTCTTGGTGGGATCCCGCCTGTCCGTCGTGCAGCGCTCCCTTTCCTGCCGTCCCTGTACGCTACATCGCGCAACGACGTGTCGGGTGGGGGGACGGCCTTGCATGGAGCTGGCAGTGAGGGCAATCTGGGCCGCGGTATGCGAGGCCTGGTGTGCGTTGGGTCATCCTCACTGACGATCATCCGCCCCTGACGGGTGGCGTGTCCACGTTCGTCGGCAGCGTGGCGTGCGAGCTTGCGGCGCGGGGCCACGAGGTGCAGGTGTTCGCGCGGCGTCGGCGCGCGCTGGCTGCCGTGCCGGGCACTCGGCTCACCCCCGTGCGCGGCCCGCGGTTCGGACGCTGGGGCGGACGGTGGCTGGGGATCCGGAGCTTTCCGCAGCTGCTCACTGCCGATGCCGTGCTGGCGACCACCTGGAGCGTGGCCACGGTGGCGGCGCGGATGGGGTGTCCGCTGGTGGTGGTGGCCCACGGCTCGGACGTGACCTGCCCCCCGGTGCGGCCCGAGGCGTTCCGACGGGTCTGGCGTGCCGCAGAGGGCCGCTTCGCGATGTCGCAGTACCTGGCTCGAGAGCTCTCGGCACGAGGGGTGACTGCCGGCGTGTTGCCCGCTCCCATCGAGCCCGGGCCCGTGCCCCCACGGGGCGAGGCGAGGGGGACCTGGGGGCTGCTCGCGCGAGCGGTCGCGAACAAGGGAGGGGATCGCTTCGTACGGCTGGTGGCGGCTGCGGGGGTGAACGGCGTGGTGATCGGAGATGGACCAGCACGACCGGCGTGGGAGCGGCTCGCGCTGCAGCTCGGGGCCCGCGTACGGTTCGTCGGAGACGTGCCCCACGCAAGGGTCGCTGGGTACCTCGAGCAGCTCGATCTGCTCTGTCTACTCCCGCGCTGCGATGCCGACGGGCGAGGGGCCGAGGGGCTCGGGTTCTCCCTGATCGAGGCCGCAGCACTCGGGGTTCCGGCGGTGGGCTGCACCGTGGGGGGGGTGCCGGAGGCCGTGGGACCTGGTCTGCTGCTGGAGGATCCCGACGACGCCGAGGCGTCTGCTGCCGAGATCGGAGACTGGTGGTCGCCCGAGCGAGGGAGGGAGGCGTGGGCCTGGTGCCGCGCCAACCATGGCTCGGATCGTTGTGTGGATCTGCTCGAGGGGGCCCTGGCGTGAGGTCGATTGGTCTGTTCCCACTGCTCGCGACCGTCGGGGCCCTGGGGCTCGCGGTGGCCATCGGGATCTTCGGTGCGGGGATCGTGGCGTTCGCGCTGGTGGTCGTCACCGTGTTGATGCACTCGAAGCTGTCCACGGGTTGGCGCGTGACCTGTGGGCTGGCCATCGTCGTGTTCGCGGTGGGCTACGCGCCCATCGAGTACGGCAGCCGCATCAAGACGCTGCGCGCCAAGGTGGACGCAGGAGGGGCCGAGGCGCTGTCGGTGCGAGACTGCGCGGGATTGTGGCTGCTCAACGTGGGAGTGGCCGTCGGCGGCACCCTCGCCGGGTTTCCCGAGCTGGCGCAGCAGACGCTGCTGCTCTCGGTGCGAGGGCCGGAGGAGCGCACCTGGGAGTCGGACTTTCCCATGGGGAGCATCCGCGTGGAGGAGGTGGTGGAGCGCTACCTACACCTCGCGCGCGAGAGTCGACAGGACGTGGTGGTGCTCCCGCCGAGCACGATCCGGATGGGCACGGCGGGGCCGCGCACCCACGCTCAGTGGCGCCGAGGGCTGGCGCTCGATCCCTTCACCATCGAGGGGGTGGCGGTTCGCCGCGGGATCGAGTGGATGCTGGAGCTGGAGGGAACGGTCCCCGTGGACTACCCGCCGTCAGCCACGCTGGAGCTGTTTCGGATCGGCGGGGTGCCGGTGGTCGTGGACGAGGGGCTGTTCGATGCCCTCGAGCAGCGAGGCTGGCTGCACCCCTACGAAGCGCACTGGCGCTGGACGGTCATCCGCTGACCCCCAGGAAGCGATCCAAGAAGGTCCACATGTCGGCGACCTCGTCCAGCGCCATGCTCATGGGCTTGCCTTGGCCGTGACCGGCCCGCACGTCGACGCGTAACAGGATGGGCGCCTCCCCAAGCTGCGCGGCCTGCAGGGCGGCGGCGAACTTGTAGCTGTGTGCGGGAACCACCCGATCGTCGTGATCCGCGGTCATGATCAGGGTCGGAGGGTAGGTGCCCTCGGTCGCGTTGTGAAGGGGCGACAGCGCGAGCAGGTTGCGGAAGGAGGCCTCGCTCTCTTCCGAGGTACCGTAGTCGCTCGCCCAGGCCCAGCCGATGGTCCAGCGGTGGTACCGCAGCAGATCGAGCACCCCCACCGTGGGGATGGCAGCAGCGAACAGATCGGGTCGCTGGACCAGCACGGCTGCCGCCATGAAGCCACCGTTGCTGCGACCGTGCACCGCCAGGTGCGCCGGGGAGGTGAAGCCCGTGGCGCACAGGTGCTCCCCGATGCTGATCATGTCGTCGAAGGTGTTCTGCTTGCGCTCCCGCGTGCCTGCCAGGTGCCAGGCCCTGCCGAACTCCGCACCCCCGCGCAGGTTGGCCACCACGTAGGCCCCGCCCATCTCGACCCACACGGCCACCGTGCTCCGGAAGTCGGGCAAGATGGCCTGGTTGAACCCGCCGTAGCCGTACAGGAGCGTGGGCCTGGGGCCCTCCTGGGCCGAGCCGTCGTGCACAACGAAGGCCGGCACCTCGGTACCGTCCTTGCTCCGCACCACGATCCGCTCGACGGTGAAGCCGGACGGGTCCAGGCCCGGCACCTCGGTGCGCCAGTGCGACGTCATCTCGGCCGTCTCGAGGTCCAGGCGGAAGGTCTCGGAGGGGTGGTCGTAGCTCGAGGCCGAGAAGAACAGAGCGCCGAGGCTGTCGTCCCCCGAGAAGCCTCCCACCGTGCCCGCGACGGCCACGTCGATCTCGCGGACGTCCGAACCGTCGATGTGGCGCAGGGTCACCGCGTGCACGCAGTGCCGCACGTGCACGCAGACCAACTGGTCGCCGTTGAGGGCCGCATAGTCCAGAGGCTCCTCCGACTCGGGCACCACCACGCGCCAGTCGTCGGGGCCGCGAGCGTCCAGCCGCATCGCCACCACGCGCCAGTTGGGCGCGTTGTGGGTCGTATGGAAGAACAGCTCGTCACCGTTGGTGCCCAGGAAGGTGAACTCGGCCTCGAAGTCACCGACGAGGACCTGCCGTTCCCCGGCGCGTCCACCCTCGAATCGGTGGGCCCAGATCTGGTTGCCGTGGGTGGCGGCTCGCCGGACGTGGACCACGAGGGTGTGGCCGTCACGACTCATGCTGGGGAACATCAGGTCGTGGGGATCGTCGGGTGGTGCCACCACCACCTCGTCTCGATCGGGGGCGTCTCCCAGCCGATGGAGCCTCACGTCCATGCCCAAGGTCGCCGAGACCTCCTCCGACGGCTGCGGAAAGTGGGTGTAGACGAAGGCCGAGCTGTCGGCCAGCCACCCACCACCGCCGAACTTGGCCTGACCCACCTCGTCGTCGAGGTCGGTGCCCGTGGTCACGTCGCGCACGCGCCACACGATCCAGTCGGAGCCTCCGTCGGAGATGGCGTAGGCCACCCTCGTGCCGTCTGGGCTGACCGTCCACTGGTTGAGCGACACGGTGCCGTCTTCGGACATGGTGTTCGGATCCAGCACCACCTCGACGGGGCCATCGGGCGCCTGACGGCACACCACCGCCTGATCCTCCAAGCCGTCGTGCTGGACGAACCACAGCGTGCCTCGATGGACTCGCGGAGGGCTCCGGCGCACGTGATCGGCCACCTCCCGCAGGCGCTGCCGGATCGCGTCTCGCTCGGGTCCGTCCAGGAAGGTCGACGCGTAGGCGTTCTGAGCCGTCACCCAGGACCGGGTCTCGTCGCTGTTCGGGTCCTCGAGCCACCGATAGGGGTCGGGGACTGCCGTTCCGAACAGCGTGTCGACGGTGGGGTCCTTGCGGGTGGGAGGTGACGACATGGGCCTTCGTCCTGGGTAGCTTCGGGTGGAGCGGGAGGGGGTATCCCTAGAGACTGGTTCTGGCTGTATCGCCCCTCGGCACCGTGGACGCGTGCACAGGCCATCCAGGTCGTGCACAGCTCCTGGGCGATGGCGCAGCGGGGACACCGCGTGGAGCTGTGTGTGCAGGGGCGTGCGCGGTCGGACGAGGTGCTGCGGGCGTTCGGGCTTTCTCCGCTACCTACCCTGCGATTGCGGGTCCTGCCCGTAGCGAACACGCCAGCGTCGACGGCCTATCGGGCGCGCTTTGCGGCCTGGGTCTTGCGCACGGGGGGGCGAGGGGTGGCGCTGGCCCGCAGCAAGCGGCACGCCGCCTGGGCGCTGCGCTGGTTCGGATCCCGGTTCCGCCTGCTGCTCGAGGCGCACGAGGTCGACAGCGTGCAGCGCGCGGATGCCGGCGAGGATCCCGCGCCGCTCCACGAGCTGGAGCGTCGAGTGCTGGCGCGATCCTGGGGCGTGGTGGCCAACTGTGAGGGCACGCTGCGCTTGCTGCAGCGCACCCACCCCCGATGTCCTCCCGCCGTGGTGGCTCACAACGGAGCTCGACCTGGTGTGGGGTCGGCAGGGCAGGGGGAGCACGTGGGCTGCGTCGGATCCGTGCGCCCCTACAAAGATCCTCGCACCGTGGCTCGAGCGGCGGCCTCGTGCCGCGAGCGCGTGGTCTGGATCGGACCCGACGCCTCAGATCTGGAGGCGCTGCAGCCCCTGGCCGGGGGGCGACTCCGCTGGGAGGCACCCGTTCCTCCCGCGCGGGTTCCTGCACGGCTGGCCGAGTTCCGTGCACTCCTGTTGCCGTTGTCGCCGGGTCGATTCGGGGCGGAGCTGACGTCTCCGTTGAAGCTGTGGGACGCGCTGCAGAGCGGGGTGCCGCTGGTCGCCGCCGACACCGCTGCCATTCGTGATGCGGCGGGAGGCGCCTACGTGCCCTACACCCCGGGTGACGTGGCCTCCCTCGTGAGGGCGCTGGACGCTGCCTGCCACGACACCGCTCTGCGGCGGCGCGTGCTGAAGCACGCGCGACGTCGCGCGCGCACGTGGGAACAGCGCGCTGCCGAGGTGGAGGCCTTCGTCGATCGGGTGCTGTCGTGACTGTCGGGTACGTGCTGCGCTACTGGCC
>JAHQVJ010000065.1 GCA_019634415.1 Myxococcales bacterium
CCCCACCGTGGTGAACACCTCGTTCTCGTGGTCGTGGTCGTGGTCGTGGTCGTGGTCGTGGTCGGTGACCTCGACGTCGTCGCACCCGCCTGTGAGCAGCAGCAGGAGGGTGGCGAGGTGATGTGTGCGGATCATGGTGTCTCCTTCGTGGTGAGAACGCTCTTCAGAAATCCATGCCGAGTCGCAGCCGGACATCGCGCCCGGGTTGATCGGCGTAGTAGCGAAGCAAGCTCGTGTATTCGCGGTACGGCGTGTCCAGCAGGTTCCGCGCGGTGACGCCCACGCGGATGGGGCGGTCGCCTGGGATTCGGGCCTCGATGGAGGCGCCCATCAGGGCATAGCCTGGGGGCGCCGAGGCGAAATCGACGCCCTCGTCGACACGGGACTGTGTCGCGACCAGATCGGACGTCAGCCGGATCTCCACGTCGCGGAGGGGCCCGACCGTGCGGGGCCGTCCGATCAGCGCCAGATGAAGGCGGTCCGCTGGCGTCCCGATGAGAAACGCACCGGATGGACGCTCCGTGGCGCGGACGAGCGATCCGCGCACGTTCAACCCCACGGGGGCCGTCGGGCCGAGCTGTAGCGACCCATCCACGCCGTAGAAGAGGGCTTGGACGGCACGGTAGCCATAGCTGGGCCACGTTCCTCGGATCGTGACGTCGAACCTGGGCTCGCCGCTGTCGTTGAGCCGGGGCGCGAAGTAGATGTAGTCGTCGACGAGCTGGCCGTAGGCGGAGACCTCGGCCTCGAGGGCGCCGAGTCGCAGGCCCGTGGTGAGGGAGCCTCCCCAGGCCGTCTCCACCCGGAGGCTAGGGCTTCCGTTGGCGAAGACCGGAAACGTCGGTGCGCTGCCCAACAGGTACAGCTCGTCGACGTTGGGAAACCGGCTCGCCGTGGACAGGTCCACCTTCACGTCGAGGTGCTCGGGTACGAGGTGCACGAGCCCGCCCACCGACACCGAGCCGGTGTCGTAGCTGGCTGGGCAGCGCACGCTGGTGGGACCTTCCGTGCAGTCAGCGGGCGACAGCACGTCCCGTCGTGCGTGGGCTTCGTAGTCGCGCTCGCGCAGGAACGCGGCGCGGGTCAGCGCGTCGATCCGCGCCCCCACCTCGAGATCGACGCGGGCCAGCGACAGGCGTTCGTACGCGAAGGCGCCGCCGGAGAAGCTCCGGTAGCTCGGGATGAGCGACAGGCCTCGGTACACGTTCTCCTGGAAGCTGCCTTGGAGCCCCACACCGCCTTCGAGCTGCCCGAACGGCGGCGTCACGGTGGGGTGGTGGTACAGCACGTCCACCGAGTGCGTCCGCAGCGTGAAGTCGAACTGCGGGCCGGTCACGCTGTCGCGGACCTGCTCGAGCTCCTGCCGGAGGTTGACCTGCAGCGCGTAGGTCGCCTCGAGGCTGCCCAGCTTGCCGAACAGATCGGCCTTCAAGATGGCCACGTCGTGCGACACGGCTTGCATGGGACGATCGATGTCGTAGGTGACCGTCCAGAGGTCTGCCGTGGCCGGAACGTCGAGGGCGAGCTGGGCCTCGAAGTCCGACGGGGTGCTGTTGCGAACGCCGTAGAAGACGCCGGCACGGAAGTCGTGGTGGTGCCAGGAGGCGCTGATCTGGCCGCTCTGCCACTGGTAGGTGGTGGCAGCGCCGAGGTTCCACGTTCGCGATGCCGTGTTGCCGAGCAGATAGGTCGGTGTGCGCTGCGTGGCTCCGATCGCCACGTTGCCCTCGACCCGCAGGGAAAGGCCGGGGACCGCCTCGGGAGCAGCATCCAGCCGCATCGCGCCATGGGGGCGCTGCCCATTCGAGGCGAACCCGGCGAGGGCGGTACCTCCCACGCCCGGCTCCTGCCGCAGCGGAGGGGGCGCGACGAGGATGACGCCGCCGATGGCATCGGGTCCGTAGCGAGCCCCTGCGGCTCCGCGGACCACGCTGATGGAGCCCGCCGAGAACGGATCGATCTCGGTGCCGTGGTCGGGCCCCCACTTCTGGCTCTCGTGGCGCACGCCGTCGTACAGCACGAGCAGGCGTCGCTCGGGCTGGCCCCGGATGATGGGCTTGGACGCGTCGGCCAGTCCGGGCGCATGGGTCACGCCCGGCACCTGGGTGAGGGTCTCCGCGAAGTCGTCGCCAGCGGACCGCTCGAGGTCCGCAGAATCGAGGGTGGTGCGTGCGTGCGTGTCCTCGAGATCCGGCGAGCCGTGGACGACGACTTCCTCCACGAAGTCGTCGGAGACATCGTCGCCGGGCGGCGCGAAGTGGAAGCGCACACGGGTGGTGGCCGCGACGGGAGCGCCGCTGCGCTGTGCGGGTTCGAACCGGAGGAGCGACGCCGCCTGTAGCGCTGCCGCTCGGAAGATCTCCTCTCCACTCTCGAACCGACTCGCTACCACTTCACCTGTGTGGTCGATGTCGACGAGCACGGTCACGTCGCCATGCAGCCGGCTCTGTGAGGCCTCCTCGGGGTAGCTCGGCACGGCCTGCTGGAGCAGGCGTGGCGGCACATCCGGGCGGATGGGCTCGTCTTCTGTGGCCATGCCGGGCGGATCGGCGAGGGCGCCGCCGGGCAGACAACAACACACGCACATCATCAGAGGGGGCAGACAGCGGCGGCACAGGCAGGGCAGCGTCATGAGTGTGACGTGGGCATGAGCCGCACTCTAGGCAGGATGCGATCTTTTTGCAAGTGAATTGCAATAGATGGAGAGAGTGGACCGACTTTGAAACGATATTGGCTGTAGATTGCTATCGTGATTAACTTGCAATTGAGTGGGCCTGTCGCTACCCTGCCTCTTCATCAAGGAGAGAGATTCATGCGAATCCACTTCTTCGCTGCCATCGCTGTCGTGCTCGCCCTCGGAGCCTGCGACAGTCTGGGTGAGGTGGGCGACGCCTGTGAGGTAGACGCCGACTGTGTCGACGGTCTCGAGTGCCACGTCGAGGAGGAAGAGGAAGAGGGCACAGAGGAAGAAGAGCACGAGCACGAGGGCCACTGCGAGGAGCACGAGGACGAGGCGTAGCCTCCCTTCGGGTGCCGCCCACGCGAGCGTGGCAGGAGGAGTGCCCGATCGGGCACGCGCAGCGGCGCGTGACGTCCCTTGCCCCACGCGCGCCCTGATGGGCTGGCTCGTTGCTCAGGCGATCGTGGTCTACTGCGCCTGTCCTCACGTAGCATCGGGCAAGGTGGTGGACGCGCTGCGCGAGCGCGACTTCCGCACCGCCCGCATCCTCGACGAGGGCTTCCTGGTCTGGGCTTCCTCCGGGTTGCCGGTGGCTCTCGGAGAGGAGCCGTGATCCGGGCTCAGCGGATCGTTGGTTCGAACGTGCGGAACTACGTAGGCGTCGCGTGCCGGTGTCATCGCGACAATCAACGGAGTTGATTGTCGCGATCAGGAGCTACAGGACAGCATCGAGCACCCGGCCTTGTGGCGAGCCCACTCGGGGCGCTTGGCCGAATAGGCGTCATCCGTCTGAGGCTGGTCCGAGTAGGGATCCGACACGATCTGAAGCAGCTTCTCCACCTCGGAGTCGTCTCCTTCTTCCGCCTTGTCGATGGCGACCTGGGCCAGGTAGTTCCGCAGCACGAACTTCGGGTTCACCCCGTTCATCGCCTCGCGCCGTCGCTGCGGGTCGCTTGCCTCCGAGCGCACCCGCGCCGCGTACTGCGCGAGCCACCGCGCCCAGCTCGGACGATGCAGCGGCTGAGGGGCCTCCACTGCGTAGAAGCTGGTGCTCACCTGCTGCAGCCGGCGATCGTCTGCGGCCTCGCCCTCGGCGACGTCGAGGTCGGCGAGCCCGCGGTAGAACAGCGTCATGTCGGTCTCGGTGCCGCGGAACAGGCCCATCAGCTCGTCGATGAAGGCTGCATCCGCCTCTCGCTCGCCGGCCTTCAGCCCCAGCTTGTCGAGCATCATCTGCAGGAAGGCCGGGCCGAAGGTGGCGGCGTAGGTGTCGAGCACCTGCTGCAGCGGCTCGGGATCCTCCATCAGCAGCGAGATGGACTCCGCCAGGCGCGCCAGGTTCCAGGCGCCGATGCCCGGCTGGTGGGCGTAGCGGTAGCGGCGGCGCTGCGCGTCGGTGGTGTTCGGCGTGAAGTCGGGATCGAAGCCATCCATCCACCCGTAGGGGCCGTAGTCGATGGTGAGCCCGAGGATCGACAGGTTGTCGGTGTTGAGCACGCCGTGCACGAAGCCCACGCGCTGCCAGTGCACCACGAGGTGGGCGGTGCGCCGGGCCACCTCGCACAGCCACTGCACCAGCGCGTCCGGAGCTTCCCGGTCGATCTCGGGGAAGTGCCACCGCAGCGTGTGATCCACCACCTTCTGCAGGGTCTTCGCGTCGCGGCGGGCGGCGAAGATCTGGTAGGTGCCGAACCGCAGGAAGCTCGGCGAGGTGCGGCACACGATGGCGCCGGGCTCCATCGCTGCGCGGCCGTCGTAGAACATGTCGCGCAGCACCTGATCGCCCGTGCGCACCAGGCTCAGGGCGCGGGTGGTGGGGACGCCCAGGTGGTGCATGGCCTCGGAGCAGAGGAACTCGCGGATGGAGGAGCGCAGCACGGCGCGACCGTCGGCCCCGCGCGAGTAGGGCGTGCGGCCGGCGCCCTTGAGCTGGATCTCGATGCGCTGGTCGTCGGGCGCGACCACCTCACCTAGCGTGATGGCGCGGCCGTCGCCGAGCTGACCGGCCCAGTGACCGAATTGGTGGCCCCCGTAGCAGGCCGAGTACGGGTCCATGCCGGGCTGCACGGCGTTGCCGCCCACGGTGGCGACGAAGTCGGGGGCGTCGAACACCTCTGGCGGCAGCCCCAGCTGTGCGGCGGCACCGACCGAGCCCACCACGAGGGTGGGATCGGCCACCGGCGTGGGCTGCACCCGGGTGAAGGCAGACTCCAGCACCGTGCGGGGATGGTTGGACGTCTCGGGGTCGGCGGGAAGCTCCCGCACGAACCGATCGTCGAAGGTCCAAGGAAGGGCTGGGCGGCTCATGGCGGCAGCGTATCGTTCCATCCGGCTGGGCGTCCGCCCGCGGGAATGCCACGAGATTTCAGTTGCAGCGTTCGATGGAAGTCAGTTCCAATCTGTAGCGGATGCAGCAGGTTCGAGGGGCTAGAGTTGGTGCCGACAGGTCCGACTCCTCCATTGCGGGCTCGCCGCGAAGACGTTCGCGAACGTATCGCTGTGGTTCTGGCGCCTGTCTTCGTCTCACTCGACAGAGGGTGGTCTCATGTACAAGGACAAGCTGGTCGCGACGATGCTCCTCCTCTTCCTGTTGGGATGTGCCACCTCCGTGGAGCCTCCGAACGACGAAGCGGCGCAACGGTCATATGCTCCGGCCTACTACGACCGTGGGCTCCGGAATCCCCTGAAGGGCTTCACGACGAGAGATCCCGGCGAAGTGCACGAGTGGGCAACGCTCGCACACGAGTACTTTCGGTGGAACGAGCTAGAGAATCACGAGTCCGACGGGTTGGACGAGATCCTGCGTGTCACCGACGAGGCCTTCGGTGACGTCCGATCCCGGAACGTCAAGGTGATCCCGCGCGTGTATCTCCACTGGGATGGGGACCAGACGCATTGGCCTTCGGACATGACCACGGGCGACTACGACAGCCCCCAATTCAAGGCCCGTGTGACGCGCCTGGTGGAGCGGCTGGGACAGGCCTGGAACGACGATCCTCGCGTCGCGTTCGTCGAAATGGGGATCTTCGGCAAGTGGGGCGAGCACCACTCGCCAGATCCGACCTGGGAGATGCAGCAGCTGGTCGGCGAGGCCTTCGTCAAGGCCTTTCCCGACAAGAAGGTGTCCGTCCGCTCGCCCTGGGAGGAGTTCCAGGAGTTCGACTTCGGCGTGTACTGGGATTCGTGGGCACACCAACAGCAGATGTACGGCAGTGGTCGTCACATCGACGAGATCAACACGCTCACGGAGCGCTGGAAGACCAACTACGTGGGGGGAGAGGTAGCGTACAACTGGGGTGACTGGCAGATTCAGCCGGGAGAGACTCCCACGGACAGTGTCGATGATCCAACTCACCGGAATTTCATCGAGAACTCCATTCGCTGGCTTCACTGCACGCAACTCAAATGGATCGATCGGTACGATCAGAATGACCAGGGTGCTCGGGAAGGTGCGGAGATCCTGCATCGCGCGTTGGGGTATCGACTCGTCCTGACCCATGTGCACTTCACACCGAGCATCCTCGACGGTGTGCTCGAACTCGATGTCTTCGGCAAGAACGAAGGCTCGGCACCGTTCTACTACGACTGGCCCATCCAGGTAGCGCTGCACGACCCCGACAGCCGCGAGGTGATCTGGTCGGCCAACACGCGGTCGCTCGAGGCATCGGGTGAGGGCGAGGAGTTTGGCGTCCAGGGGTTTCGTGGAGACATGCGGAGTTGGTGGCCCGGGTTCCAGTGGACGGAGCCCGAGTTCGTTCCCAGTGATGGGTGGCCTGGTCAGGTCGTGTCGGAGGGATGGTCCTCGAGCCCGGGCCAGTGGAACAACAGCCCCACGGGCCGCATCGGGGGCAAGGTCAGGATCGAAGGGGTGCCCGACGGCGAATACGTGCTGTCGCTCTCCGTGCTCGACCCGGGCAACATGGAGCCGAACCTGCGGTTCGCGACGACGCAGTACTGGAACGGCGGGTGGCATCCCCTCGGGCGCGTGTCGGTGGGAGGGCCCCGTTCCGGGGGCGATCTGGATGGGTTGTCCTTCGACGACCCCGGCTCCGACCTGTCCATTCGCTACTGACGCGGCCTGGGGTAGGGTGACCCACCACGCGAACGTGGGGGGAACCATGATTCATCGTTTGTCGCTTCTGACCTTGTTGACCGTCGCCATGGGCTGCACGGGAAACAAGGTTGCACCGGAGCCAGCGCCGGAGCCCGAGCCGGTGGCCGAGCCCGAGCCCGAGCCCGAGCCGCAGGCTGGCGAGGCGAAGATGTGCGGAGGCATCGCCGGTATGCGGTGCGACGACGGCTTCGCCTGCGTCGACGATCCGCGCGACAGCTGCGATCCCGCCCACGGCGGAGCGGACTGCAGCGGCCTGTGCAAGGCCTGCGACGACGCTAGCCTGGCGCGCACCTACATCAACCAGAACCCAGACGAGTGCGCAGCCATCAAGTTCACCTGCGACGACGGCCAGGCCCCCTTCTCGGACGCCTGCGGCTGCGGCTGCGCGACCACGCCTCCTAGCGAGCCGGAGGAGCCGAAGGCGGCGCCAGAGTGAGGGTGCGCGTGCGGACCACGCGCGGTCCCGCCGCCGTGGTCTGCTCCCACACCACCGCCACCTGCCCCTCGGGGGAGGCGGCGAGCTGAGGGCGGATGGCGTCGCCGCTGCCGTCGGAGACGACCACCGGCTGCCCCAGCACCTCGAGCTCGGGGAACGACAGGGCGGTGGCGAGCACGCGCGTGACGTCCTCGGTGCGCCCCTCGAAGGCCAGCACCACCCGGTCACGGCCCACCCGCACCACGCTCGGTCGATCCGCGAAGCGACGAGGCAGCTGCAGCGGGTCTGCGCTCACGGTGCCGTCGGCGTCGAAGCCTGCCACCACCACCTGCGGCGATCCGGAGAGCGCGAACAGCCGCAGCGCCACCACCAGCCGCCCGTCGGCGCCGAAGTCGAGGCTCGCCCGGCGCGGCGACACCGCGGGATCGTCGGTGGCATAGCGCCACTCGGCGCCGCTCGCGGGGCCGCTCCCGCGGTAGCGCACCACCATCTGCAAGCTGCCGTCCGCCTGCAGCTCGGGGAACGCGGTGGCCACGGTGCCTGCCCCATCGGAGGCCACGTCCGCCGTGCCCGCGGCGTTGGTGGCGCCCACGCCCAGCGTGATCGGCGTGGCCAGCACCTGCTCGGCGTCGCCCTGCACGCTGGAGAAGCGGTACTCGGCATCGTCGTCCTGCAGCGCGTACCACACCAGGTCCACGCCGCCGTCCGCCCGCAGCGCGAGGTCCACGGAGTTGTTGCCCCGCGACAGCGACTGAGCTGCCACCTGCACCCGCTGGTTGGGGGGCTCCTCGCCGGGCGTGTGCCGCAGCACCCACACGCCGTCGAGCTCGGTCTGGAAGCCGAGCCACAGCCGACCGTCCGCATCCACCACCGGATCCGCCTTGGCCGGTGCCAGATCCGCCGCCACCGCATCGATGGGCTCGCCCACCGTGGACACCGGATCCACGAGCCGCACGAAGATGCGCGTCTCGGGACCCAGGTCGCCGCTCGTCCACGTCGTGGCCAGGGTGCGCTCGTCGAGCCAGGCCACCGCACCGTGGTGAGCGTCCACGTCGGCGTCCGACACGGTGAAGGCGGGGCCCAGCTGCAGCGCGGGGGCCTCCTGTGCGGGGCTCTGCGGCGCGCACGCCGCCCATAGCCACGCGCCCAGCACGGACCGCCACGCGCTCATCGCCGCCTCCGCCGCTTGGCGTGCGACGTGGGTGCGGCGCTCCGCGGATCCTCGGGCCAGGGGTGCTTGGGGTAGCGTGCGCGCAGCTCCTTGCGCACCTCGGGCCAGGTGCGCGTCCAGAAGCCCTCCAGATCGTCGGTGATCTGCTGTGGCCGGCCATTGGGGGCGAGCAGGTGCAGCCGCACCCGGATGCGCCCCCCGCCCACGGTGGGGGTGCGCGCGGAGCCGAACAGCTCCTGCATGCGCACCGCCAGCACCGGCACGTCGCCGGTGTAGTCGAGCCGCACCGAGCGGCCCGACGGCACGTCGAGCCGCTCGGGCGCCAGGCGCCCGAGCTGTGTGAAGCGCTCCCAGCCGAGGTGATCTCGCAGCGCCCCCGTCCAGTCGGCGTCGCGCAGGGCTGCCAGCGACCGCCTGCCCGCGCACACGTGCTCGAGCAGCTCCCGCAGCAGCGCGTCGTCGGGTGCCGGCCACTCGCCGGGGGGCAGGTCGTGGCGGGCCACGAACCCCAGGCGCGCCAGCCAGCCCGCGAAGGCCGGATCGGGGCTCACCGCTCGCCGCAGCCGCGTGCCCGCCGCCCGCAGCAGCGCGCGGGCAGCCGCCACCGGCTCCGGCTGTACGGGATGCGAGGCGAGCACCAGATCCCCGTAGCGTCGCTGCCGGTGGGCGCGCACCGACCCCGACGCCTCGTCGAAGGCGCACACCTCCGACTCCTCCACCTCGAGCCACGCGGGCTCGACCGCCGCTGCCACGCGCACGCGACCCTCGGGCTTGGCGTCGTCGACCTCGATGCACACGAACAGAGGCGCCTGCGTCACTGCACTCCGCGGATCGAGGCGCACGCCGCGTCCGCCCACCATGCGGGCCCGGTCCGACGTACCTCGTCGCTGGGCCACCCGATCCGGCCATCCCGCCAGCACCGCCCTCCCGAGGCCCTGGGGGGCGGCTCCGCGGCGCGGACCGAGGATCCGAGCGAGCTGGGTCGCCACCCGCTCCACGCGAGGCGGCACGTCCAGCGGCTCCAGATCCGAGTCCGCCGTCACGCCGCCCTGCGGCCGCACGTTGCCCTCCGCCAGCGCGGCCGCGGCGCGGCAGGCTGCCTCGCTCGCGCCGCGCTCCCGTGCCGCCAGCAGCATCGCCGCCAGGCGCGGATGCACCGGTAGCGACGCCATCTCGCGCCCCCGTGCCGTCACGCTGCCGTCCGTCACCGCCCCCAGGCGCGTCAGCAGCGCCATCGCTCCCTCGAGCACGTGCGGCGCCGGCGCCTCGAACCAGCCGAAGGCGGCCGGATCCACGCCCCAGGCCAGCAGCTGCAGGCAGGCGCCCGACAGGTCCACCCGGTGCAGCTCCGCCGGGTCGTAGGCGGCCAGGCTGCGGTGCACGCGCTCCGTCCACAGGCGGACGGCGCGGCCCGGCGCCGTCCGCCCTGCGCGGCCGCTGCGCTGCTCGGCGCTCGCGCGCGAGATCCGCTCGGTGTGCAGCCCGTCCAGCCCGGTGGCCGCCTCGAAGCGCGGGCGGCGCACCCAGCCCGAGTCCACCACCGTGCGCACCCCTGGCACCGTCACCGACGTCTCCGCCAGGTTCGTGGCCAGCACCACGCGGCGGCCGGTCCCCGGTCGCAGCGCCCGATCCTGCTCCGCGGCTGGCAGCGCGCCGTACAGCGGCACCACCTCCGCCGAGACCCCGTGCAGCGCCCGCCCGGCATTCCGGATCTCGCGCACGCCCGGCAGGAAGGCGAGCACGTCCCCCGGCTCCTCCGCCAGCGCGCGCCGCGCGGCGTCGGCCACGCCGGTGGCCGGATCGTCCACGTCGCGCGGCACGTGCTCCACCGTGACCGGAAAGGTGCGGCCGGCGCTGCGTACCACCGGGCACCCGCCCAGGAAGCGTGCCACCGGCTCCGGATCCAGGGTGGCCGACATCACGCCCACCACCAGGTCCGGGCGGGCGTCCGTGCGCACCTCGGCGAGCAGCGCCAGGGCCAGATCCGACAGGAGGCTGCGCTCGTGGAACTCGTCCAGGAGCACCGCGGACACACCCTCCAGGAAGGGGTCTGCCTGCAGGCGCCGCAGCGCGATCCCCTCGGTCATCGCCACGATGCGGCTGCGATCCGTGCAGCGCTTGTCGAAGCGAACGTGCCAGCCGACCTCGTCGCCAGGCTTGCTGCCCAGCTCCTGCGCCATGCGTCGTGCGCTCGCCCGTGCGGCCACGCGACGCGGCTGGACGACCCACACGGTCCCGTCGACGTGCTGTACGAGGGCTGGAGGCACGCGGGTGGTCTTGCCCGCCCCCGGTGGAGCCACGAGCACGAAGGCCCCCGCGCGCGCCGCCGCTGCCACCTCGGGCAAGACGTCGTCGATGGGCAGGGCAGAGCGAGTCAGAGGCAGCCGTCCAGATCGTTGCAGGTGACGGTGGGAGAGGTGCCCGAGTAGTCGTAGTTCCGGTTCTTCGGGCTCGCGGCGTTCGGCAGGTGCACGTCGTTTGCACCCTCGGTGTCGGTGTTGCCCGAGAAGCTGGCCCCCGACAGGCTCGCCACCGAGGAGCCCGGCGTGGCGGTGCCCAGGTTGGTCAGCAGCACCGCGCCGCCCACGGCCGCCGTGTTGTCCGACATCGATCCCCCGGAGATCGACACGGTGGAGCCTCCTGCGGCGGCGATGGCGCCTCCGCCCGTCTCCTCCAGCGCGAGCACCTCGTTGTCGTCGAAGTCGCAGTCGGTGCAGCTGAACACCGTGGTGCCCGCAGGGGCGCCGCTTGGTTCGCCCAGGAAGACCGAGCCGCCGTAGGCCTCGGCGGTGCCGCCGTCGAAGGTGGTGTCCTCGACCGTGGCCGTGGCCCCCGAGACGTGCAGGTGACCGCCGTACACGCCGCTGCCTTGCTCGAAGACGCTGTCCGTCAGCGTCGCGGTGCAGCCCTGCACCACCGACATCGAGCCCCCCAGGAAGGCGCCGTCGTTGCTGGTGAACGTCAGATCGTCGCCCGTGACGTCGGTGCCCGAGCCAGAGCAGTGCAGTGCCGCGCCGTAGACCGGGGGCGTGCGATCCGCCTCGCCCGGGGAGTTCGTGTCCACGAAGTCCGTCAGCCGCAGGCCCGTGATCGACACCGTGTTCAGGTCGTCCACCCACACCCCTGCGATCTGACCCGCCCCCGACAGCTCAGTGCTGCTCGCGCCGTACACGCCCAGCACGGTGACGTCGGCGTCGATGGTCAGGCCCGCATACCAGGTGCCCGCGCAGACGTTGAGCTGTCCGGGCTGGTTCAGGGTGACGGTGACCGGAGCCATCGCCGTGCCCAGGGAGAAGTCGGAGGTGACGTCCGACGGGATCCCCTTGCCGTCCACGAAGGCCACGCCCACGTCGGCCGTGCTCCCGTCGCAGTCGTTGTCGCGGCCGTCGCAGTACTCCACCGCGTTCGGGTTGACGTCGGCGTCCGAGTCGTCGCAGTCGTCGCCCGAGGGTCGGTAGCCAGCTGGCGGCGCGCAGGCGTCCACGAAGACGTCGGGGGCACCGTAGTAGTCGCCGTCCAGGTCTTGGTACCACCGCGACTTCGTCTCGCGGACCACGTCGTCGTCGTCGTCGTCCACCGCGTCGTCGCAGTCGTTGTCGATGCCGTCGCAGACCTCGGCCGCTCCCGGGTTCACCAGCGGGTTCGTGTCGTCGCAGTCCTCCTCGACCAGGTAGCCATCCTTGTCGGCGTCGATGCCGTCGATATCGGTGTCGGCATCCGTGTCCGTGTCCGTGTCGGCGTCGGTGTCCGCGTCGGCATCGGTCCCGGTGGTGTCGGTGTCCTTGTCTCCCGAGCAGGCTGCTCCGAGCAGCCCGGCCCACACAATCCAGCGCATGAACACCCTCTCCTGGCCGCGCTCTGCGGCATGCTCGGGCAGTATAGCTCCGGCTTTCGCGGGTCGAGGCTCGGTGACGTCAGCGGCTCGTCCAGGGAATGGAGGCCGGAGGTTTGTCGATGTTTCAGTTGTCGCTGTTGTTCGGACTCGTCGCCGCTTGCCAAAGCCCCGAGTTCACGCGATCGGATCGAACACCGACCACCGAGTCGCCACGGACCGAGCCCACCCCCGCCCCGCGAACGACGCCGGCGGAGGGGCCCACGGTGGTGTCCATCAGCCCCGAGGAGGGGTGGATCAACGTGGCCCCTCTGGCCAACGTCCGCATCACGTTCGATCAGCCCCTCGACGAATCGTCCGTCTCGTCCGCCCAGGCGGTCCTGAGGGATGGGGGCGAGCGGATCCTGCCCGTCACCGTGATGCTCGATCGGAACAACACCGTGATTGTCGATCCGGACGTGCCGCTTCCCCTGGACGACGAGATCACGTTGGAGCTGTCAGGGATCTCCAGTTCCGAAGGCCTTGCTGCACAGAGCGTCAGCGTAGGGTTCCACACACACTACGGCGTTCGTGTGGAGCGGGGATGGAGCGAGACCTCGGCGGACCTGCGCTCCTTCGACCAGGGGTTGCGCGGCCCCACGAGAATCGTCCGGTTCAGGGACCCAGGGAGGGACCGAACCTGGTTCACCGACGACGATCTCATCGACTACTACAGCGAGAGCGAACGGGACGACCTCGGACGGTCGCTCGGCGATTGGTTCTACCGAGAGCCTGGCGCCGACGGGGAGTGGATGACCGCGGATGATCGAGTCGACTCGCACTGGACATGGGAGTACGTCGGGGACACGGTGACCTTCCACCTGGTGCGCGACCCGGGCGACGACGGAGTGTTCGGCACCACGGACGATCGACCAGGCCACAGCTACCGCCGAACCTCCGTCTATGCTCCCCACCTCGTGCGCAGGGAGATGATCTACAGCGTGCAGCCAGGCCCCGATGGCGTTTGGTTCACCGGCGACGACCACTCGGCCAACGCCGAGGTGACCACCTTCACCGTCGCGGGGCAAGAGGACGAGTTCACGGCCTTCGACTCGCCTGGACCCGACCGGATCTGGCTCACGGCCGACGATCGGCTCTCCTCGCTGCGCACACGAGAGCACGCCGCCCCTCCCACAGAGCACTGGCAGCTGGAGCGAAGCCATCCCGGTCCGGACGGGACCTGGAGGACCGACGACGACACGATCAAGTCGTTCCGACGCCACGTGCTGGACTCCATCGACCGCACAGTGCGAGAGGAGACGTGCACGGATCCGGGCGAGGACGGCGTCTGGATGACGGCGGACGACACGATCGCGGAGGTCACCGTCTTCGAGCGAGATGCCGACGGGCTCCTCCTGCGGGAGGGCACCACGCGGGCACCCGGTCCCGATGGGATCTGGGCCACGCCTGACGACACGTGGTTCGTCAGCCGGTCGTACACCTACGGTGCCGAGGGGCATCGAACCCAGATGGTGACACTCTGGGACTCCGAGCTGAACACCTCGGTCTACCTCGCCCCCGAGGCTGCGGGCCCACCCCCGGCGCCCTAGCGACGGCGTCTCGCTTCGTGACCGCGACGCCGCCCGGACGCGGTTACGGCATGAATAGGTGGCTGCACACGGCGTCCATCACCTGGTGAGCCCCACTCGGACCCCAACGGTCACCACAGCGTCGCTTTGCTGATCCGTTGGAGTGTTCCACTGCCGACGCGAGGAACCGTGAGCGCCCGAGATCTACTCGTCATCAGCGATCTGCACCTCGGAGAGGATCTGGGGCGCAAGACTCCGCGCACAGCCGCGCTGGAGCGCCAGCTGATCGAGTTCCTCGACTTCCACCGGTGCGAGGGCCCGCGCTGGCGACTCGTGATCAACGGCGACATGATCGAGCTCGTGGGCGTGACGGTGATGCCCTCGGACGTGGAGCACGTCGCCGACCTGCACTGGCACGACCACCACTACGGGCTGGGCGCTCGCGAGGCTGCGGCCGTGCACAAGATGCGGGCCATCGTCACCCACCATCAAGGGGTGTTCGACGCGCTGGCGCGGTTCATCGGCGACGGCCACCAGCTGTCCGTGGTCATCGGCAACCACGACGCCGAGCTGCACTGGGCCCGCGTGCAGGAGGTCTTCTCCGCCGCCATCGGTGCCTCGCTGGTCGCCCAGCGCCCCTGGCAGGCCGACGCCGCCGAGGGGCTGCGCGCCGCCATCTGGTTCCACCCCTGGTTCTTCCACGAGGAGGGGGTGGCCTGGATCGAGCACGGCCACCAGTACGATCCCTACTGCTCCTTCGACGACGTGCTCGAGCCCGCCACCGACGCCCGCGAGATCGATCCCCACATCGGCGGGCTGCTCGTCCGCTACCTCGTGAACCGCTTCGAGGGGGATCTGCACGACGCCTGGGGCGAGGGCTTCTTCGGCTACCTGCGGATCTGGCTGCGCCAGGGTCCACAGCGGATCCGGGCCGTGGGCCTGGCCTACCTGCACGTGCTGGGGCGTCTCGTGGAGCACTGGCGCTCCCGCATCCCCGAGCGTCTCGAGGCCCGACGCAAGCGCGCCCAGCTTCGCCGGCAGCGCCTGGCCCGCACCCGACGAATCGACGAGGCCAAGCTCGCGGAGCTGGCCAAGCTGTGGCACCCCCCCATCGCCTCCGATCTGGGGCGCGGCTTCCGGGCGCTGATGGTGGACCGCCTCACCCTGCTGCTGACCGCGCCCTTCGCGGTGCTGGCCCTGCTCCTGGCTCCCTCTCCCGTGCGGCCGGTGATGCTCGCCGTGGGGCTCCCCGTGCTGGTGCTGTGGGCCTGGGTGGCCTGGCAGGCGCGCGAGCCCGTGAGCCCGGTTCGCAGCATGAAGGCCAAGGCCAAGCGGATCCGCGAGCTCGTGAAGTTGCCCTTCGTGGTGATGGGGCACTCCCACGAGCCCTGCAACGAGCCAGCCGGTGGCTACCTGAACACCGGGACCTGGGTGCCGCACTCCGATCCCGACAAGGCCTTCACGCACGTTCGGATCCAGCGCACGAAGGGCGGCGTGCGTGCGTTGCTGTGTCAATGGCGTGACGGCGCGTCGAAGGTGTTCGATCCAGAGGGAGGGAGCAGGTAAGCTGGCGTCCCGCCACGGACGACCACCTCCTTGCCTCGGAGCCCCCATGCTGTCTCGATCCCTCGCGATCGTCGTTCTTGCGACCGCCTGTCCGCGCGATCCGCCCACGAACACCGAGACCGATCCGTTGGTGGACACGTCCGACACGGGCACCGACACCACCGACACGGACACGCCGACCACCACCACCACCACGCCGACCACCACGGACTGGACCATCGGGCCCGCCTTGCCGGACTGCACGCCCGTGCCCAGCAACAGCGACACGGTGGTGCTCTCGGGCGTCGTCCTCACCCCCAAAGGCCCCATCGCCGGTGAGGTGGTCTACGACCGGTCCACCGGCCTCGTCACCTGTGTGTCGGAGGACTGCGGCGAGACCGATGCCGAGGTGATCTGCACCGAGGGCGTGATCAGCCCCGCCCTCATCAACACCCACGACCACACCCAGTTCGGGGTGGTCGGACCGTGGCGCCACGCCGATCTGTACGGCGATCGCTACGGCTGGCAGAGCGACGGCCGCTACTTCGACTTCCGCGAAGCCTACGACGGCATGATCGACGACTGGTTCTGCGAGTCGGTCAAGTGGGCCGAGCTGCGCATGATCGTGAGCGGCTCCACCTCCGTGGCGGGCTCCGCGGGAGATCAGTGCATCGAGGTGCTGGCGCGCAACCTCGACGAGGGCTTCGGGGCGCACGGCATCCCGAGCTACGACCTGAGCTTCAACAGCGGTCGCGTGACCAACCTCGACGAGGGAGACGCCGCGGCGCTGGTCGACGACTTGGCCTCCGGGCGCCTCGAGGCGTCGCTGCACCACGTGGCGGAGGGGGTCGACGGCCGGGTGCGCAACGAGATCGACTGGATGTTCGGCATCGGTGCGGTGGGCCCGGGCGAGATGTTCATCCACGCCACCGACGCCACCACCGGCCAGCTCGCGCAGATGGCGTCCACCACCACGGGCATCGTGTGGTCTCCGCGCTCCAACCTGGATCTGTACGGGGGCACCACCCCCGCCGACGTCGCGGACCGCGTGGGCGTGCCGGTGATCCTCGGGCCCGACTGGACCTGGTCGGGCAGCAACCGGGTGACCGCCGAGCTTCAGTGCGCGATGGACTACCTGAGCGCGCGGGACTCCGATCTGTCGGATCAGGACGTGTTCGACTGGGTCACGCTGGATGCGGCGGTCATGCTGGGGCTGCAGGGGCAGCTCGGCATGCTGGTGCCCGACGCCCAGGCCGACATCTCCGTCTTCCCCTTCAGCCGGCAGCCCTACCGCTCGGTCATCGAGGCGGGCTACGACGATGTGAAGCTCGTGATCATCGCCGGCGACGCGCGGTACGGCGAGCCCGACTGGGTAACGGAGCTCAACGCCTCGCCGCTTCGCTGCGAGTCCGTCACCGCCTGCTCCGTCGAGCGCACCTTGTGTGTGGAGGAGGGGTTCACCGGCAGTGATCTGCAGACCTACAGCGAGCTCGAGGCGAGCCTGTCGTCGGCGCTGGCGATGACCAGCATGCCGCCCGATCTGCAGTACGCGGGCGAGCTGTACCCGCTGTGGGCCTGCGACGAGGTGCGGCCGAGCTGCGACGTGTCGGCTCCCGTGGTGGGCGACGACGACGGGGACGGCGTCGACGACGCCAGCGACCTGTGCCCCGCTGCCTACGACCCGCTACAGAACGACCACGACGGCGACGGGGTGGGGGACGCCTGCGACGACTGCCCGCTCACCCCCGAGCCCAGCTGCACCTTCGATCCCGACGACATCGACGAAGACGGCATCGCCAACGACCTCGACGTGTGCCCCTGGGATCACGACCCGAAGCAGGAAGACGGCGACAAGGACGGCAAGGGCGATCTGTGCGATCTGTGCCCGGCCTACGCCAACCCCGGTGACGCGGGCTGCCGCTTCAGCATCCGTCAGATCCGCGACGTCAACGAGCCCGGTCATCCGTCGGTGGGCACCGAGGTGGAGGTGTCGGGCGTGGTGGTGACGGGCGTGCGCTCGAACGGCTTCTTCATCCAGGACCCGAAGGAGGCCGACTTCGGTGCGCTGTACGTGTTCAGCGGGGGTGCGCCGGGCGTGAACCAGGGGGAGCTGGTCACCGTCGAGGGCACCTACGAGGAGTACTTCGAGCAGACCGAGATCACGAACCCCACGGTCACGGTGGACGGCACGGCACCCGAGCCCGCCCCCATCGCGGTGGCGGATCCCTGCACCGTGGGCACGGGCGGCGTGGACGCCGAGCGCTACGAGAGCATGCTGGTCACGGTGAGCAAGGTGGAGGTGACGGACGCCAACCCCGACGCCCCGAGCGACTTCAACGAGTTCGAGGTGGCTGGTTGTCTGCGGGTGGACGACCTGCTGTGCGCGACCTGCTGGACCGATCAGCCCGCGGTGGGCTTCAGCTACGCCAGCATCACGGGTCCGTTGGCCTACACCTTCGCCAACACGAAGGTGGCGCCGCGCTCGCCGAAGGACTTCACCTTCTGATCGCGACAATCAACTCCGTTGATTGTCGCGATCGAGCGGAGCGCGCCTGATCCGGGGTTGCAGTGGGACTTCGTGCCGACGCAGCACACCACCAGGGTAGGTGCTGGATCGGCGATGCCGAAGGCAGCGCGTGGCTCGAGGTCGCGCAGTAGACTGCACAGCCCGTGGAGAAGCTCGTGAACACCCTGCTCGCATCCACCCTGACCTGGTCGGCAGGGTACTTCGGCGGCTTCGTGACCCATCCTGGCGCGTTCGTGGCCGTGGAGCGACCGCTCCTCGCCAAGGACCTGTTGGTCGTAGGGGCTCGGGCCGGCGGCACCCATCACTTTCGCAACCACACCGCCCTGTTCGCCCAGGGTGAGCTCGGCACCCGCTGGGGCGCCACCAAGGGGCCGTTCGTCGAGGGATTCGCCGGTGTGGGTCTCGAGCAGCGCTGGCTCGCCGGGTCCGTCTACGTCGAGAGCGACACCGGGGTGCGCCGGACCGTCGACTTCGGGAGACCCGGACTGCGCCTGTCGGGCGCCCTCGGGGCCGGCTGGGCGGCTGACTCGCGGGTGTTCGGGCGGGCCGAAGGCTGGATCACCTGGGTCGGATTTCGTCGCAGCGTGCCCGGCATCGGCTTGTCGGTGGGCGCCACGTTCGGGGGGAAGTCGTGATCCGCGTTGCCGTGATCACCATGCTGCTCGCTGGCTGCACCTCCGACCGCTTCTTCGTGCGCCGCAACGGCGCCGATCTGCCAGTGTGGGTTCGCGGCCCCGAAGCGTCCGAACTCACCGTCGTGGTGCAGCACGGCTCGGGAACCAGTGGCGCGCTGTACGACTGGATGCCCGCGTTCGACCAGCTCGAGGCCGCGGTGCGGGTTGTCTACTGGGACCAGCGGGGAGCCGGGATCAGCCAGGGTGCGGCGTCGCCCGACTCGCTCGTCCTCGGTGAGTCGGTGGCAGATCTGGATCTGGTGCTGGACGCGGTGCGCGAGCGGCTCGACCCAGGTCGGATCGTGCTGTTGGGTCACAGCCTGGGCGGTGGAATCTCGCTGGCGTACCTGTCGCGCTCGTCCGTAGGCCCCGACATCGTGGGCTACGTGGACGTGTCCGGCGGGCGCAGCCTGCGTGAGGCCTACGAGGCCGCGTCGGCCGACATCGTCGCCTGGGCCCAGGCGAAGACCGAGGCCCCCGGCGATCGCTACGCCGAGATCGTCGCGTTCTACGAGGCGCGGCCCACGTTCCCGCGCCAAGAACCCGACCGAAGCCAGCATGCCGCGTACGTCGACGAGGTCCTTGCAGAGCGAGGGTACGACCAGGCGGCGTCCATGGGGGCGATGACGTCGTTCCTACTGAGCCGCGGGGTGGGCAACGCTTGGTTTGGCCCGTTCGATCCCCTTGGCTTCCTCGCCAACACGCAACGTGTGGTCCAGGACTACGATCTGGACGGGGTGGACCTCTCCCCCGACGACGTCGCGGCCATCGATGTGCCGGTGTTGGTGTTGGCGGGTCAGTTCGACTTCGCGGTGCCGCAATCGGTCTCGCAGCGCACCTTCGAGGCCGTGGGCGGCGACGGCAGTGGGCTCCAGGTATTCGAGGAGTCGGGCCACTTTCCGATGTGGGATCAGCCAGGCCCGTTCGCCAACGGCGTGCTCGAGTTCCTCCAGGCCCGCTGAGGCCTGGCGCAGCGAGCACGACCAGCGCCCGACGACGGTGGTGCGGCCGTCGTGGCGAGAACCATGGGCCCAGTCCGCTCGTCGAAGTACACGCCACCATCATCCCGACTTGGATGGGCTTGAGTTGCAGGCTTGTTCGTCATCCTACGAGTCGTCACGGAGGACACTTTGAGAAGATTCATCTGTTGCTTGGCTCTGGTCGGCTCCACCGTTGGCGGCGTCGCGTGTGCTGCATCTTCGCGAGGGAGTGGAGGCGAGATCTCGTCTACTTCCGCGACGACCCATTGGCCGCCGCTGCCGACCAACTTCGTACGAGGAAGGCTGGCAACGCCTGAGGACGTCGCTTCGAAGCGAGCCGTGTTCGCAACACAGAGCTCAGGGACTCTGGAGAGGCGGTTCATCGACATCGAGATTCCACAATACGCGAGATGTGAGACCGACTCTGGGGTTGCCTTGGGTGTAATCGTCCAAGCGGAGAGTGCGCAGGGAATGGAGGTCGCAGGATTTCGACCATTCAACGAGGAGGGCGGCCACGTGATCCCACTCGAGAGTTGTACGCTCTTGGGTACGAGGTAGCCGCCGGGAGTGTCCCTGGACGTGGTGTGTATGGTGGCAGACGGGCACGTCCGAGCAGCTTGGTACGCAGCTCGAGCTACTCCATGAGCAGATGGCATCCGCTCCTTCACGGCTGGGAGACAGACCGGCCGCGATCGTTCGCTTCCACGAGGGGCGACCCACCGTTTCGGGTGTAGGCTACGAATTCCCTGATAAGCAGGCTGATTGGCGACTCGCCCTTGAAGGCCAGACTCACCGACCCATCGAGGTGCTCGGAGCCTTCGGGGAGATGGGACGCGGGTTCGAGGTGCTGCCGGGTGGGCGTCGGCTGGTTGCCATCCACGTGGACGTGTGGCTTTGGCGGTTGAAGCGAGAGGAACTGCGCATCCCGCCTGGGTTCGTTGTTCAGGAGGCCGCGGTGCACGGAGACTAATCGCGACAATCAACTCCGTTGATTGTCGCGATCAGCCCGCAGCCCGCTCCGTCGCGGTTCTCGGAATCTCCGCATGACGCTCGGGATCGGACAGCCCCTTGAGCTGCTCGGTGTAGCTCTCGGGGTTCTCGAAGGTGCCGGCTCGGGTGAAGAGCGTGATCTGGATTGCTCGCGCTCTCGCCTTGATCGCGAAGTCGTCGAGGATCTCGACCACGTCGTGGTCCAGGTACGTGGTGTTTCGCGCGTCGAGCTCGAGGTGCACGTTCTCGGGCAGCTCGTCGAGCTCGTGGAGAATGGCTCCCTTGTTGAAGAAGGTCACCTCTTCGGCCAGTGTCATCCGGATGCGATGTTCGCCGTCGGTGGCGTCCTGGATGTGCAGGAAGTGGGAGTTGCGGTAGCTCGTGATGAGGATGACCACGACGCCGACGGCCAGGCCCATGGCGATGCCGATGAGCAGATCGGTGAAGATGATGCCGGCCACGGTGACGACGAAGGGCAGGAACTGGCGCATGCCCTTGTGGTACATCTCGAGGAAGAGCGCGGGCTTGGCCAGCTTGTAGCCCACCACGAAGAGGATGGCGGCCAGCACCGACAGGGGAATGAGGTTCAGCAGCGCCGGAATGATCATGACCGACGTCAGCAGGAAGAAGCCGTGGATGATGGCCGAAGCCTTGGTGCGGCCGCCCGACTGAATGTTCGCCGAGCTTCGCACGATGACCTGCGTGATCGGTAGACCACCGATGAGGCCCGAGACGATGTTGCCCGCGCCCTGGGCCATCAGCTCGCGGTTGGTGGGCGTGACGCGCTTCTCAGGGTCGAGCTTGTCGGTGGCCTCGACGCACAGCAGTGTCTCGAGGCTCGCCACGAGTGCGATCGTGAATGCCGTGACCCACACCGCCGGCTCGGTGATCGCGCTCCAGTTCGGGCTGGTGAACTGGCCGAAGAACGAGGACATGTCCGACGGCACCGGCACGCTGACGAGATGTTCGGTGCCGATGGCCAGTGTGCCGTGGTTGGCGAAGGCCACGCTGAAGCCGATGCCCACCAAAACGGCGACGAGCGGTCCCTGAACCAGGCGGAAGACCCGATGGCGCTTGGTCAGCACCAGCTCCCACAGTACGAGGATGCCCAGCCCGATGGTGGCGATGAGCGTAGAGCCCGGCGAGATGTTCTCGACGGTCTCGAACAGGGCTGAGAACGTGGTGCCGCCGTCGACCTGTTGGAACGCGAAGTCGCCCTCGGGATCCGCGTCGTAGCCGAAGAAGTGCGGGATCTGCTTGAGGATGATGATGATCCCGATCCCGGTGAGCATGCCCTTGATGACCGAGGAGGGGAAGTAGTAGCCGATGACCCCCGCCCGCAGGACGCCCAACAGCAGCTGGATTGCGCCGCCGAGGACCACCGCGACGAGGAAGTTCTCCCAGCCCCCGAGCGTGGTGATGGCGGCCAGCACGATGGCGGCCAGGCCAGCGGCTGGACCGCTGACGCCGATCTGCGACCCGCTGAGGAAGCCAACGACGATGCCGCCGACGATGCCCGCGATGAGGCCGGAGAAGAGTGGGGCGCCACTCGCCAGTGCGATGCCGAGGCAGAGCGGTAGCGCGACGAAGAAGACGACGATGCTGGCAGGGAGATCTTGTCTGAGGCTGTTGGGCATCGATACGGCTCATGGGGAAGAGGTGTTCGAGAACTGGCGGTGCTGCGCGGAGCAGCGCTGGACGAGCGACGCCTGCCGCTCCAGCTAGCTTCTGAGAATGCGATCAGCCACCGCAGGTGTGGCGGTTTCCGTTGCGTTTCGCGGCGCTGGGGCGTGCAGCACGTCCAAGATGGCAGGCAGGTAGCCGTCGATGCCTCGGAGGGTGCGGCGAGGTGGTGGCTGGGGCGCGGGTGTGACCCGCATGGCTGTGCGGCGATGCTTGGAGCCCGTGCCGTAGGGACCAGCGCTCGCCAGGCCGGATCGTCGACCCGAGTCCCGAACTGGTGCATCCGCTCTGGCCGCGCCTCGCGGAGCGTGGCGTCGCTCCGTACTGCGTGCAGGGCTCGCCGCTACACGGCGACCTAGGTTGGGTCATGCGCGTCGTTGGTGGTGACTGGCTCCAGTTGCTGGGCTGTGGGAACGCGTGCTCCGTAGATGCTGTCAGGCTCGACTGGGCCGCCGTAGAGCATGATCCAGCCAGGGCCGATGTCTCCTGAGCCCACCTCCCGTAGAAAGGCGACGTAGTCGCTGGGGAGTCGCCTCTCGTCCTCGGCACTCACAGAGGTCTTGGTCAGCCCCCTCAGGGCCGATTGGTCCTTCAGCGCGTGGAGCCAGTCGTGCACCACGGCGAGGATACCGCGGTTCACGCACTCGGCTACGGTTCCGATTGCGAAGGTATCTGGTCATGAGCAGGTTGGCGTCGAGGACCGCCGTGGTGTGCAGCATCAGTCGTCGTAGCCGGAAATGGTCTCTCCTCTGTGATCGGCGTCTTGGTCGAGCCGCGCCATGGCGTCCAGCGCGTTGGCGGTGGCGTTCTGCATCATGGCGCGATGTCCGACGACGTCTTCGAGAGGGATGCGGTGGTGGGCTCCGACGCGACGGTGCGCCAAGGTGCCTTGGTGGAGCAGCTTCATGACGTAGGGCCGAGACACGCCGAGGAGCTCCGCGGCCTGCCTTGGTGTGACCTCCGCGTTGTAGGGCGTGACGGTGACGGCGTGGCCCTGTGCGAGATGCTCGAGGGCGCACGCAGGAGGAGGAAGTGCCTGGTGCGGTACTTCCACGCGGCGGCCATCCGTCTCGACGAACACCCTGGCGTCATGGTCGTACGTCTCGGACAGCTCGCGGAAGGCGGAGCTGCTGCCGCGGACAGCGCGTCGTCGGGGAACTGCATGCCTCCTTCGAGGTCTTTGTCCATGTTTGCTCCGGCTTCAGATGCTGCAGTTACTGCATGTAGAGCAGATATCTTGTGCGAGTCGGAGGCTAGGTCACCCCTGGTCCCGAGCTGGTCGCACTGTTCCAGTCACCGAAGGTGACCTCGCGAAGCGAGGCTTGCTTGAACAGTTCCGAGCCGCGGTCGGGGTGGCACTGGTGCCAGCTGCCCTCCACACGGCAATTGTCGCAACGGTGTCACCAGTCTGCCTAACCCCTGGCTCCAGTGCGACCCGCGAAGCGGCAGGACCACCCTCGCGTTAGCGAGGGATGGGCTGGTCGTCATTGGCAGCCTCGAGGTTACGCAAACCGCCGGCGTGTCTCGCGACAACGAGGAACTGGGCCGGATGGTAGCCGGATCGTACAGCGAACGGGAAGACGTGGACGCCGTGTGCGCGTGGGACTTGGTCGCAAGAATCTGCCGGGGAGTTCAGGCCCATCGCCTTGCCGCACTCCGAGGAGAAGGGAAGTAGGGTACCTGGTCGGTCTTCCGGGAGGACGATGTGCTCGGGGAGCTCGGACTCGTCGCCCTGCCGCACTCCGGGCAGAGAGGGAGCGCGGCAGCTGGTCGGCCATGGCCAGCTCGATCTGCTCGGGGAGCTCGGACCCATGCCTTGCCGCACCTCGGGAAGAGAGGGAGCGTGGCAGCTGGTCCGCTGTCCGTGAGGAACGGCTGTTCAGGAACTACGCGAGCCAGTTCACGGAATAGCGGCCCGGTGGAGTCGCTGTTGGACGTCGCGCAGGGTCGAGAGCCATTGCGCGAACTTGGTTCCTTCGCCCCACAGCTTGGCGATTTCGGATGTCGCTGGCCTCTCGACAATCTGAAGGAGGTGCTGGCATCCTCGGACAGTCTCGGTACTCGGCACGAAGTCCGTTTCAGAGAGCCAGCGAGAAAGCCGATCGGGGTGCTGTCCGCTGGAGTGGCCGCATAACGACGCCACAACGTCCGCAGTTGCTAGAATCCTGCAGCCGTGGGCTCCGAAACACTGAATGCCGAAGGGAGTCCCATATCGTTCGAGGCTGAGCTGGAGGTACGACCCGCCGTGGTCCAACAGTTCTCCCACCCAGTCGAGAGCTGCGTCATTGTCGTAGATTCCGTGGCCCCAGGCTCCCACGAGAAGTCTCCCTCAAACCTGAAACACTGTACTGCCCCCTGGGTTGGACCGCGACCTCCGACGCCGTCGCCGAGGCACCGGGAACTCCCATGGCCAGCGAGATCCACTCTCGTCCCTCGCGCTGGACTTTGTTTCAGCGGTCCCCAGCAGGAAGCGTGCGTAACGCGCACTTCGCGAGCGGCGGTGGGGAGGGCGCAGCCCTCCGCACCGAGACCACACCCCCCGCGGAGCGGGGGGATGTGGGCGGCCGTCTTGCGCAAGGCCATTGTTACACCCAGCGGAGTGGCGGTGAAGGCCGCTTTTGACCTTGATTATGCCTGCGTAGGCGGTGGTTCGAACCCGTTGCTGAGAGGCGAGAATCGAGGCGGAGCTGGCCAACCAGAGACCCTACTCTGAACCACGCGAAGCAGCCATATGTTACACGCGGCAGGGTGGCGGTGAGACCGCGTTGGACGTCACTCTTGCCCTACGTGTGCGGCGCTGACGGGTGCCGATCAGCGACGTGTTGCGGCCTTCGGAGCCCGCTCGGCGGTGCCTCAGATGGACTGGTATGCCTGGATGAGGTCGCCGTAGAACCCGAGTAGCCTCCCACCCGTAACCAAGCCGCACCGACGGGCTCCATCCATCACTACTCCATAGCCCCCAAAGCGCAGGACTTCCCACAATTGAATCTGCGCTCCCTCCCAAATCGGGAGCGTCATCAACTCGGGTTCGCATTGGCCGGAGACCCAGGTCCCAGAGCCGGATCGGCGAGTGCTCTCCTCGTCTACAATTGCTCGGACTTCTGCGGCGGTCAGCGAGGTGGCATCACTATCGCGGACCTCAAACGTCCAAGTCCCATCCTGGTGGTGCATGGCTGCGAGGAGGTGAGCCGGGGTCGGCAGGGGACCGAGTCCCTCCCACGCGCGGTCCAAGACATGCGCCGGTGGCCGTGTCCTTTGGATGCGCAGGTGCAACGGGATTTCGGCACTGACATGGAAGGTGGTACCGACTACTGGAGACTCTGGCACAGCCGCAGGGCCAAGGTCGATCCTGGTGTAGCGGATCCCCGCCGCCTCGAACGCTTCGCAGACTGGTCGGAGTCCTGGCTCGGTCAAGGCCAACAACAGCCGAAGTGGAGGGGGCTCTCGGACGGCTTGAAAGGCCGCCTCGACCGAGAACCCGACGGACCGTAGTGCCTTGAAGCCCATCCGCGTGCTAGGGCCGAACTCCTGGATGAGGAGATCGTAGGCGTTGTCGGCGAGTCTCACGCAGTTGGCCTCTTGGCAAGCGAGGCAAGTGCCACATGGACACGGGCCCCACACTTCAGCATATCGAGCTGGAGTTGTTTGGACCCTTCGTCGCTGTCCGGGACGTGACCCCGTCCGGTCTCTGATCAACCCCAAAGTGCTTCCGGCAAGAAGCGGGGTGTAACCACGGCTTCCGCCGAATCGGCAGAAGAACGGCTGGGTTTGGCGTGGAAAGTTGTACTGATAGCTTCGTTCTCCTTCGAGCGAGGGGCCCAGGTTGGATCATCTGCCGCCTGGGGCGCGCGTCGGTGCATCAGAAGAACGGACTCACCGAGATGACCGTCTCCGAGGCAGTGAGGCCATCGTTTCCTTGGTGCCCTACGAGCCGTACGGGCGAACTTCTGTCGATTCGCAGATATCGGATCTTCCCGACCACAAGTTGGCTGGTCCGCCAAGCGCTGCGGTTGCCCCATCCGCGTGTCGACTCCGACTCTGCCGGTGGCCCCCCAGCATGCAGATGGTGAGATCCACGCTCTCACGGGGTCGGTGACGGTTGTCACTGACGGACGTCCGTCAGTAGGTAGAAACCAGATAATCGGCTGGTATTGGGACAATGTTTCCGGCCGGCAACGTCACTCTTGGACGATGAAACCTAGGCAATGGCTGGCGTAGTGTTTGCGGCTTCGAGTCGCTCGGCAATCCGGCTCGACGCAAATGCAGCGAGACGGGTAGGCCGCGCCCTCACCGTTGCCGACCTCGGCGCTGTGTGGGCCATTCCGAGCTTCCCATGACGTGCACCTGGTGCGCGACCTACGCGAACGGAGAATCAACCATGAGAGTCATCATCGTGTCCATGCTCGCCCTCGCTGCGTGCGTGCACGGCAAGCCGTGTGACCCGCCCGACGACGACGACAACAGTGGCGGTAACTCGTGACCCCCGGCCGTCTCGCGCTGGGCTTCGTGCTCGCTCTGGGCGTGCTTCTCGGTGTGACGTGGGGCTGGCTCCATCCGCTCGGCGACGCTGGGGACGAGGTGTCCTCCTCTCCAGCGGTCCAGGCTCCCGCTTCCGACGACGCCCTTCGGCTCGAGCCGACGCGCCCCGACCCACGCAACTCCGCCGGGGTGGAGCCAGGCCCCCCCGAGCACGCGGCCCACCCCGATCCCGACCTCGAGGAACCCTCCGATCTCGACCGCCAGCTCACGGAAGCTGGCGCAGCCGCGGTGGCCCACCGGATCGGGTCGGAGATCGAGCGCGAGCCCTCGGAGATGGAGTGCACCGATGATGTGTGCACGACCCGCTTCGAGGTGGGTGACGAGGACCCGGACCACCTGAAGCGGCTGGTGCTCGACGGGCTGCGCGACTTCGACGGCGAGGCGTTGGTGTCGACGGGCCCAGACGGCGCCGAGCTGTCGCTGATGCTGTTCCGGCGCTGAAGTCCTGCTACGGACGGTGGCGGGGAGCATCGGGCGCTGACGGCGGAGTGCTGACGGCCATGCGCCGCAGCGCCAGGTTCAACGCTGTGGCGTAGGCCGGGTACGACAGCCGCTTGGCCGTGAGCAGCTGCCAGCCTCCCTGTGCATCGAGGAACGCCGCCACCGGCTGCTGGCGGCCCGCCACCGGCAGCCGCTCGCCCACGATTCCCTCCAGCAGCTCCAGGTTGGCGTCGCCCGGCAGCTCCGGGTTCGCCAGGTACAGCACCCGCACCCGGTCGCCCTCCGACGCCAGCAGCTCCAGCTCCCAGCGCACGCCCGCCGACTCGTTGGGGCACAGCACCACCAGCGCCGACGCCCGTACCAGCTGGGTCACCACCGCCTGCCAGGCGTCGTCGTCGCCGTGCACGTACAGGCGCGCAGCCCCCAGCGGCGGGGTGGGGTCGCGCGGGTCGCCGATGGCCAGCAGCGGCCCCCTCGGGCTCGCGTGCTCCAGCAACACCTCGTCCAGCGTGCGCGACCGTCCCACGCCCACCGGCCACAGTGCCATCGGATCCGCCAACCCCGGGCCGAGCCTCGCGGCGTCTTGGTCGAAGGCGCGTAGGAACACCACCGGCCGGCGCTCGTCCCACTCCCGGACGTGCTGATAGGCCCGGATGGCCTGCCGTTCCGCGAAGCGTGCCAGGCCGCGCCCCACGCCTAGCACGTGAGCGGCCAGCATGGTCGAGCTGAACAGCAGCAGCACCACCACCGACACGCTGGACCCCACCGTCGGCACGAAGGGCGCGAACAGCGGCACGATCAGCAGCGCCAGCGGACCCGCGTTCAGAATGGCCACCAGCACGTAGCTGACCAGTAGCTCCCGACCTGCCTCGCCGGACTGGGCGACGAAGGCGGGAAGACCCAGGGCGCGACCCACGTTGGCGCGAAACTCGGATGCGGCGGGCCGGTACCCGCGCGCGGCCTCGAAGCGCTCGTCGGAGGCCAAGAGCTGCCAGCCGTACAGCAGCAGGCCCGAGAGGCACAGCCCCATGACCATCACCCCCCACACCGACAGCATGCGCAGGCCCCAGGCGGGCACGGCCACGGCATTGCCGAAGACGCCCGCCAGCTCCAGGGCGGCCCGTGCCGTCACGGCCAGCCCGATCAGGCCCATGCCTGCCAGTGCCGGGGCCGCCACCAACGCCACGAGCCGTCGCGGCACGCGGTCCACCACCCAAGACACCCCGACACTCGCCACCAGCAGCAGCACCGACGTCAGCAGCAAGATGGGCAGCGCACACAGGAAGGCACACGTCCGACTGATCCAGGTGTCCACGGCGTCGGGTTGTTCCCCGGCTGTCACCATGGGCTCCATGGCCATCACGATGTCGGGCAAGGGCAGGAATGCACCCAGGAACACCCAGATGAAACCGGAAGCCAGGAGCGTGCGAGCCGCCTTCAGTCGCACCGATCCGGCGGCAGCGGTGTCGATCGAGGAAATCTGGGGACCCATGGGCTCCCTCCCGAGGCGTGGGGTGAGATAGAGTCGCACGAATCGTGTCTTCCCCCTCTCCCAGCGTCGTCCTCGGCCCCTTCGTGCTACGCGAGCGCATCGGCAACGGTGGCATGGCCGAGGTGTGGCGCGGCGTGCACGAAGGCGATGCCGTACAGGTCGCGGTGAAGGTCCTCACGGAGGAGCGCGCCCGTACGCCGAAGGGCCGGCTGCAGTTTCGCCAGGAGGCGCGGGCCATGGCCCGCCTCGACCACCGCCACATCGTGCGGGTGCACGACGCCGGAGAGGTCTCCGAGCAAGCCGCGGAGGGCTCCGAGGGCGCCCTGGTCGCGGGCATGCCCTACCTGGTGATGGACCTGCTGCCCTCGGGCTCGCTGTGGCAGTACCGTGGTCGCCTGCGGTGGTCGGATCTGCGCAACCTGCTGCGCGTGCTGCTGGACGCGCTGGCCCACGCCCACGGCAAGGGGGTGATCCACCGGGATCTGAAGCCGGCCAACGTGCTGGTGAGCAACGAGCGGCGGGCAGTGATCTCCGACTTCGGCATCGCGCACCTGCCCGGGGAGACGCTACTGCTGCGCGCGGGCACGCCAGCGTACATGGCCCCCGAGCAGTTCCTGGATCGCTGGCGCGACTTCGGGCCCTGGACCGATCTGTACGGCTTCGGCTGCTTGGTGTGGACGCTCATCGCCGGGGCGCCTCCCTTTCGGCGCAGCTCCTGGGACCAGACCCGCGACGCACACCTGCGCGAGGAGCTCCCCGCCCTGGTGCCGCTGCAGCCCATGCCCCCCGGGGTGGAGGACTGGCTTCGCGACCTGCTGGTCAAGGACCCGGCGAGGCGCACCCAGTGCGCCGCCGATGCGATCTGGGCGCTGGAGCAGCTCGAGCCTGGCGATCTGGCCACGCGCGATCCGCTGGCCGACGGCGCCGGCGCCGAGGAGTCGGCGGGGGCCATGGGGCCGATGGAGTCGTCGACGGTCAACTTCGGGGTGCCGCCGGCGTTCACCCCCACCACGCCCTGGTCCGTGGGCCGCAACGATGCGCCGCCACCGCCGCCCGACGACTGGCGAGGGCCCCTGGTGCCCCCTCGGCTGCACCTGCGCGGCGCGGGGCTGGGGGTGTTGGGTGCGCGCACGCTGCCCACCGTGGGGCGCGACGCCGAGCGTGATCAGCTCTGGACCGCCTTGGTCCGGGTCCACCGCGATCCGCGAGCGGTGGCGGTGGTGATGGAGGGGGCTGCGGGAACGGGCAAGACCCACCTGGCCCGCTGGCTCGCCGAGCGCGCCCACGAGGTGGGAGCGGCCAGCGCCATGGTGGCGGAGCACGGCAGCGTGGGCGGGCAAGACGTGGGGCTGCGCGGCATGCTGCGCGACCACTTCGACGTGCGCTGGCTCGAGCCCGTCGACGGTCGTGCCAGGGTGGCCGAGGTGGCGCGCGGCTACGGCACCATCGACGAGCGCGACCAGACGGTGCTGTCCGACATGGCCGTGGACGAGCTGCCGTCGGACGACGTGGTGGCCACCACGCCGGAGCGCATGGCCGCGCTGGCGCGTCACCTGGGGGCCGTGGGGGCGCGCCGGCCCGTCATCGTGATCATCGACGATGCCCATCGCGGGATCGACGCCCTGGTCTTCGTGCGCTGGGTGCTCGAGCGTCGCGACACCGAGCCGCTGCCCGTGCTGTTCGTGGTGGTGGGCCAAGACGAGGGGTTCGGCCAGGCCGATCCCGCCAGGGAGCTGCTGGCCCACATCTGCGCCTGCGACGGCGTGTCGCGGCTGCGGGTGGGTCCACTGCCCGATGCCGATCAGGCGTCGCTGGTGCGCGGCCTGGTGGGGCTCGAGGGTGAGCTGGCCTCGCGGGTGGTGCAGCGTACGCGGGGCAACCCGGCCTTCGCCATCGCCTTGGTGGAGGACTGGGTGGCGCGCGATCAGCTGCACCGAGGAGAGGGTGGCTTTCGGCTGCGAGGAGGGGCAGGAGCTGCGCTGCCCGACGATCTCCACGCCCTGTGGGTGGACCACCTGCACGCCGCGCTGGCCGACGAGCCGGAGGGGGTGTGGCAAGCGCTGGAGCTGGCGGCGGTGATGGGCAACGGCGTCGACACCGAGGACTGGGAGCGTCTCGCCAAGCGGGAGGGCCACGATCCCAGCCTGGAAGCCGTGGATCGCCTGGTGGAGCGTCGCCTGCTGGTGGCGGAGCGGCCGCTGCAGTCGTGGCGCTTCGGCCAGAGCATGGTGCGCGAGAGCCTGCTGCGTCGCGCCGAGGAAGGGGGCCGGATCCGCGGCATGCATCGAGCGGTGCTCGAGGAGCTGATGGATCGCTCCATGGTGGACGAGCAGCGCATGGCGCGCCACCTGCTGGGCGCGGGTCAGCTGGCCGAGGCAGTCTCGTGTCTGGTGGAGGCCGTGCGCCAACTCGCCGAGCAGGGCAACCCCCACGCGGTGCTCGATCTGTGCGAGCAAGCCGAGACCGCCATCGCCGATCTGCCGCAGGAGCAGGCCGCTCACTTCCAGCCCCTCGTGCGGGCGCGTCGGTCCCAGGCGCTGATGACGCTGGGGCGCTTGTCCGAGTCCCAGATCGCCGCCGAGGCGGTGGTTCGGTCTGCCCATTCCACGGACGAGCCGGTATTCCTGGCCAAGTGGGTGCTCGCCACGCTGCAGCTCAAGCAGGGGCAGACCGTGGCGGCGCGCGACCGGCTCTCGGAGCTGGTGGAGGAGCTGCAGCCCCGGAAGGGGCCGCCGGTGCACCTCGCAGCAGCGCTGCGCACCATGGCCGACACCCTGCTGCAGCTCGGCGACCTGGAGGGGGCTCTGCAGGTGGGCCGAGATGCCATGCGGGTGGCCGAGGAGGCCCAGTCCTGGCCCACGTGGGCCCAGGCCACCACCCAGGTGGCGCGGTGCTTGGAGCAGCTGGGGCGCATGTCCGAGGCGGCGGATGTGGCCGACGACGGCCTGGCCCACAGAGATGCGGTGTCGCACCCCGGAGCCGTCGCGAGCATGCTCGGCGTGCGGGCCACCATCGACCGGCGCCAGGGGAAGCCCGATCGAGCGCTGGCGCGCTTCGAGGAGGCGCTGGATCTGCTGGATCGGGTGGGGTCGCTGGACGCGGTGGTGCCGCGCACGCGCCTGGCGGCCATCCACGCCCTGGCCCATCGCTACAGCGAGGCGCTGCGGCTCGGGGAGCGCTGCCGACGCGAGACGGTGCTCCAGCGCAGCCTGCCGCTCGAGCTGGCGGTTCGCGGGGTGCTGCTGGTGGCAGCACTGGGCCTCGGGGTGCTCAACGACGCCGACGTGCACGCCACGCGCATCCTCGATCTCGACACCGAGGGTGTGGTGGGCGATGTCGACGCCTACGAGCTGCTTGCGCGCGGCGTGCAGATGCTGCGAGGGCGCGAGGACCACCGCACCGCGGATCTGGTGCAGGCGGTGGTGGCGAGGTGGGCGGAGGGCCCCGGACGTCACCGCACGGAGCGGGTGGCGTGGCTGCTGCAAGAGGACTCGCGCTCGGAGTGACTGCTCGGGTCACGTCGTGGGCTATCACCACCGGCAACGCTGGAAGTCCCGCGCCCTCGTCTGGCGCGCGTGACTCCGTTGGCGCGGGCATCTGCGGACCCCACGGCGCGAGTCTTGTGGGATGATGCCGGCTGCCGGGGGTGGCGGGGCACCGTGGGGGAGTTCGCCAATGGAGACCGACTGGGCGCGTGGGTGATCGTGCGCCCAGAGGTGCTGACGAGCATGTCGCGTCTGTACCAGGCCCATCCATCCGACGCACCCGGCCCGCTGTGCATCCTGAAGATCCTGGGGGCCGTCACCGATGCCCTCGACCGCACGCGACACCTACGAGAGATCGAGCGCCTCCGACAGCTCACCCATCCCCACATCGTGGGGTTCGTGGACGGGGGGGTGCACGAGGGCACGGCGTTCTTGGTGATGGAGCGGATCGATGGCCACCCCCTCACCACGCTGTGCGCACAGCCTCCCGCGGCCGAGCCTCTGGTCCGCTCGGTGGTGCGGCAGCTCGCCCAGGCGCTGCATCACGCGCACGCCGCGCAGGTCGCCCATCGCGACGTCAAGCCCGACAACGTGCTCGTGGAGCCGACGGGTCGGGTGGTGCTGACCGACTTCGGTGCGGCGGTCCATGACGCGGAGCAGCGTCTCACCGAGGTCGGAAGCCTGTCGCCGGGCACCCCGGCGTATGCACCGCCGGAGTGGTTCACGGGACCCCTGGTCGACGGCTTCGCGGCCGATGCCTACGCGCTGGGCGTGCTGCTGTTCGAGCTGTGTGTGGGGCGGCGGGCCTTCGCGGACCTCGACGTCCGACAGATGGCCGAGCGCAAGCAGGCCGGGCCGCTGAGCCTGCCGGAGGGGTCCTCGCTGTCGCCCTGGGTGCGTCGCCTCACCGCGCCCGATCCTGGGGACCGAGCCCCGCTCACCGACCTGCTCGACGCCCTTGGGGACGGGCCGCTCGTGCCCTTGATGGCGACCTCCACCATGCCCGCTGACCACGGGGCGGAGGCCTCGGATCAGCCGGAGAGAGCACCGCGCCCCCAGCACGCCACCGTCGGGCGCTACGAGGTCGTCGGAGAGCTCGGGCGCGGTGGGATGGGTGTGGTGTATCGGGCCTTCGATCCAGAGCTACAGCGCGATGTGGCGCTCAAGGTCACCACCGGCGTGGGCGGCTCGCTCGGCCGCGTTCGCCGCGAGGCGCGGGCCGTCGCCCGTCTGCAGCACCCCAACATCGTGCGCATGCTCGACGTGGGTCCTCACCTCGGAGGGCTGTATCTGGCCATGGAGCTGGTGGACGGCAGCGATCTGGGGGCGGTGCTCGCGCAGCGAGGGGCGCTGTCCATCGGGGTGGCGCTGTCCATCGTGGTCGAGGTGGGCGATGCGTTGAGCCATGCGCACGCCAAGGGGATCGTTCACCGCGACGTGAAGCCCGCGAACGTGCTGTTGGACCGCAATGGTGGTGCGCACCTGTCCGACTTCGGGCTGGCGGTGGAGCTGCAGCGGGAGGCGGCGCGCCTCACCCGGCAGGGGCAGCTGCAGGGCACTCCGCTGTACATGGCGCCCGAGCAAGCCCGCGGCGACCGCACCGCGATGGGCCCGCGAACCGACGTGTATGCCCTGGGCGCCTTGCTCTTCGAGCTGGTGAGCGGGCGCCCGGCGGTGTCGGGGGAACATCCCGCGCAGATCCTGCAGTCCATCCTGAGCATGGACGAGCCGCCCTCCCTCCGCGCGGTGGTGCCCACGGCACCCGTCGAGCTCGAGAACCTGTGCCGCAAGGCCATGCAGCCCGATCCCGCGCACCGCTACCCGTCCATGCGCCACCTGGTGGCCGATCTGCGGCGGATGCAGCGAGGCGAGCCCATCCAGGGCGCGCCCAACACGCTTCGGCGTCGGATCGGCTGGTGGCTCCACCGCCACCGTCGCCTCGTGCGGGGGATGACCGCGGCCCTCGGTGGCGCGGCCCTGATCGCCGTCGTGGTGTGGGGGGTGCAACAGGGGGCGCGTGCCAGCATCGAGGGGCGAGCCGCCGCACGCCTCGAGGGCCTCCGACAGACCATCGCGGATCACCTCTCCCGGGGCGAGCGCGAGGCCGCCGCCGACGCGTTCCAGGCGTTCCTGGAGGTTCGCGAGAACCACGGCACCTCGGCCATCGCGTCGGCGTGGCTGGACCGCGCCCGGCGCCATGCGGCCGATGGGGAAGACGAGGAGGAACGGCGGGCCCTCGCCCACGCCTACGCCGAGGCCAGCGAGGAGGAACAGCAGGGGGAGGCGCTGCTCGCGCTGCTCACCGCCCAGGACGAGCGCTGGCGCTTCAGGGACCTGGACGCCACCTGGCGCGTGCTGCAGGAGCGACTGCCCCAGGTCGCCAGCGAGCCCTCGGCCCAGGCCTTCAAGTGGCGCCTGGACGTGGCCCGGCGCGCGTTCCCGGCGCCTGGCTCCGCACCGGATGCCGACACTCGAGCCGTGGCGTCCTTGGTGCAAGCCCTCAGCAGTGCCCGACCGGTGCAGGACGAGTCGTTGAAGTCCGAGCGTTGGCCGCTGTTGTTTCACTGGGACGCCGACTCCGACGGGGTGGAGGAGCTGATGTGGGCCGCCTCAGAGGAGCTGCGTCAGCTCGGACCGGATCTACAGGTGATCCGGCGGATCGAGTGGCCCGAGGGCGTGTGGCCGTTCCGGGTACAGTCCGTGCAGGTCGATGGTGAACCCCACCTGTTGATCAACCGGAGAGACTCGTTCTGCCTGACGCGCCTGGACGGATCCGAGCTGCAGGTCCGTGGCTGCTTCGAACGGCCGGACGCGTACTTCCATGCCGCTGCGGCGGATCTGAACGACGACGGCGCCGACGAGATCTACCTGGCCTCCACCCACTACCGTCGCATGCTGCTACTGGAGCGCGGCCCCGCCGGCGTGTGGCAGCTGTCGGAGGCCCGAGGGTCGCTGCAGCACGCGAACTCGGAGGTGAACGGCGTGATCCCTCGGGACCTGGACGGCGACGGGCGCGAGGAGCTCGTCGTCACGACGGGGGCATGGGGGGCCTATGACCTGCGCGTGATGAGGCGCGCCGCCGACGGATCCCTCGAGACGGTCGCACGCGACAAGCTCGGCCACCTCCGGCACACATCCGTGTGGCCTCGCTCCGACGGCTACGACGTGATCACGGTGAAGCTGGATGCCTACCCCAGCGTCCGCGACTTTCCCGCCGAGGCACCCTTCGGTGCACCCGCTGGCCTGTACCGCCATCGCTTCGAGGGCGGCGAGCTTCGGCGTCGCTCCTTCCTGCCCATCGGGACGCCCGGGGGCATCCTCGGTCGGCACGAGCCCCTCGACCTCGACGGCGACGGCGTGATGGAGCTGGCCATCAGCGTCAACGAGGAGCTCTGGGTGGTGCGCCAGCTGCCGAGTGGGGGGCTCGCGGGGGTGGTGGTGTCGGGCCTGATCACCATGGCCGCCCACGATCTCGATGGCGACGGCGACCACGAGCTGGTGGTGCAAGACGAGCAGCGACGAAGGTGGATCCTGGGCATGGGCGAGGCCCGCCTGCCGGTCCTCGACTTCACCGACTCGGCCGACCTCGGTCCTCCACCCACCGGCTGGCTGGCCGAGGAGTCTCGCCGCACCGACGACTTGTTCGCCATGGGGTTCGCCCGGGAAGGGGCCGACGTGCTCGCCCAGGCGGCCAAGCTCACCACGGTGCGATCGGATGCGGCTGCTGCACGCCTACGAGCCGCTCGCTACCTGGAGAGCAGCGGTGAGCTTCATGCTGCCCGGGAGCTGTACGACCAGGCGGCCGAGGCACCCGAGTGGCAGCGAGAGGCCTCGTGGGGTGCTGCTCGCTGCGCCGAGGAGGTCCACGACGTTGCGCTGGCCATCGCCCGGTACGAGACCCTGCGTCCCCTGGTGTCCGACGCCCAGCGCGGACGCGTCGATGTGCGCCTGGCCGAGCTACGCGAGCGTGCGGCGGCACCGAGTGTGCGGCTGTCGTTCGTCGACGACCTCCCCGCCGACACCTTCTCGACCATCGCCGCGCGCGCGGTACGCCTCTCCCCGGAGTCGAAGAGCCTCGAGGTCGACACTACCGGCGGCATGCTGGCCCGTGTTCCTCTTCGCGCGACGGGTCCGAGCCTGTCGCTGCAGGTGACGGGCGAGCTGCAGCACCTCGAGTGGTCCGGCGGCATGGGCTTCATGCTCCGAGACGCCGACGGTCGCGATCACCTCGGGTTCACGCTCCGGGGGCATGGCGGTGGAGGGCGGCTCACCACGCAGCTGTCGACATGGGCGGGGGATGGGCCCTATGGGTTCCTCACCGGCACTCGGGGACCGCTGCTCGGCCCGTTTCGGATCCGCGTGGACTGGAGCCCCGACGAGGGGCGTGCGGTCGTCGACGTGGAGGGGTTGGCCACCGTCCTGAGTCGCCGCGACGTACCTCCCGGCAGGGCGCCCGAGGATCTGGAGTTGGTGGTCTTCGGCTTGTCCGGAGCCGGGGTGACGCCTCGTGTGCGGGCGCGGGTGACCGAGATCGTGGTGGGGGGGGCCGAGCGCGTGGCCCCGCGCCGCGATCCCCTGCAGGCGGCGGCGGAGCACCTGGTGGCTGGCGACCCGGCGACAGCACTGCAGCTGCTCGAGGACCGTCGAGTTCGCACTCCCAGGGCGCATGAGCTGCGGGTCTTGGCCCTCGCCGATCTCGGTCGATGGGACGAGCTGCAGCCGTCCCTCCGAGCGCTGCAGACCGCCGCGCACGACCGGTGGCTGCGCGGTGTGGTGCGAACGGGGCCTCGTGGGCTGCACGCACCCATCGCGCGTGCCCTCGGTCACCGGGCGCCAGAGCTGTTCTGGAAGGCCTGGCAGCTCGCTGCCGGGCACACCCCCGAGAACGCGGACGCGACGGCTGTGCTCACCGATGGGACCCTCGGCACGATGTCGCTGCAGGGGGCTCCGAACGACGTGGCCGCCGAGATCCTGCTCGCGCGAGGGGTCGCCTGGCGACGCCGTGGAAAGCTCGCCCTCGCCAAGGAGGTGCTGATCGAGTCGGAGCGCCGCGTGCCCCCCGACGCATCGGACACGCGCGGTCGCATCGGGGTGGAGCGTGGGCGGGTCGCCCTGTTGAATGGTGAGCCGAGCATGGCGATGGAGCACCTCGAGCGAGCCCTGTCGCTGGCTCCCGCTCCCGAGGTCCTGGCAGATCGGCTGTCTGTCGACGCCTCGTTCGCGCAGCTGTGGCGAACCCCTGCATGGTCCGAGGTGGTCGAGCGGGCACGTCGTCTCAGCGGTGGCTAGAAGGGCCGGTATGGGCGTGCTCTTTCACGCGGACTCCGATGCCACGTTCACGCTGCAGGTCCGAACCGTCGTCGGGCGGAGCCCGGTGTGCCAGATTCGGCTGAACGATCCGCGCATCTCGGGCGAGCACGCCACCTTGTCCTGGTCGGGCCAGCGGTGGGAGCTACGCGATCTCGCCAGCAGCAACGGCACCTTCGTCGACGGCGCGCGGGTCGAGCCCGGACAGGCCGTGCCCCTCACCCCGCAGAACCGCCTGTCCTTCGGGCACGACGGCGGGGGATGGTCTTTGCTCGACGACAGCGGTCCCGTGGGAGGGGCTCGCGAGCTGGTGGGGGACCGGCGAGCCGTGGCGCGCGGCGATCTGCTGTGCCTACCCGACGACCAAGAACCCGAGCTGTGCGTGTACCTGGACCGCACCGGCCGCTGGGTGATGGAGCGAGGCGACGAGGTGACGCCCGTGGCCGATCAGGCCGTGGTACGGGCCGCAGACAGCGTGTGGCGGCTGTTCCTTCCCGATCCCGTCGTGCCCACCCTCCGTGCCGACACCGGCAGCGATCTGCGTCTGAGCTTCCGGGTCAGCGGCGACGAGGAGTACGTGGAGCTCGACGTGCTGCAGCAGGGGCGCGTCCATCAGGTGGGCGCCAACACCTTCAACTACCTGCTGTTGGTGCTCGCCCGCGAGCGGCTCGCCGATGCGGAGCGAGGCACGTCCGATCCGGGGTGGCTCCATCAGGAGGAGCTGTCGCGCAAGCTCGGGCTGCACGACACCACCATCTACACCCAGATCCACCGTGCCCGAACGCGCTTGGCCAAGCTGGGTGTGGCCCACGCCGCGTCGTTGGTGGAGCGCCGGCAGCGCACGCGGCAGCTTCGGATCGGCACGCACTCGCTGGACGTCCACCGCCTCTGACGTTGCTGGATCGGGCGTCTGCTGCTCGTCAGCGACACCCGACCCGGTCGTCGCACTCGATGGTCTGTGTGGTGCCTTCGAAGTCGAACTCGAGGGGAATCTTCGTTTTGTTGGGGTCCGTGCCTACCAGCACCGAGAGCCCGAACCCCAGATCTCCAGCGTCGTTGAGCGGGGTGAGGATCTGGTTGGCGAAGGCTACGTCGGTGAGCTCCGCCACCGCTGGATTCCTGCCGGACCCGAAGTTGAAGAACGAGCTCACGTACATTCCGGCACCGAAGAGGGCCTCGTTGCCATCGATGCGACCTCCGTTCATGACCAGGCGCCCATTGCCTCCCACGAAGATGCCTCCTGCATGGGTGCTGGAGTTGTCCACCACCTCACAGTTCGTGCAGGAGACAATGGACGGCTCGAAGGGAGCTCTCAGCTCGAATGAATTCACGTTGATCGCGATCGCGCCACCGATCCCTTCGCCACCTTCGAACCGCGAATCGGACACTGTGGCATCTGCCTCGTACACGGCCAGGTGGCCGCCGTACACACCCGTGCTCCCGTCGAACGTGCTGTTCGAGATGTTCAACGAGCACCCCTCCATGGCTGCCACGCTTCCACCAAAGGTCGCTTGATTGCCGGAGAGCACGAGGTTGTCCGCAGTGACCGTGGCGGGCCCCTGGCACCACAGCGCCCCTCCGAAGCCCTCCTCGTAGTACTTTCCTTCGTCGAAGAAGTTGCGCAGCGTGAGGTTCGACACGGTGAGGTCGACCTCGTCCTCCACGACGATGCCCCGATGAACGCCCTGGCCATCCAGCGCCGTCACGCTGGGACCCGCTGGTGCCACGATGTCGAGATCCGCTTGCACATCGATCTGCATCACCCATTCGCCCTCGCAGACGTTCAGCGTGCCCGGCTCCGTCACGGTGAGCACGTACAGCTCGATCTCGGAGGACCCCGTCGACTGTTGATTCAGGAAGGCCGTGTGGTCCCGAGTCGATCCATCGTCGCCGATGAACCACACACCTGCTCCCGATGTGCTGTCGTCACAGTCGTTGTCGATTCCGTCGCAGATGTCGATCAGGCCTGGATGCCGGTTCGCGTCCATGTCGTCACAGTCGCCCCCCTGGAGGATGAGGTCGTCGTCGCCCTCACAAAGCAGCACCTCCGTTGCGGGATCCCCGAAGCCATCGCCATCTGCATCGACGTAGAACAAGCCTTCGGCAGTGGATGCATCGAGGTCCCGGTCTGCTTCGTCGACGGCTCCGTCGCAGTCGTTGTCGATTCCGTCACAGATCTCGGCGGCCTGTGGGTTGATCTTGGCGTCGTCGTCGTCGCAGTCGACCTGCGCCGAAAAACCGTCCTCGTCTGCGTCCCTTCCTCCACCACTGCAACCGACCAACAGCCAACACAACGGAAACCAAACCGCTCGCATGGAGCCTCCAAGATTGAGCGAAGTCTAGATCGACCAATGGAGTTCGTTCACGCGATGTTCGGTCTACCAACATCGGAATGTTCACCGACACATTCGACGATCTCCATCAGTCGGGCGTCCTCCCCCAGCATCGCCTCGAACCTCTCGAGGACCTTGTCGCGCAGACTCTGGCGTCGCGTCGCGGTAGGGTCGGTGCAGATGGAGGAACCCCCATGAGACTCACGACCGTCCTGATCCTGGCTGGCCTCGTCGCCTGCACCGGCGACACCGACACCGACACCAAGGACACGACCACCACCACGGATACCGGCACCGAAACCGACACGGACACCACACCCACCGGCGACACCGCCCCCGAGATCACCCTGACGGGCTCCTACACCGGCAACTGCTTGCCCGATGTCCCCAAGAAGTATCAGGGCAAGGGGCTCAAGAAGGACTTCGACATGGTGCTGGACATGGACCTCACGGAGACGGATGGCACGGTGACCGGCACGGGTGGCGTGCGCATCTCCAACACGTTCGAGGACAAGAACAAGAAGCCCGTGAAGAAGGTTCAGGAGTTCGATCTGGCCTTCGCGGGGACCTTCGACGGAGCGTCGGCGGCGACGCTGTTCGGCGACGTCACGGCAGTGGGAGGCAAGGTCAAGGACGCCACGCTGCGCTACGACGGAGAGCTGTTGGGCGACGACTTCGATGGCACGCTGTTCGTGCTCAAGCCCGTCAGCAAGGGAACGCCCAAGGAGCTGAAGAAGACGACCTTCTTCACCTGTGAACTGTCAAGGTAGGTCGAGCACCCGTAGGCTAGACTGGCTCCGAGGGGCCGGCGAAGGAGGTTTCGATGCGTTTGCCCAGCTTGTCCGACGTGATCCGTCCCATTGCCCTGGGGATCGGGCTGCCCCTGGTGCTGCACGGGGTGGCCTGGGCGTGCTCCTGCTTGGAGCCGGGCTCCGTGGCCGACGAGGCTGCTGCCAGTGATCTGGTGGTGTTCGGGGAGGTGCTGTCGGTGACAGAGCCGCCCTTCAGCGGCTGCACGGGAACCTCCTCCGCCGATCCCATGACCGTGCGCATCGAGGTGCTCGAGGGCTTCGTGGGGGCAGATGCGGGGGACGTGATCGCGGTGACCACGAACCGAGACGGTGCGAGCTGCGGCGTGAGCTTCGGCGAGGGAGAGACCTGGCTGGTCTACGCGGTGAACGACAGCGTGTCGCTGTGCAGCCGCACGCGCGCTGCCGGTGCCGACGACGAGGAGCTGCAGCAGCTGGCCGACGAGTTCGCCGAGATGTAGCGGCTGCGACCCTCCCCGTTCGGTGATCAGCTGCGAGCGAAGCTCGCAGCCTCATGACTGTGGCGACGGAGCTGGCACGAGTCTGATCAGCCGCGAACGCAGTTCGCGGCCAATCAGTACAGTGGCAGCGAAGCTGGCATGAGTCTGATCAGCCGCGAACGCAGTTCGCGGCCAATCAGTACAGTGGCAGCGAAGCTGGCACGAGTCTGATCAGG
>JAHQVJ010000066.1 GCA_019634415.1 Myxococcales bacterium
CCTCCGAGTTCGGCTCACTGACTGCTAAGCGGCGGACAGCGGAAAGCGGAAAGCGGACAGCGGACAGCGGAAAGCGGACAGCGGACAGCGGAAAGCGGACAGCGGACAGCGGACAGCGGACAGCGGAAAGCGGAAAGCGGAAAGCGGACAGCGGACGACGAACGCGGAATGACGAACGAACGACAAACGCTGAACGCTAAACGCTAAACGCTGAACGAACGCTGAACGCTGAACGCTGAACGCTGAACGCTGAACGCTAAACGCCAAACGCTGAACGAACGCTGAACGAACGCTGAACGAACGCTGAACGAACGCTGAACGCTGAACGCTGAACGCTAACGCCAAACGACGAACGAACGCCAAACGCTACTCCTACTCCTGCTCCTGCTCCACCACTGTGGCCGGCCACGAGAACAGGCCGTCCCTACGAACGTCCAGCTCCACGTACAAGGTCGTGCTCCCGGGGCTCACCGCCAGCAAGGCCAGCTCGTTCGGCACCTGCGACGACACCGGCACCACGTCGAGCACCTCGTAGTCGTCGGTCCAAGACGAGAGGAAGACCTCGTCGTCGGGCTCCCCGTTCTTCGTGACGTGGGCCACCACCGTGGTCAGGATCCCCGACGGTAGCTCGAGGCTCGGGCCCGAGACGGAGGCGGGCACGGGCGCGAAGCTCGTGCGCTCCAAGCGCACGTCGTACCGATCACACCCCACCAAGCACAGACAGGCCAAGATCAAGCGGGGGGTCATCGGCCACCTCCCGTGTCGCCCGTGGAGGAGGTGGTGCCCTTGCCTCCGGTGGAGCCCGTGCTACCGGTGTCCCCCGTCGAGGTCGTCGGCACCTCGTCGCCCACCACCGTCACCGACAGGGAAGCGAGCGCCAGCTCCTGATGAGACAGGTGCACGGTGGCCTCTCCAGGCGCGACCCCTTCCACCATCACCTCGGAGCTGCGATCCTCGGACTTCTGCAGCCACAGGATCTCCGGACGGTCCACCACCCACTGGTAGGGCATGCTGCCAGCGCACAGAAGCCCCTCACAGCGAGGATTGGCACGAATCGCGGCCCGCTCCCCCACCGCCAAGCCGTTGGGCCCCACGTCTCCCACGAGCCCCACATCGTCGATGGGACGCACGTTGAGATGCAGGAAGTCGTAGACCTGTCCGTCGCGGTAGACCACCATCGACGCGTAGCCAGGAGCGACCGCCTCGAATCGTCCGACGAGGTTCTGCTCCACGATGTGGGACGAGCCCGAGGCCACGTTGACCGGGTCGTTGTAGTCCGTGAGGTACTGCAGCCGAAACTTGCTGCCCAAGGCGACGCGCTCCGGAAACGCCTCAGCGGCGTCACCAGCCGCATCGCACGCGGGATCGGCGGCGGTGCTGCAGATCCAGTAGAACCCTCCGTTGCCGAGCTCCCCGGGCTGGCGCTCTCCCGCAATCTCGTAGCAGCCCGTGAGTGCCATGGCCGCGAACCCCCATAGGGCTGGACCTGGTCGAATCCGTGTGTGCATGTGCATGTCCTCCATCTCGAAGTCTAGAGGACAACCATGGAATTCGCAGTGCGGACCCAGACGGACGGCGACGAAGGGGGGACGGTCGGCACCACAACGGAAACAACAACCCAAGCATCGAGTGGTGCCGACCGACCAGACAACCCCCACCATGATGGCGGCCAGCCCGAGCAACCGTCGACCGGTCCTTGCACATTCCATGGTGCGTTTCGGCGACTCCGCGTGCAGAACCGCTGGATCGGGCGCCCGTGCCCTGGCTCGGTGGCGCGGCCGCGGATAGGGTCGACCCCTCCGAGAGCCCGCAGACGAAGTGTAGGACCAGAGAGTCGAGCATGTCCGAGCGCGCCCCCACCTTCTTCCCCACCCCCGCCGACTTCCGAGCGTGGCTGGAGGAGCACCACGCGACGACCGACCACCTCTGGGTGGGCTACTACAAGAAGGCGACGAACAGGCCGTCGGTGACCTGGGAAGACACGGTCGAGGAAGCCCTGTGCTTCGGCTGGATCGACGGGATCCGGAAGTCACGCGACGACGAGAGCTACACCGTTCGCTTCACGCCTCGGAAGCCGAGCAGCGTCTGGAGTCGGAGGAACATCGACCTCGTCGAGCGGCTCACCGCGGAAGGCCGCATGAAGCCCGAGGGGCTCGCGGCCTTCGCCCACAAGAGCGCGCACCCCGACAGCGGCTATGCGACAACCGATCTCGACGGAGCGCTGACCGAGGAGATGATCGCCCGCTTCGAGGAGACCCCGGGCGCCTGGGAGTTCTACCAAGCGCAACCACCTGGCTACCGGAGGCGCTCGGCGTACTGGGTGACGAGCGCGAAGCGCGAGGAGACGCGTCAGCGACGGCTGGCGACACTGATCGACGACTCGGCGAACGGCCACCGCATCAAGCAGCTTCGCAGGTCCTAAGGGTCATCCGATCGGCGTTCGGCCCCATGCATCGTCGGCCGACTCGTCTCGAGCCGCTTGCCCCGTGACCTCCGCGAGCAGGTGCTGACGGACGAGCTCTGGGCCACACGAAGGCGCGGAGATCCGGTCCAACCGGAAGATGCGCGACGCGTCCTTGTCCAGGTCCCAGGCCACGACGTACCAGATCGGCGCGTGGTGCACGAGGGCGATGCACTCGATCTGCCGCGAGGACCGCACGCCCGAGCGATCGACGTAGTCGAAGGCCATCACCCGAGCGCCCGTGAAGCACCGCTCGAACACCGACAACACCACGTCGTCGATCTCGCCGACGGTCAGCACGGTGCGCTCGCTGCTGGGCACCCCGATCAGGATGCGACGCTGCAGCCGCTGAATCGCCTGCTGCCGATCCCGCGGCAGCGCCCGGCGAGCCCGATCCAGCGCAGCCTCGGCGCTCCGGGAGAAGGGCATGTTCGGTGTAGCCCTCAGGACGGCGACGGACAGCGCGAGACCGATGACCTCGGCAACCTCGAAGCGCACGGCGCGTGGCCGACTCCCCGAGGCAATGCGCACACCCCCACCAGGCCCTGGTGTGGCTCGGATGTCGTGACCAGCATCGCGGAGGCAGGAGATGTCGCGGTAGGCGGTGCGCACGGACACACCGAGCGTGTCTGCGACGGCAGGCACGGTGGTGGCCCCACGGTACAGCAGGCACAGAAGGCGGTCGCGGCGCGCAGCGGTGTTCATGATCGCATCATCGGGCCTGACCCTGACGGATTCTGTCAGTGATTTGATGGGGCTCCCTGGAAACCCTGACGAGAACTGTCAGGGTCACGAGCCAAGACAGAGGCGGCCACCGAAGGCCCCGAGGACCTCGTCTAACACGTGCGCGCAGCTCGTCCGCACGGCGAGGCATCGGCTCGACATCCAGATGAGCACTGAAGGAAACACAATGTCCGAACCAAACGACTTCCCCACTCCCACCCTCGTCTCGGTCAACGGTGTGCAGCTCGAGGTCTTCGAGGCGGGCCGACGCCATGCAGGCAGACCCATCGTGCTTTGCCACGGCTGGCCAGAGCACGCCTACTCCTGGCGCCATCAAGTGCCCGCCCTCGTCGAGGCGGGCCACCACGTCATCGTCCCGAACCAGCGCGGCTACGGAAACTCGTCCCGCCCCACCGAGGTGACGGACTACGACCTTGCACACCTGTCGGGTGATCTCGTCGCCCTCCTCGATCACTACGGATACGAAGACGCCACCTTCGTGGGGCATGACTGGGGCGCGAACGTCGTCTGGGGCCTGGCCTTGTTGCACCCGAGCCGGGTCGACGAGGTGATCAGCCTGAGCGTGCCCTACTTCGAGCGCACGGAGAAGCCCTGGATCGAGTGGATGGAGGAGGTGTTCGGCGCAGACAACTACTTCGTGCACTTCAATCGACGTCCAGGCGTCGCAGACGCGATCTTCGACGCGAACACGTCTCAGTTCCTGCGCAACCTGTACAGAAAGAACCAGCCTGCGCAGGAGCCCGAGCCAGGGATGTCGCTGATCAACCTCGCCCAGGCACGGACACCGCTGGGGGATCCCGTCATGAGCGACCAGGAGCTGGCCGTGTTCGTCTCGGCCTTCGAGACGTCTGGCTTCACGGGCAGCGTGAACTGGTATCGGAACCTCGACCGCAACTGGCACCTGCTGGCAGACGTGGACCCCATCGTCCGACACCGAGCGCTCATGATCTACGGCGACCGCGACGCGGTCCAGAAGTCCGAGCGTCTGACGGAGTTCGTGCCGAACGTAGACGTGGTCAGCCTGGATTGCGGTCACTGGATCCAGCAGGAGATGCCGAGACAGACCAACCAGACGATCCTGGGCTGGTTGGACCGCACGATCCGCTAGGCAGTGACTTCAGGTGCTCCCGAGCCCAGCGCTGACCGGGGTCGTCGCGGGTACGCTCGTGCCACACGAGCTGCATGGTGAAGGTGGGAAGCTGCAGCGGAGGCAGGAAGGTCTGCAACCCAGCAGCGCGTGCCACCAGCCGCTCGGGGAGCACCGCCACCAAGTCGCTACAGGCCACCGCCTCGCAAGCGCCTGCGAAGCCCGGCAAGAGGCAGCCGATGCTGCGTTGCCGTCCCTGGGCGCGCAGCAAGTCGTCCACGAAGCCCGTGCGCTTTCCGAAGGGGCTCACCAGCAGCTGCGGCTGTGCGGCGAAACCCTCCAAGGTGGTCAACGACGCGGCGGCCGGATGTCCCTCGCGACACACGCCGAGAAAGCGGTCCGACCACAGCGACACCTCGAAGCAGCCAGGCGGCAGGCGCCGGAACAACCCCACCATCACGTCCGCCTCCCCGCTCTCGAGTGCCCGCGCCGGGAAGCGCTCGCGGATTCCGATCACCCGCAGCTGCAGCCCGGCACAGTCCTCACCCAAAGCCGCCAACCATGTGGGCAGCATCAGCAGGGTGGCGTAGTCCCAAGCTGCCAGCGTGAGCGTCAGGCGGTCGGTGGCGGGATCGAAGGTGGTGGGCCGCGCAGCCTCTGTCCACTGATCGAGCGTGGCGCGCGCCAGAGGCAGTAGCTCGTGCAGCCGAGGCGTGGGCTGCATGCCCTTCGGACCGCGCACGAACAGCGCGTCGTCCAGCACCCGCCGCAGACGCTGCACCCCACGCGACACCGACGACTGCGACACCCCCAGGGAGGCCGCCGCAGCGGTGACGCTGCCCTGCTCGGCGACGGCGAGCAGCGTGCGAAGGCCGCGCAGATCCAGGTCGTCGAGGCCGCGGCGCTGAGAGGCATCATCCGGCATGTGCATCCTCCGGTCGCGGCCTGCGCATGGGCAGTCTGCCATACAGGGCGCGCACCAAGGAGGGACGGTGAAGCTGTACATCCACCCAGGCTCCCCGAACGCCCGGCGGGCACGCATCGTGGCCCATCACGTGGGCATCGACGTGGAGGAGGTGCTCGTCGACTTGCCCGGCGGAGAGGGGCGGCAGGCTCCCTATCGAGCGATCCATCCGCTGGGGAAGGTGCCTGCTCTGGTGGACGGCCCCACCACCCTCTTCGAGTCGTCGGCCATCGCCGCCTACCTGGCGCAGAAGGCGGAAGATCCGATCTGGCCCGCGGACGCGGGCGAGCAAGCAGCTGTGCTGCAGTGGCTGCTCTTCGCCCAGATCCATCTGGACCGCCCACTGGGCACGCTGGTGTTCCAGGCGCTGTTCCGCCCCGAGCCCGACGCTGCCGCGGTCGAGGCGGCTCGCAGCGAGGCGATCCCGCTGCTGTCGGTGCTGGAGTCGGCGCTCGACGGACGGCGGTGGCTCGTGGGCGACCGCCTGACGCTGGCGGATCTGGGCGTCGGCGCCTGCTTCACCTACGCCGAGCCTGCACGCTTCCCCCTCGACGACGCGCCGAGCGTCGCGGCCTGGCTCGACCGGGTGAACGGGCTGCCGGCGCTGAAGCACACGCGCCCGCAGCAGTGAGTCCGCTACGGTGAGGTATGGCCCACCGCTGCGTTCGTGTCACGAGGAGCGTCCATGGCATCGAAGGTGCCGTGCTCTACGAGGCCCTCGAACCAAGCGGTGCCCCAGTGCCAGGACCCAGGCTGGCCGCGGTGGGACCGCTCGAGCTGGGCGACGGTCTGTACCACCAGCTGGCACGCCTCGCGCCCCGCCACCTGATGGCAGGCTCCCTACTCGTGATCCCGGGCATCCCGGCCCATCGAGATCCTGGAGGGCTGCACCGGCCGTGGCGTCGGAGCACACTGCGCGACCTGCGAGACGGCGAGGTGTTCCCCGTCACACTCGAAGAGCATCGGGCCGATCTGTTCGCCGAGCGACTCCTCTGCTCGGACGACCACCACGTCGTCGGTCGTCGAGGGACGTCGACATTGCTGGCTTGGCTGGCCCAATACGGCGTCTGGGAACGACGCCCCTCCGAGTGGGCAGTCGAGGCCACCTTCACCCATCCCGACGGTCTCGAGCCCTTCACGGCGCTCACGCGGGCCCGCGATCCCAAGGAGCTGTCGTCCGTGATGGGAGTGCTCGGTCAGTGCGAGCGTGGCTCCGTGCAGGACGAGATCGCGCACACCACACGCGCGTCTCCGCTGCTCCCGGACCTCACCACGCTGCAGGTTGCCGTCCGGAGAGACCATGGACTATCGGCCAGGCACGCCACCGAGGTGGCCCAAGGGCTCTACGAGAAAGCCAAGGTCATCAGCTATCCGCGCACCGAAAGCCGCCACCTGTGCACTGGGGATGCCGAGCAGGTTCGGCACGCCCTGGCCCGGATCGCAACCTGGAACACAGGACGGTTCGCCCCGTGGTCGGACGTCGCTGCTGCGATTCTACGAGATGGCCCGAGGAACCTGGAGCGTCTGCTGGACTCCCGTGCCGTGGGTGACCACACCGCCATCGTGCCGACGGGCGCCCTGCCCCCCGACGACCTCTCCACCGACGCGAGCGCGGTCCTCGGATTCGTTCTCCAGACCTACCTCTCGGCGTTGATGGGCCCCTTCACCCTACAGACCCGCTCACGACGCGTGCGGCTGGGTGTGGCCCCAGTGGCGTCGGTCGAGCTCTGCGCCCGGGCTTCCCGCTGGGTCGAGCCGATGCTGATTCCACACTCTCCGACACGCTCGCCACGGTGGCTGGACGACCCCCTGCTCCTCGAAGAGGTGACCGTGACGAGCTACCGCGTACAGCCAACGAGCCTGCGTCCGTGTGGGGTGGAGGTCTCCTAGCGCCCGAACCAGTGACGCAGACGGAGCCGCTCCCAGTGGGCGGGTGGACTCCGCCGCCCCACCATGATCCCCATCTCCTCAGTGCTCTCCGCCGACATCTTCACCGTCAGAGGCGTGGTACGTCCTGCTTGCACGCGCAGGTCATGCACCGTGACGCTGCCGAACCCCTCGCGGGTGACGGACAGCGCGTACTGGCCTTCGGGCACGTCCACCTCGATCACACCATCGGCGTCGGACTGCAGCTCGACATCCTGCCCCAGCACCTCCACCACGGCCCCAGGGATCGGCAGCTCCAGATCCGTGTCCACCACAGTCACCCGAAGGGCGGTCGTCTGTGGCGCCTCGGCGGCGCGAATCGTCGCGGCTGGCGGGGGCTCGCGCTCATGCTCCTGCGCCCCCGCCATCGCCGGCCACAGCGCCAGCAACGTGGTCGCCAGGCGGGCGATCCGCGACGGACGAAACCGAACTCGACCGTCGGGCTGCAGTGTGTAGCGCACACACGTCCGGGGTTGCAGCGTCAGCCGTGTGCGCGCACGCCACTCGCTGTGTGCAGACAGATCCACCACCTGCTCGGAGCAGCGCGCACAGTGACGCTTCTTCCCCGTTCCTGCCAAGCTCGACCACTCCACGTCGCAGCGGAACGCCAGCTCGAGATCGGATCGATCCACGCCACCTCCCGCTCCGCCAGTGACTGGAACCATCGAATCGTTCACCGCTAACAACGCCGAAGTTGGCGACACCTAGCGACCGTCGTCGTTCCGGAATCCCGCGTGACCCCGTCGTGCCACGATCCCCTTTGGCCCTCGGCTTCGCTGGCGGCCTCCAGGAGAAGCCATGCCCACGTTGATCGTCCTCGCCCTGAACCCGTCTGCCCATGCCTTCGAGACGCTGGGCTACACCTGGCCCATCGAGCGAATGCCCGTGGAGCTGGGCGTCGCCGACGACGGCCAACCCGGCAACCCCGCCGACTGTGCGGCATCGGGTGGGCTGACGGCCTGCTGCGAGGAGACGCTGCCGGCTGGGAGCTGCTACGAAGCCGTGCAGAGCGCTGCCGCGCTGTGGAGCGACGCCACCTGCAGCCTGTTGGAGTTCGAGGTGCCCGACGGCACCTCGAATCCGGTACTCGCCGCCCCCAACACCACCAGCGGCCCAGGATCCAGGGTGATCTTCAACGATCCCGACGGAATCGTGGAAGCGGGAGTACCGACCATTACGCTGTCGGTGTTCGGCGGCGACGAATTCGACGAGCTGGAGCAGGTCGTGGTGATCTTCAACGATGGCATGGCGTTCCGGCAGCCGGGGGCTCCCTGCGACGACGCGGTGGATCTGCAGGCCCACCTGAACCATCACCTGGGCCACATCTCGGGCCTCGGCCACTCCTGCGACGAGGGAGAGCCGTGCGAGCCGGAGCTGAAGGAGGCGGTGATGTACTGGACGGTGCCGGACTGCGGTGCACCGACGGAGCTGGCGCAGGACGACATCGACGGGCTGCGGTTCCTGTACGGGCCCCGGGCCACGCTGGACTGTGGCGGGGAGTCCGCCCAAGCCCTCGACATCACCTGCACGCTTCAGGTCACCGAGCCCTACGTCGCCACGCAGACCGACTTCGACTTCGGCGACGGCAGCGACGGCACCTCCGGAACCCACACCTACGCCGAGCAAGGCACCTACACCGTGGCGGTGGAGTACGTCGTGGGCGACGACGAGAGCTGCGTCGACGGCGCGTCCGGCACAACAAGCGTGGAGGTCACGGTCTGCGCGGCTCCGGAGCCTCGCTTCGAGGTGGACGTCCAGTCCTCCACCCAGGTGCAGCTGCTCAACGAGACCGCGGTGGACCTGCCAGGCTGCATCAACGACGCATCCTGGACCGTCTTCGAAGGAGACAGCGCCACCGGCGACCCCGTCGTGGAGCCCCTGACGGGCTGGGAGCCCCTGCTGCAGCTCCCCGAGGGCGCCACCTACACGGCAGTGCTGGAGCTGGCAGGCCCTGGCGGGACGGCGTCGGCCACCCAGACCTTCTCCACGAGTGGGGGCAGCGCCTCGAACAACGGTGGCGAAGGCTGTGGATGCTCGGGCTCGGGAGGCGCTGCAGGCTGGGTGTGGGCGCTGGGGCTCGCAGTGGCCATGGGCCGTCCCGCGCGTCGACGTCGGAGCTGACGCCGCCCTACCACCGGGCGACGTCCAGCTCGAGGGACCAGGCATCCCCGCCCGTGCTCGTGGAGCCGCCCGTCCCTGCCGTTCCCGCCTCTCGGCCGAGCCCCAGCAACGAGCCTCGCAGCGTGCCTTCGGTGTCGAAGGCCACCTCCACGTCCAACACGGTGTCGTAGCTGCCTGGACCGCTCTGATCGACGAAGGCAGCCTGCAGATCGAGCGTGCCCTGCAAGGCGGCACCTCCGATGGACTCGTGGGTCCCGATCCGATCGGTGGGAAGCCGCTCGTCGTAGGACAGGACCTCGTCGATCGCCCCGTCGTCACTGGCCACGACGAGCGCCATCGGTACGACGATGGTGTCGAGCTCGGCGCAGTCGCTGGTGACGGGCGTCACGATGAAGTGAGTCACCTCGTCGTCGGCCATCACCTCGAGACTCACCGTCAGCGAGCGCGGGGCGCCGTCGAACCAAACGGGATCCACCTGCACCTCGACGGGAAAGTCTCCGATCATGTCGTTCACGGATCGTCCGTCGATGGCAGGCTCGTCCAGTCCGATCCGTCGGCTGTCGTAGTCACACCCGCTGGTGGGCTGGGTCCCCTCGTCGGTGATCTGGATGCCCGGGTCGGGCTCGGGCGCACAAGCAACCAAAGCAACTGTTCCTAGCCAGATGTTCCGCATCTCGTCCCTCCTGCACCAAGCTTGACCTGTTCCCCCGCGTGTGTCTGCGCAGCCCTCTCGTTTTCGCACAAATCTGTGGCGCGATATCGCATGGATATGTGCGATAATGACGGACCTTGAACATCGTAGCCCGCCAACTCCTACGCGCGATTCGAGGTTCCCGCTCGCAGATCGCCTTCTGCCGGAAGCTCGGCTACCGCTCCAACGTGTGCTCGGAGTGGGAGACGGGACGGCGCTATCCACGCGCAGGCGAGCTGTTTCGGGCGGCCTCGGTGGGTGGAGTCGACGTGGCCGCAGCCCTCGCCCACTTCCATCCACCGTCGCTTGCTGCATGGCAGAGCGGCGGGGTGTGTGGATGGCTGCAAGCCCTGAAGGGAGGTGCGTCGCAGCTGGATCTGGCGGAGCAGACAGGCCTCAGTCGGCATCAGATCGGGCGCTGGCTCAGGGGCGACGCTCAGCCAAGGGTCCCGGATCTGTTGCGCCTGGTGGACGGATGCACGGGCCGCATGCCGGATCTGGTGGGTGCGCTGGTCTCGATCGAGCAGGTGCCGGCGGTGCGCGAGCGAGCGGCAGCGCAGAAGGAAGCGGGACGGCTGCTACACGAGTTCCCCTGGAGCCCAGCGGTGCTCACGCTGCTCGGCACGTCGGACGGGGCGAGCACAGAGGCGCTGGAGGAGCGACTGGGACTTCCCACCGGCACCCTGCGAGCCACGGTGGAGGCGATGGTTCGGGCTGGCTTGCTGAAGGAGCACCGCGGCCGCGTGAGACCAGCCCAGCATCTGACGAGCACCGCGCGAGGCACGGACGAGGATCGACACCGAGCCCGGGAGCACTGGACCAGGGTGGCGCTTCAGCGGCTGGGCCAGGGCGAGACAGACGACGTGGTCGGCTACAACGTGCTCTGCGTGTCGCGAGCGGACATGCAGCGGATCCGACAGCGGTACCGAGCGTTCTTTCGCGAGGTGCGGTCGATGGTGGCCGCGTCGCACCCCACACAGACGGCAGGACTACTGCTGGTGCACCTGGTGGAATGGGGCTCGGTGGCCGACTGATCCAGGGTCCACTCCGTGGATGGCCGCTGTGAGCTCAGGGATCGTCCTGCAGGATCCGCTGCGGCGGATCGTCCAGATCGTCGAACTGGCCCGAGCGAACCGCGCCCACGAACAGCCCGGCGAACACAGCTCCCATCGCCACCGCCAGCGGTAGCAAGATCACGATGACGTCCACGTTGCCTCCATCCGCCGCAGCCGCGGCTCCACGCGCAAGCCACCCACCAGCACCATCGCGCTCGACAGCGGCATGAGGACGGCAGCCACCAGCGGATCCACCCACCCGGCCAGCGCCACCGCCACCGCCACCACGTTGTAGGCCACCGAGCGAGCGAGGTTGGCCCGCACCACGCGGCGCACCACCTGCGCGCCGCACACCCCCGCCACCACGGGGCCCAGCGCATCGGAGGTGACCACGCCGTCGGCGGCCTGCACGGTGGCGGCCACGCCGCTGCCCATGGCCAGCCCCACGTGAGACGCCACCAAGGCGGGCCCGTCGTTGAGCCCGTCGCCCACGAACAACACACGGTGCCCAGCCTCCTGGCGCGCCCGCACCCACGCCGCCTTCTGCTGCGGCGTCATCTCGCCGTGCACCTCGGCAATGCCCACCTGCGCCCCGATGCGCTGTGCCACCGCCACCTTGTCGCCCGTGAGCAGCGCCACCGTCGCCTGCTGCTGCAGGCGCGCCACCGCCTCGGGCGCATCGGCGCGCCCGGTGTCCGCCAGCGCGATCTCGCCCATCACCGTCGTCTGCACGTCGTCGTGCCGCAGCAGCACCACACAGCCCGGCGCCCCCGCGCGCAGCTCGATCCGGCATCCGTCGACGGACCCGACGATCCCGCGCCCTGGCTGCTCGCGCACGTCGATGGCCAGGGGCAGCGGCAGGCCGCGTGCAGCCGCCTCGCGGCGCAGCGCCCGCGCGATGGGATGGTGGCTCGATCGCTCCAGGCCCGCCGCCAGCGCCAGCACGGCGTCGTCGGCGCGGAGCACGCGAGGCTCGCCAGCCGTGACCGTGCCCGTCTTGTCCAGCGCCACCACGTCGACGTCCGCGAGGCGCAGCAGGGCGGTCCCGCTGCGGAGCACCAAGCCGCGGCGCGCCACCGCCGCCAGACCCGCCGACACGGCCACCGGCCACGACAAGCCCAGCGCACAGGGGCAGGCCACCACGAGCACCGCCACCGCGACGTGCAGCCCCGTGGCCACCCCGGCCACCACGGTCCACGCAGCCAGCCCCACGCCCGCGGCCACGAGCGTGCCCGCCGTGAACCAAGGAGCAATCCGATCGGCTGGCGTCGTGGGCAATCCGCGATCCACGGACGCCAGCAGATCGGACGCCATTCGGCGGCCGAGGGTGTCGGCCCCCACCCGGTCGGCGAGCACGGTGACGGCCCCCTCGACCACCGGGGCCCCCGCCACCACCCGGTCCCCTGCCCGCACGGCGACGGGCTCGGACTCGCCCGTGAGCAGCGCCATGCGGACGCGCGCGGTGCCCGCCGTCACCACGCCGTCCGCGGGAACCTCCTCGCCGAGCCCCACCTCCACACGGTCGCCCACCGCCAGCGCGTCCACACTCACGGTCTGCACGCCGTCGGCGGTGCAGCGCCGCGCGGTGGTGGGCCACGAGGCGGCCAGCGCGGCGGCCGCAGCCGCTGCGCGGCTGCGCCCCCGCGCCTCGAGCACCCGGCCGGCGACGAGCAGCGTCACCAGCATCGTCAGCGAGTCGAGGTAGGCGTCCTGCCCCGCCAGCGTCGCCCACACGCCGTGGGCGTACATGGCAGCCACCGCCAGACTGATGGGCAGATCCATGGCCAGCACCCGGTGCCGCAGGCCACGCCACGCCGCCTCGAAGAAGGGCCCCGCCGACCACAGCGCCACCGGCGTCGCCAGCACGAGCTGCATCCAGCGGAACAGCGCCGCGTAGCGCTCCGCCATGCCGTCGAACCAGCCCGCGTACACGCTGGCCGACAGCGTCATCACGTTGGCTGCGCAGAACGCCGCCACGCCCAGCCGCACCAGCAGGTCCCGATCGGCGGCGCGCACCGCGTCCACCGGCCGCGGCCGGTAGCCCAGGGCCGCGATGCGGGCCCCCACCGCCGCTAGATCGATCACCCGAGGATCGAACACCACGGTGGCGCGCCCCGTGGCGTAGCTGACGTGGGCAGACGAGACTCCCTCGGTACGACCGAGGATCCCCTCCACCAGCCACACGCACGAGGCGCACCGAAGACCGTCGATGGCCAGGCGGCACGCCTGCTCGCCCTCGCCCGCATCACGCACGGGCACCGAGCGCCAGTCGGCGTCCAGGGGCTCGGGCCTGGGGGCGGGCGCCTCCCGGGTGGCGTAGTACCGCTGCAGCCCCGCCCCCGACACGATGGCGGCCGCGAGCTCACACCCCGAGCAGCAGTAGGCGTCCACGGCACCCGCCACCGCGAGCCCGCAGTGGGGGCAGTGGGCCACCAAGGGGTTCACCCGAGCCACGCTACCGGTCCACCGTCTCGTAGCTGGACTCCACCTGAGGCGCGTTCTGGGTGGCGATGTAGACGAACGCGAAGTTCACCACCACCACCACCAGCAACCCCAGCGCGATCCCCAGCGGCCACGCCCGCCCGTGTCCCACCGACCGGCTCACGGGGCACCTCCCGTCGTCGCGCGCGGTGGCGCCTTGAAGGTGGCCGGCACCCGCACCACCTCGCTGCCGTCGTCCACGGCCACGTCGAAGGAGGTCGTGCGGTCCACCGCCCCCGCCGGCAGGCGTACCACCAACGGCACGGTCTGATCGGCCAGGGGCTGCAGCGTCAGATCCGGCACGATCACGTCGGCCGCTGGCAACCCGTCCAGCCACACCTCGTAGGTGTGCGTCCGCGCCGCGTCCTTGTTGGTCACGCGCACCAGGTAGGTGTTGCGCACGAACCCGTCCGAGTCCTGCTGGAACAGCGTCCCTGGGCTCCGGTTCACCGTCACCTCCATGGGGCTCTGGGTCGCCACCCGGGCCACCAGCACACCGGCCACCACCGCCAGCAGCGCTGCGTAGGCCACCGTGCGCCCCCGCACCCAGCGCGTCTTCCGTCCCTCGTCCTCCGCCACCGTCGAGTAGCGGATCAGCGATGGCAGCCCGAGCTGACCCATCACGTCTTCGCAGGCGTCCACGCAGCGCGAGCAGTTGATGCACTCGAGCTGGAACCCGTCGCGGATGTCGATCCCCTGGGGGCACACGTCCACGCACTTGTTGCAGCTGATGCAGTGCCCCTCGAGCACCGCCTGACGTCCCTTCCCGCGCGGCTCCCCGCGGGCCACGTCGTAGCTCACCACCAGGCTGTGGTCGTCGGTGAGCGCCCCCTGGAAGCGCGCATAGGGGCACAGGTAGATGCACAGCTGCTCGCGAAACCAGGCCCAGTCCGCGAACAGGCCCACCGCGATCACGCTCACCAGCGCGTAGTCCATGGGGCCCGCCGCTCCCGTCCACAGCGCCCTCGGACCCGCGAACATGCCCATCACGGCCATGCCCACGAGCACCGCGAGCACCGCGAACAACGACCACTTCACCGCCTTGCGCCAGATCCGATCGAAGGTCCAGGGGCCGAGATCACGGCGCATACGGCGGCTGCGATCCCCTTCCACGAGCAGCTCGATGGGACGCACGAACTCTTCGAGGAACACCGTCTGCGGGCAGAACCACCCGCACCACAACCGGCCCAGCAGCGAGGTGAAGAAGAACAACGAGAAGGCTGCGAGCAAGCCCAGCAGCACCAGATTGAAGCCGTCCGCCGCCGTGAATACCGTGCCCATCAGGAACAGCTGCCGCGCGGGCACGTCGATGCGCAGAACGGGCAGCCCACCCACCCGAAGCCAGGGCACCACCGCCAAGATCGCCAGCAGCACGAACCCCGAGGCCCGATGCAGGCGCTGGAACCGCCCGGCCACGCGCTTGGCGTAGATCCAGTTCCGACCGCCCTTGAAGCCGAAGCCCGAGCCACCCGGCCGGACCGACGACGGCGAGTCTGTGTGTGTGCGCACCATTGCAGCAGATCCTCCGCGGCCCGCTGGCCGCTCGCGCCCATGGACTGCAGCCGCCGTGCCAACCACGGGCACGGCGGCTCGACCGTCAGCGGGCCCGCGCCGTGGCTACGTCTTCCGGGCTGCACAGCCCGTAGTCGTTGCCCCAGCTGTTGCGGACGTAGGAGATGACCGCGGCGATCTGCAGGTCGTTCAGCTGATCGCGCTGGCCCATCATCACGCCGTTGTAGGTCACGCCGTCCACCTCGATCTCGCCCGACAGCCCGTCGAGGATGAGGGTGGCGTGGTTCACGCAGTCGCCCATGTGGGTCTTCTGGCCCACCAGCGGTGGGAAAGCGCCCGCCACGCCCTGTCCCGTGGCCTGGTGGCACGTGGTGCAGGCCAGACCCGTCTCCCCCGTCTCGTAGATCCGCTTGCCGCGCTCCATCAGATAGGCGCGCCGCTCGTCCTCCGACAGCGTGGACAGATCGGGCTCGGGCTCGTCGGGCGCCTCGGCAGCGGGCTCCTCTGCAGGTGCTTCGCTGGGAGGGTCGGCCGCAGCCGTGGGCTGGGCGCTGGCGTTGCGTCCCAGCTCCACCACGTAGGCGGCGACCTTGCGCACCTTCTCGGGCCCGAGGATCTGCCCCCACGCAGGCATTCCCTTTTCCGTCACCCCGTCGGTGATGGTGGCTCGGATCTGCTCGGGATCCGATCCGTGCAGCCACTCGGCGTCCACCAGGCTGGGGCCGATGGGTCCGCCCACGCCCTCCTCCATGTGGCACGCCTGGCAGGTCTGCACGAAGACCTCCTTCCCTTCTGCGAGGGTCGCCTCGTCGAAGGCCAGGGCCACGGCCACGTCGGACTCGGGCCACCGCTGCTCCGCCGCCGCCATCTGCACGTCGTAGCGCTTCAGCTGACTGTCCTGCGCCACGACGTGGAAGTTCAGCGCGTAGCCGATCCCCCACAGCACGGTCACCACGAACAGGCCCACCCACCAGTCGGGCAGCGGGTTGTCGTATTCTTCGATGCCGTCGTTGTCGTCGGCATGCCCCATGATCTCGTCGGTGATGCGACTCATCGCTCCTCCCCGTCGTCCAGCGGGATGCGGCTCGCGGCCTCCATGGCGGCGCGACGGCTCGGCGCGAAGGCCCACACCGTCCACCCCACCATCGAGGTGAAGAACAGCAGCGTGGTCCACCCCATCAGCCATCCCAGGTTCGACTCGGCTCCGTGCAACAGCTGACTCATCGTGTCTCCTCGCCCTGCTGGGCCACCTCTGCCGACAGCGCCTCGCGGTCCGTTCCCAAGCGCTGCAGATAGGCCGTCAGCGCCACGATCTCGGTGTCCCAGGTGACCTCGATGCCCGACTGCGCCATGCGTCCGACGATCTCGTCACCCTGCTGCTGGAGCATCCAGGCCGTGTTGTTCAGGTCGTCTGCACTGTAGGGAGTGCCCACCCGATTCAGCGCCACCACGCTGGCTTGCACGTCTGCAGGATCGATCTTCCAAGTCAGCAACCACGGGTAGGGTGGCATCACGCTGCCGGGCGTGGTGGAGCGGGGATCCCGCATGTGCTCGTAGTGCCAGGCGTCGGGGTACTTGCCGCCCACCCGATGCAGATCCGGCCCGATCCTGCGCGATCCGAGCAGGAACGGGCGGTCCCAGGTGTACTCCTCGGAGCGGGACCACAGGCCGTAGCGCAGGGTCTCGTCGCGGAAGGGGCGCACCATCTGCGAGTGGCACACCATGCACCCTTCCCGGATGTAGATGTCGCGGCCCGCGACCTCCAGCGGGGTGTAGGGCGCCACGCTCTCGGCGATGCCGGGCTTGGCTGCGTCGATGGTGAACATGGGCACGATCTCCACCAGGCCGCCGATGCTGATGGCCACGGTGGTGAGGATGGCGAACAGACCCGCGTTGGGCTCGAGTGCCCTGCGGTGCCAGTGCGCGTCGCTGTCTGACATGGGGACCTCACTTGGCAGCGACGAGCTGGTCGTCGCCGCTGGGATGGGGGCTGGTGGCGGTCTTGATCAGGTTCCAGGTCATCAGCACCACGCCCGACAGGTACATCAGGCCCCCGACGAGGCGGAGCCAGTAGAAGGGCTGCAACCGGTTCACGATGTCCATGAAGATGGGGTTCTGCAGCTGGCCGCTGTCGTCCACGGCGCGCCACATGAGCCCCTCGGTGAGCCCTGCGCCCCACATGGTCACCGTGTACAGAACGATGCCCACCGTGGCGATCCAGAAGTGCTGCGTGGCGAGGTTCGTGCTGTACAGCGGGCGGTCGTACAGCCGCGGCACCAGCCAGTACAGGATCCCGAAGGAGATCATTCCGTTCCAGCCGAGCGCCCCGGAGTGCACGTGGCCGATGACCCAGTTGGTGTAGTGAGACAGGGCGTTGACGGCGCGGATCGACATCATGGGCCCCTCGAAGGTGCTCATGCCGTAGAAGCTCACCGCCACCACCAGGAACTTGAGCACGGGGTCGGTACGCAGCCGATCCCAGGCACCGCGCAGGGTGAGCAGCCCGTTGAGCATGCCGCCCCAGCTGGGCGCGATCAGCATGATGCTGAAGACCATGCCCAGCGTCTGGGCCCAGTCCGGAAGGGACGAGTAGAGCAGGTGGTGCGGCCCCGCCCAGATGTACAGGAACACCAGCGCCCAGAAGTGGATGATCGACAGCCGATAGCTGTAGACGGGCCGCTCGGCCGCGCGGGGCAGGAAGTAGTACATCAAGCCGAGGAACGGCGTGGTGAGGAAGAAGCCCACGGCGTTGTGGCCGTACCACCACTGCACCAGCGCGTCGGTCATGCCCGAGTAGACGGGGTAGCTGCGGGTCATGGTGGCGGGAATCGCCAGGTTGTTGACCACGTGCAGCACGGGGATGGTGATCAGGAAGGAGATGTAGAACCAGATGGCCACGTACAGGTGCTGCACCTTCCGGTTCGCGATGGTCATCGCACAGTTGAAGGCGAAGGCCAGGAACACCACCGCGATGGCGATGTCGATGGGCCAGATCAGCTCGGCGTACTCGTGGGTCTGGGTGAGCCCCAGGGGCAGCGTGATGGCAGCGGCCACGATGATGCCCTGCCAGCCCCAGAAGTGGAACTTGGAGAGCTGGTCGCTCCACATCCGCACCTTGAGCAGGCGCTGCATGGAGTAGTACATGCCGGCAAACACGATGTTGCCGCCGAAGGCGAACACCACGGCGTTGGTGTGTAGCGGACGAAGTCGTCCGAAGGTGAGGTAGGGAACCCCCAGGTTGGCTGGCCAGAAGGCGAGCTCCAGCGCGATCCAGGCACCGACCGTCATACCGACCAGCGCGAACGCGACGGTGGCCCAGACGAAGTGCTTGGTGATCTCGTCGTCGTAGGGGGGGTCTACTGCATGGGACATGGGACCTCCGCGCGGAGCCTTCGCAAAGGGCGTGCCATCGAGCGAAGACGCAGCGGAGCGCACCATCACGGCCCCCCTGGGTCATCCCGCACACATCCGCTGTGGGTTTCGGCACGCCCGCCGGGTTGCCGCGCCCTCCCTGGGCCCGACGACGGCTGGCACGGCGCTTGCCCTTCAGGCGGGCATGATCACCACCTGGATCGGAGCGGCCGCCGTGGCCGCCATCGCTGGAGCCCCCCACTGCCTGGGCATGTGCGGAGCGCTGGCCTGCGCGGCAGGCGGTCGCCCACTGCACGCGGTGCCCTACCACTTGGGACGCGTTGCCACCTACGCCGCGCTGGGAGCCCTCGCGGGGGCCGCAGGAGGTGCGCTACCGGGACCGGGGTGGCTGGCCTCGGTGGTGGCGGCGGTGTTGCTGGGGGTGTTCGCGCTGGGGCTGGCGGGCCTGCTGCCCGAGCCGCCGGCGCGCTGGGGCCACGGCCTGGCCCGCGTGGGAGCGGTGGCGGCCCGCAGCTCGGGACCCGGGTCCCGACTGCTGCTGGGGGCGGTGAACGGCCTGATTCCGTGTGGCCTGGTGTACGCCACCCTGACCCTTCCGGCGGCCGCCGCCGACCCTTGGGTGGGCGCGCTGGTGATGACCGTCTTCGGGCTGGCCACGGTGCCCGCGCTGGCGCTGGCCACGCTGGGCCTGAGGCGACTGCTGACGGGCTCGATGGCGGCGCGCCGAGTGCTTGCGGTGGTGGTGCTGGTGGTAGGGCTGGCGACGCTGGCGCAGCGCGACGGGTGGCTGGCGTCAGAGGCGGAGGCGACGGAGGGGCACTGTCATGGGACGTAGGGTGGGTTGGCTATCGGAGGTCGGCGGTCGGCTATCGGCGGTCAGCGGTCGGCTATCGGCGGTCGGCGGTCGGCGGTCAGCGGTCGGCGGTCGGCGGTCGGCGGTCGGCGGTCGGCGGTCGGCGGTCGGAAGTTGGCTGTCGGTCGGCTCTCAACCGCGCGCGCTGTTCGCTGTTCGCTGTTCGCTGTTCGCTGTTCGCTGATCACTCAGCGCGGATCATCCGAACCCGGCGGTCCGAGCCAGTGGAAGTGGTTCTCCCACGGAAAGCTCAACAACGACAGCGTGATCGACGGCGACAGAGCGGTGACCTCGTGGAACCACCCCACGGGAACGAACAGCGCCTCGCCGGCCTGCAGCTCCACGGTGCGCACGGCGTCGCCAAAGGCCTCGTCGAGATCACCGCGCAGGTAGTAGCCGTCGAGCAAGTCGTGCTGATGCGCTCGCAGGCGGGGGGCGAGCCGGATCCGCTTGCGGCCTTGGACCTGCACCAGCAGCACGTTGTGCGGGTCGAAGTGCGGCGGGGTCACCGTGCCCTTGGGCCCGAGCCACAGCGACACCCCCGTGGGGCGCGGGCTCGGCACCAGGAACTCCGGCAGAGGCGCCAGATCGTCCCACAGCGCCTCGAGGCCGGGCTGTCCGAGCAGGCCACACCGCGACACCACGTACAGATCATTGCTGTCTCGGGACTGAGCATGCGCCACGAACTCGGCCAGAGGCATGCGCGTGAGGTGTTCCTCTGTCTGTCGGGCCGTGCTCGCCTGGGTGCGACGCGTGTTCACGAGCAGCTCCACCTGCCCGAACCGCTCCCCCAGCCACTGCAGCGTCCAGGTGCGCACCGCGGCGAGCTGGCGCGCTGCCTCGGTGAGCTTCACGGGCAGCGACGGCACCCAGTGCTCGGCGTGCAGAGTGGCGGCATCGATGGTGGGTCGCACGGGCACGTCTGTGGATCCTGCAAGTGCGGTCTGCAGGCGCTGCAGCCGGCTCGCCAGATCGCCCTCCCGCACCCTCAGTCGCAGCCGGGCGAACCCCTCCGACGACGCGATCCGCTCCACCTGCGCTTCCGCACTGGCGGCGTCGATCCCGTGCACCACGAGCTGCTGCACGATGGCGTCTCGCTTGCCGCTGAACAGCAACAGCTCCACCACCCACAGCTCCCAGTCGAGGCCCAGACGCTGCTCCACGGATGCGCTCACGGCCAGCCTCGGGGCACCCGCAGATCGAGCTCGAAGTCGTCGCAGTGGCCGTGGCAGCATGGGCCACAGGTGGGAGCGATCGCGTCGGTGGGTGGGGGCCGGTGGGGCTTGGTGAGCTTGCGCCGCAGCGTCACGCCGTCGCGCCACACCTCCGCCACCCGGGCACGCTTCAGGCGATGGACGTCGGCGAGGCCCTGCACCGGCGCACCCTCGATGGTCACGAGTCGGTCTCCCTCGACCAGCGACACCGCGCGCCCGCCCTCGTGGTCCCGCGCCACCACGTAGATCCCCCCGAACACGCTCTCGGCGAAGGTGCGTCCTGCCACGGTGACGGTGGAGCGATAGCGCGCGGTCGCGACCTCCCAGGCGAAGCGCTCCACGCGCACGCGCACCACAGCCTGCATCGACTCTCCCTGGCCCTCGACGAGCACCTGGTCCACCGCCACTGCGAAGGCCTGCAGCCGGGAGGTCACGTCGAGCAGCGTCGGCTTCGCCACCGCATCGGGGCGGCCCAGCAGGTGCAGCAGGAGTCGGCGGTGGGCCTGCAGCGTGGCGTCGTCCACGGCCTGCTGGGAGGTCACCCCGGTACCGAAGGCCGCCAGGGTGACGTGGGTGTCCGTCGTCGACAGTCGGTTCAGATCCTCGCGGGCGGCGCGCCACCGCTCCGATTCCTCCACCTCGGGGATCAGCGACTGCGACACGGCCTCCTCGGCTGCCCCGAGCGAACCCACGAGCACCGTCGCCTGAACCAGCACGGCCCCGCTGGGCATCCACGCGAACCTCGACATCGCCCCTCCGACAGGCCAGCAGGCCCGAACGCACTGCGGCCCTCCAGCTTACGCCTCTCGGACCCAGCGCTGGCGCTCGGGTGGCCCCAGAGGCGTCGGGGGGAGCTCCCCCGTCTGCAGCACGGCGGCATGGTGGGTGAGCACATGTGCGGGCGCGAGCACCTCGAGCACATCCGGGGCCGAGGGATGGAAACAAAAAAAATCCAGCACCGCGAACGCCGCCCACTTCTCGCACAGCGGCCCGTCGGGCACGTAGACCCACTCGGTGGGGTCCAGGTTCTGGTGGGCCTGGCCGGCGCACGTGTGACGCCCGTCGGTGGAGCCACAGTCGTTGCGACCCTTCAGAGCGATGCCCAGGCACTTCACCACGGTGATCGTGGCGGGTGTGGTGGACCGCGGGGCTGGTGGCCGGCGCCCTGACGGGATGCAACACGGAGCCTGCCGCCCACACCGCCTCGGATCCCAAGGCCGACATCTGCTGCTGCTCATGTGTGCTCCCTCGGAGGCCTGGGTGCCTCCTGCTCAGTGAGACGCTGGGGAGCGCCCGGTGATCGCACCTCAGGGCGTGGGCTCGGTGAGCACCATCACCAGGCCGTGCTCGCGCCAGATCTGCACCGACACCCCGCGCGCCGCCAGGTGCACTGGCGACTCCCCCGCGTCTGAATCGGGCAAGCCCTCGAAGGTGTCGTCGGGTGCGAGGTACAGGGTGCGTTCGCCGGCGTCGGAGGACAGGCGCAGCTGGGCGGCGGGGATGCCCTGCAGCGAGCAGTGTCGCCCGCCCAGCAGCTCGCCCGACACGCCGCTGCCGCGCACGGGCACGAAGGCCAGATCCGCGAGGGGCTGCCGCAGATCCTCGAAGGTGTCGGCCGCGATCTCCACCTCGGGATGGGCGATGTGGTTGCGCACCACCTCGTCGGCCACGCGCTGGGCCAGCCCGTGCTCCAGCTGGCCCACCCCCGAGCCAGGGAACAGCAGATAGGCCGCGCCGAGCGCGGACAGTCCCATCCAGGCGACGGTCAGCAGCGCCACGGCCACCAGCGCCCAGCGACGCCACCGCGCAGGGCGCGGCCGCACGCGCTCCAGGCGACGCAGCTGGGCCTCGTCGAGCTGCACGTCGTCGAAGTGCTTCCGGACCAGCTCCTTCAGCGGGTGTTGGCTCATGCCGCACCTCCCTCGGCTAGAGCCAGCCGCTTGCGCAGCCGATGGATCCGCGACAGCACCATGCTGCGGGAGACCGCCCACTCAGACGCGATCTCCGAGGCGGAGTACCCCTCCACGGCCCACAGGTACAAGATCTCGCGATCCTCGGCGTCGAGCTGTTGCCAGAGCACAGCCAGCTGCTGGGCCGTCATCACGAGGTGCTCCAGGCTCTGGGTGCCGAGATCCACCACGCTGCCTTCTTCGTAGGGCACGTGCTCGTAGCGCTGGGTGCGCCGGTGCTCGTCGATGAACCGGTTGCGAATGGTGGCGCGCAGCCACGACGGCGGCGAGGCGATGGCGGAGCCCGTGGCCGACAGGTAGCGCTCCACGGCGTGCTGCACGAGGCCGTAGGCATGGTCCTCGTCGCGGGTCAGCGCCACGGCGTAGCGGAACAGCCGCTGCAGCATCGGTCGGTCGATGGTCACGCCGTGGCGTCCTCCGACCTGTAGACGAACGGGGGCTGCGATCGATCGCAGCCGCCCTCGTCATCGCGGGGTGAGCCAGGCCTCCACCATCGCCTCCAGCTCCCGGTCGATGGGATGCTCGGGTCGCATCGCCCCCTGCACCCAGTCCAACAAGTCCGCATCCGACAGCCCGCGCACCCAGGCATCGCTCCGCAGCTTCGCCCCCAGCATCGCGGCCGCCAGCGCCATGCGATGGTCCGCCGTGGAGACCGTCTTGGGCACGATGGCGTAGGCGTGCTCTCGGCCTACGCCCTGCGGGCCGGGCGCCTCCCACCGGATCGACAGCGACCCCAACGCCCCGCCCTCGGAGACGTCGCGGAGCCGGTACAGCGCGGTGACCTGGTGCCCCGATCCCACCTCGCCCCCGTCCACGGTGTCGTCGCGGAAGAGGTGATCCGCCACCTGGCGGTTCTCGTAGGCGATCTGGCGCCACGACCCCACGCGCTCGGGATCGAAGGCCACCTGCAGCTTCACGTCGCGAGCCAGCGCGTGGAAGGAGCCGGTCATGCCGTACACCAGCACGCGCCGGGCGTCCGCCATGTCCCAGATGGCGTGATGATTGCCGTCGCCGCGGTCGGCGAGCTGCTCCATGAGCGGATCTCCGGAGCCCTCGGCACCGAACGCGAGGCTGGTGAGGGTGATGCCCCGATCGGCGTGATCGCGCACCAGCCCCAGCAAGCCGCCTGCATCGGTGATCCCCACGTTGGCACCACCGTCCGACACCAGCACCACGCGGTTCTCGGCCCCCTCCTCGGCACGCGCCAGCGCACGGTCGTAGGCCATGCGCAGGCCGGCGTCCATCGCGGTGGAGCCATCGGGCACCAGCGCGTAGATGGCCTCGCGGATGGCGGCCGCATCGCGGGCGGGTGTGGGTCGAAGCACCTCCTGGGCCGCCTCGCTGAACGTGAGGATGGCCACGGTGTCGTCGGGCTCCAGCTCGTCCACCAGCTCCACGAGCGCCCGCTGCGCAAGCCCCAGGCGGTTCTCGGACTGCATGGAGCCCGAGGTGTCCACGAGGAAGGTGGCATGCAGACGCGGACGCTCCGCGGGTGGCAGTCGCCTCCCCTGCACCTGGATCCGGAGCACGCGCTCGTCGGCGCTCCAGTGTGCGGGACCGATCTCGGTGCGAACGGAGAACGGCAGCGATGCAGTGGCGGGCACCACATCGTAGGGAAGCGCGTTGACCAGCTCCTCGATGCGGACGTCCGCCGGGTCCGGGCGAGCCCCGTCGCCGAGCAGGAACGCGCGAGCGGTCGCGAACGAGGCGGTGTCCACGTCGGCGGCGAAGGTGGAGCGCGGATCGTCTGCCGTCGACGTGAAGCCGTGCGCCAGCTCCGGCCGCGGCGGCCCCTCCCAGCCGAGCTCGGCGAGGAAGCGGTCGGCCGGATCCAGCTCGAGCTGCTGTCCATCGGGCCACTGCACCTGCACCCACCCGTCCTGACCGACGATCCACACCCGATCGGGCCGTCGCGTGGGCACGGGCCCCGCTCCTGCTCGAGCGGCCTCGAGCACCTCGACAGCCGTCGACCGCGCTTCGACCTGTGCCAGCTGCGCCAACACCGTAGGCACCACCTCGCCTCGATGCTCGTCGAGCAGGCGCCCGATTCGGGTGGAGAGCGCCCGTCGCGACACGTAGACCCGTCGGGCCAGCGCATCCACCACCAGCGGCGTCTGCGACTGCTGCGAGAGCCAGCTCGCCAGCCCAGCCTCCATGAGCACGTCCTTGGCGAGGTCGTCGGCGAGCCTCTGCTCGGTGAACAGGTCCGAGAGCACCTCCTCCATCCAGGGCTCCGCGCTCCCGAAGCGCTCTAGGCGCGCCTCCAGGCCGTCGGCGGCGGGCCTTGCCCAGCTCACCACCTCCGGATCGGCGGCGAGACGCTCGAGCACGGGACCCTCCAGGTGCCGAAGCGCGGTGTGCAGGGTCTCGAGGCTGACGGACGCCTGCTCGAGCTTGCGCTGATGAGCCTCGTTGAAGCACAGCCAAGCGCCCTTGTAGAGGGTGGCGTGGTCGGGGCTGATGGTGGTCATCCCCAAGGTCACGGCATCCATGGCCTCGGTGCACTGCCGCCGCCGAGCCGCGTTGACGGCCTGGAACTGGATCTGCCCGCCCGGAGGGGGCTGACTGTACTGCGTGGGTCGGTGCGGCAGCCGATGTGGGGGGGCGGGAAGCTCGAAGCTCAGCGCCCCCGCCTTCGACCCGCGGGCACGATCGCGCCCACGCCCGTTGCGGCGCCCCTCCGTCCACCCCGGGCTCGTCGGTACGACAGGTGGACCGTCTCCGTGCAGCTCGGGGCTCGCGAAAAACATGAACTCGCCGTAGTCGACCCTGGAGAGAAACAGCGGGGGCAGCACCGCCACCAGCATGGCCGCCGCAAGCGCGTGCCAGGCGGTCCGCCTCCAGATCCAGTGGCGGCGTCGGCGTGGCATCAAGCGCTCCGCCACGCTCACGTCCACGGGCTCCAGCGGAAGGTCCGTGGGCGCGAAGTGGCGATCGAACACCGCCCGCAGCGACGGATCGGCGTCCATGGCCCGAGCCACCTCGCTCGGCAGGTCCTCGGCGTCGGGGTCCCATGCATCGAGGATGGCGGTCAGCGCTTCCGGGCTCATCGTCCCACCCCCTGCTCTGCCGCGACGTCCGCGAGCCACCGCCGCAGGCTCCGTCGCGCCCGAGCCACCCGGCTCGCCGCCGTGCCCTCGGGGATCCCCAAGATCTGCGCCGCCTCGGTGAACGTGTGGCCTTGGCCGTCCACCAGCCACACGGCGCAGCGCTGCTCGTCGGGCAGTCGATCGAAGGCCTGGGAGATGACGTTCCCCAGCTGCCGCGCCGCCACCGTGGCATCGGGGCGCATTCGCCCCTCTTGCCGCTCGATCTGCTCGGACTCCACAGGCTCCTCCCGACGCTTGGCTCGGGCGTCGAGCCAGGTGGTGTAGAGGACGCGGCTCTGCCACGCCTTGAAGGCGCCTTCGTCGCGGAGGTGCCCGATCCGGGCGAAGCCCTTCTCCAGGGACTGCTGGAGCAGGTCCTCCGCGGTCACCGGGTCACGGGTCAGCCGCCGCGCGAACCGGAACAGGTCCGCGAGGATTGGTCGCACCAACGCATCGAATCGTTCCATCGCAGGGCCAGACGGGCGAGGGACTCTATCTCGTCCCAGAAATCGCCAGCGTCGGCAAGTCCCGAGTCGATGCAGCGCGAATACGCGGTACGCTCCGGCCCCTCACCGTTGAACGGGCTTCTCGATCGCCCCCTGCGATACTGCGCACAACGAACTGGCACACTACGTGCGCTGGTCAGTCCCTTGTGAGCAGCACCGCAGGGGGCGCGAAGCCCTTGTGGAGCGGACATGGTGGTTGGCAACGGTGGCGGTGAGTCCGACAGGTCAGTCTCCTGGCCGCGGGAGGCGCTCGATGTCTCCGAGTTCACCTACACCGAGGCGCCAGAACCCCACGCCGTCCGCCGCCGGACCATCCTCGCCGCCCATCCCTCGATCCGTGACCTGTATGGCTACGATCGCTTCAGCATTCCACCCATGCTCGCAGCGGTGGCACTTCAGCTCGCCCTGGCCGCATGGGTGAGCAGCTGGCCGCAGACCGGCACGTCGATGGTCGCTGCCGGGTTGCTCGCCCTGTTCGTGGGCTCGGTGCTCCACCACCACAGCTCGATGTTCATCCACGAAGCGAGCCACGACAACTGCGCACCCACTCCGGCGGAGAATCGCTTCTGGGCCATGATTGCGAACGCCTCTCAGGGGCTCCCGGCCGCCATGACCTTCCGCAAGTACCACATGCGCCATCACGGACATCTCGGCGTGGTCGGAGTCGACGCCGACCTCCCCGCCGCCTGGGAGGTCGCCTCCCTTCCGCGCACCCGCTTCAGCAAGGGGCTGTGGGTGTTCTTCCTGTTCGGCTTCTGGGTGGCCCGTGGGTGGGAGCGCCGCACGCCGCTCAATCGCCACGAGGTGATCAATCTGATCTGGATCCTCGCCGTCGACGCCCTGATCCTCGCGACCATGGGCCCGGTCGGCCTGGCCTGGCTCCTGCTGTCGGGACTGATCGGGCACAGCTTCCATCCGGTCGCTGCCCACTTCATCCACGAGCACTACGTCTTCGAGGAGGGTCAGGAGACCTACAGCTACTACGGGGTGCTCAACTGGGTGACGTACAACGTGGGCTACCACGTCGAGCACCACGACTTCCCGTCGGTGCCCGGCTCGCGGTTGCCCGAGCTGCACGCCCGCATTCCCCAGTACTACACCCCCCTGGTGAGTCACCGGTCGTGGACGGCCGTGCTCGTCGACTTCGTCGTGTCGACGCGCATGGACTGGACCCGCCGCATCGTGAGGGGCCACCGACTCGGAGGCGACACACCGTACCCAGCGACACTCCGGGAGCAGGCCCTTCTCACGACCCTGGAGACGGTGACCCCTGCGTGAGTCCACCCACCGAGTCGTCGCCATCGCCGCGCTGATCGGCGTGGCCTTGCTGTCGCCCGACTACGTCGGAAGAGCGCTCGAGGCCGTGAGCTCGCCGTTGGGCCTGCTGGTCATGGTGGTGCACCAAGGGCCCTTCGAGGCCGGCATCAGCGCGCTTCGCGTCCTCTTGCTGGCGGTCGCGGTCGGCGTGCTCTGGCTGCATCCTCGGGCGCTGCATCGATGGCGTCGCCTGGTCGTGCCCGTGGCCGTGCTCGGCGCCAGCGCAGTCGCCGTGGGAGCCCTCTGGGTCCACGACGTGGTGGGCGGCTCCGCAGCGCGCGACGAGGCGCGACACCTGTCGGAGACCGAGGCTGTGCTCGTGGGCCTCACGCCCCAGTTGCTGTCACTGGGCGAGTCGGTGGCCGATCTCGTCTTGCCCAATGCGCGATCGGCGGTGCACTTTGCGGACGAGGTGGAGTGGCTCGGCGCCCTGGCTTCTCCAGGCCCCACGGAGCCCCTCGTGCTCGACGTGCTCTCGACCCCCTGGACGCTGCAGGCCACCCCGTTGCCCACGGGACCCCGCCGCTGGGAGGCCTGGCTGGGTTCGCTGCACCACGTCGAGCACGCCTCGTTCGTGCTCGAGGATGGCGAGCTGTCTGCAGACGCGATGCGCTTCGACGGGGCCCTGCAGTTCTCGGCCACGGCGCGCGCGACGGCGGGCCCATGGACCCACGCGAAGGCGCGTCAGAGCGTGAGGTGGGAGCGCGCTGGCCTGGAGGCGCCTTGGCGGATCGTCCGGTGGCAGCAGCGGTCCTTCGACACCACCGCCGTGCCCCGGCGGCTGTTTCGCGACGACATCATCCGGGCCATCCCCGACGAGGCGACGCGAGCCCGAGCAGAGCGCTCGATCCACGAGGAGCACGTGCTCCGCGCGATCCAGCACCCCGAGCACCCCGATCCACACCCGCTGTTCCAGGTGCCTTCCGCCGATCGCCATCCGGCAATCGCCGTGGTCGACATCGAGGGCGACGGCGACGACGATCTGTACGTGATGGCGCGATGGGGCACGAACCTGTTGCTCCGAAACCGTGGAGACGGGACCTTCGAGTCCGCCGAGCACGAGCTGGGCCTGGACGTCGCAGATCACTCGTCCGCCGCCGTGTTCGCCGACTTCGACAACGACGGCGACCCCGACCTCTTCCTGGGTCGCACCCTCGCGCCCAGCGTCTACCTGGTCAACGAGGGGGGCCGCTTCGTCGATCGCACCGCGACGTTGATCGAAGGGCCCGCACCCACGCTGGTCTCGTCGGTGGCGGCCGCCGACCACGACCGCGACGGACTGCTCGATCTGTACGTCGCCACCTTCGCCATCGATGTGGCCGCCCACGATGCCACGGCGGCACTGCTGCGGGGCACCCTGCTGCCCGACCTGCTTCCCGAGCAAGACGCACGGGCCTTCCACGAGCGCTTCTTCAGCGAGGAGATGCACCCGATCCTGGCCAGCGTCGGTCCCCCCAACGTGCTCCTGCGAAACCTGGGCGACGGACGGTTCGGCCGATCCGCGAGCCCGGGCGCCGAGCGTCTGTTCCGAAACACCTACCAGGCCTCCTTCAGCGACGTGGACGGCGATGGAGATCCCGACCTGTACTGCGCCAACGACGTCGCGGAGAACACCCTGCTGATCAACGAAGGAGGCACCTTCGTGGATGCGACCGCGCAGACCCGAACCGCAGACATCGGCTTCGGCATGGGCGTGTCATTCGGCGACTACAATCGCGACGGACGGCAAGACCTCTACGTCACCAACATGTACAGCAAGGCCGGCAAGCGCATCACGGCACGCCTCGACCGCCTCGATCCCAAGTACGCCGCCATGGCCGGCGGCAACACGCTCTTCCGCAACGACGGGAGCCACTTCACCAAGGTGTCTGGACTCGAGGCACCCGCACTCCAGGTCGAGCGCGCAGGCTGGGGCTGGGGCGGCCAGCTCGTCGATCTCGACGGCGATGGCTTCCTCGATATCTACACCCTGAGTGGGTACTTCACGGCGCCGCCGGAGGTGGCGCTGCCCGTCGACACGTGAAGCCATCGCTGGCGCACGGTCGTGCGCTCCGATGCAGGCGGTGCCTACAAGCAACGGGACCTGGAGCGTGGCTTCAGCCTGTCCGCCACGCGAGACACCCTCAGAACGGGGGTGTCCACCAGCGGTGGGGAGCGCAACCACGTGTTCATGAACGTTCAGGGCGCCGACTTCGTCGAGGTCTCGGGGGTCTCGGGACTCGACTCGGTGGCGGACGGCCGGGCGTTCGCCTGGCTCGACTACGACCGCGACGGCATGCTCGACATCGCCGTGGTCAACGCCAACGCGCCGCTGCTGCAGCTGTTTCGGAACCAGCTGCCCGCGCGTGGCGTTCTCGCACTCGACCTCGTGGGGGGCAACGACGAGGCCACGGCCACCTCGGAATGGAGCCCGCGGGACGCAACCGGTGCCCGTGTGACGGTTCACACCGGTGCTGGGCCCATCGTGCGCGAGCTGCACGCCGGCGAGGGCTTCGCCGCTCAGAACAGTCGCACCCTGCACGTCGGGTTGGGAGACGAGCGCGTCGAGCGCGTCGCGATCCGCTGGCCTTCGGGTCGTAGGACCGTGCTCGACGCGGACTCCACGGACCTGGCCCCGGGCAGCCGGGTGACGGTCTTCGAAGACCCGCAGCGACCCCCGCAGACCCGACGCGCCACCCGCGACCTCACCCCTTCACTCACCCGCGCACATGCTCCCGAGCACATCAGGGCCTACGTGACCACCGCGACCTGGTGTGGGAGCTGCACCTCCAGCTATCCGGACCTCCGGCGCCTGATGTCGAGCTTCACCCGCGACGAGCTCGAGGTGTTCGCCGTGCCCACCGGCGAGCCCGCCCGGGTGCTCGAGGCCCACTGGGAGCGCCACAATCCGCCCCACGAGCTGTTGAACGCCGAGCGCCACAGCATCGTCGCCACCGTGCTCGCCGAGGCGGGATCGGCGCTGCCATGGACCGTGCTCATGGACGAGACGGGCGCGGTGCGCGCATCGTTCGCCGGGGTCCCCACCCTCTCCCGGATCCAGGAGCTGCTGGATGCATCGCACGCGGAATGACCCACGGGCGGGCCTGCTGCGAACCCTCCTTCGCCGCACGGCCGTCGGGGCAGCGCTGACGGGCGCAGCCGGGACCGCGCTCGTGCTCGTCGTGTACGGGCTCAACCCGACCCTGCTGTCGTTGCCATGGCGCGTCTGTCAGGACCAGTCACTGGCTGCACTCGTCTACATGGCGCGCGGCGGGCTGTACGTGGAGCCCGTGATTCGAGAGCTGCGATTCGACCCCGAGCTCGGTCGCACCACCTTCGGCGCCGCCACGGAGCGATGCCGCGCACCCAGGGCCGATCCGTTCGACTGCGGCATCATCGCCTGGCACGACGGACGCTTCGACGACGCGGTGACCGCCTTCGAGCAACACCGCGCGACGGCGGGGGACTCGGAGCAGGGGTTGCTGTGGCTCGGGTTGGCCACCATGCGCAGGGCGGAGCAGCACAACTGCCTCGACGCCATGCTCGGCGAGCATGCGGGTCACCAAGGTCACGACAGTCACCAGGGCATGTGCGCGCTGCCGCTGACGATCTTCCATCGCGACCGCGCCGACACGCTGCGCGCAGCGGAGGCCTTCGAGACGCTGGCGCGGGTGTACGGCCCCGACCCGCACTACCGCTGGCTCGCGAACTTCACGCACATGCCCGCCGACGGCTTTCCCCACGACGTCTCCCCCGACGTGGTCCTCTCCCCCGACACCCCGTTCTTCGACGCCTTCTACGGCAAGCACGCCCAGCGCGTCCGTCAGATCTCCGATCTGGTGCTCGTGGATCGCGCGGCGGAGCTCGAGGTCGACTACGCACGATCTGCGGGTGGGCCCGATTCCGGGAAGGGCGTCGCCGTCGAGGACTTCAACGCAGACGGATGCCTCGACATCGTCACCGGGGGGTTCCACGACCGCATGTCCTACTTCCAGAGCGTCTGCGACCAGCCCGGCACCCTGGCCTTCGACGATCGTTCGGTTCCGTCTGGGCTGTCAGCGGTGCAGGGCACCCACATCCTGACGGCCGCAGACTACGACGATGATGGAGACATCGATCTGTTCGTGTCGCGTCCGTTCGGGAGCCCCCGCGGCGATGCGGTGCTGCTTCAGAACAACGGACACGCTGTGTTCACGGACGTCACAGCCGATGTTGGGCTGGATATGACGAGCGACGGCAGGTACCAGTTCGCGTGGGGATCCGCGTGGGGAGACATCGACGCGGACGGTGACCTCGATCTGTTCGTCGCCAACTACCACTTCGGCTCCCCCTTCCACAAAGACAGCCGCCTACACATGCTCACGAGCCTGCGGGACAACGTGCCCTCCGCGCTGTACCGCAATGATGGCGGACGCTTCGTCGACATCACCGAGGCATCTGGGGTGGGCGCATTCACCACGGGCCACAACCTTCACGGCGCGGCGTTTGGCGACTACGACCAAGATGGACAGGTCGATCTGGCCATCACTCGGATGTTCCTGCCAGGGGTGGTCATCCTCCACAACGAAGGCGAGGGGCGCTTTGCCGAGGCCCCGTTGGCGGATCGATCGACCTCGATGGGCTTCATGGCCGCGTTCGTCGACGTCGACCACGATGGGCAGCTCGATCTGTTCAACAGCGCCTACGGCACCTCCCTCGGCACCCTCTCCCAGGCCGTGTTCCAGGGGGATCAGGGCAACTTCGCAAACGGATCCAAGATCTGGAAGCAAGGCCTAGATGGGTGGACGGTCGACGAGCAGTATTTCGGCACCGACGTTCCACTCACGGTGATGGGGGTCAACTTCGGCGACCTCGACCACGACGGTCACCTGGACTGGTACCTGGGAACCGGAGGTGCGGAGCCCTGGTACGTGGTCCCGAACCTGATGTACCGAGGGAACGCGACCGACGGGCTCGACGACATCTCGGCGTTCGGGGGCGTGGCGACCGTCCAGAAGGGCCACGGAATCATCTACGCCGACTTCGATCGCGACGGCGACCAAGACATCTACTCGAGCCTCGGTGGTGCATGGCCCGGGGATGCCTGGCCGAATCAGCTTTTCGTGAACGACAGTCCACCCGGGGGTCGCTGGGTGCGCATCGCCTTGCACGGCTGCGCGTCCAACCGCTTCGGGCTGAACAGCCTGATCGTGGTCCACGCCTCGCATGCAAACGGATCCGTGGGCATGCGCACCTACCACATGGACAACAAGACAGGGTTCGGCAGCGCCCCGTACCTGGCCGACATCGGTCTCGGAGATGCCGTTGGCGTCGCGACGGTCGAGGTGCGCTGGAGCGGCCCGGGCGCCCGACGCATTCGGTACGAGCTCGATCTCGACGCCGAGGTCGTGCTCGTGGAGTCGGGTGACATCGTGAGCGACCGGGCGGCGGCGGAAGCAGCGTGTGCAAACCAGCCCGCCCCGGGCCCACCCGAGTGAGCCGACCTCGCCGATCAACCGGCGTTGGTTCGCCCCGTCGCACCCGGCGGCGACTCACTCAGGGCACCGACGACAGCTCCGGCGACCACAGCAGCGACTCGCTGTGGCTATGGCCCAGGACCACGAGGCGATCCGTAGCGTCTGCCACGAACACGCGGTCGAGATCCACATAGTCGTCACCCGACGGCGTCCGCGGCGGGAACGGGATCTCGCCCAGCAGAGTGGGCCAGGTGAAGCTGAATGCGAAGAGCGCCCCTCGCTCTGCGGCGAACAACCGATCGTGTGCCTCCGAGCCGGCGAAGCCCATGTAGATGCCCTTCGGGAGCGGCAGCGTGGTCCGGTAGGTCATGTCCAGCAAGGGGTCGGAGCTCGCCTGCATCACGTACCCGCTTCGGCTGTAGAGCTGACCGCCCCCGTTGCTCATCCACATGTCTTGGCTCCAGCCGATATCCCCGGTGGCGACCCAGTCGATGCCGAGCACGCTCACGTCGAACCGATGCATCCTGGAGGCATCGTTGGCGTACATGACGGTCCCCGTGGGATCGATCACGACGGTGTGAGCGTCTTGGAAGAACCCCTGCTGCTCCACCGTGCCCTTGACCACGTTGACGACCACGATGTCGTCGTTGTCGAGCAGGATGGCCATCTCCCCGGCACTCGCCACCACGTCCTCGATCCGGTCGTACTCCGAGAAGCGCCACGCAGGGTAGGCCTTCCGGGCGTCCAGATCCATCCAGAGCACGCGGCTGTCGTGCTGGCTCGCCGCGACGGCGGTTCGGCCGTTGGGCGCCACGGACACGTAGTCCACGGGCACAGGCAGCGAGATCTCGGTGGTGGAACCGTCCAGGACGTCGATCAGGTAGGCCGAGCTTCCAGAGGTGTCGCTCGACACGGCCAGCAGACGCTCGTTCACGCGATCGAAGTCCACGTCCCGCGCCTCGAAGCCCAGCGGAATCCAGGCTCCGCACGCCCCCCCGTCGTCGATCCCGGAGGCGCAGTCGTTGTCGACGCCGTCGCACAGCTCGGGGGCTCCGGGAAAGGTCGTGGCCACCAGGTCGTTGCAGTCGTCGGCAATCAGCGAGAACCCCTCGAGCGCAACACACGACAGCGCGGCCGCCTCGCGGCCCGAGAACCCATCGCCATCGACGTCGGCGTAGTACAGCTGCTCCGCCCCCACCGCAGGATCGGTGTCGTCGCAGTCGTCGATCAGCGAGAAGCTCACCCAGCCCGGACCTGGCTCACAGCCCGAGACCGCACTGCTCGTCACTCCGACACCGTCGCCGTCGTCGTCCTTCAGCCAGACCGAGGGCCCGCGGACGGCCGGATCGCCGTCGTCACAGTCGACGTCTGCGGCGAACCCGTCACCGTCGGCATCCACCACCGTCGAGGGAGCAGCGGGCACGGTGCCCACGCACCCCACGACGCTCCACACTGCCAGTCTCCAGAGCGACCTCATGGCAGATCCTTCATCGGAATCGTGAGCGTAGCCCAGCTCGGCTGATCCGGGCCGGGCTCCGGCAGCTCGGCCACGACGTGCACACCATCGCCCGCAGCCGACACGAACACCCAGGCCCCCTCGAGCGCCAGCCCGCCTGCAGTGGTCGGCAGCTCGTGGGTGCCCAGCGCGGTGTAGTCGTCGGCATCGTAGACCGCCAGCTCCCCTCTGGTGGCCACGTGCACCCCCACTGCTCGCTCGGTCGACACGGCGAGCCACTGCAGCTCCTCCCGCCCCTGAAGCTCACCTCGCAACGTGCGGTCCGCCTCGTCGTCGGACGCCCAGTAGACCTCGGCGTCGTGGGTGAACAAGGCGGTTCCGTCGGGGTGGAACCATACGTTGCCCTTCCAGAAGGGCCACTTCCACTCGTCGGGAGTCCACACATAGGCGAGCCCCTTCTCCACGAGATCGAAGCGCAGCAGCTCCGGCCGGCTGATGTTCCAAGTGGCGCCGTAGATCTTCCGACCCGAGGGATGCAGATCCACCGTGCCATCGTGAATGTCGCCCAAGCTCTCGACGAGGGCGCCCGTGGCGAGATCCACGGACATGTGAGGATCATTGAAGTGTTTGGCGAAGACGAAGGCCCGACCGTCGCCGCCGTGAACGATCTCGCCACCGCGCACCCCCGTGGGCCACGTGGCGAGCACCGTGCCGCCCTGCACGTCCACCTCGCTCGCCCAGCCGTTGTGCCCCACGACGGCCGTGCCACCGTTCGGGGACACCGAGACGGCATCGGGAGTCACCGGAAGGTCGATCTGGACGTCCTCACCGGTCCGCAGGTCTCGGACCACGAGGGCCTGCCGCTCAGCGGAGCTGATCACCAGCAGATCGTTCACGTCGTCGTGATCGATGTCGGCGATGGAAGCGTCCAGGCCCGTCCAGGGTGACAGGTCGCAGATCTGTTCGCCGTCGACCTCGCCGTCGCAGTCGTTGTCGACCCCGTCGCACACATCGGGCTGCTCTGGGTTCACATCCTCGTCGAGGTCGTCACAGTCCCCTGCCTCGACACGACCCTCCCAGTTCGGACAACCCCACACCTCGTGGTCGGGATCACCGAAGCCATCCCAGTCGGCGTCCAGGAACAACCACGAAGGTCCGTGCACGGCGGGGTCGGTGTCGTTGCAGTCCCTGGGATGCGGGACCTCGGACGCCGTCGGAGTGGGAGGCACACAGCTCGTGGTCCACACGAACGGCACCACGAAGCCATCGCCGTCGTCGTCGGGGAACCACTGACGCCGGGCCCCCACGGCGGAGTCGAGATCGTCGCAGTCGACGGACGCCTCGATGCCGTCTCCGTCGATATCGACCCACCCCTCCGCCGGTGCGATGCTGCTCCCACACCCAGCGCTCCCCAGCATCACCGCGAACAAGACGGCTCCCGTCCTCATGGCGCGTACTCCTCGGTGGTTGCAGAGGGGTCGTCGTCGGTGAGCCAGATGCCGTCCTCGCCGGGCTCGGCGACCGTTCGGCACGACCTGCGCCGCCCCTCCTGGAGCTCGCACTCGAAGTACCAGTACACACCCTCGTCGGACTCGGGGTCGGGCCAGCGTCCGTCCACTGGACGCCGCCGGATGGAGCGCAGGGCGCGTCCGGAGTCGTCGTTGACCTGCTCGATCCACAGCTGCGGGAAGCCGTCCTCGTCCTCGTCGAAGAAGTCCGAGAACCGCCCTTCTTCGTCGAACGCCGCCCAGCGGAGCGTCTCCAGCAAGTCGTCTTCGGTGCCCACGGCCCCGTCCGGCCCCGGAAAGACGAGCTGTCCTTCTCGGAACCGTCCGACCGCGTCGCGCTGCACCTCCCAGCCGTAGAAGACGACCTCGTCGCTTCCATGAAAGCGCACCTCCACGAGGCCGAGGTCCTGACCCAGCGCGCCGGTGAGATACCGCACGCCACTGTCGATCCGATCGTCGCGGGTTCCCAGCAGGCCGTCCTTCCCCATGTTCCCGTTCCAGGTGGCCACCAGGAAGCCCTGCTCGTCGAACTCCGAGAACTGCACCATCTCCGGCTGGTCGTCGTCGGTATCCAGCTGCTCGTCGGGACCCGCATCCACCAGGACGACCGTGGACACGATCTCCCGCTCGTTGTAGGTGAACTCGGTGGCACGGACCTCGCCGAACTCCTCGACGACCTGCCTGACGATCGAGAAGCCGTCGTACTCGTTGGTCAGCAGATAGCGTACGTCGTCTTCCGTGGCGGGCAGCCCGTCCTTGCCCACACCCTCCAGGAACTGCGTGCACTGGTGCTGCCGGCCGTCTGGCAGCAGGTCGCAGCGATAGCCGCCGCCACTGGGGATGCCCTCCTGCCAGGCAAAGACGGCGTGTGGGACCTCGAACGCCGCGCGAAACTGGGTGTGTATGGCTGGAATGTCGGCTCCAGAGAGCGTGCGCAGCCCATGCACCCAGACGTCCTGCAGCGCGCCATCGGGCATGACGGCGAGGGGCGTGACGACGAGGTCACGACCGCTCACGTCGATGCGCGCAGGCAGGCGCCCGTTGGAGCCAGAGTAGTTCCACTGGACGAACGCGTCGGTCGCATCGAACGCACCGCTGAGTCGAAACGCCACCTCGGAGGTCAGCGCAACGTCGGTCGTGCCTGGCTCGGGTGAGACGCGCGTGACGCGCGCCCCTTCGGTGCACCCCACGAGCACGGCTATCCCTAAAGGTCCCGCGAGAACTCGAAACATCCAATCTCCAACGATGGCCATGCTACTGGCTGCACGCACAGCCAGCAAGCTGGTGCAAAGAGGACTCTCATGGAGTCATGGCACCGACGACAAATCCCGCGACCACAGCAGCGTGTCGTCACCCGCGGTGCCCAGCACCACGAGGCGCTCTGCTGCATCGGCGACGAACACCTGCCGCGGAATCACTCGGCCCTTGCCCGAGGGCGTCTGTTCCGGAAACAACACCTCCCCCAGTGGTGCCGTCCAGTCGAAGCCGAAGGCGTGCAGCCCGCTCCCCCCCAGCGTGAACACCCGGTCGTGTTCCTCCGAGCCAACGATTCCGCTGATGACGGCCGCCATGTTCGGGCGCGGCAGCGTGGTGAGGTAGGTCATGTCCAGCTTCGGATCGGCGTTCACGGACAGGGCCCTTCCGTCCGAGTCGTAGAGGTGACCTCCTCCGTTGCTCATCCACACGTCTTGGACCAACCCGATCCCGTAGTTGGACACCCAGTGGATTCCGGAATCGTCGACCTCGAACCGATGGAGCCCAGTGCCCAGGCCATACAAGATGCTGCCCGTGGGATCCGTCACGAACGAGCCCACATGCTGGGGGAACCCTTGCTGCACCACCGTTCCCTCGACCGCATCGACGACCAGGATGCCCCGCTGATCGAGCACAACGGCCTGCTGCCCCCCGATCGCGTGCACGTCCTCGATCCTGCTGATCTCCGAGAACTGCGACGCGGGGTAGGCCTCGAGGGCGTCGAGGTCGATCCAGACCACCTGGCCGTCTGCCGCATTCGCAACAATCGCTGATCCGCCGTCGGGCGCAACGGACACGAAGTCCATGGGCGTGAGCAGCGAGATCTCCGTGGTGGATCCATCCACCACGGAGACGAGGGTGGCGCTGCTGCCCGAGGCCTCGTCGAGCACTGCCAGCAGGCGTTCGTTCACGCGATCGAGGTCCACGTCCCGCACGTCGAAGCCCAACGAGATCCAGGCCCCGCACGCCTCCCCCTGGTCGATCCCGAAGGCGCAGTCGTTGTCGACGCCGTCGCACAGCTCGGGCGCTCCCGGGAAGGTGGTGGCCACCTCGTCGTCACAGTCGTCGGCCGCGGTGGTGAAGCCATCCAACGGCACGCACGACAGGGTGGCCACCTCCGAGCCCGAGAACCCGTCGCCGTCGAGGTCGGCGTAGTACACCTGCGGTACCCCCACCGCCGGATCGGTGTCGTCGCAGTCGTCGAGCTCTGCGTAGCTCACCCAGCCTGGACCTGGCTGGCAGCCCGACACGGCGCTGTTGGCGGCCCCAGCGCCGTCGCCATCGTCGTCCCTCGACCAGATCGACGGCCCGCGGATGCCGGGGTCGCTGTCATCGCAGTCGACATCCGACGCAAATCCATCACCATCGGCATCCACCACAGTTGCTGGGGCGCCAGGCACGGTGCCGGCGCACCCCGCCGCGATGCAGAGCCCTACTCCCCACAGGGTTCTCATGGCAGCTCCTTCATCGGAATCGTGACCGTGGCCAGATCCGAGAACGCCGGGCCGGCATCGGACAGCTCGGCCACGACGTGCACCGCATCGCCCGCCGGAGACACGAACACCCAGGCACCGTCGAGCACGAGCCCACCGGCCGTGATCGGAAGGTCGTCGGTTCCCAGGACGGTGTAGTCATCGACATCGTAGACCGTCAGCATCTGCCTGGACTCGGTGTGCAGCCCCACCGCTCGCTCGGTCGACGCGGCGAGCCACTGCAGCTCTTGCCCCCCCTCCAGCTCGCCCCGCCACGTTCGGTCCGTCTCGTCGTCCGACGCCCAGTAGACCTGGGCGTCGTGAGTGAATAGCGCCGATCCGTCAGGATGGAACCACACATTGCCCTTCCCAGCAGGCCAGGACCACGCATCCTCGATCTCCACGTAGGTGAGCCCCTCCTCGACGAGATCGAAGCGCAGCACCTCCTGCAGGCCGCTGCCCCGGGTGACGCCATAGATCTTCTGCCGTGAGGGATGCAGAGCCACGGTGTCGTCGCGGAACCTCACGAGGCTCGCGACCTCCGCCGTGCCCGTGGTGAGATCCACGGACAGGATGGGATGGTTCAAGTACCTAGTGAAGACGAAGGCCCGACCGTCACCATGCACGACCTCGCCACCGGGCACCCCAGTGGGCCACGTGTTCGACACGGTTCCAGTCAGCAGATCCACCTCGCTCACCCAGCCATCGTGCCCCACCACGGCCGACCCGCCCTGCGGGGACACCGAGACGGCATCGGGAATCAGCGGAAGGTCGATTCGCACGTCTGCAGCGGTCTGCAGGTCTCTGATCACGAGGGCCTGCTCCTCGGCGGAGCTGATCACCAGCAGGTCGTTCACGTCGTCGTGGTCGATGTCGGTGATGGGTACGGCCAGTGGCGTCCAAGGCGACAGGTCGCAGATCTGGTCGTCGTCGACGACGTCGTTGCAGTCGTTGTCGATTCCGTCGCACACCTCGATCTGCAGGGGATTCACGTCCTCGTCGAGGTCGTCACAATCCCCTGCCTCCGTTCGTCCATCCCAGTCTGGACACCCCCACACCTTCTGCTCGGGATCTCCGAAGCCGTCCCAATCGGCGTCTCGGAAGAGCCAGGAGGGCCCATGCACGGTGGGATCGGTGTCGTTGCAGTCCCTGGGGTGAGGGACGTCGGAGGCGGTCTTGGTGGGAGGCACACAGCTGTGGACCGAGACGAAGGGCACCACGAAGCCGTCACCGTCGTTGTCGGGGAACCACCGGCGCCATGCGCCCACGGCGGCATCCGAGTCGTTGCAGTCCGAGGCGGCCTCGATACCGTCGCCGTCGGCGTCGACCCAAACCCCTTCATCCGGCGCGATGCTGCTCCGACATCCAGCGAGCCCGAGCAACACCAGGGACGCAACGGATCCGAACCTCATGGTGCGTACTCCAGCGTGCGTTCGGGAGGATCGTCCTCGGTGAGCCAGGCGCCGTCCTCACCAGGCTCGGTGATCGTCCGACAGGATCTGCGACGCCCCTCCTCCAGGTCGCACTCCCAATACGAGTCCACGCTCTCGTCGTTCTCGGGCCAGCGCTCGTCCACCGGGAACCGCCGGATGCTGCGCTCGGTGCGTCCGGAGGCGTCGAACACGAGCTCCTGCCAGAGGCTCAGGGTTCCGTCACCATTCTGGTCGTACAGACCCGAGATCCGCCCTTCCTCGTCCAGCCCCGCCCAGCGCAGCAGGACCAATTCGTCGTCCTGTGTGCCGGCGGATCCGTCCGCCCCCACCTCGTAGAACGCTCCCTGGCGGAACTGCCCCGCCGCATCTCGATCGATCTCCCACGTGCGGAAGACGACTTCCTCTCCGTCGCGCTCCGCCACCTGCCAGAAGCCGAGATCCTGTCCGAGATCGTCGGTGAGGTACCGTGTGCCACCGCTGCGCACGTCGTCGCGGGTGCCGGCCTCGCCATCCTCGCCCACATCTCCGTTCCAGACGGCCACGCGGAAGCCCTGGTCGTCGAACTCCGAGAACTCGACCATCTCCACCTCGTCGTCCTCGGTGTCGAGCTGCTCGTCGGGGCCTGCGTCGATCTCGGTGACCGTGGCTTCGATCTCGCGCTCGTTGTAGGTGTAGGCCTTCGCGCGAACCGCTGCGTCATACACGTACACAGTCCGGACCAACAAGGGGCCGTCGTACTCGAAGGTCTGGACGTAATCCAGGTCGTCTTCGGTACCGGGCAGCCCGTCCTTGCCCATGCCGGCGCGGTAGTGAAGGCATTGCTGCAGCCGACCGTCTGGCAACGTGACGCACCGGTAGCCCTCGCCAGTGGGACTTCCGTCCTGCCAGGCGAAGAGGGACCGTGGTTCTTCGTAGACCGTGCGGAACTGGGTGTGCACCGCAGGAATGTCGACTCCAGAGAGCGTGCGCAGCCCGTGGATCGAGACGTTTTGCAGTGACCCGTCGGGGAGCACCTGCTGCGGCGTGACGACGATCCTTCGGCCGCTCACCTCCAGACGTGCGGGAATGCGGCCATTGGAGCCGGAGTGGTTCCACTGGACGAACGCATGGGTCGCATCGAAGGCGCGACCGAGCCGGAAGGTCACCTCTGAGGTGAGGGAAACGTCGGTGGCACCGGCCTCGGGTGACGTTCGATGGGTGCTGAGCCCATCTGCACATCCCACCAGTGCAGCCGCCGCGAGCGGCGCAACAACGAAACGAACCATCCAAAATCTCCAACGACGGTCAAGCTAATGGCTGCGTTCGCGACCGGCAAGACTGGCGCGAAGCCGACTCTCGGGGGGACAAGGCGCCATCGATGGCTCCTGGGACCACCACCGCACGACTACACGGTGACGAATCCCTCTTGCCACCCAGTTCGATCGAGCCTTCGCTCCGACACGAAGCCCTGGGGATGATCGCCTGCGTCATGCAGCCTTGGCCCAGCTAGACCCGTCCTTCACCATCGTAAACGACAGCGGGTCTGGGTCGGCTTTGGCCAAGGTACTCAGCTCGGCGTCCCAGGTGGCGTAGTCATCGATGGGCTCCCGAACCCTCACCAGGCTCCGGAGCAACTTGTCTGCAGTCTCGGAGATCAACACCTTGTCGTTCTCCCAGCGGGACACGGTCTCAGGCGTGAAGCCGAGCCGCTCTGCCGTGTCTTGACCTGACCAACCCAACCACTTCCGCAAGAAGCGGGCCTCAGAGCCCGACAAACGCTCGGGCTTGTGGACCAACAGTCCCGCCACCACACGGAACAACTCCTCCATGTTGGGCACCCGGTACTTCAAGTCGCCACAGGACGTGCACCGCTGCCCCTCGATACCACTCAACTGCACGGTGGGCAGGGCACGCAGAGGCACGGTCACGGGCTCCATAGGGCCGTAGTCATCTCCACAGTGTCGACAGCTACTCATGTCTTCCTCCATGCGGTCACCACGATCAGGTGGTGCCCCGTGACGTGCGCAGAATCGCACTGACAGGGCTCGAACTCGATCACCACCCAGATCTTCGGGGTACGACGACGGTATCGCCATTCTCCGCGAGGCCCCTCGGCGTCACAGCCCCCATCCTCACCTGCCCAGATGACGTTGCGACAGTCGAGCTCGTCGAGGTTGTCATCCTCCATCTCATCGAGAGCGTGGCTGGTCCACTCCACCACTCCGTCGCGGAGAATCTGACGACTGATCTGCCGGATGGTGGTGTGGTCCAGAGGCTCGTCGAGCATGAGGAGAACCTAGCCCAACTTGATGAAATATCAAGTCTTGACCCACCCTCAGGTCAGGCCCGTTGTGGAAGAGAGGTCGGTCCGACCGAGGACCAGGCAACACAGTCCCCGTCCGTTTCCTTGAAAGCCGTGAAGGAAGAACGCCCCTCGTGTCTCCTGCTCAACCGCGGCAAGGGCTCCAGGCTGCGAGTCTCACCGTCATGCCTCTATCAGCGCTCCTGTGCACAACATCGAGCTGCGAAGGTTTCACAGATCGCGACGTTGCACTACGGCCCGTCGAGCCAGCTGGCCAGGCCGTGTCTCAGGAGCGTCATCCGCGCACGCCGCACGTCTGGATCGTCCACAGCCAACGCAGCCGCCCTGTAGACCTCGTTCAGCCACACGGCCTCGCCCCCGTTCACGTCAGCCATCACGTCCGCCAGGTTTCGGTCGGACATGTGGTCATAGAGCACTCGGATGACCGGGAGGACCATGCCAGGCGGCACGGGCCCACCGAACGCGGCCCACAGCAGGCGCCTCGTGCTTGCAAGGTGCGGCGGCACGGACATGGTGTCTCCTGGGCCCACACTCACGTCGGCGTCGCCACGAACCTGGGTCCCACATGCCCGTACTCCTCGGGCATCTGGGCAGCAATCGAGAGAACGCGGGTGCGCCGGCAACAGCCACACCCGTTCAGGGCATCGCCGACAGCTCCTGCGACCACAGCACCGACTCGTACCGGCTCTCTCCCAACAGCACCAGACGGCCAGCGGTGTCTGCCACGAAGCCATGCTGGAGCGTCACCGAGTCCACCGTGTGCTCCCGCTGCACCTCGCGCGGGAAGGACACCTCCCCCAGCGGCTCCATCCAGGCGGTGTCGAAGGCG
>JAHQVJ010000067.1 GCA_019634415.1 Myxococcales bacterium
CGACAGCATTCCGGAGCTGAGCTCGATCGAGGTCGGCCGAAAGGCCGACCGGACACCGGGAGGGAGCAGGACACAGGGGCCTGGCCATGGCGCCGTCGAAACGGGCCTGGAAGGCCCGACGGTGTTGTGGACAGGTTTCTGAGTGCTGCTCTAGTCAGCGCTCGCGGGCGTCTGGCTCCCAGAGCACCTTGTGCAGCTGGATCTGGAGCCTCGCCGGCAGCCGGTCCTCCAGGATCCAGGTCGACAGCTCGGCCGGATCCACCAACCCGAACGCGGGTGAGAGCAGCACGGGGCACAGCGACGCCAGCTCGCGCTGACGGATCTGCTGTGCGGCCCACTCGTAGTCGCCGCGACTGGCCACCACGATCTTGATCTCGTGGTGGGGGCGCACCCACTGCAGGTTGTCCCACAGATTGCGCGCCACCTCCCCCGAGTCCGGCGGCTTCAGGTCCAGGATGACGTGCACCGGCTGCGGCACCGCCTCGATGGTGAGCGAGCCGCTGGTCTCGAGCAGCACCTCGTGGCCCAGCTCCAGCAGCCGCGCCATGAGCGGGATGGCCGCAGGCTGCAGCAGCGGCTCGCCGCCCGTCACCTCCACGGTGTGGATCCCCAGGGCGTGGGCTTGTTGCACCACGTCGTCGACGGACCGGGGCGTGCCTCCCTGGAAGGTGAAGGCCGAGTCGCACCACGTGCAGCGCAGGTTGCAGCCCGTCAGGCGCACGAACACGCAGGGCTTGCCCACGTGGGTGGACTCGCCCTGAAGGGAAGCGTAGATCTCGGTGATCCGCAGGCGCTGCTCGGGGGGAAGGCGCCGTACGTCGGTCAAACCTTGCATCCGGCCATGTGTAACCGGTTACGTTCGGCCGGCAGTGGGCCCTCGGCTTCGCCTGTGGGCTCTCCGGAGGTGTTCATGCGCGTATTCCTCGTGATGGTGGGAGTCTCGGGCGTCCTGCTCAGTCTGCTCGGCTGCTCGGACCCCTTCGTGACGGCCCAGTCCGAGGACACCGTGGAGGCCTACGAGGCCTACCTCGCCGACAACCCGGACGGCCGCTGGGTGCAGGAGGCCAACGACCGGCTCGAGGTGCTGCTCCTGGAGAAGGCCAAGGCCGACAAGACGCTCGCGTCGTACGACGCCTACCTCGAGCGCTTCCCCGAGGGCGCCCTGCGCGACAACGCGCTCGAGCAGCGAGAGGAGTTCCTCTTCCGCGATGCCAAGACCAAGAATACCCTGGAGGCCTGGAAGGGCTTCCTCGAGGAGTACCCGAAGGCCAAGAAGCGCCATCGCAACTTCGCCACCCGCATGGTGCAGGTGCACGGCTACCTGCCGAACCTGACCATCGGTGAGATCCGGCAGAAGAAGGTCAACATGGCCGAAGATCCCGAGGGCCCGCTGAACGGCTGGGGCTTCTGGGTCGACGTGACCAACAACGGCACCGAGACGCTCACGGACCTGCGCTTGGCCATCCAGCACCTGTCGCCCGAGGGGGGCGTGCTCGACGAGAAGGAGTGGGCGCTGGTGGCCGCCAACTGGCCCACGCCGGTGGAGGAGGAGCGCAAGGAGCCCATGAAGCCCGGTGAGACGCGCACGTGGGAGTGGTCGCAGGCGGATCTGCCCGAGCGGTGGGACGAGAAGAGCCGCGTGTACGTGTCGCGCATCGCCATGCAATGATCTGGGCGGTGGCGGCATGGTGGTTGGGCTGCCAGCCGCGGGCCGTTCCAGACGACACCGGCTGCTCCACCGATCCTCCCGAGCCCGGCACCGTCTGGGTGGGCGAGGTGTGTGCGGCCCAGGTGCCCAACGCCGGTGAGGGCACGTCGGCCGATCTGATCCTGGCCAACAGCCGGTTCCGCGCCATCGTTCGCTCAGGCCACGACGCCCTCACCCTGCGCGGCGTGGGGGGCGGCACCCTGGTGGACGCTACCCTGTGGGGCAGCACCGATCACCTGCACGAGCTGGTGCCCCTGGTAGGGGGCGGCTGGCTCGACGTGGAGTCCGTGCAGGCTGGCAGCGACCGCGTCACCGTGCACGGCACCGTGCGCCGGATCCTGCCGGATCGGCCTGCGGACGAGGGGGAGCCGCGTACCGTGCACTACGTGGTGGTGCCCGACGATCCGTGGCTGCGCATCGAAGGCGCCGAAGGCTTCTACCTGCACCCTCGCGGCGATCACGACAGCTGGGGGGAGGCGCTGTTCATCTCTTCAGGCGTGGCGCTGGCCGCCGACGTCACGGAGGTGGAGGATCTGGGGGGAGCGGTGTTCGTCGACGGCGCCAGCGCGCTGCTGATCGCCCCTGGTGAGGAGTCCCAGGCCTTGCGCGCGCAGCCGCCGCGCGCCCCCGCCGGCGGTCAGCGCATCACCGGCACCGCCCCTGGCGCGACCCGGCTGGGGCTGTACGCGGCGGAGCGGCGGGTGGGCACCGTGTCCCTGACCGAGGACTCCTTCGACACCGTGATCCCCGCCCACGTCGACGGCGTGCAGGCCGAGCGCGGCGGACGCGCCCCCTCCCCTCGCACGGCGCCCGGGGCCGACCTGGCGCTGACCGTGGGCGACGCAGGCAGCATCCGGCTGGTCCCCGCCACCGGCAGCCCCCCCATGCGGATCGACTGGTCCACGCCCGACGGTCGCAGCGGCTCGCTGTTCGCGCAGTCCAACGACCGCGTCTTCGGCCTGGGCGCTGGCGTGCACCAGCTCGCGCTGTCCGCTGGGCCCGCCTACCACCCCCAGACGCTCACGGTGCCCGTGGCCGCCGACGAGGACGTGGTGCTCGGCGTGCAGCTGCGCCCTCGCTTCGAGCGGGATCGGTGGGTGCTGGTGGCCTTCGACTGGCCCGCCGATCGCGACCGCACGTTTCGTGGCTCCAACGTCACCGCGGCTCAGCTCGCGCTGGCGAGCGGTGTCGGCTACGCCGTGTTCGCCTCGGAGGACGACGTCGCGGGCGTTCGGCGGGGGCGGAGCAGCCGGATCCCCGCGGGGCTGGCCTTCCGCAGCGGGGTGTGGGTGGGCGGTGAGGGCTTCACGGTGAGCGCCTGGCCCTGGAACGTCTCGGCCCGCGAGGCGCTGCACGGCGGGCTGCAGGCCAGCGGGCTCGACGCCCTCGACACCGCCGCCGCGCTCACCGGTGGCCCCGACGACGATCGCGTGCTGCGGGTGGATCTGGGATGGCTCGCCCGAGCCGGCGCCCCCCACCTCGCCGATCCCGTTCCCGACTTCGTGGCCCTCGAGGCCCCCGGGCCCGACCTGGCGGCGTGGGCGCCCTGGTTCGCCTGGCTGGACGCCGAGCGGGCCGTGATCGGGACGGGCCCGCACACCTGGGTGCCGGTGACGGATCCGGCCCGGTTCGCCGCAGTAGACGTGGAGCAGCCCCTGTTCCGGGGCCTGGTGGCCACGGGCACTGGCGCGCTGCTGCAGCTCGCCGTCGACGGGCTGCCCCCCGGCGAGGTGATCGCTGCTGGCCCCTCCGCCGAGGTCGACACCAGCGACACCGCAGCGCCGAGCTGGGTGCCCGTGCGGCCCACGCCGCACCACGTCGAGATCGAGCTGCGCAACGCCCAGGGGCTCACCGACCTGTTGCTGGTGACGACGGCGGGCCGCGTGCTGCAGCGCTGGTCCATCCCCGCTGGCGCCGAGTCCTTCGAGGCCGAGCGCACGGGGCTGCTGCCCCCTGGCTGGCTCATGGCAGTGGCCGTCAGCGACGACGCCGCCACCTCGGCGTGGGCCGCCACCGGCCAGGTCTGGATCCGATGAGCGACAAGACCGCGCTGCGCAAGGCCACCTGGCAGGCCCTCATCGACAGTGGCGACGCCCGGTTCCCGGGAACCCTGGGCCGCATCCCCAACTTCAAGGGTGCCGAGGCCGCCGCCGACCGGCTCGCTGCCACCGAGGCCTTCCAGCGAGCCACCCGCGTCAAGTGCAACCCCGACTCGCCGCATCGCCCCGTGCGACATCGCGTGCTGAAGGCAGGCAAGGTGCTGGTGATGGCCGTGCCGAAGCTGGCCGACGAGCGCGCCTTCTGGATCTTGGACCCCGAGGAGCTGGCCCCCGAGCAGCTGTGGCCGGCGTCGTCCATCCGAGGCGCCGCGAAGCTGGGTCGTCCGGCCACCCCCGAAGAGGTGGGACACATCGACCTCATCTGCACGGGCTGTGTCGCCGTCACACAGCAGGGAGCCCGCCTGGGCAAGGGCGGTGGTTACTCGGATCTGGAGTACGCCGTGCTGCGGGAGCTGCAGCTCGTACAGCCCGACACCCCCATCTGGACCACGGTGCACCCCGTGCAGATCCTGCCCGACGGCACGGTGCCCATGCAGGCACACGACATCTCGCTGGACGGCTTCTGCACGCCCGAGCAGACCGTCGTCTGCGAGCGCGCCTTCGAGCGGCCCACCGGCGTGGATCGCGTGCTTCTACCTGCCGAGAAGCTACAGGCCATCCCGATCCTCGGAACGCCGTGACGAATCGCGACAGGCCACCCGGCCGAAGTGTATGTATGACGCATACAGATGATCACCGGGAACACCCACTTCGCACTGGCGACTCACATCTTGACGGCACTCGCCGTCAACGACGTGCCGCTGACCTCGGCTCGACTGGCTGAGTCGGTGGGGACCAACCCCGCGTTCCTGCGCGCTCTAATCGGGCGCTTGCGAGACGCAGCCTTGGTCCAGACCCGCCTGGGAGCCGGCGGCGGCACCCTACTGGCGCGCGACGCAGCGTCGATCACGCTGCTCGACGTCTATCGGGCCACCGAAGGTCGGGCCTCGCTCACCACCCACGACTGCGACGGGCAGACGTGCGCGGTGGCCATGGCCGTTCCCGAGGTCCTCCGTGAGCTGGAGGACCGCCTCGACGCCGTGATGGCCGCGGAGCTCGAGCAGATCACCATCTTGTCCCTAGCCCAGCGAGTGAATCAGCCCTAGCCATCGGCGCTCCTGTTGACCGGGCTTCGTAGTTGCGCCCCGCGCCCCTCCCGAACGCGCACCGAGGTTCTTCGAACCCTGATCGGCGCACGTCCGAGGGGATCGCAGCTCGCACGAAGCTCTTCGTCTTCTCATCCTAAATGTAAGTGTGTCAGTGACAAGGAGACTCATCATGTCTACGCTCCTCTCTGGAAAGGTCGCCCTCATCACCGGCGGCACCACGGGCATCGGCCTGGCCACCGCGCAGCGCTTCGCCGCGGAGGGCGCCACCGTCATCGTGACGGGTCGCAACCCCGAGACCCTGGCCACGGCCCGCGAGGTCCTCGGCGACACGGCTGCCGTCTGGCCCTCCGATGCGGCCGATCCCGAGGCCATCGCCGCCCTGTTCGCTCAGGTGAAGTCGGTGCACGGCGGCCTCGACGTGCTCTTCCTCAATGCGGGCATCGCCAAGTTCGCGCCGCTGTCGGACACGCCCGTGGAGCTGTTCGATCAGCAGTTCGGCGTGAACGTGCGGGGCCCTTGGCTCGCCCTGAAGCACGCCGCCTCGGTCCTCAACGACGGCGCGTCGGTCTTCATCAACGCCAGCGCCGTACACGGCAAGGGCATGCCCGGAGCCAGCGCCTACGCTGCCACGAAGGCAGCCGTGCGCTCCATCGTGCGCACCGCCGCCGCGGAGCTCGCCGAGCGGGGGATCCGGGTGAACACCCTGTCGCCCGGCCCCATCGAGACGCCGATCTACAGCAAGCTCGAGATGCCGGCCGAGGCGGTGCAGGAGTTCGCCGCAGGCGTGCAGCAGCAGGTGCCCCTGGGACGCTTCGGCTCGGCCGACGAGGTGGCCGGCGCGGCGCTGTTCCTGGCCAGCTCGCTGTCGTCCTACGTCACCGGCATCGATCTGCCGGTGGACGGCGGGATGGCCCAGGTCTAGCCAGCCCGGGGGGCTACGCCCCCGCGCGAGCGTGCACGGCCGCGATCATCGCCTCCACGCCCTCCAAGGGCGTGGTGGGCAGCACCCCGTGGCCCAGGTTGAAGACGTGGCCCACGGGACCTGCCGCATCGCAGATCCGGTTCACGCGGGCGGTGATGTCTTCCGGCGGGGCGTACAGCGCCACCGGATCCATGTTGCCCTGCACCGGCAGCTCCCCCAGCACGCTCCGGGCGCGGGCCATCTCCGTGCGCCAGTCGAGCCCGATCACGTCGGCGCCCGTCCGAGCCACCAGGTGCAGGAAGGGCGAGGTGTCGCGGGTGAAGTAGATGCGGGGCGCGCCGGACACGCGGGCCAGCGCCCGCTGAGCGGCAGGAAGCGCGAAGCGCTCGTAGTCGTGCACCGACAGCATGCCCGCCCAGGTGTCGAACATCTGCACCGCGGCCGCCCCGGCGTCGACCTGGCTCTGCAGGTAGTCCCCCACCACGTCGGCGAGGCGATTCAGCAGGAGCTGCGCGGTGTCGGGATCGCCGAAGAGCAGCTGCTTGACGTGCAGCCAGTTCTTGGAGCCCGAGCCCTCCACCATGTAGCAGAGCAGCGTGAAGGGAGCGCCCGTGAACCCCAGGATGGGGATATGGGGACGCGCCTGTCGGAACAGCTTCAGGGTCTTCGGCACCACGGGCAGCGCATCGGCCACGTCGGGCTGCACCAGCGCATCCACGTCGGCGCGGGTCCGCACGGGCTTCGGCAGCGACGGGCCGTGGCCCTTCTCGAACACCACCTCCTGCCCCATGGCCTCGGGGATCGTCAGGATGTCCGAGAACACGATGGCCGCATCCACGCCGAAGCGATCCACGGGCTGACAGGTGACCTCACAGGCGAGATCGGCATCTCCGCACAGCTCCAAGAAGCTGACGCGCTCTCGCACTGCGCGGTACTCCGCCATGTAGCGGCCGGCCTGCCGCATGAACCAGATGGGCGGCCGGTCCACGGGCTTGCCGCGCAGGGCGTTGTCGAGCCGGGTGTGGTGATCCATCCAACCTCCGCCTGCGGTATAGCGCCGTGGTGTGGACGGGGCCGGTGGCAAAGGTAAGGTGGCGGCATGACTGCCTTGCTGATGATCGCCACCTGGGGAACTCAAGCCCATGCCCTGTCGACCCGACAGTCCGGGCCAGGGTTCGACCTGGCCGCTGGCCTCGGCATGGGCGGCGCGCCCGTCCGCGCGGGCCTGGGCGGCCAGCTCTCTGCGGGCTGGTGGACGGGCCGCTACGACGAGGCCTACGCCTTGGGTCGCTACTGGTGGGTGGGGGTCACGGGCCGCGTGGACACCCCCTTCGATGGCGCCACGGTGGCCCCGATGCTGGAGATCCGCCGCGGCGTGGAGGTCCTGGTGGGAGGGCTGCACGGCTTCGTGTCGGGCGGACCGGTGCAGTTCGTGGTGAGCGAGGGACCGGCGCCAGCCCTGGGCTGGACGGCGCGCGCAGGCGTTGCGGGCAAGTTCCGTCGCTCCCGCTTCGTGGGCCTGACCCTGCGGCTGGAGGGCGGTGCCAACGTGGTGGCGGGCAAGCCGAGCGCTGTGGTGGGTGTGCTGGTGGGGCTGTCCTACGCACGCCCCGCGTCGAAGGTGCAGCGCTAGCCCTGGTCGAGCCACCAGCGGAGCAGGTGGTGGGCCACCGCCACGGAGAACGGAGCGTGCACCGTCTCGTGCGTGCCGGCCATGATCTCGGCCACCTCCGCCCGCGAGAACCAGCGCGCCTCGGCGAGCTCCTCCCCGTCCACCACCACGTCCTCCGTCAGCGCCTCCGCGCACACGCCGAGCATGAGCGACGCCGGAAACGGCCAGGGCTGCGACATCAGGAACGTCACGTCGCCCACCTCCACGCTCGACTCCTCCTGCACCTCTCGCCGAGTGGCGTCGCCCAGGGTCTCGCCAGACTCCACGAAGCCCGCCAGGCAGGAGAAGAAGCCCTGAGGCCACGACGGCCCGCGCCCCAGCAGCACGCGGTCGGTGTGGGTCACCAGCGCGATCACCACCGGCTCCACCCGAGGGAAGTGCTCACGCCCACAGTCGCACACCCGCTTCCAGCCGCCATAGGCCACGGTGGTGGGCTGCCCACAGGCGGGGCAGAAGCCACTGCAGCGGTGCCACGCGAACACAGCGCGCGCCGTGCCCGCCAGCGCCGCCTCGGGCAGCGACAGCGCGCCTGCCGCCTGGCGTAGATCCGCGAAGCTGGCGCCCTCGGGTGCCTCCGTGGGCTTGCTCGGATCGAGGCAGGCCGCCACCACGGGCTGGCCTTCCTCGGTGTTGCCCAGGAACAAGCGCACCCACGCCGCCTCGGCAAGGCTGGCGGCGGGCACCCTCGCCAGCGCACACACGCCGTCGTCGAAGGTGACGGCGGGCTTGCCGCGCCAGAACACCACCGCGTCCACGTCGTGGCGACGCCACAGTCCGTTCAGGGCCTCGGCGTCTCCTCGCTGCACATCGGCTCGGTCGAGGGGGTAGCCGGTGAAGGGCACGAGGGATGAGTGCACACAGCCTCCGGGGCCGGCTCGTATCCCCGCAGCCCTCCCTTGGTGTGCCGCCCGCCGAAAGTGAGCGCACATCTGGCCAATCCGCAGGTACAGTGCGCCGGCTGGGACAACAATGGGAGGCAGAGATGCCACTGCACGTCGTGTGGGCGGCCCTGTGGGGCTGCGCGCAACCACACACCTACGCCCCGGGGCACACCCGCTCGGGCACACTCGTCGAGATTCCGCACTCGGACTACCTCGTCGCCGCCAACACCGACGATGGCTCCGTGTCGCTGGTGAACCCGCTGACGGGCCACGTCACCGAGACCCCCCTCGGCCCGGAACCCACCCGCGTCACCGCAGCGGCGGGCCGGGTCTGGGCGTCGCTGCGCCTCGAGGGTCAGGTGGCGATGCTCGAGCTCGAAGGCGACGAGCTGGTGGAGCGAGCCCGCGCTTGGGTGGGCTCGGAGCCCTTCGGGATCGTGGCCTCGGCCACAGGCGATCGCGTCTATGTGGCGCTGTCGCAGGACGACGCCGTGCTGGAGCTGCAGGGGGACACCCTCGAGCCGCTGCGGCGCTTCGAGATGCACGGCGAGCCGCGCTGGCTCGCGCTGCACCCCGACGGGAGCGACCTGGCTGTGGGGCTGGTGAACAGCGAGAGCCTGCGTGTGGTCCGACTGGAGAGCGGGGGGGTGAAATATCTGCGCTACACCCACGACGACACCGCACCTCCCCTTCGCCTCACCGGAGACCTCGCGTTCACACCAGACGGAGCCACGCTCCTCACGCCCCTCGCCGAGCTCACAGCCCCTCGTGGGCCGACCATCATGGCCTACTACGCACCTCCGGCGGCGACACCCGTCGTGCAGGGTCGCCTGGGCGCCTTCGGCACCCTCCCCGGAGACACCGAGCGCGACACGGTGATGGTGACGGCCCACTACATCAACCACGTGTACTCGGATCCGGAGGAGGACTGGATCTACGTGGCTCAGGAGGGACTCGGCTCGGTCACGGCACTGGGCGCCGAGGTGCGACCGATCTTCACGGGCGGAGGCCCCTCGGGCATGGCCGTGGACGCCCAGGGAGGCCGCTGGGCTCACCTGGCCCACGATCGCACGATCCGTCGCCTCGGAGCGCGGCCCGACGACATCCAGCTGACCGAGCCCTCCACGGACCCGGTCTGGGAGCGAGGCCGCGAGCTGTTCTACGCCGCGAACAACCCGCGGATGTCCCAGGGCGCCGTCTCCTGTGCGGGATGTCACGCCGATGGGCGCTCCGACAACCACACCTGGGAGCTGATCACCGGGAGGTGGCAGACGCCGAGCCTCGCGGGCAACGTCGACGCGACCCCGCCCGTGACCTGGGCGCAAGAGGTGGGCTCCATCGCGGAGGAGGCCGTGGCCACCACCACCGGGCCCATGGGCGGCGCCGGTCTGGACGACGACGACCTGGAGGCGCTGGTCTCGTTCGTGCGCTCGGTGAGGCTGCCCAATCCACCCACGGTGCACGTCTCCGCCGAGACCCTGGCCCTCGGCGAGCAGGTCTTCCACCGACCCGACGTCGGCTGCTTCGAGTGTCATCCCGCACCGGCCTACACCGACAACCGCAGCCACCACATGTTCGGCATCCGGGGCGTGACCACGCCCTCGCTGCGGGGCGTGGCCGCCACCGCCCCCTACCTGCACGACGGCCGAGCCGACACGCTGAGGGAGGTGCTCGAGCGGTCCGCCCACGGCGAGATGGGGAACCCCGAGCACCTGACGGACGAGGAGCGAGACGCTCTGATCGCCTGGCTGCGCACGCTGTGAGGGGGTCGATGGCGTTGCTGTGCGGGGCAGGCCTCGGTTGCTCGGGGGGCGTCGAGCTCGGGCGCCCTGCCCCGGAGCGACCCGATCTCGTCGAGCCCGATCTCACGACGTCGGAGTCTACTGTGTCGCTCGTGCACGTGGCGATGGACTGGTCGCGTCACTGCACCATCGACGCATCGGGTCGGGCTCAGTGCTCGGAGGGGGTGCCGCCACCCGGGATGGCCCTGCAGGATCTGTCGCTCGCGGGAGACGACGCCTGCGGGCTGACGCGCGAGGGGCGAGCCGAGTGCTGGGGCGGGCCGCTGTCCGTCGGGCAGGTCCCGGCTCCCGACACCTCCTTCGACGAGATGCGCGCCGGCAACGGCTTCGCCTGTGGGCTGCGCGACGCCGAGGTGTGGTGCTGGGGCGATCTGGATCCAGCGGACCGAGCGACCTTCGAGCTCGCGAGCGCCACGATGCTCCGGTCGGGCAACAGCAAGGTCTGCGCCCTGCGCAGCGACGGGTCGGTGGACTGCCTGTCGATCTTCTCCCACGAGACGTGGCTACCCGGTCCCGTGGAGCAGCTGTACGACGGTCCACAGGGGGTCGTCGCCCTCACCGGGGGCGGGGAGCTGACCCGCCAGGGCGTGGCCGGCCCCGACACCGTCAGGCCCGAGATCGTGGCCCCCTTCGCAGTCGCCCTCGGTCGCCGCGGGCTCTGCGTGCTGACTCCGACGTCGCGCGTGGTGTGCGACTACAGCCTCCCCGCCATTCCCGAGGAGGCCCTTGCCCTGGCAGGCGACGACTCGCCCTGCGCCATCACCCTCGCCGGGGAGCTCACATGCTGGTGAGGCTCACCCCGCCGTGGTGGTGCCTGGCGGCCCTCGCGTGCGCCGACACCGAGGAGGCATTGGTGTCGGACGTGTTCGTGGACGTGGCCATCACGAGCTCCCAGGAGTGCGGCCTGCGCGAGACGGGCGAGGTGGACTGCTGGCACGGCGAGAGGCACTTCTTCGACACCTACACGGAGCTGGCTGCGTCGGAGACCGTGATGTGCGCTCTGCGTGCCCCCGACACCAGGGGCGTGCCCCTGCAGTGCTCCACCGCCCCCGGTGCGCACACGTGGCTGTCGCACAGCGCGCATCGGCTCGAGATGGGTCCGCTGGGCCACAGCTGGTGCGCGCTCGAGGCAGACGGCGTGGTGTGTTCGGATGGGAGCTGGGCGCTGGGTCACCCTGGGCTGGTGGACCTGACCGTCGGTGCCGACGGCGTGTGCGCCTGGGACGACGAGGGCGTCGTGCACTGCAGCGGGGAGCCCCCGCCCCTGCCGGAGCATGTCCGGGTGCGCGACATGACGCTTCGCTTCGGCGCCTGCGTGGTGCGCCGAGACGGCGTGCTGCAGTGCTTCGACGACACCCGACAGCACACCCCGCCCCTGGGCGACTTCGACCGGATCTGGAGCTCTCGCCGACGGCACTGCGCCCGCACCACGGAGGGTCAGTTGCGCTGCTGGGCGACCGCCTGGGACGTGGAGACCCCGGCGGGGACCTGGTCGGAGCTGTCGCTGTTCCGCGACTGGGGATGCGGCCTGCAGAGCGGGAGCCCCCACTGCTGGCTGCTGTGACGCGGCACTACATGGCCACGGAGAAGATCACGCCCTCGTAGACGCCGAAGGCCAGGTTCCGGCGCGTGTAGCCCACGTTCAGGCGCATCCAGGAGGTGCGCAGCGCCACCATCACCGTGGTGGTGAGCTCGTGCAGCGGGCCCAGATCGGGCGCTCGGCGCCGCGCCGCCAGGGTCCAGCCGGGCGTGACCTCCCCGATGAGCTGTAGGTGCTCGGTGGCGCGCAGCGTGAGCACCGAGGACAGGTCCAGCCCCAAGGTGTAGGGCAGGTGGTAGTCGATGGACTGAGCAGTGCCGTAGCCGTTGAACCACACGTCCGGCCCCACCTGCAGCCGCACGAACCGCGTGTCTGGCCCGATGAAGGACCCCAGGCGCACGTCGGCCCCCAGCGAGCCCGTGGGCAGCCCCACCGTGCCCGCCACCTGGGCCCGGGTGTGGGACAGCCAGTGAGGCGACTCGGAGTGCCGCAAGAACACGCCCCCCGACACCCCTGCGGTGCCCTGGGTCAGCGTCTCTCCGTTCACCACCACGAAGCTCACGTTGGCCAGCGGACGCGCGTAGAGTCGGGGCTCCGACCATGCCTGCGCCTGCGCCAGGGATGCTGCGGCGAGCCAGATCATGACGCCCTCAGCGGTGGGCCCGGATGAAGGCGCTCGGATCGAGCCACTGGCTGTCGTCGGGGCTGTAGCCGGGGCCGATGGGCAGATCGGGGGTCCGCCGGATCTCGAAGTGCAGGTGTGGCACGTAGATGCCGTCGGCGTCGCCGATGGAGCCCACCACCTGGCCGCGCGTCACCGGATCGCCCACCGCCACCTCGAAGCTGTCGAGGTGAGCGTACAGGCTCTCCACGAAGTCGGACCGTCCGTTGTGGCGCACGTGGTGCACGATGCGCACCACCTTCCCCCAGCCCTTGCCCGCCTCGTCCACGTAGGTGACCACGCCCTTGCCGACGGCGTAGACCGGATCACCCTTGTCGGTGGCGCCGCCGCCGAGCCCGTTCCAGTCCTCGCCGAGGTGGAAGTTCTCGCCGAAGGGCTGCGCGTCGTAGTAGCCCTCGCCGTCGGGCGCGCCCACGGGGAAGTCGAAGCGGTGCGCTGTCTCGAGGTACCCGTACTTGGCCTCGGGACCGGACACCGTCGCACGGGCCCAGTGCGCCCCTGCTGCAAGCAGCGCCAACACGAGGGTGGAAGTAACGATCCGCGTGATCAGCAAGAATCCTCCCCGCTGGGTGTGACATGCGGCGAACGACGCGGTTCCCTTCGCCCACCCCCAGCCTACCTGACATCCCTCCGATCTGGGACCAGCAGCGTCACATGGGGACTGACGCGGATGTCGCGATTCGTCTGCGGGGTTGCCGGCGCAGCGAGTGCATCCACGGACAAACCATCGCTTTGTGCTTGGCACGCGCCTCGCATTGTTCCCTGATGTCGACGGGCTGAACGTCCGTGCCCCAAGTTGGCCCGTCGCACATCGAGGGGCGGCACGAGGAATAGGCCTCGTGTCGTCCCTTTAGTCTTCCTTGGCGACGCGTTACGCCTGGGGGGATTGGGCACCCTCGGGTGTCGGGAGGGCGACATGCGTCCCACTGCGAACCGCTTCCGCGCAGTCTGACCCACGCCACGGCGTGTGGGTCCTCCCTTTCCCATTCCCGGAAGCAACACCACATGTCGAACGACCGTCGCTTGCTCGCGCGAATGCGTGAGCTGTGTGCGGAGCTGGGCCCCGATGACGGGCTCACCTCGCACGAGATCGAGAAGACCCACCGCCCTCCGAGTGCCAGGCGTCGCCTGGACCGCCTGGCGGGCCAGATCGCGCGGGTGGTGACGCTGGCCCTGGCCAGCAGTCGCGACCCACTCCTACAACCCCTCTGGATCAGGCGCTGTGAGCCCTTCCCGGACCACACCAGGTTTCGCCTGTGGGTGGGTCTGGATGGACCGGTGCCCCCCGAGGAGGTGGCGGATGCGCTAGCTCGGCTCGAAGCCGCTCGCGGGTGGCTGCGCAGCGAGGTGGCCACCGCCATCCCCCGCAAGCGCGTGCCCGAGCTGCTGTTCGCCTACGCCCCCGAGGATCCGGGGAGCATGCCATGAGCGGGCAGCTCCACCAGTGGCTCTGCGAGCCACTCACCGCCGAGGTGCGCGCCGCCGTCGGCCGCCTGCAGCGGGTGCCCGGGGTGGCCCACGTCGCGCTGATGCCCGACGTGCACCTGGCGCACGACGTGTGCATCGGCACCGTAGTGGGCACCACCGCCACCCTGCTCCCAGCCGCCATCGGAGGCGACGTGGGGTGCGGGGTGGCCACGCTGCGCTGCTCCGCCACCCTGCAGGATCTACAGCCCCCGGGCGCTGCAGCTTCGGTGCTGGAGCGCTTGGCCGCAGCCGCCCCCGTGCATCGCCACCGCCACCGCCTGCCGTGGCCCGAGCACCTGAAGGTGGATCGCCTGAGCCAGGGGCTCCGTCGCCTGGCACAGCGAGACGGCGCCGTGCAGCTCGGCACCGTGGGTCGCGGCAACCACTTCGTGGAGATCCAGGCCGACGAGCAGGACCACCTGTGGATCATGGCGCACAGCGGCTCGCGGGCGATGGGCCCCGCGATCCAGCGCCACCACACCCCCAGCGGCACCCTGGCCACGCTGCCCGCGGACGGGCCAGGAGCCAGCAGCTACCTGGCGGATCTGGACTGGGCGCTGGACTACGC
>JAHQVJ010000068.1 GCA_019634415.1 Myxococcales bacterium
AAACTGGGGGATGCGCCGTCGAGGTCATGCCGTCAGGCGTTCACCCAGTCACCACCGGGGAGGAACTTGGGATCGGCAGGCCTAGGCGGCTTGCCTAACCAAGGAGTTGCACCTGACGACCGGCACTGCGTGCCTGGCCTCGCTGCGCTCGGCCTCGCAGGTGAACTCCGGGGTTACACCTTCGAAAAGCCACCATGCCCGATCACGGAGTCGACTTCCTGCTCGAGCTGCCGATCATCGTAGAACTGGCGAAGGCGGGCCGACGTTTAGGCGGTAGTCACGCGACTCGCTACTGGCAGTCAGGATGGCAGCCGAGAAGCTCAAGGCGAGCCAGAAGCCGTCGTGGTCGAAGACCGAGAGCGATGGCCGCTCCACGCGCTGCTGTGCCTCAAGCTCGCCACCGACACGCTCCAGGCGAAATGATGCCCCCGGTCCTTGCGAGCGAACGAACGTCGCTCGACCCACGCTGACCATCGAACGCAAGGGCTCATGACCTGTCGCCCCTGGCGGGCGGCAATGGTGGCCACATCACGTCTGGTGGGACAGCTACAGGCCGGTAGGATAAAGTAGGATGGGAGGCCGCCATGGGGATGGTCAAGAAGAGCATCACAGTGACAGATCAGCAAGAGGCTTGGATTCAGGCACAGATTGGACAGGGACACTACGCATCCGACAGCGAGGTAATCCGCGAGGCCCTGCGAGAGAAGCAGCAGCGCACCGCCGAACTGGAAGCGATTCGTGCTGCCCTCCAGGAAGGAGAAGACTCGGGCCTGAGCTCTCGCACAATCGACGATATCCGCCGCGCGGTCCTCGCTCGCAGGGGGTTGATTGGTGCAGATCCAACTGACGAACGCAGCTGACCGCGACATCGAGGAGATCCTGGATTTCGGCATCGACCGGTTCGGAGTTGAACAAGCACTCAGGTACATCGACGGCCTGAAGCTGCACTTGGACCGACTGATCGAACACCCGATGCGGTATCCAACAATGGATCACATCAGGCCTGGCTACAGAAGAAGTGTCTTTGGCGTCCACTCGATATACTTCCGCGCGGAGCCGGATCTTGTGCTCGTTGTTCGCGTCCTACGCAGCCAGAGTCCGGGGCCAGCACTGGTCGAGGGCGAGACGAGTTAATCTTGCAGTGCGACAAAGACGAACGGTGGAAGTTGGCTGTTCGAACCCCCGCTCGCCTAAGGCGGGCGGAACCGTGACCGTTCTCTTGGTGTGCCTCCTGGAGGAAGCCATGCCCCTTGACGGACAATGCTGGGACAAGAAGATCTGTCTGGCGGTTGCCTACATCCTCTGCCAAGAGGCCACATTGCATTCGATCACGTGGCCAGATGAGGTTGGACTGAACCGCTTCGCGGTAGCTGTCAGTGACTGAAATGCTGAACGTCGATGCCGTTGGGCGATCCTCGACTCGATAGGCCGAAAACAGGCATACTCCCATCAGGACCACTTCCTTTCAACACGGTCCTGATGAGAGCAATGCAATGACTCCGCTTCGAACGAAGATGGCGCAAGATCTGCGCCTGCGCGGTCTGTCGGCGGCCACCCAGAAACACTACCTCTGCTTCGTGGGCGTGTTCGCCCGCTATCACGGCCAATCGCCGGCGAACCTCGGCACCGAACATGTCCGCAATTTCTTCCTTCACCTCGAAGGTCTGGGGCGCGCCAACGCCACTCGAATGGTCTACTGGTGTGCCCTGAACTTTCTGTACGTCCATACCCTCGGCCGATCCGACGTTGTTCGTGCACGATGGCGTAGACGCGAGGTTGCTCGAGCTATGAGGCCCGTGCGGAGTCAGCCAACATCTCGGCAGAGCACACCGACCTGGGTCTCGCGCTCGGTGCTTCCAGCCCAGGCCACACACAGCTGACCATCGTGCAGTGTCAGGGCAGGGTGCCAGACCGAACCCCGCCACACCAGGTTGCTGCCTGGCCCATCGAGTCCGACCCACCGATCGCCGTTGCGTACGACGACGTACAGACCCTCGTCGTCGCCCCATGCCACAACGGGCACTCCCTGCATCTCCACCATCGCGGTGCCACCACCCAGTCCCCTCCAGCCGACATCTCGCCGCACCCATCCTCGGGAGGTGTGCTCGGCCACGGACAGCCCGTAGTCCGAGAAGCCAGACCACCACGCGATCCAGCGAACACCCTCCGGCGCAGCCACCGCGGAGGCACCGATCAACGTGGCCTCGTTGCGGGAGTTGTCCTCCTCTGCGAACGCCGTGTCGTCGCCCAGCGGCCCCCAGCGCGTGCCGTCGTGGCCCCACATCGTGGCGTAGGACTGAGACGGGGTCATGAATGCGACGACTGGTGGATCCACTTCGACGAATCGGGGGCCGGCGTACGGGGGCACGTCGGAGAGGATGGCATCCACACTCCAGCGCGACCGCCGGGGCCCGTCGTCATCCCAGCGAAGAATTCGCATCGGCTTCGGCGCGGGATGATTGAACTCCCCGATCCGATACGGCTGCGCGACGGCCACGACGTCGCCGGAAGGGAGCTTTCCCATGGTGAGGAACATACAGATCTCGGCGGGTGCATCGTGGCCGCATGTCCCCGGATCGGGGGAGGAGAGCAACCGAAGGGTGCGCTTCGCGACGACTGCCAAGTGCCTCGGCTCATCCGTGCCGTGCTCCCAGTCCCAGTTGGCGCCGCAGGTCGCCACCACCTTCGACACATCGAACTCGGTGCGTTCGGCAGACCACTGGGCTGGCGGATCTCTGAATCCGCACTTCGCCCGCGGTCGCGTATCGACCACTCGGCCTTGGCGCTGGGACCACCCTGTCGCCGTCCACTGTGCTTCGGCGACAACGGGTCCTCGTCCATCGTCATGTTCGAGCCAGCGTAGCGTCAGGGCGTCGTCGCTGGCCACGAACCAGGGCAGGTAGGAAGGGCGCTCCGGATCGCCGAGTCCTCCAGACTCCTCGGGAGGCGCTCCTGCGCCCCACCACGTTCGTCCGGTCCATCGAAGGCTCGCCACCTGGTCGTCAAACTGGATCACCAGCTGCGGCTCCGGGGCACAGCGCAATCGGGCTCGGTCGACGTCGGCTCCGTAGGGAAGTCGCAGGGAGGATTGACCTGGAGGCACCAGGCGGCGGAGGCCACGCCAAATCCGAAGCCGATTGAGGCCATCGCCCGTGTTTCGCGCGAATCCGTACGCGCGGAGCATCGGGCAACGGCCCGGCTCCCCAGCGAGTCGAACCCCCCTTCGTCGGCGTGAGTCCGTCACGAATGGAGAGGGTTGCATCGTGTCGCCTGCTCCGATGGGGCGGCCGGCGTTGCGCCAGCTCATCTCGTGGGACTCGGGCAATGGGATCCCCACGTGCTGCCACCCGGTTGCCGCACGAGCCACGTCGGTCCCTAGCCAGCACAGGAAGATCCCGAGCATCCAGCTCCTCCGAACGACAGGTGTTCGGCAGAGCGCGCTCGTTAGCGTGACCAGGGCAGCCAGGAGGGCCGGAAGCTGGCCTCCAAGCGCTCCAGCTCCACGCTGAGTGCGTCGTACCGCGCGCGCTGCTCGGTCGAGAGCTGGTCCGTGGGGGTGCCCTGCAGCAGGGGCCACAGGGACTGGCCGTCCACGGTCACCGAGCTGCTGTGCGGATCGACGCCCGCAGCCTCGGCCACCGTCGGAAACACGTCCACGATGGAGACCACGTCGTCGATCACCTTGTGTCGGAAAGGTCCACCTGCCGCAGCAGCCGCCCGATCTCGGTGTCGGCGGCCTCGATCATGGCGTTGTAGATCTCGGAGCGCGCAGGCTTGCTCGACACCGGCGTCTGCAGAAGGTCGCCGGGGGGGGCGCGTGAGGCGCCTGCAGGGCGAGATAGACGAACCACGGCTCGGAGAGTCGGTGGACCATGGCTATGGTCTCGTCTACTTCGCGCGTGGTCATGTACAGACTGGTGTTCTCCTCCATCAAGCCAGGCCTTCGAGCGCCTGACGGGCCGAGAGCGCTACATGGTACTCCGCGGCCCCCGCGACGACGCTCGCTTCGATCCCGAGCGCATCGAGCATCGAGACGAGCACCCCTCCCCCTCGGGGCGCTACCGCCTCGTGATCACCCGCCACCGCGCACCCGACAAGGGCTGGAGCTACAGCCTCGGGGTGATCACCCGCGAGCAGGACGGCGCCGTGCTGGCGGAGGTACGGCGCAACTTCGGCCACTTCCCCTTCTGCTGGATGGAGGGTCACGTCGACGGGCACGACTACCTCGTCTGCGGCGAGGACTACCAGGGGCAGACCTTCTGTCAGCTCGACACGGCCGAGGTGTTCCAGCACCTGCCCGACGCCGCCTTCGACGGACATGGGTTCTGCTGGGCGGACTACCGGCTGCTGTCGGACGGCCGCACGCTGCTCGTGGACGGCTGCTACTGGGCCTGCCCCTATGAGCTTCGCCTGTACGACGTGTCCGATCCGGCCTCGGGTTGGCCACGAATCCCCTGGCCTTCCGGCATGGGCGAGAACGGAGACGAGAGCCACCTGAGTGCAGGGACCCTCCGAGAGGAGGAGGGCGACCTCATCTGGGAAGACCCGGAAGACGACAACGAACCCGTGCGCGAGCGCCGTGTGTTCCGACAGGTCGACGGGCGGGTGTCCCTCGTGGAGGCCTGGGTCTCCGAGGAACTCCTGGAACAACGACGCCAGCTTGCCGAGCGCCGCACAGCCCAACAGACCCAGCATGCGACCTGGATGCAGCAGCCGCTGTACCAGGCGCTGGAGGCCCACGCTCCGCCGGATCGGGGAGACACGTGGTTCCAGTACCCCTCTGTGAGACAGCGCGAAGCCGGAGAGACGAACCCGGCCCACATCGAAGTGTCCGCGTGCCCCCACGATCGGGACCGCGACCTCACGGGCTCGGTGACGTGGGGAGTGCGCGAGGGCCTGATCGTAGCCACGCGACGCAGTCGAGAGGCCCGTTCGTCGGAAGAGCGCGCGTTCCCTCGGTCCGCAGTGGGAATGCGGGAAGCGTGGGACTGGGTGCAGGAGCACATCGCTCGCGAGCCCGAGGGGTGATGCCGCCCGCCGCACGGCAACGGCTGCTGTGTCAGCCCGAGCCGTGCTGCAGGCGAGGGCCCGCCGTGCCGACCCGGGCAAGGGCGCGACGCTGCTGTCTCCGTCCCCTCGCCTCCAACCAGCCCCGGCCCGTGGGCACCGTGCGCGCCAGACGGTGCAGGGACTGGTTCAAGGCGAACTTCGCGACGGGGTACCAGATGGTCGCCGAGTCCGGAAGCCCGAGGTCCTGCATGCCTGCGCGGCGGAGGCTCAGGCGGGCAACGCTGAGCTGGCGGGCGCGGACGTAGCGTCCCGTCAGCCAGCGCGGGAGCGCGTACCTGCGCTCGAATGGCTCCTGAAGCAGGAGCGGTCGAGCCAGCTGCTTCGACGACCCATCGGAAAGCGGTTGCTGCAGCACGTTGTGGTAGAGCCGCACCAGCGCCGACGTCTCCTCGTCGTCCAGGGGATGGAGAAAGTCGTCGGACACTCCGTTCAGCCAGGCCAGCAGGCGCCAGCGATGCATGTAGGCGGCACGCTCGGCAGGGGTGGTGACCACGCCCATCATGCGTAGGCCGAGCAGGTACACCACGCTGAAGCCCAGGTAGGTCGCCTGCATGTCCACCTGGTTCACCGGTTGGCCGTTCACGGCCGTGTCCCACGCCTCGTCGAGGAGACGGCGGCGGACCATCGCATGAACCAGGCGCACGCGCAGCGTGCTCTGGAAGCCGGGTGTGGTGGGACCGAGGTCGTCGGGATCGGTGACGTCGATGAACCAGCGGGTCGTGTAGCCGAGGCGCTTGGCCGCCGACTCGGTGAGCTGGCCCGTGGCGATGAGTGCCTGGTTGATCGCCGAGAAGCGGTAGCCGCCGGCCAGGGCGTTCACCAGCAGCGCCGTCATGCCGTCGCCCCCGCCGAGCGCACACACCCGAGCGCCCTCCCGCACCGCTACCTCGTCCACCCAGGTCGGGCGGTCCCGCACGGCCTCGCAGAACGCCGACAGCGAGGCCGGCCCCCCGCGCTTCGGGATCGCCCCCGCGGTGATGGCCCGCTCCAGATCGTGGCGCCGAAGCGCTCCGGCGGCCAGATCGCGCGCCACGTCGTCCGCCAACGGATCCGCGGTCTGCAGGCCGCGGGCAAGGGTCGCCCACTCATCCAGCGTCGGTGTGGGATCGAGGCCCCATGGCATCCCCCAGCGCAGGACCGCCGCGACGGCAGCGCTCCCCCTCGGGTCCGGAGCGAAGCGGGTCGGAGTATCCGGATGCTGTGCGCGCACCGCCGCCGTCAGACGCTCGAGGCACGTCCCGGTCTCCACATCGCTGCGTCTTGCCACGGGACCTCCTCGACGTGCACCGGTGAGGTGCCCCCGAGGGGTACCACGTCACGGCGGGTGTCCAGGTGATACGCCGCCGGCAGCGGAGGATCCGTGTCCGACATCTCCCAGCGAAAGGCCGAGCACCTCGATCTGTGCGCCACCGACGACGTGGCGTTCAAGGGCAAGACCACGCTGCTCGAGCAGGTGGGCCTGGTGCACGAGGCGCTGCCCGAGATGGCGGTGAGCGAGGTCGATCTGTCCACCACGTTCGCCGGCAAGCAGCTGTCGGCGCCGGTGATCATCGCCGCGATGACGGGCGGCACCGAGCGGGCGGAGGCGGTGAACCGGGGGCTGGCGCAGGTGGCCCAGGAACTGGGGATCGGCTTCGGCTTCGGCTCCATGCGGCCGCTCCTGCAGGACGGCATCGCCACCGGCTACCAGGTGCGCGACGTCGCTCCCGATGCCTTGGTGCTCGGCAACCTGGGCGTGGTGCAGGCACGCGAGGCGTCCACGCAGCAGATCGCCGACCTGGTGGGGGGCACGGGCTGCGATGCGCTGTGCGTGCACCTCAACCCGGCGATGGAGGTCATCCAGCCCGAGGGCGACGACGACTTCCGCGGTGGCCTGGACACGCTGCGGCGGCTGGTGGAGGGCCTGGACGTGCCCGTGATCGCCAAGGAGACGGGCTGCGGGCTGTCGCGGCGCACCGCCGAGCAGATCGCAACCACCGGCGTGCGCTCCGTGGACGTGTCTGGGGCCGGCGGCACCTCCTGGGTGGGCGTGGAGACGCTGCGGGCGCGGGCGCGCACGCGGCGGCTGGGGGAGCTGTTCTGGGACTGGGGCATCCCCACGGGCGGCAGCGTGGCGCAGCTGTCGGGGTTGGGACTGGAGATCTCCGCGACGGGTGGCCTGAGCCACGGACTCGATGTGGCGCGCGCCATCGCGCTGGGGGCGACGGTGGGCGGCCTGGCGCGACGATTCCTCATGGCGTTCAACGACGGCGGCATGGAGACGGCGCGGGCGGCAGCGGAGGAGGTCATCGACGAGCTGCTGGTGGCGTGCTTGCTCACGGGCAGCCGCACCCCGGAGGCGCTGCGGGCTCAGCCCGTGGTGCTGGGAGCGGATCTGCAGCGCTGGGTGGTGGCTTCAAGCCCCTTGGCGCGGCGCACCCTGGGTCAGGCCAGGCCCTCGGGCAACGCCTAGGGTCCAACCGAGCTCTAGCGGGATGTGGTCGCGCGGGACGTCACGCGCGGGCGGAAATCTGGAGCGCTAGGTCGTCTACCCATTGACCGTGATGACCTACCTGGAGGCGTCCAGGGAGGGCTCGATGGGGACGAAGTTGGTCGATCGCATTCGGCAGGAGGTGCGGCTGCGGGGGCTTCGTCCGGCGACCGCGGAGGTCTATTGGCGATGGACGGCAGCGTTCGTGCGGTTCCATGGGCTTACCCACCCGCGGGAGCTGGGAGCCGCCGAGGTCGAGCGCTTCCTGATGGACGTGGCGGTGCGACAGTCAGCATCCTCGGTGAACCAGGCACACGCAGCATTGCTGTTCTTGTACCGGCACGTGCTTCGCCAGGTGCCCGCCGGCTTGGAGGAGCTGCCTTGGGCTTTAGGGATCCGCCCGGGTTCCGGATGTGCTCTCACGCGACCAGGTGCAGCAGTTGCTGGCGTGTGTGGTAGCCAAGCATCGACTGCTCTGCGCGTTGCTGTATGGATCGGGGCTTCGTCTGGGGGAAGGTCTGGCCTTGCGCATCAAGGACCTGGATGTGCCCGCGGCTCGGCTCACGGTACGCGAGGGGAAGGGTGGCCGCGACCGTGTCGTCCTGATGCCGCAGGCCCTGCTCGGCGACCTTGCGACCCACCTCGAGCAGCGGCGTGCAGCCCATCTCCGCGAGGTGCGCGCAGGAGCGGGGTGGGTGGTGCTACCCGAGACCATGGCACGTCGGTCCCCCAAGGCCGGACGGACCTGGCCCTGGCAGTGGGTCTTCCAAGCAGGTCGACTGCTGTCGTTGTCGGACAGCCAACTGGGGCGGCACCATGTGCACCGGTCCACCATCCAGCGCGCCTTGGCCACGGCCGCCCGACGCGCACGCATCCCGAAGCGCGTTCACCCCCATGTGCTTCGCCACTCCTTTGCGACCCACTTCTTGGAGGACGGCGGCAACATCCGCGTGCTGCAGGAGCTTCTGGGCCATGCAGACATTCGCACGATCTTGATCTACACCCACGTCACGACCTCCGCAGACCTGGAGGCGACGAGTCCTCTGGATCGCTGGTGGCCGAAGGGCGAAGAATAGCCTCGCACTGCCATCATCGCCCTCGGTCCGCTGCTCCAGAGGACCGCCGAGCGATGCAGCCACCCGCCGACGAACCGCCTCCTGCCACCCTTGACGAGCGCCACTGTGCGTGCGGTGCGAGAAGATGGACTTATGGGCGCATGCGACGCAAGACCGCGAGAGCGCGCACACACATTGAACTGCTTCTTGCGAGGTGCGACATGAAGCTGGATCGCCGCGAGCGTTCAGAAGTCCGCACCTGCCCAGGGCACACGCTTAGAGATGGGGCCCCACGCCAGTGACGTTGAAGTCGGGCCAAGCGCCCTTCTGACGCTAGCGGTGGAATCATTGGTTACGCAATTCGGGCGCGCCGACCATCGATGTCGTGCTCCCGACCACGACCGCAGGCTGCCTGCTCCAGCTGGCCTCCCGCGACCGGGGTAGCGGTTGAGCGCGCCGCGTATCTGGCAACTTGGGACTGGTGTTCGACGACGTTGCGTTGGTGTACACGTTGCTGCACGTCTGACCGGCCTCATGAGGACCGACCGAGCATGAAGCGCACGCTGCTGAGTAAACGCAAGCCACGTCCTCGAGCCGCTGCTTCACACGTTGAGCAAGCCGTCTCGCTTCGCCGAATTGATGGGAGCGAAGGGCCGTGATGATGGCGCTACTTGAGGCATCCAACATCGTCCAGTAGTCGCGCGAACAGTACCCAACGCGCTGCCACTCGGCCAGTCGTAAGAGGAGTTCCTCTCGATGCTGCTCAAGCGTGGCGTGGTCGTCGTGGACAGAGGACGCATCCTCGCCCATCAACTCCTGCAAAACGGTGTGCACGAACTCCTGGTGGCGGCCTCGCCGAGCAACGGTCTGCATCGCTTCGTCGACGACCTCGCGAAGGCTCAACACCCAGCTCACCTCCGCCATGAGAGCCGGTCCGCCCATCCTCCGCAGCACCCGCCGGATGACGACGACGTCTATGCGGTCGACCAGAGCCGCAGCCAGCGCCCCGCCCCATCGGTCACTGGCGTCGTCGACCACCTACTTCTTTCCACTGCCGCGCGCGTGGGTGGGTGCCGGACCCCGCCACCACATCCGCCAGCACCACCCTCACGACGCCTCCACCGCGCGCTGCAGCTGCGCGCGCACCTCACTCGGCAACGGAAACCACCGCAACGCCTCGAAGTCCGCGTTCAGCTCCGGCATCGCCACGTCGGGGCAGCCCCCCGAGGCCGACGCCATCAGCGACCGCGCCTCCTCCAGGTAGCCCCGCAAGGCCGACTCCGGCTCCGTGCGATGCAGGCTGCGGTACTCCATCTTCCCCGTGGTGTAGGTCACGTCGGCCAGGCGCATGGCGGGGTCCGGGCGGCCCTGACGATGCCGCCACAACCCCGTGTCCGGGTGGAAGTCGTAGAGGGGCAGCAGCTTCCAGCCCTCCGTGGCCACCAGCTCCACCGCGTCCAGGATGAAGTCGAACACCTCGTCGCTGATGAAGTAATTGAAGTTCACCCGCACCCAGCCCGGCTTCACGCCTTCACAGCCGCGGTTGATCTCCCGCTCGAACTCGTGGCTCATCGTCAGGTCGATGTCGAGCAGGCGGTGGCCGTAGGGGCCCGCACACGAGCAGCCCCCACGCGCCTGGATCCCCAACAGATCGTTGAGCAGGGCGACCACGTAGTTGTGATGCAGGTAGCGATCGCCGTGGTTCACCATGAACGACACGATGGAGAGTCGCCACGCGTCGGGATTGCCGAGCACCCGCAGGTTGGGATGGGCCCCCCACCGCGCGATCGCCCGACGGATGAAGTCGTGCTCGCGGGCGCGGATCACGTCGGCCCCGACGGCTTCCTTGAGCTGGAACACGAGGCCCGCCCGGATGGAGCCGAGGATGTCGGGGGTGCCACCCTCCTCCCGGTGCTCCACGTCGGCGATGTAGGTGTGCATGTCGCTCGAGACGTAGGACACCGTGCCACCACCCGGCACCGAGGGCACGCGGTTGGTGAGCAGCGCCTTCTTGACCACCAGCACGCCGGGCGTGCCGGGACCGCCGATGAACTTGTGAGGCGAGAGGAAGACCGCGTCTTTGTAGACGAGATGGCCGTCTTCCTCGTCATCGGCCATGTTCATCTCGATGGTCACGTAGGGGCCGGCCGCGGCGAAGTCCCAGAACACGAGCCCGCCGTGCGCAGGCGGACAGCCCGCTCTTCGCCTTCGATCTCGCGGTGTCGTCCCCCTGTCGGATTCCGCTGGAGCCCGCGTTCGAATCGGCGCTGATCGTGGTGGAGGGGTCGGTGGTGGTCGAGGGCGAGGCGCAGGTGCCGGGGGGACTCGTCTACTTGGGCACGGGGCGGTCGGAGCTCACGTTGGGCGGTGCTCCGCGGGGGCGGGTGATGGTCCTGGGGGGTGTCCCGCTCGAGGAGCCGCTGCTGATGGGCTGGAACTTCGTGGTGCGGGACGCGGACGAGCTGGAGGACGCCTTCCGCAGCTGGTCGGCGGACGACGGCCGGTTCGGCACGGTCCACGGCGCGCGCTCGGCCCGGATCCCGTCGCCACGACCCAGAGCCCGGTGACCTGTACCTCGGCTGCAGCAGTAGCCAGCGCTCACCAACGACCCCAACGTGTACCAGCATCAGGCCGAAGGCCGCTGCGAGCTCGTGTGCCTCCCCCCCAGAGCCCGGCGCGGAATCTGCTGGACAGTCTACCTACTCATAGATAGGCTTCCGGCATGAGCAACCCAGACCGTCGCCACCAGATTCTCGATGTGGCCCAGGAACTCGCTCAGACGCGTGGATACGCCGCATTCAGCTTCCGTGACATCGCGGAGCGCGTCGGGATCCGCGCCCCGAGTATCCACCACCACTTTCCGTCCAAAGAAGCCCTCGGGGTCGAGCTCGCCACGCGCTACGAGCACGACTTCCACCACCACCTCCACGAGATCTCGGCGCGCAGCGGGCCGGCCGTGACCCAGCTACGCGCCTACGCCCGGCTGTTCGCCATGACCGTGCGCCAAGGCCGCATGTGCCTGTGCGGCATGCTCGGGGCCGAGCTCTCGGTACTCCCCGAGGCGGTGCAGGCCGAGGTGCGGCGCTTCTTCGAGGCGAATGTGCGCTGGCTCGCTGCAGTCGTAGAAGAGGGTCGAGACCGAGGGGAGCTGGGCCTCGGCCCTCCGGCCCGAGCCGTCGGCACCGCCTACCTCTCACTGCTCGAGGGTTCGATGACCACGGCTCGCGTGCTCGGAGACGACTCGCTCGTGGAGGCCGCCGCGGAGGCGTTTCTCCAGGGACTCGGCAGGCCCTGACCCGCGTGACCGCCCCGCATTCCCCCCCCGCGGATGAAACCGCCGCACGCCAGCCAGAGGTTGGCGCACACGATTCCCCACCAAGCCTACCTATGCATAGGTAGAAGGAGATAGGACCCATGACAACCCCACAGACCATCGCAATCACCGGCGGCGGCAGCGGCATTGGTTTCGACGTGGCCCGGCGCTACGTGGAGGACGGGCACCGCGTGGTGCTGAACGGCCGTCGGCGGGAGGTCCTCGAGCAGGCTGCGGCCACCCTGAATGCGGCCGATCGGGTGGCCCTGGTGGCGGGTGACATCGCGGACCCCGACACCTCGCAGCGCATCCTGTCCACCGCCACCGAGCGGTTCGGGGGCGTGGACGTGTTGGTGAACAACGCCGGCATCTTCCGACCGCAGCCCTTCCTCAAGCACAGCGCCGACGACCTTGCGCGCTACCTCGACATCATCGTGAAAGGCACGTTCTTCGCCTCGCAGGCGGTTGTTCCCTCCATGCAGGCACGAGGCGGCGGCGCCATCGTGAACGTGGGGTCGATGTGGGCCACCCAAGCCGTAAATGCCACCCCGTCCAGCGCGTACTCGGCGGCCAAGGCAGCGGTGCACGCGTTGACCCGCAACCTGGCCCTCGAGTTCGCCAAGGACGGCATTCGCGTCAACGCGGTCGCGCCCGCGGTGGTCGAGACCCCGGTGTACGACACGTTCCTCACCCCTGAGCAGCGGGCCGACGTGTTGCCCGGATTCGATGCCTTCCACCCGCTGGGTCGAAATGGTCAACCCGGGGACGTCGCAGCGCTGATCCGATTCCTCGCGTCGCAGGACGCCGGCTGGATGACGGGCGCCATCGTGCCGATCGACGGGGGCGTGACGGCGGGCCGTCCCTGACGTTTGCTGGGTGCGCCGCGGTAGGGTCGCACCGGAGCAAGCGCCGATGAGGGTCCTCCTGGGGCGGGCCGTTCGCCAGCCTCCTGGCCGACCTCGTCCAGGGCGTGTTCGAGGTCGAGGATAGCGTCGACGCAAGCCACGCGGCCGCCCACGGGTTGGTCGCGCGTGTGCTCGTCGACCAGTTCGCGGACCACCTCCCGGCGAACCGGCACGCCAAGCGCATGAAGCGTGAGGGGTTCGACGTCGGCTCGCACACGCTGTCGTCGTCGATCCGTTCCGGATCGAGCGCGGGGTGTGGGGCCAGGAGCCGGCCATCGTGTTGGCTGAGCGCCAGGCCCGCAGTCGATCTGTGGTGAGCGGCTTCTTCGAATGGGTGGCCGCCTTGCCCGAGCTCAATCGTGCTGAGGCGCTGCTGGGCACCACACTGCGGTACGCGCGGCCGGGCGACCACTGCAGCGGGGGGCGGAGTCCCCGTCGGCTCTCATCGGCCGAGATGTTCTGGCGCGTCTTCGGTCGCCGGTCGGGAGTGCCGCTCTGCGACCAGGTGATGCGACTGCACGCGATCCCCTCTGGATGGTGGGCGACCGATCGGGTGCTGCGCCGCCTGCACAGGACCGCCGCGAGGGAGGGGACCCCCGCAGCCGAGCCGCTGATCGTCCACAGAACTGGCTCATCGGCGTTCGCACACGAACGTCCACTGCCGAACGAGGCCTCGCCAGGGGCCTTCTTCGGGAGATGTATACCAGATCAGGTATCAATTTCCTCATATTGGTATTTTACATGTGCTAACAGGTAAGGTAGAACGGTCACTCAACCCGAGACCATGCAGCGCCATGTGAACACCCCAGAAAATCCGCTGAGGAATCGCACAGCCGCGTCACAGGGAGGCGATCTTGAAGGACTTTGAACTCGATGAAGAGCTGCTCCTAACCACTGTAGAATTCAAAGGTCGGGCAAACAAATACGCAGCCTACAAGAGACTGCGGGATGAAGCCCCGATTTCCTTCCATCCCGAAGGTGTGACGCCATGGACCCCAGAAGGTGGTCCGGGATACTGGGCCATCGTGCGGTATGACGACGTGCGCCAAATCTCAAAGAACAACAGAGTTTTCTCCAGCTATGCCGGCACGCTGATGCAAGCCATGCCGGAAGAACAGATTCGTGCGGCAAGCATCCTGCATATGGACAATCCAGATCACCGGCTCGTGAGGGCTATCGTCCAGCCCGCCTTCACTCGAAAGGCGATGGAAGAGATGAAAGACTCCATTCGCGTCAACGCCGATCGCGTGATCGACAAGATGCTAGAGACTGATGTGGCGGATGTGGTGAAGGACATGGTCGACGTCTATCCCGGACGTGTCCTGGCGGATCTCATCGGATTGCCAGAGCAGGACGTCGATCAGTTTGTGGACCAGGTCAACACACTGTTCAGCACTGACCTTGCAGCCAGTGGCAAAGCAGCACAATGGCTGGTGGGCTACTCAATCCAGAAGTCGATGGAGCGGCGAGAGAACCCAAGAGAGGACCTCGTGAGCCGTATCGTAAATTCGCAGGTAGAGGGGCGCTCGCTCACCGATTTCGAAGTGGGTGCGTTCGTTGCGCTTCTCATCGTCGCAGGGGCGGAGACGACCGGCTCAACCTTGGCAACAGGCCTGTGGAAATTGGCCTGCAACCCGGACCAATGGGCTGCGTTGAAAGCCGATCCGAGCCTCATTCCAGGAGCGATCAACGAGTTCCTGAGATACGGAACCGCTACGGTTTGCTTCAAGCGCACCGCTCTCGAGGATTTCGAGATGCACGGCAAGACCATCAAGGCCGGCGACAAGGTCGTCATCTACTATGAATCGGCGAACTTTGATGAAAACTATTTCCCCGAGCCGGAGAGGTTCGACATCACCCGCGATGCATCGAAGCAAGTGGCGTTCGGAGCGGGCGGCATCCATCAGTGCATCGGCGATCATCTTGCCCGCTATGAGATGTCCGTATTCCTCGAGCAGTTGATCGAACGCGTGCGTGACATCGAGGTTGTGTCCGATTTGGTGCGCCCCGTCAACCAGCAATTCAACGCCTGCGAAAGTCTCAACCTGCGCTTTAGGGTCTGACTCAAAACAGATGACGCTCTTCTCGAGCAGCTTCCTCGAGCGCGCAGATAGTACCGAAGTTATCGCTGAACTGATCCAACCAGAAGATCAGCGATTCAATGCCTGTGGAAATCTGAAGTTCGGCTTTTTGCTTGCTAAAGCATCACTCAAAACACTCCATGAGCAAGGTTGCAACATGGCCAAAAAATTCCCTGAGAATCTAAATTATTCCGGCTTTGACACTCCCAGCCGAGTCGAGGCGGATGTCCTAGATCTCGAAGTCACGGGTGAAATCCCAATGGAGATGAATGGCACGTTCTTTAGAGTAGGGCCGGATCCACAATTTCAGCCCAAGATCAACAGCCCAATCTTCTTCAATGACGATGGTATGGTTGGGTCGTTCAAATTCAAGGATGGACAGGTTGATTTCCGCTCGCGGTACGCGCAGACAGACAGGTATAGAGCCGAGAAAGAAGCGAGAAGAGGACTGTTCGGTGACTACCGCAATCCGTACACTGACGACCCTAGCGTAGAGGGTATGATCCGTGGAACGGCCAATACGGCGGTCATCGTGCATCACGGAAAACTCTTCGCCCTCAAAGAAGACAGTCCGGCTCTAGAGATGGTGCCAGATACACTCGAGACGATTGGCTATTCTGACTTTGGTGGAAAATTCACCAGCGAGACGTTTACAGCGCACCCGAAAATCGACCCAAACAATGGGGAGCTCGTAGCCTTTGGCTATTCTGCCAAGGGTGTGGCGACGCTGGATACGGCCTATTACGTCATCGATAGGAATGGTCAGGTCGTTCATGAAGTCTGGTTTGATTGCCCGCGGGCGGGCTTCATTCACGACTTCGCTGTGACTGAGAACTTCGTGGTGTTCCCGCTGGATAATCACACGATCAATACGGAACGCCTGAAGGCAGGAAAACCTGCTTTTGTATGGCAGCCAGAATTGCATCAGATGTTTGGTGTCTTGCCACGCCGCGGAGAAGCCAAAGACATTCGTTGGTTCACGATCCCGAAGAAGGCCTTCCATGGCCATACGGTCAACGCTTGGGATGATGGAACAACGATCCACTACGACACCACACTGGCGGATGACAACGTCTTTGCGTTCTTCCCAGAAGAGGGCGGGAATGCGCCCAATGTGTTCGATATCAACAACATGGTCATGCGCCTGACATTCGACATGTCGAGTGATCGCACAGAGCCAGGTCAAACCGTCATTGCGCCGGTCATGGCAGAACTGCCCAGCATTGATCCGCGATATGATACGCGGCCCTACACGCATGCCTTTTTAGCATCGATTGATCCCTCGAAACCCTATGACTTCGAAAAATGCGGCCCGCCTTCACCGAATAATCCATTCAACAGCTTGATGCATTTGAATGTGCGAACCGGAGAGGTGAAACGCTGGTTTGCTGGCCCGACCTGTGCGGTTCAAGAGCCCGTCTTCGTTCCGAAATCTGACACTGCAGAAGAGGGCGAGGGCTACCTGGTCGCTTTGGTGAACCGATTGCCCGAACGCTTGAGTGACTTGGTCATTCTGGATGCTCAGGACATCGAGGCAGGCCCTATTGCAACCGCGCACCTGCCTATTCGCTTGCGCACGGGCCTTCATGGCTGTTGGATGCCGTCCGAGTAGTCTCTCTGGGGACGTAAGGGTTCGGCCCTCGACAACCGATCCGTCTGGGCTCATGATGCGTAGGCATCGATGCAGCCTAGCCGCCGGCCGTAGGGAGCCCGCGTAGGACCTCGAGCTCGTCCGGCGTTGGGGGCGACGTCTCGGCCACGGAGCTCGCGAACCGCACCGGCCACCCCGTCGCGGAGACGACCTCGTCGCGGGTGACCCCGGGATGCAGCGACACCACCACCAGCTCGTTGGTGTGGGGCTCGGGCACGAGGATCGCGAGATCCGTGATCACGAGCACCGGCCCCGCGGTCGAGATGCCGAGCAGGTCGCGTTCGACGCCCGTGGGACCAAAGCCGAGGGACGTCACGAAGTCGAGCTCGCGAACGAAGCCCCGGCTCGAGTGCTTCATGGTGATGAAGGTCCGGCCGCAGTGGGCCGCGATTTCAGGGGCGCCACCTCCCCCCGGAAGCCGCACGGTGGGGGCCTCGTAGTCGCCGATCACGGTGGTGTTCAGGTTTCCGAATCGATCGATCTGGGCTGCCCCGAGGAACCCCACGCTGATGTGGCCACCCTGCAGCCAGTACCGGAACATCTCGGGGACCGAAACGGTGGTGAGTGCGGACTCGGCCAGCTCTCGGTCTCCGATCGAGAGCGGGAGGACCGAGGGGTGTGTGCCGAGGGTGCCCGACTCGTAGATCAGGGTGATGCCCGGCGCATGCGTCAAGCGAGCGAGGTTACAGGCAGCCGACGGTGCACCGATGCCCACGAAGCAGACGTCGTTGCTGGTGAGTTGTCGAGCTGCTACCACGGTCATCACCTCGGTGCGGGTCGCGGGACTCATGCCGCACCCCCGAGGGCGCCCAGCCACTCCCCGAAGGTCTCGCGCTCCTTCGCGATGACACTCCACCGCCTGTAGTAGTCGTTGTCCCTATCGTAATAGCCGTGAGCATAGGAGGGCCAAGCGCCCCGAGGGGCCTCGCTCACCGCGTCGATCGCCCATCCCGGGATCACCACGCTGTTCATCGACGGCGGGGCCAGCTCCGGCACGATTTCCTCGACGGTCACCACGCTCACCGTCGAGGCCAGCACCACCTCCTTCTGGACCCCTACGATACCTTCCAGCAATACGTTGCCTTGCCGGTCGGCCCGCTGGGCGTGCACGATACCCACGTCAGGCCGGTGAGCCGGCACGGCCGCCAGGACCTCTCCAGTGAAGGGGCAGGTGATCCGGCGGATGGCCGGGTTTACGTCGGCATACGACGTCCCCAGATAGGCGCGCAGCATGGCGAATGGGAGGTTGGCGGCACCCGCTGCCCACATGTTCGCCATCGCGGCGTGGCTGTGCTCCTCGAGCTCGAGCGAGTGTGGAAAGCCGTTCTCGACGGCATCCCGAAGGCGGTACAGCGAGCCCACGCCAGGATTGCCTCCCCACGAAAAGATCAGCTTGCGCACGCAACCGGCACCGATCATTTGATCGTAGAGGAGGTCTGGGGTCATCCGGATCAGGGTCAGATCGCGGCGACGCTGACGGATCACCTCGTGGCCCGCCGCGAAGGGGATGAGGTGGGTAAAGCCCTCGAGCGCGACGGTCTGGCCATCCTTCACGAAGGTGGCGACGGCCTCGTCGAGGGGGAGGATCTGGGCCATGTCAGGGGCCTCCAGGGGCAGAGGGCGGCGGGATGCGAAAGCGAAGCTGATCGAACAGCTGCTCCGTGAGCTCCGCACTACGCGTCATCTCGAGGCAGAGCTCGGGAAGCGCCCAGCGCTCGGACGTCCATGCCTGACCCGAGCGCTCCAGCTCGTGCAGCATGGCGCCAGTGATGGCGGACAGGTGCATGGGGGCCCGTCGTCCGAGCGCGACCAGAAGCTCGGCGGTCACCGGGTTCCGCTTGTGCGGCATCGAGGAGGAGTGCCCGGCGCCCTCGACCTCGATCGCCCCCAGGAGTGCGAGCAGCGAGAGGTCCGCGCCGACCTTGCCGAGGGCTGCCGTGGCCTGGCTCACCGCGCTGGCGAACGAAGCGATGGGCCGACGATCGCTGTGCCAGGCGTAGCCAGGGTCGCGGAGCGACAGGAGCTCGGCGAGCCGAGCGGCCACCGGCGCGAGGTCGCCCCTTCGATCACCGACGGGCCCTCCGACCTGGACGAGTCCGACCGCCTCACGAGACTCCAAGAGCGCAGCCCGAGCGCCGACCAGGACCCGCTGCCACCCCTCGATGCGATGAGACCAGTCGAGCGGCAAGGCTCGCTGCATGCGGGTGATGCCCATCGTGGTGACGCCCGGAGCCCGCACGGCGCAGCCGGCCAGTGAGCTGCTCGCCGCGTCGAGCGCCTCGACCGCACCGTCCGCCCACGTCTGAAGGCGGAGAACGAGTGCGGTGTCTTCGATGTCCTGGGACGTCGCTCCTCGATGAAGGAACCTCCCCTGTTCGTCGAGCGCCGCCCGAAGCTGCCGAACCAGCTCAGGCACCACGACGCCGTCGCGGAACGCCCCCCGCCGCAGCGCATGCCGGTCCAACCTTCCAGCAGTGATCTCCGCGTCGAACGCCTCTAACGCTCGGATGGGGGCCCGACCGGTCTCCACGCACGCCTGGAGCCAAGCTCGCTCGACCATGAGCAGCGCCTCGAGCTCGGCGGCCTCTGTGAACGGGTGCTCGTGCTCGGGGTCGCGCAGGCCCGCGAAGAACCCGTGGTCAGCCATCGGCCATCTCGAAGAACACTGTCTCGTCGGGACCTTGAAGACGGATCTCGTGCTCGAAGCGGTGGGGGTCGACCTGCCGAGCCACGAGGGTCACGCGGCGCGCAGGAGGCACCTGGACCAGTGCGGGGTCATCCACGAGGCCTGCGCCAGGGAGGTAGAGTCGCGTCCACAGCCCCCGGTTGATGCCGCGAGCGGCGAGCCACAGTGTGAAGTGAGGCGCCTGGCCATCCACCGCAGCAGGCCGCACGGTCTGCACCGTCCACACGCCGGTGCGGGCATCGGCGAAGCTCCTCGCAAAACCCTCGGGCTGGGTCACCTCGACCATCACGTCCGTACACGGAGCTCCCTCTCCGTCCCAGACCTGGCCGACCAGCTCGATGCGTTCTCGGGCATCTCCAACGGGCAGCGAACCGAGATCCCGGCCGCCGTACATGGGCACGTCGATACGGTTCGGCCCGAGGCCGATATGCAGGTACGGACCGGCGGTCTGGCTTCCACTCTGCAAGGCGCTCATCGGGGGCCCTCCTCGAACGGCGTTCGCGATCGACCGGCCACCACGATGTCGAAGCGCCACGCGATCAGGTCCATCGGAATGGTGCGCTCCATGTCGAGGGTGCCCACCAAACCAGCCACCGCGTCCGGTGGCAGCCCGTTGACGATGGCACAACGGGAGATGAGCGGATCGCCCTCGAAGTACATCTGGGTGATCAGACGCTGGGCGAACGCCGTGCCGAACACCGAGAAGTGGATGTGTGCGGGGCGCCAGTCGTTGCCCCCGTTGGGCCATGGATAGGCCCCGGGCTTCACGGTGCGAAATGCGAAGCGGCCGTCCGACCCGGTAAGCGTACGGCCACAGCCACCAAAATTTGGATCCAGCGGAGCGCGGTACCCGTCCTTGGGATGCCGGTACCGACCGGCGGCGTTGGCCTGCCACATCTCCACGAGGGTGTCGGGCACAGGGCGGCCATCTGAGTCGAGCACTCGACCGTGCACGACGATGCGCTCTCCGATGGGATCGCCCTGGCCAAAGTTCACGAGGAGGTCGTGATCGGTCGGACCCACGAGACCCTGTCCGAACACCGGGGAGGTCGTCTCACTACGCGTCGGGGAGAGGAGGATCGGCGCCTGTCGCGGGGCGCGAAGGCGGGTGGACCCATACCCGGGGGTGTCCAGCGGCGGATGCCGGCTCGGGTCGACGGTCCAGTCACGCGGCTGGCTCATCGGTCCCCCCACACTCTTCGAACGCGGCTTTTACACGACGGATCGCGCTGTTTGCGGCGGGCACGCCGGCGTAGACCGCGACGTGGAGCAAGACCTCCACGAAGTCCTCGGCTCTCGCGCCCGTGTTTCGGGCCGCGTGAGCGTGCATCTCGACCTCCTCGAGGTGGTTCAACGCCGAGAGCAGGGCCACTGTGACCATGGACCGCTCCCGCCGAGAGAGTTGAGGCCGGGCCCACACGCTCCCCCACGCGCCTTCGGTGATGAAACGCTGAAACGCCTCGTCAACCGCAGACTTCTGCTCGTTGGCTCGGTCGACGTGTGGGTCGCCGAGGACCGCTCGTCGCACTGCCATGCCCCGTGAGAACGGCTCCCGTGGGTCGAGTTCGGCGACGTGGCACGCGATGTGCTTCGCAAGGAGCTCCGGCGCTTGCGCCGTTGGGACGTGGCCAGTGCCGGGAAGGAGTTCTACCCGAGCGTTGGGGAGGGCACCGGCGAGTTCCCTGAGCATCGCGGGCGGGGTAGCCCGGTCTTCGGTCGAGGCCAGGCACAGGGTCGGAGCACTGATTCGAGGAAGATGATCGTGAAGGTCCGCCCCCATCAAGAGTCGGGCCAGAGCCAGGTATCCGTCGACGGAGGTTCCCATCAGCATCGCCCGGAGGCTGCGATGCAGGTGGGGCTCTCCCTCGTGAACCCAGAGGTCCACCACCCCCTCCGCGATCGCAGCAAGACCGCTGCGCTCGACCTGTTCGATCCGCTCCTGCCACTGCTCTGAGGCTCCGATGACCGCACCGGTGTTGCAGAGCACCATCCCCGCGATCCGGGACGGCGCCTGCCGAGCCGCGGCCAGTGCCACCTGCCCGCCGACGGACAGTCCAACGAGGACCACATTGTCCAAGTCGAGGGCACTGAGCACCGACAGGAGTTGGTCGCCGGCCTGCTGGACGTCGAAGCCGGGGCGCGGGGGCTCCGACAGGCCGTGTCCGGGAAGATCGAGCAAGACCCCCCCAAGGCCGCGGGGCAACGCGTCCACCACATCGGCCCAGATCCGATGATCGGTACCCAATGCGTGGAGGAACACGAGGGGGGCATGGGCCGCACAATCGCCGAACCGGCGGGCGTGGAGATGTCCGTAAGGTGTGGGCACGAGCGTCATGGCGCCTCCTCGTACGGCATTCCGAGGTAGCTCTCGGCCATCGCGGTGCGGCGGGCTCGGCTTCGTTCTAGCCCTCGGAGCTCGGCGAGCTGGAGTTGGAGCTGGAGGGGGTCGTCGAAGCGGTGCATCGTGCTCGTGAACCACCACGAGAAGCGAATGGCATCCCAGACGCGCCGGAGGGCGGTGTCGGAGTAGGCGTCCAGCAGGTCTTCGCGGGCCTCGCGGTAATGGGCGACCAGGGCGGTCGAGAGGTAATGCACGTCGCCCACCGCCAGGTTCAGCCCCTTGGCCCCCGTCGGAGGCACGATATGGGCGGCATCGCCGGCTAGGAACAGGCGCCCTACCCGCATCGGCTCCGCCACGAAGCTCCGCAATGGTGCGATCGACATCTCGAGCCGCGGTCCGGTGACGACCTGCTCGGCGAGCGCTTCGGGGAGTCGGCGCCGCAGCTCGTCCCAAAACATGTCGTCGGTCCAGCGAGCCACGTCGTCGGTGGTCTCGCACTGCACGTAGTACCGACTACGCGTGGGGGAGCGCATGCTGCACAGGGCGAAGCCACGCTCGTGGTTCGCGTAGATCAGCTCGTCATGGACTGGTGGTACATCCGAGAGGATCCCCAACCACCCAAAGGGGTAGACCTTCTCGAAGGTACGAACCCTGTCGGCGACGCTCTTGCGCGACACCCCGTGGTAGCCATCGCAACCCACCACGAAGTCGCAGGTCACCGTGCGTTTCGTGCCCCCGTCGTCATAGGCGATCGTGGGTTCATCACCGTCGACGCCCTCTACCGCGACGGCAGCCGTCTCGTACCGGATGTCGCCTCCGGCAGCCAAGTGCAGCCGGATCAGGTCCCGCGTGACCTGGGTCTGACCCCACACCATGACGTGACCGCCGGCGAGCCCCTGCATATCGATGCGCAGGCTTCGACCGTCGAACGCCAGGGCGAACCCGCCGTGCGGGACCCCGTGCGCGTTCATCCGTTCGTCGGCCCCGACCCGACGCAGCATCTCCACTGTGGTGCGCTCCAGAACACCGGCGCGAATACGGGCTTCCACCCTCTCGCGATTGCGGTGCTCGAAGACCACGGATTCAACGCCCGCCAGGTGCAGGGCCCGGGCAAGGAGGAGCCCCGCAGGCCCTCCGCCGATGATGCCAACCTGCGTTCTCACGGTACCTCTCGTGATGATCTAAAAGGGATAGTGTCGCGTGCCGGTCTGAACGGTGATCCAGCGCAGATGGGTGAACTCCTCGATAGCGGCCACGCCACCAAACCGTCCGTACCCACTGTCCTTTACGCCTCCAAAGGGCATTTGGCCTTCATCGTGAACCGTAGGTCCGTTCACGTGACAGATACCCGACTCGATCCGATCTGCAGCGGAGAGAGCTCGGGAGAGGTCCTGACAGAACACAGCCGCAGAGAGGCCGTACTCAGTGTCGTTGGCGGCCGCGATGGCGGCGTCGTCGCCCGTCACGCGCCACACGCCCACCGCTGGACCGAAGATCTCCTCCCGGTAGATGCGCATGTCAGACGTGACTCCATCCACGATCGCGGGCTGCATCAGCGTGCCGTTCCGGCCCCCCCCAATCACGGTCGCTCCTTTGCCACGCGCATCTTCCAGCAGCCCCTCGATGCGTCGCGCCGCCCCCTCGTGGATGAGGGCGCCGAGGTGGTGGGGACCCCGGCCGTCTCCAACGGACAGCGTCGCGATCTTCGCCGCGAACTTGCGCACGAATTCGTCGGCAACGGATTCGTCCACGATGATGCGGTCCGTGGACATGCAGATCTGCCCTTGGTTCATGAAGCCGCCGAACGCAGCCGCAGCCACGGCCGCATCGATGTCGGCGCCGGCCAGGACCACCATCGGGGCCTTGCCACCGAGTTCCAGAAGAACGGGAGTGAGCTGTTCGGCCGCGAGTCGGGCAATCTGACGCCCGACCGAGGTGGAGCCCGTGAAGTTGACATGGCGCACCGAGGGATGCGAGACCAGTGCCTCCACGACCTCGCCGGCTTGTGCCGGGTCGTTGGTGACCACATTGACCACCCCCTGGGGAACCCCTGCGTCGACCATTGCATCGCCGATCAGGCGATGGGTCCGAGGACAGCTTTCGGAGGCCTTGAGTACGACCGTGTTGCCGCAGGCCAGCGGCATCGCGATGGCTCGCACCCCCAAGATGACGGGGGCGTTCCATGGGGCGATGCCGACACAAACGCCGCGTGGCTTGCGCACGGACATGGCCAAATTTCCTGGTACACCGGTTGGAATGGTCTCTCCAACGATTCGGGTGACCATGGATGCGGCCTCGCGGAGCATCCCAGCGGCGAGGCCCACGTTGAAGCCAATCCAGGCGCTGGTGGCTCCGGTCTCTGCCACGCCTGCGTCGATGAACTCAGCCTTGCGAGCCTCAATGGCGTCGGCAGCCCGATTCAGAACAGCTCGCCGGGCTTGGGGCCCCAGGGCGGACCACTCGGAGAACGCGGCCTGGGCGGCGTCGACTGCGGCACGCGCGTCTTCGATGCTCGCGGCGGCTGCCCGAGTGGCAACCTCGCCGGTGAGCGGATCGGTGCGGTCAAACGTGCGACCGCCAGAAGCCTCGACCGAATGCTGACCGATGAGCAGGCTCGTCTGATGCATGAACCCTCCGTGACGCCGCTACTGTACTGTGGCCAGTATGATATGAAAATACCAATTTTGGCTTTTTTCATACCAAAATCGGTATCACTCGGGCGGGTACAGCTGACTTGCACAATACCGGAAGCTGGCCACGACGGTGTCGAGGAGGGGCGACTTGACCCCATCCCGCAGCGTCGAAAGCCCGATGGGCCCAAACGCTACGCCGGTATCGAGCGGAACCAACGCGAGCTGGCCGCGGGCCACCGCGCCAGCCACGACCGAACGCGAGATCAGCCAGACGGCGTCGGTCCGTTCGAGGTACGCGAGAGAGAACGATGGGCTGACGGTCTCGATCACGTCTTCGAGCGAGGCGATTCCCAACCCCAACAACAGTCGATCGACCTCGGGTCGGATCACCGCCGTGGGCGTGGGGATGAGGACGGTATGGGAAGTCAGATCGCCAAAGCTCGCCTGTTGAGAGCACATCGGATGTCCGTGACGCGCCGCGAGCACGATCTGCTCGCCGTACAGGCGCTCAAACGACAACGACTGCATCGACTCCGGCGGCGGCATGCGACCCACGAGGACGTCGATGTGGCCCTCTTTGAGTTGGCCGACGAGGAGCGCTTGGGGACCGGTGACGATGCGCAATCGGGCCCGCATCCCGGTCGCGCGCACGTGCTCAACCGCCGCGGGGACGAGGCCTCCGGCCACGGTGGGTAAGGCCCCGATTCGAAAGTACCGAGTGTCGTCCGCGATCCCCCGCACGCTCGAAATCCCGCGTTGTACCGAAGCCAGTGCAGCCCCGGCGTGGTGTCGAAAGGCCTCTCCCTCCGGGGTGAGCCGAACACCCCGTCGGCTGCGCTCGAGGAGCCGCACACCCAGTGCCTCCTCCAGCTGTCTGATCGTGCGACTCGTGGCTGGCTGGGTGATTCCCAGTGCCTCCGCCGCTCGGACGAAGCTGCGACGGCTCGCCACCTCGGCGAACACGTGGAGCTGCCGTAGCCGGACTGTAGGATCCGAGAGGCTCATGCGGGATCTCCATTCTTCGACAGATGCATGCCTAATCAGGCATCCATTTCCTCTCATTGGTATTTTACATGCGCCAAAAGGTAAGGCAGAGCCGACGCTCACGCCGAGACCATGGAGCGCCAAGTGAACACCCCAGAAAATCCGAACGGATCGGGAGTCCCGAGGCCTTGCGGAAGTCGCACCCTGGGGTGTGTGTCGGCTGTCGAGACGCGTCGCAGGTGGAGTCTCCCGCACCCAGGAGTGTCTGCCGTCGAGTGCGTCCGCCGTTGCGCATCCCGATCACCTCGAGGCGGTCTCGCGTTGCATCGTCACTCAGGACGGTCGCCCGCCTCCGCCGCGCGTCGTCCCGCCCCGAACATCATGCCCAGACCGCGGCGAGGCTCCATCTGCAGGGCGGCCAGCACGCCGCCCATCATCGCCCCGATCACCCCGACCGTGGCCGTCTCCGAGCCCGCGAACGTCAGTCCGCGGATCGGTGAGCCCGGGCGCAACGCCTGGCACGCGAAGCGCTCGGGGGTGGGCTCCAGACCGTAGATCGAGCCCGCCGTGGGACGCACGAAGTGGTCGGTGGTCACCGGCGTCGAAAGTTCCACGTGGCGAACCATCGGCCGCAGGCCCGGCATCCGCCGAAGGAACTGCGCCAACAGGGACGCCTCGAGCCGTTTCTTCAGGGCCTCGTAGGCCTCGCCCCGCTTCATCCACCGCGTGTCTCGATACTCCGCGAACGCCTCCCAGGGCACGAAGGTGACCACCTCGCCCGTGTGAAGCTCGTCGGGGCCAGGGTCGTGGAGCGGATCCTTGAGACTCGGGAAGCTGCAATACAACACCGCCGCGTCCGGCAACGGATCCGCCAGCACGTCCCAGACATCTTGCTCGGTGTCCCAACTGCTCCAGAACCACTGGTTGGCGCCACTCGCTCCCGCCTGGCGGATGTCCCCCTCGAAGCCAAGATACAGGCACACGTGGGCCGACGCAGGTGGGAGTTGGGTGACCTCCTCGCCCCACCCTCGCGTGGCCTCCGGAGGCAGCAACCGCCGCACGGTGGACTGCACCCCTACCGCGCTCACGATCCGGGGGGCCCGGATCTCCTCGCCGTCGTCGAGGCGCACGCCCACGGCCCGACCCCCTTCGATCAGGATCTCCGACACGCCCGTGGCGATGCGGGTCCAGCCGCCCGCCTCGGCGACTGTGCGGAGGAGCTGGGTGGCGATCTGCCCCGATCCGCCCACCGGGTAGTAGGCGCCGTGCCAGAAATGGCGGACCACCAGCGCCTGCATGGCGAACGACGACCGGCTCGGCACGGACCCGTAGTACCCCCACTGGGCGGCGAACACCGTACGGAGCCGGGGATTGTCGGTCAGCTCTGCGATCACGTCGGCGGTGCGGCGGGCCAGCCACATCTCCGCGGGCCGGGCCATGAGCCGGCGACTCAGGCGTCGCAACCCGGTCGGCGCCACGCGGGAGAGGTAGTACCCGCGCATGGACTGGCCCACTTCACGACACAGCGCGAGGTACCGATCGATGGCCTCCACCTCGTCCGGAAACGCGTCGACGAGGTTCTGCCGGAACGTGGCCTTGTTGTCGGGAAACTGGATCTCGAAGCCATCGGGAAAGTGGAACGCCTCGTACACCTCGCCGAGACTGGCCCACTGCAGCCGGCCGTCGGTGAGCTGGTGCAGGAGCCGGCCGGGAAAGCTGCGCTCCGTGACCTCCCCCACGGCGTGCACGCCGACATCCCAGGTCCAGCGGCCCCGCCGGAAGGTGTGCGTGAAGCCGCCCGGCGTGTAGTGCTGCTCGAGCACGAGCACCCGGTGACCCCACGTGGCGAGCATGGCGGCCGCGGTCATCCCGCCCATCCCCGAGCCGATGACGATCGCGTCCCAGGGACCCTCACCGCCTCGCTTGTCCCAGAACCGCTCGCGTCGGGCCACGCTGCCTCCGTGCGGCGCAGTGTACGACTTCCGCCGCCGCGGAGGATGCCCTACGCGTCAGTCGAGCACGGTGAGCACGGAGCACACGGCCGCGTCCGACACCTCCTGCCGGTTCGACCCGTTGAGCATGGTCACCCAGCGTGTGCGATGGCCGCCATCGACCAAGAGCAGGTCGTGCTCCTCCGTGACCCGCGGCAGGACCTCCGCCACCGTGCCCACCTCGATGCGCGACGTGGCCGGCACTTCGCACTCCGCCACCAGCGCGTGGTGTAGCGCCGACGTGGCCTCACGGTCCGCCTCCGCCACGATGGCGAGGAACGTGATGGCGCCGTGCGTCTGGCTGCGCGCGAGGCGCCCGGCCACCATGGCCAGGCGAGGCGCCGACTCCGCGGAATCGGCCAACACGATCACGCGGGGAAAGTCGTCTCTCGGGTCGCCGTCGAATGGGCCGTGCCGGTCGAGGAAGAGCGCCAGTCCGCAGGGGGCGCTGGTCTCCCACAGGGCCGAGGGGCGGGCGAGGATCGAGGGCAGCAGCGACGGATCCGGGGCCGGCATCACGATCCACTCACTCCCCAGCTGCCGGGCCCGCGGATAGCAGAGCGGAGCGGAGCGGAGCGACGCCTGGCCGTGGTCGTGGTGCTCCACGACCTCAACCTCGCGGGCCGCTGGGCGGACACCCTGCTGCTCATGCGCGATGGCCGCGCGCTGTCCATCGGCCCCGTCGCCGAGGTGATGTCCGCGGAGAATCTACGACACACCTTCGGTGTGACGGCCCACGTGCTCCTCCATCCCGACCACGGTCATCCGCAGATCCTGGTCAGCACCGACGAGGCCCTCCCATGACGCATCCCGAGATCACCGCCTTCTCGCACTGGCTCGAGTCGCGCGGCTTGCGCATCACCAGCCAACGCGCGCTGATCGCCCGTGTGCTGTTCGACGAGACGGACGCGCACCTCACCTCCCGAGAGCTGGTGGATCGCTGCCGGGCGCAGGAGCCGTCCATCGGTGCCGTGACGGTCCATCGAACCCTGGCGCTGCTGGTGGAGTCGGGACTGGTGGACCGCCACCGGCTGCTCGATCGCTCCACCGTCTACGAAGCCGCGGGCCACCACCACGACCACTTGGTGTGCGACGCCTGTGGCCGGGTCATCGAGGTGGAGGACGACGCCCTGGAACGACGCCAGGAGGTGGTGGCCAAGCAGCTGGGCTTCCGCATGGTCGGCCATCGCCACGTGCTGGTGGGCGCATGCCTGGATGCAGACTGCGTGCACCGACCCAGCGAATGAGCGAACTGTGGACGTACCGACGTTCGCATTCCGTCTCGCACACGCTACGTTGATGGAGGCACGACGGAGACGCTTTTATGGTTTGGCCGATTGTGGCCAGCGTTGCAGTGTTGAGTACCGGGTGTCGTAGCACCCCCACCACCACAGAAGCCGTCCAACCGGACCAGACCCCAGACGAAGCGCTGTGGGCCGATCGCGACGATGCCTGGCAGCAGGTCGTGTGGGCGATGGAGGACGAGCTGGACGACCAGGTCCCCTCGATCGCCGTCGCCGTGGTGCTCGACGGCGAGATGGCCTACTCCGAAGCCCTCGGGGTCCGCGAATGGGGCACCAACAAGCAGGCGGACGTCGACACGATCTACCGCTGGGCCTCGGTGTCCAAGATGCACACCGCCGCAGCGGCGTTGCACTATGCAGCCCTCGGCGAGCTGGATCTCGATGCACCCATCACCGACGTGATCCCCGAATTTCAGCTCGAGGCGGGCTTCCCCAGCAGCGGCATCACGGTGGACCGCATGCTGAGCCACCACGCTGGCCTCCCCGACCTGCTCATCTGGCGCTGCGACGAGTCCCTCGAGCAGTGGTTCGAACAGGACTGGCGCCCGCCCACCTACGCACCGCCCGGCAGCTTCTACAACTACTCCAACTCGGGCTTCAACCTCGTGGGCCGCGCACTGGAGCGGATCACGGGCAGAGGCTTCCCCGGCCTGATGAAGGAGGAGTTCCTGATCCCGAGCGGGATGGTGGACGCCACCTTCCGCGCCGACGAGGTGCTGCCGCGGCGTGGCACCGTGGGCACCTCCTGGCGAAACGACAAGGCGGTCCTGTATCCGCTGCAAGAGTGGGATTGCCCCATGAGCCGGCCAGCGGCATGGCTGCACGGCACCGTTGCCGATCTCGCCGCCACGGCCGAGCTGCACCTGGCATCCGGGGGCGACCTGCTGTCGACGGACACCGTGGACGCCATGCGGGATCAGGCCAACACAGGGTTCCGAGGCGATGGCAGCCACCGGGTGGGCTACGGCCAGTTCAGCTACCCCTACCGGGGAGTCGACGTGGTGGCCCACGACGGCCGCGTCAGCGGGTTCGTGTCGAAATGGGCGGTGGTACCCACCCACGGGTTCGGGGTGGTGGTGGTCGCCAACGCCGACTGGGCCGATGTGGGCAGGGTCCGCGACGTCGCACTCAATCAATTCCTCGATCTGGATCCGTTTGCCGCGTACCAGCCCACGATCACGGATCCGTCCACCTGGGACGTGTACGCGGGCACCTACTACGACCCCTATGTGTGGGGGAGCGTGCACGTGGAGTGGACCGGCAACGGCCTGAGGCTGGAGCTCCCGGACTGGAAGCAGGAAACGGACATGGTGCAGTCCGACGGCGACGCGTTCTGGTTCCAGTGGGACGACGGCGGCTGGTATCTGGTGCGGTTCGTGTTCGAGGATGACCCCTCCCCTCGCTGGTTCGCCGAGCGCGAGGGGGTGGCGGAGCGCAACTCGTTGACCCGCAGCGCCACTGAGCGTCCGCCCCCCCAGATGCCGGCCGACGTGATGGCCGAGCTGCGGGCTCGCCGGAGTCACGTGGGACCCAACGGACGGTAGGGCGCACGCCCGCACCGACGTTGACACACGAACAGGTCCATACTAATTCATAAGCAATCGATCGCTTATAAATGGAGGGTCCATGATCGTGGTTCAAGGACTGGGGAAGGTCTACACCACGCCCGCTGGGGGCTACGAGGCCCTCGCCGACGTGGAGCTGCGGGTCGACGAGGGCGAGTTCGTGGCCCTCATCGGCCGTTCAGGCAGCGGCAAGTCGACGCTGCTGAACATCATCGGTGGCATCGATGCTCCCACCTCCGGCCAGGTCCGCGTGGGGGAGACAGACCTCGGCTCCCTGGACGAAGCGGGATTGTCGATCTGGAGAGGAGCAACCGTGGGGTTCGTCTTTCAGTCGTTCCAGCTGCTTCCTTCGCTCACCGCCCTGGAGAACGTGATGCTGCCCATGGACTTTGCTGGGCAGCGCCCTGCAGCAGAGCGGCGAGAGCGGGCACGGGCACTCCTGGAGCAAGTGGGCCTGAGCGGACACGAAGACAAGCTGCCGGCCACATTGTCTGGCGGGGAGCAGCAGCGGGTCGCTCTTGCGCGAGCCCTGGCCAACGACCCGCCAGTGATCCTCGCCGACGAGCCCTCGGGTAACCTCGACTCCAGCACCGCCGCGGATGTGGTCGAGATGCTGCGCGTGTTCTCCGCGCAGGGCAAGACCGTTCTGGTGGTCACCCACGACACCACCCTCACACGCATTGCGGACCGCACCCTCGAGCTGCACGACGGACGGATCGCCGACCGCGAGCAAGAGGGGATGCACCCATGACGGCCATCAAAGCCAAGATCGTCGGGGACGTCAGAGGAGAGCGCCTGCGTTCGGTGGGGATCGTGGTGGCCCTCTCCTGTGGCATCGCGGCCTTCTTCACCGTGCTGTACAGCTATGCAGTGCTCACCCGGGCCATGGAGCAGGGCTACCTGCGGAGCATGCCGCCTTCCGCGCTGATTTCCGTCGACCATCTCGACGAAGACACCGTAGCTCGGGTGAAGGGGCGTCCCGGGGTGGCGACAGCAGAAGCCCGTCGCACCCTGTCGGGGCTCATCTCCAATGAACCCACCCGGTGGAACAACCTGGTGTTGTTCGCCCGGAGCGATCTCCAGCGCTCGCAGACCGGCGTCCTTGACCTCGAGCAAGGTTCGTGGCCCCTGAGGGGGGAAGTGGCCATCGAACGCGATGCGATGGCTGTGGGTGGACTCGCCATCGGTGACAACGTGATCGTTCGGACGGCGGATGGGGCCGAGCAGATCTTGCGTGTCAGCGGCACCGTGCACGACGTTGGAGAGGCCCAGGCCCGCATGGAGAACCTCGTGTACGGCTACGTCTCTGCCGAGACCCTGGGCTCCTTCGATGCCGCCTTCGACACCCTGGTCCTACGGGTGGCCCAGAACCCAGGCGACGCGGAGCACATTCGCCAGGTTGCCGAGGAGTGCGCAGCGATGATGGAGGCCGAGGGCTCGTCGGTGGACGGCATCCTGGTTCCACCGCCCCTCACGCACCCCCATGCCCAGATCATGGCGCTGCTGTTGGGGTCCATCGCCGTGTTCGGCGCCATGGTGCTGGGCTTGGCGGGCACCATCGTGTTCAACGTGCTGTCCGCCTTGATGCAAGCCCAGCGGCGGCAGATCGCCGTGATGAAGGCCCTTGGCGGCACGCGGCGCCAGATTTCAGGGATCTACCTGATGCAGGCCGTGACCTTCGGCGTGCTCGGCGCGTTCGTGGGCCTCGGGCCAGGACTCCTCGGAGGCCACACCCTGTCGCAATGGATGGCGGGATTCCTCAACTTCGACATCCACGACCCGTCGACCCCGGCCTGGGTGTTCGGCCTCGTGGTGGCCGTGGGTGTCGGTGTGCCCGTCGTCGCTGCGCTTCTTCCGGTCCGCGCAGGCACGCGGGTGTCGGTGCGAGAGGCCCTCTACCCCCCACGAGTCAACACGAGCGTCGGTACGTCCTGGCTGGATCGTCTCCTGGCGAAGCTTCCCGGGAACCGTTTCACCGCCCTAGCTGTGCGCAACTTGACCCGGCAGCGGACCCGCGTGGTGCTCACGACGAGCCTGATAACCCTGTCCGGAATCGCGATGTTGTCTGCCTTGAACCTTCGCTCATCCATGATCGACAGCCTGGATCGACGCTTCGATCTCATCGGCTACGACCTGTCCGTCGAACTGGCCGAGGGCACCCCCTCCGAAGTCGCGGAGCAGGCCGTCGCCGCGACCGACGTCGTGGTTGGTGTGGAGGGGTGGTTGACCACCTCGGGGTCGATCGCCGGTGAGAAGATCACCTTGGTGGGTCTGCCAGCGGGCGCACAGCTCATCTCCTTTGCCTCCCCCACCGAGGGCGAAGTGGTGCTGAGCACCGAGCTTCATTCGGCACTGGGAGAGCCCGCGCGCGGCGATGTCGTTCAGCTCCAGCTCGAAGGTGGAACCCAGGTGTTCCGTGTCGCAGGGACCTCGTTCGAGCCCTTTGCCCTGCCTACCGCCTACGTGCCGCTGTCCACCTTCGATGACCCACGCGTCAATGGTCTGCGGGTCACCCTCACCGACATGAGTGCCGGCGCGGTCCAGCAAGCGCGAAGCCAGATCGATGACGCCCTGGACGGAGTGGGGGTGCGGGCCTTGCATGCCCGAACGAAGACGGAGACACGGTTTGTGTACGACCAACACATGGTGATGATCTACGTGTTCCTGCTGGCAGTCTCTGGAATCATCGGCGCCATCGGCGTCCTGGGACTGGTCACGACCACCAGCCTCGGCGTGAGCGAGCGGCGACGCGAGCTGGGTGTGCTGCGGGCCATCGGTGCGACACCGCGGCGCGTGCTGGCCCTGGTGGTCCTAGAAGGCGCCCTGATTGGCCTGTCGGGCTGGTGCGTCGCCGTGCTCCTCGCGTCCTCGGTGAGCAAGGTCGTGGGAGACGCCTTGCTGTCCACGATGTTCGGCAGCGTGGCCGGAATGCCAGTGGACGTAGACGAGGCGGGAGTCGTGATATGGCTCGTGGTGGTACTGCTGGCGAGTGCGCTGGCGAGCCTGGCACCCGCTGTTGCTGCCTCGAAGAGTTCGATTCGCGAGGCCCTTCAATACGAGTAGAGGTGGACGTGGGCAGGCGAAAGCAGGTCTCGGACCAGGAGCTGCTGGACAGAGCACGAGAGGTCTTCTCCAGAGACGGCACCGGGGTCTCCAGCCGTCAGCTGGCCAAGGAGATCGGGGTGTCCAGTGCCGTGCTCTTCCAGCGCTTCGGGTCGATGGATGCTCTGGTGTTTGCCGCCATGACGCCTCCCGAACCCGACTTGCCCGCAATCCTGTCGCATGAAGGGCTGTCGGGCAAGGAGCAGATCGAGCAGCTCGCGCTGGGACTGCTGGGCTACTTCCGCCAGCTCGTTCGCGTCCTCCTGCCCCTGGCGATGCATCCCGGGTTCAACTACGAGACCTTCCGGGCAGACAATCCCGATCTCCCCCTCGAACGCCTTCAGTTCGCCCTTGTCGAGGCCCTGGAGGCCAAGAGGCAGGCCGGGGAGATTCGCTGTCCGGACCCCGGAATGGTGGCGCTGAACCTCATTGCCCAGGCCCACAGCCTCGCGGTGTTCGAGCACATGGGCGTGCACCAGGGAACCTTCGACGACGCGGTTGTGCGGGCCGCGGCAGCTGTGTTGTGGGACGGCATCGCACCGTTCGATGGAGCGTTGCCGGTCGACGTGGGGATGGGCGGGTGATCCTGGCCCTCTTCGGGTGAACGTCGGCCGCGGCCGGTGATTCGTCGGCGGTTCTCGACGCCATCCCTGGCAGCGGATGCAAGCAGACGTCACTTGCCTCGCCGACGATGCGCGGGTTCGGCGCGTGCCGAACAAACCACTTCCCATCGCCGCAGCTCTCGAAACGCCAACGGCGTCAACGGAACCCGCGCATGCGACGCCTCCGTCTTCGACCCATGCACCGTCAACAGCCGCCGTTCCCAGTCCACATCCTCCCAGTCCAGCCCGACCAGCTCTCCAGGCCGTAGGCCTTCCCCAGCCCCCACAGCCCATAGGCACCGGTGCACGTCCCGCGACAAATCCATCATCCGCATCAGCTCCTTGCGCATCATGTCGTCTCCTATGGGCAGCACGTCGGTGCCGCTCATCAATGGAGATTCGTGAGCGCGCAGAGTTGGAAGCGCGAGGGTGAGAGTTCTCGAGAAACTCGAAATCTCACCCTACGCCCGAGGCCACGCAGCCCCTACAGCAGCAGGTCGACCACCGCCGTCCGGCGTTGCCCGCACCCCTCGCCGTTGGGGGTGTCCACGTCGTAGTCGGGCGTGTAGTCCTCCGTGGCGAGCAACTCGCCGTCCCGCTTGAGCTCCAGCAGGAAGCTGTCGGGAGCGAACTCCAGCGCCGTGAAGCCCAGGATCTGTTCACCCGATGCATCGAGATCCACCGACGCATTGCCGGTGCACGCAGGCTCGGAGCCATCCGAGGGCAAGGTCACCACGCACATGGCGAACTGGTTGTACCCCTGGATCTCGATCTCGTAGATGCCGGCCGTCCAGTCGCCGCCCTCGATGTCCACCGCGGTGCTGCTCGGGGCGTACATCAGGGTGCAACTGAGGCCGCATCCGGTAGCCAGGGCCGCCACGGCCCCCAGGATGAGTGTGCGCAAGGTGTTCTCCCAACGTGCCCACTCGAAGCGTACACGCGGACCCCGGCACAGTCAGGAAAATCTGGCTCGCCATCGGCCCGGCCCGGCCCGCGCCGGCTGGCCCACCTGCGGTGGTACCACCCCCGACGAACCGCCCACGGCGTGAGTGTTCAGGACACGTTCGGGTACACCACCGTGGTGGTGGAGGGGCTGTTCTCTTACGCCGCTGTGACCCAGGTGGAGGCGTTCATTCGCGCAGCCGCACGTGGATGAATCAGGCGTCTAGGTGGCTGTGCAACCAGGCCAGCTGGCGCTCCAGCACATCGTGCTGATGGACGGGGTCGGTGGGGGCGTGGGCCGCCATCGGGTAGGCGACGAAGGACACGGGTGTGCCGTGGTCGCGCAGCGCGTGGAACAGCTTGTACGCATGGGAGACGGGAACGCGCACGTCGCCGGTGCACGCCAGGATCAGCGTGGGTGTGCGGATCTGGGCCGCATAGGTGGTGACCGATGCCGACCGGTAGCGCTCTGGACGGGTCCAAGGGGCGCCTCCCAGGGCGTGGCCGAACCACGTGTTGATGTCGGAGAGGGTGTAGGCGTCGACCCAGTCCACGAGGGGCGCGCCGGCGACCGCGGCCCTCCAGTCGGGCCCGTGTGCCGTGAGCCACGCCGCCAGGTAGCCACCGTAGGACCAGCCGATCACGGCCATTCGGTCGGTGTCCACGATCCCGCGAGCGTCGAGGGCCGCGAGCCCAGACAGGACATCGTCGGAGGGGCCTTCGGCCGGGTGGTCCAGGATCGCGCTCTGCCAGGCCTCCCCACGGTGGTTGCTCCCCCGATAGTTCGGACAGAAGACGATCCACCCCTGTGCCGCGAGCACCTGGGGCCAGCCCGCGAACCCTTCGGTCATGGCG
>JAHQVJ010000069.1 GCA_019634415.1 Myxococcales bacterium
CATCACTTCGTTCTTCACTTCTCGGCGGGCTTCCATGATCCCCTCGTTGGCCGCTCCCTCCGCACAGGCCGTTGAAACAGGCCCTCACGGGCCTTTTTCAGCAGCCTGCTAGACCGCGTCCTGAAAGCATTCCCAGCTCTCGATCGTACGACGTTCTGGCCACTTGGAGGACGCCATGGATCTCGAGTTCGTGCAGCCTGCGCTCCACGTCGTGATGGGCCTGTGTCTGGCGGCGACCTGCGGACTTCGCACGTTCCTGCCGCTGCTGGTCCTCAACCTGCTCGCGCTGGCGGGCATGGTCGAGCTCAACGAGACCTTCTCCTTCGTCGGTACCTGGCCTGCCGGGCTCGTCTTCGGCTCGGCCACGCTGGTCGAGCTGGTGGGCGACAAGATCCCTGGCGTCGACCACCTGTTGGATGGGCTGGGACTGGTGGCCAAGCCCGTGGCGGGCACCCTGCTGGGGGCGGCTGTCCTGAACGGGGCGGATCCCCTGTTGGCCGGTGTGCTGGGGCTCATCGGCGGAGGCGGCTCGGCCAGCGTCATCGGGCTCGCCAAGGCGAACATCCGAGCGATCAGCACCTTGTCCACCGCAGGGCTGGGCAACGCTGTGCTGAGCTTGCTGGAGGACGTGATCGCCCTGATCAGCGTCACGCTGGCGGTGCTGGTGCCCGCGCTGGCTGCACTACTGCTGATGGCCATGGCCTTCTGGCTGCTCCGCTCGAGACCCGAGCCACGGGCTGCCTGAGGAGCGCCTCGTCGACGGTCAGAACTGGAAGTAGACGAACGGCGTGTCGGTGAAGACGCCGAGGAACAGGATCGAGAAGATGACGAGGTAGTCCACGCCCCAGCGAGCGACCGTGGGCAGCGCGTTCATCGCGGAGCGCCAGCGCTCGTTGCGCCACCCGTAGTCCACGACGTCCACCAGCGGCCCCAAGAGCAGGCAGTAGGCGAACAGCGCCCCGTCGAGGTGGACGCGGCTCAGGAACACGGCGAACGCCTCGGGATCTCCCACGCGCGTCCACCCGCTGGTGAAGTGAGTGTAGACCCACACGGCATCCGACAGCGACTCGGCGCGGAACAACACGAGGGTGAGCGTCCAGATCACGAAGGTGAGCGACATCTGGATCGCGCGCCTCAGCCCTGGGATGGCGTGCACCCCGAGGGAGCGGGCCACGGAGTCGCGCAGCGGGCGCGTGAAGCGATCCCCGATCACGAGGGCGGCGTGCAGCGCGCCCCACACCGCGAAGCGCCACGACGCCCCGTGCCACAGGCCGCTGACGATGAACACCACGGCGATGTTGAAGGACCACCGCAGGGGGCCGGATCGGTTTCCGCCCAGGGGGATGTAGATGTAGTCGCGGAACCAGCTCGACAGGGAGATGTGCCACCGACTCCACCACTCCGTCATGGAGCGCGACAGGTGGGGCTGGTCGAAGTTGCGCATCAGATCGATGCCGAACACGCGAGCAATCCCGATGGCGATGTCGGAGTAGCCCGAGAAGTCGCAGTAGACCTGCCACGAGAACAGCACGGAGGCCACGGTGAGCGCGAAGCCCTTGAACTGGGTGGGATCGGTGTAGACGGCATCCACGACGACGGCGAGCCGGTCGGCCACGACCACCTTCTTGAACAAGCCCCAGGCGGCCAGCCGAAGCCCGCTCACCACCTGCTCCCACGCTGCGCCGGGCGTCTCGCGGAGCTGCGGCAGCAGCCGGTTGGCGCGCTCGATGGGGCCGGCCACCAGCTGCGGGAAGAAGGAGACGTACAGCGCCATCCGGCCGAAGCTGGTCTCGGGCTCCTGCCGCCCGCGATACACGTCCACGGTGTAGCCGATGGTCTGAAACGTGTAGAAGCTGATCCCGACGGGCAGCATCCACTCGGACTCGGGCAGGGGCCAGTCGGCGCCGAACCAGCGAGCGATGCCCACGAACGTGGTGTTGATCAGGTTGTAGTACTTGAAGCTGAAGAGCAGCGACAGGTTCACCACGAGCGACACGGCCAGCAGGCGCCGACGGTGGGCTTGGTCGGTGGCGGCGGGCAAGCGGTTGCTGACCCACCAGTCCACGGTGGTGCTGATGAGGAGCAGCAGCCCATAGGCAGGCTCCCACGCCATGTAGAAGGCGTAGGATGCAGCGAGCAGCAGGATCCACCGATTGCGCTGGGGGATGGCGTAGTACGCCACCACCACGACAGGGAAGAACAGCGCGAACTGGAGGCTGTTGAACAGCACGCGGCCTACCCTCCCCCGCCCGCAGGAGACGCAGGTAGCACGCCCAGCTCCACCAGCGCACTGCGCAACTCGGTGGTGAACGCTCGCTTGCCGAACACGTTGAGGTGGTCGCCGTCACCGAACAGATCCGGCTGATCGAAGTACAGCCCCTCGAAGTCCAGGTGGTCCACGGTGCCCTCCTGAGCGAACTCGCCCACGAGCTCGTCGCGGAGGGAGGGATCCCCCCCGAGCCGTCGCGACTCCCGCGCGTAGCCTCGGGTCACCGGGTAGCGAACGAGCACCACCCGCAGGCCGGCCCGACGACACCCGGTGAGGATGCGCCGAAACGCCCACACCATGTCGCGGTCGAAGGGGTCCCCCCGAGCGAAGTGTCGGCGAGCCGCTTGCACGCCGTTCTCGAAGACCACCAGTCCCGAGCCAGGACCCGTCTGCCCCCGTCGGAAGTGCTTGGTGGCGGTGACGTACTGCACGGACGTGATGAGCTCCCCCGCATAGGGCGCGAGACGTGCCTTGCTCCACCTCCCCAGGTACGACAGCAGGTCCCCCTTTCGACGACCTACCTCGAGGTAGTCGACGTACCTGCCCCACACGAACTCGGGCTCGAAGCTGTCGGTCTTGAAGCCGGAGAACGACGCTGCATCGAAGGGCAACAGCACGGTGGTCACCCGACGTCGACCCTTCCGGAGCAGCCAGGGCAGCCGATACAGGGTCTTGAGGTAGTGCTCTCCGGGGACCGCGACGTTGATGGCGCTGCCCAGCAGGGGCGCCTCCACCCCGAAGCGAGCGTGGGAGTCGCCGGCCACGAGCACGGCCACCGGTCGCGGCCCGAACAGCCATCGTGCGTCCATGCGGCGCGCGTCGTGCGCACGCCCCACCGTCCGCGCATACACCAGACTCAACCCGACGTGGAGCACGGCAGCACACACGACGAAGGCCACGGCACGACGCAGCTGCGGCCTCACTTCGCCAGCGGTCGCGTGAACACGATCGCCCGATCCACCAGCAGCTCGGACGCCAGCGGACCCGTGGTGGTCTGCGGCTCTGTGTAAGCGCGGTACGCGATGGCACCGTGCTCCAGGGACGCCAGCCCAGGGCACTCGTCCGGCAGCTCCATGCAGTACGGATCGCCCGTGCAATCTCGTGCGATCCGCCACGCGTACAGGTCGTCCGCCAGCGGCTCGTCGGGCAGGTAGACGGAGGCGCTGCCCACCATCTGCTGGCTGTTCACCGCCGCATAGGACGACAGCTGCTCCACGCCCACCACGCTGAAGTTGCTGTACACACTCTTGCCGGTCCGCTCGTGGTTGACCCCGTACACCACGGCGAAGGCGTCGGCCCAGATGGGCAAGATGAAGTCCTGGGTGATGGCGAAGAAGGTGTCTCGGTTGCACCCCGGCGCACAGTCGAGCTCACTCGCCGCCGAGGCGCTGACGTTCAGAGGGTGCGCCACGTATGCGCCCGGATCCTTGCCACCGTGGGCCTCGAGGATCGCCGTCTCCAAGGCCTGAAGGGCACCAGCCCACGGCTCCTCGGTGCTGCCCGTTCCGCGGGAGCGCAGCGGTGGCGGGTCCAGGGGCTGCGCCGAGAGGGGCTCGAGGGGCGTGACGCGCCACACCGTGACGGGTGGCTCGGCCAGGTAGGTGGAAGCGGCCTGCTCGTCGTCGAAGAGCGCCATGCGATGCTGCATGCGGAACGTGTCCGCCTCGGAGTGCAGCCCCATCCGCAGATCGGCTCCCGCGATCACGTCGACGTTGAAGGAGCTGGGATCGAATCCAGCCGCCTCGGCCGCCTCCTGGACGAGCTGGAGCGTGGCTGCATGGGCGGTGGTGGTGAGCAGGAAGTCGCTACCGAAGGGCTCGTCGGAGGCCGTGCTCATCGCCAGCTGGTTGCGCGAGTCTCCCAGGTTCTCGAACACCCAGTCGCGCGCTGTTCGATCGTCGAACCAGCGGTCGTGGAGGTAGCTTCGATAGCTGAAGTACCGCGCGCTCGGTGGCGTGGTTCCGAAGGCGACCACGGCCTCGTCCGCCCGCAGCCGCCAGGCGAGGGACCGCCCGGCGTCGTCCAGGATGGGGTTGACCACGGCCTGCCCAGGACCGGGTGGAAGCCACCAGCCGATGTAGCGGTTGTCGGGGTTGAAGAGGTAGCAGGTCTCCCACTGGCAGCAATCGCTGGGATCCAGCTCGGCGGCTGCTCCCACTCGAATCGCCAGTCCACGGGCCGCCAGCTCCTCGACGAATCGGTCGGCGCGGGTGGCTGGAGGCATCGTGGCGGAGTCGGTGGGGGTGTCGGCCGGAGGCGGCGACTCCGTGCTCGGCTGGGCACCCGAGCACCCCAGCGCGAACCCGATCAGCACTGACCAGAGGTACGACCCGGCCCGTCGGGCAGGGGCGAGCGGAACATCGTTCGTCGTCACCATCGAGCCAGCCTACCCTGACTGGCAGCTCGGGCACCAGTAGGTGGTGCGCCCCCCCTGCTCTCGCGAGGCGATGGCGGTGCCACAGCTCGGACAGGGCTTGCCCGTGCGCTTGTAGACCGCAAAGGGGTTGGCGCCTCCCTCGCTGACGTACGACATCTCCTCGGTGGCATCCACGCCCGCCAGCGTGTCTCGCAGCTGGGCGACGATGGCGGTGGCCAAGGACGCCCACTCCTCGTCGCTCAAGCTGTCCGCAGCTCGCATGGGCGACACCTTCGCCCGAAAGCAGGCCTCGGCTGCATGGATGTTGCCCAATCCAGCCAGACGCCCCTGCTCCATCAGGAGCACCTTCACGGGACGCTTGGAGCGCATCGCAGCAGCCAGCCCGGGCCCGTCCAGCGGCTCCTCCAGCGCATCGGGGCCCTGCTTGCCACGCAGCGCGAGGGACAGCTCGTCAGCGGGCAGGGGCACCAAGCACGCGAAGCGACGCGTGTCGAGCATCCAGAGCACCTCGTCGCCGAAGCCGAGCCCAATGCGTGCCACCGACGGCGGAGCCTCTGCCTCGGGGCGCCGGATCCAGCGGCCGGTCATGCCGAGATGGAGGAGCACGGCGTCGCCGCCGAAGCTCCAGGCGATCCGCTTGCCGTGGCGAGCGGTGTCCCCCGCCGGGCGCCCGACCCACCCCTCGACGCGACGGACCCCCTCGGGCCACGCATCGGAGGGGCGCGACGACAGCTTGTGACGCACCACAGCGGGATCGAGCACCCGAACGGTCGCCAGCGGACGTTCCCGAGCCCACGCTCGAAGCTGACGCCGACAGATCTCCGCCTCTGGAAGCTCGGGCACTCCCCCTCCACGCACAAAGGCCCCAGCCGCCTAAGCGGCTGAGGCCTCCAAGACCAGCGACGGAGCCCTAGAAGTCTGCGGGGTCCAGCGGGTCGGTGCCGTTCGCGATCTCCGTGCCGTCGTCCACCTTGTCGGCGTCGGTGTCGGCGAGGGTCTCGTCGGTGAAGTACAGCGCGAGCTCGGCCGAGGTGGCGAGACGATCCTGATCGTCGTCACAACCCACGGCGATGTCGTCCACCAGGAAGTCGTCGATGTTGAGGCCGCTGCCATCGGAGCGAACCCGGAACTCCACGCCGTCCGCCAGCCAGGTGCCGGAGGTGGTGGAGCCTGCGTAGCGCGTGAAGGTGACCTCTTGGGTGTTGTTCCCCGCGACCGTCAGCAGGTTGTTCCACACGCCACCGTCGTCGCCCTGCAGCCACAGGAAGTCCGTGGTCTCCGGGGAGTTGAGGGAGCCGCGCAGCGCGTGGAACTCGTAGGCCAGCTGCGGGCAGGTCGCGAGGTCCATGGGACGCAGGTACGCGTTGGCGATGCCGCCGCCCATGTACAGCGAGTACGCGCCGCTGTTGGCGTTGGCGGTGGAGTAGAAGAAGTTGCCATCCACGCTCACGAGGCCACCGCCGAAGGTGCCCGTGTCGAAGTTCTCGTAGATGTCGCTGCCGTCGACTCCGCTGCAGTCCTGATCGATGCCGTCGCCCAGGGTGTCCGTCACACCAGGGTTGATGCCAGCATCGGCGTCGTCGCAGTCGGGCCCGAGGTCGCAGTCCACACCGTAGTCGTCGCCGTCGCTGTCGATGCAGCGGCCGCAGTCGAGCCAGTGATCGATGTCGCTGTCGTTGCAGTCGACACCGTCGGGGAAGCCGTCTCCGTCGACGTCACCCTCGGAGCAGCCCACGCCGAAGTCGTCGACGTGGAACTCGTCGAAGGTGAACGGCGAGTCGTTGAACAACTCCATGCGGAAGTCGGTGGCGAATGCGGCGCTGTCGGAGATCTCACCGAAGTACAGCGGGTAGTTGCCGTCGCTGTCGCCGACGCCGGACTGCCCCAGCACGCGGTCCACTTCCACGAAGCCCACCCCGTCGTCGTAGGAGATGATCAGATCGTCTCCCGTCTCCGGCAGGTTGGGACCACGACGGACCCGGGCCTTCCACACGATGAGGCTGCAGCTCGAAGTGTCGAGCTCCTCGGTGGTGGCCGTGCCGCCGCCGTCGAGCTCGAGCGCGAAGTCGCCGCTGTGCGACGTGGCGCTCACGACGAACGCTTGTGTGCCCACAATGGATGCCCACACGTCGTCGTCGAAGGCGCCCGTGTCGAAGTCGTCGAACATCGCCACGCTGGAGTCGAACCCGTCGCAGTTGGAGTCGACGCCGTCTCCGTCGGTCTCGAGCTCGCCGGGGTTGACACCGGCATCGCCGTCGTCGCAGTCCGCACCGAGGTCACAGTCGATGCCGAAGTCGTCGCCGTCGTTGTCGACACACAGGCCACAGTCGGACCAGTGGTTGGCGTCGCCCTCGTCACAGTCGTTGATGCCGGGGAAGCCGTCACCGTCGCTGTCGGGCTCGGTGCAGGCCACGAAGATGTTGTCCAGCATCCAGTCGTCGAAGGAGTTGGACGTTCCCTCGAAGCGCACGAAGAACGTGTCGGTGCGAGCCAGAGGATCGGTGATGACGTGGAACTCGTTGCGCCACTCGGAGTTCACGTTCTGACCCACGACGCGCTGCAGCTCCTCGAAGTCGGTGCCGTCCCAGTACGACACGGTGAGCGAGCCATCGAACACGAAGAACTCGGTCCAGTCGTACTCGACGTACACCGCAGGGCAGTCGCTGGCGTCGAACTCCACGGTCTCCGCGTAGGCGACGGTGTTGACCGGCGTGTACACGTTGAAGTTCATGTTGTACGGCGTGGAGGGCGGCGTCGGGAACGTGTTGAACGTGACGTCGCCGAAGATCGTGGCCCACACCTCCGGGTCCGCATCCCGCAGATCGTCGAAGTCGTCGAACAGGATGTTCCCGTCGAAGCCATCGCAGCTGACGTCGATGCCGTCGCCGAAGGGATCGTCGATGCCCGGGTTCACGCCCGGATCGGAGTCGTCGCAGTCCTCGCCGAGGTCACAGTCCACACCGTGATCGTCGCCGTCACCGTCGAGGCACAGGCCGCAGTCGGACCAGTGCGCGGGATCGGTGTCGTCGCAGTCCTCGGTCTCCACGAAGCCGTCGTTGTCGTTGTCGGGGGGACCACACCGAATGAAGATGTCGTCCACGAACATGGCGTCGAACGTGGAGTTCATGTTCGAGCGCAGCCGGAACCGCGTGTCCTGGCGAATCGCCTCGGCCTCGGTCAGGAAGCCCGAGAACTCGATGAAGTCGCCGTCGGTCTGCCCACCGTCGACCCGAATCCACTGCTCCCAGTCGCTGCCGTCCCAGTAGTCGATGTACAGCTTGTCAGCGAGACTCGGCGTGCTCGGGCCACGCTTGATGAAGAACTCGTACTCGAGCGTGTCGCAGGTGGTGGTGTTGAACCGGATGGACTCACTCACGGCCGTCGTGGACATCCGCAGCGAGTAGTCGTCGTTGTTGGACTGCGTGTCGTCGTAGGTGCCCTGCAGCAGCGTCCACTTGGAGGGGTCCAGCTCACCGGTCTCGAAGTCGTCGGTGAAGCCTGCACCGTCGAGTCCGTTGCAGTTCGAGTCGATCTTGTCGCCCTCGACGTCCACGGCCTCCGGGTTCACGTCGATGTTGTTGTCGTCGCAGTCCGCGCCCAGGTCACAGCCCTCGCCGTAGTCGTCACCGTCCAGGTCGATGCAGTCTCCGCAGTCGAGCCAGTGGTTGGGGCTGTCGTCGTCGCAGTCCTGCGCACCAGCGTAGAAGCCGTCACCGTCGGCGTCGATGGGGTCGCACACCACGGCGAAGTCGTCGACGAAGAAGTCGTCGGCGTTGAGGCTGCCGTTGTTCTGGACGCGCACCTTGAAGCCAGGCCAGAAGGCCGTGCTGTCGTCGACGAAGGCCTCGTAGGTGACGAAGCCGGGATCGATCAAGCTACGCCCCTTGACGGACAGGCCCTGGACCCAGGTGGAGCCGTTGTTCCAGTCGACGTCGAGGTTCTCGTTGGTGTCGGGCTGCTCGGGACCGCGCTGGACGCGCGCGAACAGTCCGATCTCGGAGCACGCGCTCATGTTCATGGTGGTGGACTCGATCGTGCCCGACGCGCCGTACATGTTGAGGGAGTAGTCTCCCTGGAACGCGTACTCGGTGGTCACGAAGGCGTTGCCGTCCACGTCGTTCCACAGATCGGCGCGGAAGTCGCCGGACTCGAACGTGTCGAGCATGCCCGGTCCGTCGAACCCATCACAGTTCTGGTCGATACCGTCGACGCTGGTGTCCGGGGTGACGGGATTGATCTTCGCATCGGCGTCGTCACAGTCGTCGCCGAGGTCACAGTCCAGCCCGTAGCCATCGTTGTCGGCGTCGACGCACAGGCCGCAGTCGGACCAGTGCCGCGCGTCGGTGTCGTCGCAGTCGAAGTTGCGACCGAAGCCATCGCCGTCCTTGTCGGGACCCGAGCAGGAGACGCCGATGTCGTCGACGTAGAGCAGCTCGGTCTCGGCCATGCCGGAGGCCTTGAAGCGCAGTCGGAAGTCCGGGTTCTGCGCCGCCTCGTTGCGGATCTGGCGCGAGAACACGGTGAACTCGGCGTCGGTGCGACCGTCGCCCTCCCACTCGTAGATCTGGTTCCACTTCGCGCCGTCGAAGGCCTCGACCCGCAGGAACTCACCGGCGTCGGGAGTGTCGAGGAGACCTCCACGCTTGCCGGCGAAGGTGTAGAGCATGTTCTCGCAGACGGTGGTGTCCAGCGCCACGGTGGAGATCGAGGTGAACGGACGCAGCTCGACGCCGTAGCGACCCGAGTTCGCGAAGCCCGGATCCTTCTTGTCCTTCACGTCGCTGATGCTGGTCAGGCCGGGGCTCCCGATCACGTTCGGATCGTAGTCACCCGTCTCGAAGTCGGTGAAGATCGCCCAGTCCACCGGCGCGTTGTCGCAGTTCTGATCGATTCCGTCGTCCAGCGTCTCCTTCGCTCCCGGGAAGACGGTGTCGAGCGAGTCGTCACAGTCGGTTCCCGGCACGGCGGCACCGGCAGGCGTCTGCTCGCCGTAGCCGTCCTGGTCGGCGTCGGTCATGCAGTCGTCGCGGCTCTCCTCGTAGGCGGCACCTGGGTAGGTGTTGCTGTCGGAGTCGTCGCAGTCGGTGTCGAGACCGCTGCGGTCGTCCCCGATCTCGCAGACCATGCGCGACTGCGCAGAGCCGTCCCCGAAGCCGTCCCCATCGGAGTCCGGCCAGGACTCCACGCCGCCCTCGAACGAGCTGTCCTCGTCGTTGGCGAACCCGTCGCAGTCCTCGTCGAAGCCAGCGATGTCGCAGACCTCGACGCCCTCGGGGTTGATCTCGGCGTCCTGGTCGTCGCAATCGTCGCTGTTCTCGACGTTGCCTTCTTCGTCGGCGGCCACGCAGACTTCGACGGGACTGTTCGGGTCACCGTAGCCGTCTTCGTCGGCGTCGGCGTACCAGGTGGGACATGCTGGCGCAGTCGTGTCGGTGGTCGTGTCGCCCTGACAGGCCACGAACGCCAATGAGAACAAGAGGAGAAGTGGTGGCTTGTCGATCACGGGTCCCTCGGGATCTGGGGGAGGCCGTTCTAGCAGAGACAGGACGGCGCCGGAAAGACCGGTCTGCGCCCCACGTGATGCCCTGCTGGTCTGGTTCTCCCGATTGGCGGCGTGCAAAGGGCGGTGTGACCGCCCTTTTCACCCGCAGTTCGTTGCTTCTCGGCGGAAAACAGCGTCGCCATCCTACACGGTTCGTGGGCGCAGTGTCGCGCGCGGTCGCGCGACCGTGCCATATTCCCGGTGGAGGCGACGTCCGTCGGGGTCGTCAGCGGTTCGTGTGACGATCGAGTGCTGCGCCGATGCGTCCGGCCACCTCGGAAGGTGAACCCACCCCATCGATACGAAGCAACAGACCTGCCTCTTCGTAGATGGGAACGATGGGCGCCGTCTGGGCATGGTAGGCCCCCAGACGCTCCCGCACCTTCACCTCGGTGTCATCGTCGCGCTGCACGAGCCTGTGCGCGATGTCCGCAGACGGAGGATCGAACTGGAGGTGGTAGATGGTCCCCGTCTCGGGGTCCTTCCTACGCCCGGTGACCCTGCTGGCGAGCAGGTCGTCGGGAACCTCCAGGAGCAACACCACATCCAGCTGCACGCCCGCATCCGTGAGCGCCTTTGCCTGCGGCACGGTTCGCGGGAATCCGTCCAACAGAAATCCCTTCGCCGCATCGGGGGCGGCGATCCGCTCCTTCACGAGACCGACCATCAGATCGTCCCCCACGAGCTGGCCGCTGTTCATCACGGCCTCCACCTTCACCCCGAGCTCCGTCTTGGCCGCCACGGCAGCGCGCAGCATGTCGCCCGTGGAGATGTGCGGAATTCCGTACCGCTGCACGAGCGCAGTGGCCTGTGTCCCCTTCCCCGCTCCCGGGGGACCGATGAAGATCATGCGCATCGAGGGACCTCCTTGCATGTCATGGCCCGGCTGGTATCGGGCGACCACATGCGCTTCAAGTACCCAGGAGATGGACCGATGAGGGTGGGCCTCGAAGGCACCCCCGGAGTCACCCATGGTTTGTCGGCCCCCACCACGACGTCGCCCCATCGCGGTGCTGACCGAGGACCTCGCGTGGTGGAAGTCCCCGGACGGCACTGCGACACGTCCCTCTGGTGAGCTGACGCTCCTGCTGGATATGGAGGCGGCGCCCGAATCCCGCGCGACTTCGTCGCGCTCCCATTCCCTTGGGCCCTCGCCTTCGGCTGCGGGCTGTTCGGAGGGCCCGAGCGTGGATCCGACTCCCGACTGCGCCACCTGTGGCGCCTGCTGCCGTGAAGCCTTCGACTCGGTTCCCGTGGTGGACACCGACGAGCGCACGCTCGCCCGTCAGCGCGATCTGGTGGTGCACCACGACGATGGCTGGCGCGATCTGCAGCGCACTGCAGCACCCTCTGGCTGCGGCTCCCGGTGCGCTGCGCTCATCGGCGACGGCGAGCTGGCCCCTTACCGATGCACCATCTACGACGATCGCCCAGCCGCCTGCAGCGAGCTGGAGGTGGGCAGCGAGAACTGCCACCTGGCGCGCCGCCGCGTGGGCCTGTCGACGTAGCTCGGCTCCGGAGTGCTGTCGCATTCCTGACCGGTGCTTCAGTCGTCGTCGGTGGTGTAGCCGAGCGCCCGCAAGTGGGAGCGCAGCTCCTCCTGGCTCGCACGCACGTGGGCTGGCTCGTCTTCGGCGTCGCGCAGATCGGGATCGTAGGGCCTCACGGCCGAGAGATGCTCGTCGAGCACTCGGGCGAGGCTCGCCTGCACGTCGGGGGCCTCCAGGGGAACCAGCTCTGCCGGGTCCGCCTCGAGGTCGAAGACCTCGGTCGGTCCATCCGACCACACCATCAGCTTGTGACCATCGCGAACCAGCGCGTGACCGGCCCGCAGCCACGGCTCGATGGCGACGTCGGGGTGCACGGCCTGCACGGTCTCGATCTCGCGACGCAGGGGCAAGGCCAGACTGGTGACGGCCGGGGAGGGATCGGTCAGCAGATCCGCCGACAGCCCCTCCGGCACGGGCACCTGGGCACGCCGCGCCAGCGTGGGAAACAGGTCCTGCGTCGTCACGGGGGTCGCGACGCGCGCGGGCGCCCAGTCGGGGTGCCAGATCACCAGCGGCACGTGCACCAAGCTGTCCCACAGGGAGAAGCGGTGGTTGAACAGCCCGTGATCCCCGAGGTTCTCGCCGTGATCGCTGGTGAGCACCACGATGGTGGAGTCCATCAGCCCGCGGCGACGCAGGGCCTCGAGAAGATCAGACGTGGCGCGGTCGAGGTCCCACAGGGTCGCGTCGTACACGGCATTGATGGCCTGCAGCTCCCGGTCGCTGTAGGCCTGCTTGCCGAAGTTGTAGAAGTGCAGCCGGATGTGCGCTGCGTCCGTGGCCAGCCCGAGGTCGACGAGGTCGGGATCGGCGATGACGGCCCGTCGCGCCTCCATGGAGGGAATGCGCGGCGTGTGGGCCTCCATCAGGTTCAGATACGCGAAGAACGGCGCTCCACGGTCCTTGCGCACGTCGAGCCAGGTGAGGAACGTGTCCACCACCACGGGAGCCGCATCCTTGAAGGCTGCACGTGCCCACTCGGCGTTGGTCGCCCCGTGGTCGGGAGGGACCCAATCAGCAGACAGCTCCTGGCTGCGATCCCCAGCGATGAGCTTGTCGGCGGTGGCCTCTCGCGAGCGCTCGGCGACCCGCCCCCGGAACGTGTTCCACGGCACCCGGAAGCCCTGTACCAGGTTGGTCTCGGCGCACAGCAATGCGTTGGCAGCCAGCGAGAACGTGCCGTAGCCCTGGTCGCGGAAGTGCTCCGCCATGGTGAGGTGGTGCCCATCGAGCCACAGCCACCGCTCGTCTGCGCCCGTGGTCTCGGGCGGCAGCCCCGTGAACATCGACGCGTGCGCGGGCAGCGTCCAGATCCCGGGGCTGCTGGCACGCTCGAACACCACGGCGTGCTCGGCGTGACCGTCGACGCGCGGGGTGGTGAGGCGCCCATGGCCATACAGCGACATCCGATCGGCACGCACGGTGTCCCACACGACGAGCAGCACGTTGTACTGCGGGGCCCGCGGCACCGTCACCCACGTGGGGGAGGTGGCGAGCCAGACCCCCAGCGCCAGCAGCGTGCCCCCCACGAGCGCCAGGACGGCCCTACCGGTCACGGCTCGCCCTCGGTGTAGCCGAGCTGCCTCAGCTGCTCCGCCGTCCCGTCGTCGGCGGCCAGGGGACGCCCGGGAGCATCGGTGGGCGCGCGGCGCTGCGGCTGGTACTTGGGTCGCTGTCGCTCCCACAGCCGCAGCGACTGGGCATGGGAGCGCATCGCCTCGGGCTGCTGCGGCCCCACGTCCACGTCGTCGGGGCGCGCCTCCGCCAGATCGGCGAGCCGCTGGCCACCGGTGCTGTCGCGCACGTACTTGAAGTCGGCGTCGATCCACACCTTGTAGCGACGCCTCCACCGATCGGGGTCCAGGGGGCCCAGGTGCTCACGCACCTCGGGCAGCCGCGGCGTCGACGCCACCAGCTCGCTCACCACCTCCCCCTCCCCCAAGGTGGGCAGCGCCGCACCGTCGGGTGGCGTCAGCTCGGCCAGGGCCAACAGGCTGCCGAACAGGTGGCGGGTGCTCACCGGCTCGGAGACGCGACGCGGCGTCAGCGCGGCTGGATACCGCACCAGCAGCGGCACGTGCAGCAGCTCCTGGTCCACGCTCCAGCGGTGCTCGTACAGGCCCCCTTCCCCCAGGTGCTCCCCGTGGTCCGAGACCACCACGAGCACGGTGTCGTCGAGCAAACCTCGTGCTGCCAGCCCGTCCACCAGCCGACCGGTAGCCGTGTCGAGATCGCGAAGGGACGCGTCGTAGGCCAGCGCCAGCGCCTCGTGATCGGCGTCGTTCAGGCCGTCGCGGCCCTCCATGGCAGCCATCAAGCGAAACAGGGACAGGTTGCGCTGCAGCCCGCGCTGCACGGCGTCCTCGTCGGCGACCGCCAGGCGCGAGGCCATCGACGGCACCCGCGGATGGTGGGCCTCGAGGAAGTTCAGGTAGCCGAGGAAGGGCTCGCCCTGAAGACCGTCCACCCAGTCGAGGAAGGTGTCGACGATCACGGGCCCGCCGTCCTTGACGGCCGTGAGGTGGCCCGCCCAGCCCTTCCCGTGGCCCGAGGGCACCCAGGCCGGCGCGATCTCGACGCTTCGATCCTCGGCGATCAGCTTGCCACGTGTGGCGTTGCCCGCAGCGACGGCGGCCTCCCCCCGCCAGCTGTAGTGCGTGGTGGTGAAGCCCTGGAGCAGGTTCGTCTGCTCCGACAAGTAGGGGTTGCTCGACCAGGCGAAGGTGGCGTACCCCCCCTCTCCGAAGTGCTCCGCGAGGGTGCGATGGTGCCCGTCGAGCCACAGCCACCCCACCCTCGCGCCGTGGGACGAGGCGGGGAGCCCCGTGAACAGCGAGCCGTGGGCGGGAACCGTCCACATTCCGGGCGACATCGCTCGCTCGTACACCACCGAGCTGCTGGCGAGGGCCTCGAGACGCGGGGTGGTGGGGCGGTCGTGGCCGTACAGCGACATCCGATCGGCTCGGGCCGTGTCCCACATGACGATCAGCACGTTCGGAGTGGTGGGACCGACGGGCGCTGGGCGCTGAGAGGCCGCCCACCAGGCGGCTCCGGCGACCCCCACCGCTGCGACCCCGGCCCCGATCCATCCGCGACGCACCCGGCCTCCGTTGCGCATGGCGAGCGGGCTGTGTAACGTCGAGGATCGTCGGAGGCAGCCGTGCAGGACGCGTACAGGCCGAGGGGATGGCACCGGGCATCCCCGCTGCAGCGGGTGCTCGCCGTGGCCCTCGCCGGGCTGCTTCCTGCTGCCATCGTCGTCGGGTTGCTCGTCGGGATGGAGCGCTTCCGCACCTTCGACGACGCCCGTGCCGACCGCAACGCCGGACGCATCATCAACGGCCGCGTCATCAAGACCGACGTGCGGGAGTACATCGAGAACGCCCTGCGGCGCCACGAGCCCGAGGTGGTGGTGCTGGGCAACAGCCTCTCCAACACCGACGTGATGGGGGGCATGCTCGCGAAGCGCCTGGGGCTACCGAAGAACAAGGTCCAGAAGTTCTCGGTGCCCAACAGCATCGGCACCCACTGGTACGCCATCCTCAGGAACCGCATCTACGCGGGCGGCCACCGCCCACGACTGGTCCTGATCCCGTCGGACATGCAGTCGCTGCTGGCCACCACACCCCGCTCCGAGGCCAGCTACCTCAACCTGTCGATCCACCTCGACGAGGAGGAGCCGGAGATCGACGCTCGTCTGGGTCGGCGCTCGTGGTTCCTGGAGCGCGTGCGGAGCAACCGAGGCCACGTGCGCGACCGGTCCCTGACCTGGCTGCGCAACCGCGTGGTGGACCTGCTGTTCCACCGCAGCCTCGTGCGCACCGACGGCCGGGTCACCGAGGCGACCATGGCTCGGGTCTTCGACGACGACGAGATCGACATGCGGCTGCACAACCGCGTCATCCCCACCTTCGTGCAGTCCGGCACGAGCGAGCTCATCCCCTTCGATCCGCGGTCCCTGCCCGAGCCCGAGGACTCCTTCCTGCCCGTGATCGCCAAGCTCGTCGCGGATCACGGGGGCATCGCCGTGTTCGTGCGCCCCCCCATGTCGCCCTTCCTGCCCGACGGCCTGGGGGACGTGGTGCTCGAGGATGCCGAGGCCCGTGTGCCGACGGTCTCCGCCGAGCATGGCGGGCTGTACCTGGACGTGCGCGATCTGGACATGGAGCACGGGCACTTCCAGAACGTGGACCACATGCGCCCCGAGGGGGCACGGCGCTTCACCGAGGTCCTCGCCGACACGCTGGTGGAGGTGGACGCGTGGGAGGTGGCCGAGTCCGAGCAGGCCATCGATCTGCTGCGCCCCACCGAGGTGGTGGACAATGTGCTGCGCAACGTGGAGCCCTCCGTCACCTTCCGCACCCCGCCGCCAGCCGTGCCCCGCAGCCACCGCAAGATCAACCGCGGCCCGGGGCGGATGCCCTACTTCGCAGCTGAACAGCTGGCCTTCATGTCGGATCTCACCACCCTTGCGGTCACGCGCCACGCCAGCCGCTGCTCGCCCATCCGGGTGCTGGAGAACGGAGTGCCGCTGCCCATGCCCAACCGCACCTGCGAGGAGACCTCGCGCCACCGGCGGGGCCGCATGTGCCACAGCGACGCACGTGTGTACTTCACCAGCACCGACGACCTGGGCCCATGGCGCAACGGAAGGCGGTACTCCCTGGGCCTGGATCCCGATCGGGCCTGCGACGGCGCGCGGTGGCTGTATCCGGGAGATCGCCTGCGCATCCGCGTGCCCGACGCGGACTTCGCCTCGCTGGATGCAGGGGCGGCGAGCCTGGTGCTGTCGGTGCGCGACATGTCGGTGCGCGACGAAGCGGACACCACCCTCCCCCGCGTGCGAGCGCGAGCTCGGGTGGGTCAGGCGGTTCGCATGGACGCCTGGCTCGACGTGCCCCCCGATCCCGGGACCGGACACCGGCTGCCCATCGAGCCGCGGATCGAGCCGGGCACCACAGGGGTGGCGGTCGACGTGATCAACAAGTCGGACCGCTTCCTGCTGCTCACGGGCGCGCGCCTGCACGCCCGGTGAGCCCTCCCATCAGTCCCGGCGGCGACGGGCGACGGCGAGCAGCGCGACGAGACCGGCGCCCAGGGCTCCAGCGCCCCCACCGGCGGTGCTGCAGTTGATGCCGTCCAGCTCTCCCTGTGCCTTGCCGTCGAGGGTCCAGGTGACGGTGGACTCCTTGTCGCAGTCGATGCTGCCGTCGTAGGTGATGACGGCCGTGTTCGCGTCGGACGTGATCGTGGTGTTGCCCGACATCGCCTCGGTGCCACAGGCACCATCGTCGATGAGCTCGGCGGTGGTGGCACCGTTGGCCTTCCCGGAGAGGCTGTCCCCGTAGCGACCCGAGCCGCTGAACAGGAAGTCCGCCCCCTTCGGCGGCTTGTCGGAGGTGCCCTCGTAGGACAGGTAGGAGGCCACGCTGGTGCTCGTGCAGGTCACCAGATCGGCGATGGTCTCATCGGTGCGCAGCTCGGCGGTGAAGGCCCCCTGGTCCTGCGGCAGCGAGGTGGTGCCGTCGAAGGTGATCCCCGACGCGGTCGTCCCGCCGCCCTTGCAGTCCTCCGCCCCCAGCGCACCGAAGTCCGAGAACGTGATCTCGGCGCCCTTGCCCTTGGCAGCCGTGATCGTGGCCGTACCCGTCCAGTCGGTGCCGTCCTTGTCCTTGCACCCGCCCGTGGCCACCACCACGCCGTTGGCCTTGTCCTCCTTGACCGTCGGACAGACCGACTTGGTGTCGGTGGGAACGATGAAGGCCGAGAAGAACACGGCCTCGAAGGCCTTCGCAGCACTCACGCCCAAGGCTACGCCCCGCACGGCATCCGGGTCGGTCAGGTCGGCGTGATCGAACTCGAAGAACGGCCCGGGAGTGCCGGTGTCCGTGGTCATCGTGCCGGTGTCGCCGGTCTCGGTGGTGTCGGTGTCGGTGGTCGTCGTGTCGGTGGTCGTCGTGGTGTCGGTGGCCGTGGTGTCCTTGTCGTCGCCGCTACAAGCGACGAGCAGGCCCAGCAGGCCGACGCGCATCATGGTGTTCATGGTCTCCTCCAGCACAGCTCACAGAGCTGTGACCAAACACTCTGTAGGCAAACCACCGATCTGCGTCGAACCCAGCACGATGGCGCAGCAGCTCGGGGAAAACCGCCATTCTCACCTACCTCAGGAGGGCATGGGCCGATCCCGCACCGTCCGTACCCGCGCCGGGGTAACCACGAAGTAACCACACCGATTCACTCGGATGGGCCCCCACGACGGCGGCGCGCATTGCTGTACCACCATGCGTGGTGCCGATGCGCCGGGCCACTCCGCGCGAGCCGTCTCGGGCGCGAATGACCGATCGTCCATCCGCAGCCCGCGATGCCGGGTACGCCCCACCCGTCCAGACTCTGTCCGCCCACACCTGGAAGCCAGACCGGCACTTGGCTACCGTGTGTCACCCCACTGGAGGATCCGTGAACGTTCGGCTCGTCACCCAACACTCCGTGCTCGCCGAGTCCGTCGCAAAGGCCCTGCGCGCACAGGGCCACGAGGTAGACGTCCGACCCGACACGGTCTTCGACAGTGAGCTGCGCTATGCGCCAGCCACCGCGTTGAGCGACGTGACCGGCCTGGTCGAGGAGCTCAAGCCCCTGCTCCCCTCCGTGCAGCCCGACGGAGAGTTGGAGGGCAGCGACGTCGAGATCCGTCTGGGCGAAGCCAAGCCCTTCGCCAACTGGGAGGTCAAGGTCCACGTCGAGAGCGAGGGCCTCGGTGACCGGCTCCGCTCGCGCATGCTCGCCCTGGGCTTCCGCGACGACGGCCTCGAGATCGAGGAGCCCGATCGCAACTACATCAAGTTCGGCGGCGCCACCCCCTTCGCTCGCCAGGTGGTCCGCTGGCTGCTGGCCGAGGAGGGCATCCAGGCCACGGAGTCCAAGGACTGGGGCGACGACGACGACGACATCTGGGTCTACGCCCGTGATCCCGCCTTCGAGGGCAAGACCGCCAAGGAGCGGTACCCCGTGGAGATCCACGGCGACGACTACGAGAAGATGTTCGCCCTCAAGGAGCGACTGGAGGCTGCAGGCTTCGGCTCCGTCTCGGTGCGCTCCCTCGACGCCTCGGACCGTCCCAAGTTCGCCCTGGCCAAGGGGCCCTTCGACAAGGACCTCGAGGCGGCGCAGGAGCTGTCCCAGGTCTTCGAGCAGTTCCTGCGCGACCAAGGCGTCGACGAGGCGCGGTACCCCAAGCACGACGACACGGAGTCCGAGCGCAAGGGCCACGCGCGCATCGATCTGCCGCTCGGCGCCATGACCTCGGGAGAGCTGCGCCCCTATGCCGGCGCCTTCCCCGAGCGCTGGGAGGTCATCCTCCGCACCGACGACGTCGCTGCCATCGCCGAGCTGAAGACCGAGCTCACCGACAACGGCTACACCGACATCCGCATCGAGTCCGTCCCCGCCACGGCCTTCGGCTTCACCCTGCGCTGGGGTGCCGCCAAGGAGCAGGTCGAGGTGGTGGACTTCGTGCGCGGGCTCGTCGAGCGCACCCTGGAAGACGCAGGGCTGGCCTCGGAGTACCCCCTCACCGTCTCCGACGCCCTGCCCGACACGGATCCGCGCATCATCGCCGAGCTGCCGCTGTCGTCGGCGAGCGGGGCCACCTACGAGGAGCGACTCGCGGAGGCCGCGAAGGGGTGGGAGTGCACCCTGAAGACCGCCCGCCCCGACGACCACACGGAGCTGCAGGAAGCGCTCAAGGCGCTGCCCTGGAAGACCTGGGACACCGAGGTGGAGACGGACGCCACCCCGGAGATCCAGTACGGAGGCGCCCCCATCCAGCTCGTGGAGTACGTGCGTGACGTCGTGGAGCGCATCGCGGGTGTGAACCTGCCCATCTCCAAGGACTGGAACGACAGCGACGACGACATCTGGATCCACCTGCCCGCCAACGCCGAGGTGGGCGAGACCGAGGAAGACGCGCCGCTCGATCTGTCGGCCTGGCTGTCCGTCGGGCTCGATGCCGCCGAGAGCCGTCCCCTGGTGGAGGTCCACAGCGACCGCGTGCGGCTCGGACCCATCACGCTGCGCCGGCAGCAGGCGGTCGAGCCCTCCCTGGTGCCGAAGCCCGAGTCCTTTGCCCACTACTGCCTCGATCAGCGCACCGCCGAGACGCTGATCCATGCCGCCGAGAGCGTGCTGCTGCGCGAGCCCTGCCTGCTCGAGGGCGAGACCAGCGTGTCGAAGACCAGCAGCATCCAGTACCTGGCCATGCTCGTGGGCCAGCCCCTCGTGCGGCTGAACCTCAACGGCCAGACCGACACGGGCGAGCTCATCGGCCGCTACGTGCCCCAGGACGTGGCCGCATCGCTGCCGGTGGACCCCGGCGAGCTGCTGGCTGCCGCCGAGCTGCTCGAGTCCGAGAGCCGGATGATCCTCGAGCGCGCAGCGCAGGAGGGTCGCACCCTCACCCGGGTGGAGGTGCAGCAGATCATGGCCAACGAGCGCATGACGGTGCACCCGTGGCGCTGGCAGGACGGGCTGATCGTGCAGGCCATGAAGCGAGGCTGGTGGGTGGTGCTCGACGAGCTGAACCTGGCCGAGCCCCAGATCCTCGAGCGCCTCAACCCCGTGCTGGAGCGCTACCCGAGCCTGGTGCTCTCCGAGCACGACAACACCGTGATCGGCTCCCCCGACACCCCGGTGCACCCCGCCTTCCGGGTGTTCGCCACCATGAACCCCGCCGAGTACGCCGGTCGCTCGCCGCTCTCGCCAGCTTATCGCGACCGCTGGCGGGCCTACCGCTACGTGCAGCCGCCTGGAGAGGCCGAGTACCTGGGCATGCTGCGCTTCCTCGTCCACGGCGCTCAGCCCGAGGTCAAGACCGTGGGAGGCACCTACACCGGCGCCCAGCAGGAGGCTCCGCTGGCTTCGCTCGGCGAGCTCGACAACATCGACGACTTCCTGCGCGCCCTGGCCCGCTTCCACGCTGCCCTCGAGGAGGCCGTGGGGCGCAAGCCCGGCAACCGCGGCGCAAGCCTCGGAGCCCGTAGGCGTGAGCGCTACGTGTTCAGCCGTCGTGGGCTGCTGGCCGTCATGGACTACATGGCGAGTGCGCTGGCCACCGATGGCGGCGGCGTGCGCTCCATGCGCCAGGCGCTGGCCCGCTACTACCTCGCCCGGGTACAGCCGGGCTCGGATCAGCGCGTGGTGGCCCGGCTCCTCGACGCCGCAGGGATCGGACCCACCACGTGGGCACCCGAGCGCCTCGATCGCCTCAACGCCGGTCCCACCGACGACGGAGAGGCCGTGGGCATCGATCTGGAGAGCATGGCCGACGACGCCGAGGCCGTCACCCCCTGGGCCGACGGGGACGTGAGCACCGACGGTGTCGCGAGCATCGTGCCGCCCACTTGGGGCGAGGAGTGACCTCACCCATCGACGCATCGGAGGCGCCGCCCCCAGCGGCCGCGCCTTCCCCCCGCACGCTGGAGCTGGCCCGCGAGCTCGGCAGCCTGGCCGTGGGCTTGTGCCTCGATGCCGGGATCGGGCTCGAGGTGGCGAGCGGAGGCTGGTCCTTCGATCCCATCCGTCGCATCATCCGGGTGTCGGCCGAGGGGCTCGAGACGGAAGGGCCCGAGTACTGCGCGGGCATCGTCGCCCACGAGGTCGGGCACTTCTTCATCAGCCGCTACACCATGCTGCCGGTGGACTTCCCTTCGCTGCGCTCGGGGCGCACCCTGCTCAACGCCATCGAAGATCCGCGCGTGGACCGCTGGATCACGTCTCGGTACCCCGGCGCTCGACCGTGGCAGAACCTCGCGCTCGTCGACGAGATGAACTACCCGCCGGGCACGCCCGACTTCATGATCTTCTGCATGGAGTGCGCGGTGGAGGGCGACAAGAACTGGCGTCCGAGCACACAGGAGCTTCCCGAGCACGTGGTGGAGGGCCTGCGGATCACCCGCGACGCACGCCGTGCCTACGCGCACCTGCAGCCCCCCACCGACGTCGACCGAGCGGTGGAGCCCGACGTCCCCGAGCGGTATCGCGACGAGGTCTGGCCCATCCTGAGTGGGGTGCGCTGGATCCCCTCGCGGCGTGAGCAGCGGGTGCAGCTGTCGGCCTACGACGCGCTGTGTCTCGCCGAGGATCACATCTTCGACGTGGCCGAGGAGCTGTACCTCGAGGATCGTCGCCGCATCGCCTGCTGGCTGGCGAGCCACCCCGCCCACGCCGGGCGCGGTCGACGCATGATGGAGCAGGGTCAGCCCGGGCCCGTCGTGGCCCAGGCCCTGCAGGAAGGCGCTCCCGACAGGCCTCCCCCGCCGTGGGCCGAGCAGCTCGCTCAAGAGCTGCTCGATGGCGTGGTGAGCGGTGCCGTGCACGTGCCCATGGTGGTGCACGTGGGTCCGCGGCCCCGCGGGCGTCCCTGGGACGAGCGCGTGCCCGAGCTGCCGCCGCTGCCTCGGATCTGGCGCCCCAGCTCCGACTACGATCGGGCCTACGCCGACGTGTCCGACCAGGTGGACCAGCTCGTCCAGCACCTCGAGGAGATCCTGAGGCCCCGCAAGCGACTGCGGGAGCGCGGCGGGCACCCCACCGGGCGCAAGGTGGATCTCCGCAGACTGATGGCCTTCGAGGCCGACCCACGGCGCTATGACGAGCTGTGGGTGCGCACCACCATCCCCGATCGGCGAAACGCCGCCATCGGCTTGCTGGTGGATCTGTCGGGCTCCATGCAGGGCCAGAAGACGCGCAGCGCGTTGCTCGGCACCATCCTCCTGGCGGAGACGCTGCATCGGCTCGAGGTGCCCTTCGCCATCGACGGCTTCCAGGACGTGCTGATTCCCTTGCACGCCTTCGGCGAGACCATGGGACCCGCCACGCGCCAGCGGATCTCCGAGATCCCGCAAGAGGTGGGAGGCTGCCGCCACGGCGGGAACAACCAGCCCGGCTACAACGACGACGGCCCGTGCCTGCTCGAGTTCGCCGAGAAGGTGATGGATCACCCCGCCGCAGATCGGATCTGCATCGTGGTGAGCGACGGCATGCCCGAGGGGCGGCGGTCCAACAAGTCCGATCTACACAACGCCGTCACCCAGCTCACCGAGTCGTCCATGGGGATGAGGCTCATCGCCCTGGGGCTCGGGCCCAACACCCAGCACGTGCGCACGTTCTACCCAGAGTCCGTCGCAGACGTGCCCTTGCCCCAGTTCGCGGAGACCATCGGCAACTTGGTGGAGCGGGTGCTCCTCGGGGAGGATTGACTCCCCATGAGCGAGAGCTGGCGCCTATCGCCCGAGCGGCTGTACCTCGACTGCTGGACCCGCGCGTTCCTCCAGGAGCACGTGGAGCCAGCCCAGTGCCCCACTGTGTGCAACGTGGGGATCGGCATCGGGGAGTGGGACGACTGGCTCGGCCTGTGGGCGCTGGGTCACGGCGAGCTGGTCAGCGTCGACATCGACGAGGTGGTCGTACGCACCTTCGAGGAACGCCAGCGCACGGAGCGACACCCCAACCCAGCCCGAGTGATCCATGCTGATCTGTTGCAGGCCTCCCTCGGACCCTTCGACCTGGTCACGGTGGTGGGCTCCACCCTGCACGAGACCCACGCTCCAGCTCGAGCGCTCGCCTGCGCCAAGGCCTGGGTGAAGCCCGACGGGCTCCTGTTCGCCACCATCCTCCACCACATGGGAGATCCTCACCGCCTGATGCGGGGGATCGGGCGCGTGCGTGCCACCGCCACCTTCACGGAGCTACCCGGCGCGAAGTTCACCGCCGTCTTGGTTCGACCGTAGGAGCGGCCCTTAGGAGGCGGGACCCGGGCGACGGCTCGCATCCAGCGACACGTGCTCGTGTCGGGTGCTGCCCTCCACCACCACGATGGGCGCCACCGTCATCCGCTCGAACCCTTCCTTGCTGGCCTCCAGCGAGTACAGCCCAGCAGGGATCTCGTCGAAGGCGAACACGCCGTCTCGGTCCGTGGCGCACATCTCGATGACGCCCTCGGTCTTCGAGCGAAGCGTGAGGCTCACGCGGTCGAGCAGTGCTCCATCGTGGCTGGTGACCACACCGTGGAGGTGACCGCGCGGAGAGGGATTCGCGAGCGCAGTGCCGGAAGCACTCCACGCAAGGAGGGCTGCAAGGCCGACGAGCACGGACCTGCGCCTGAACATCCCAACCTCCGACATCGACAGTAGTGTATCTCGACGGCCAACTGTTACCATCGTACGGTTGTCGAGACGGTTCGTGACGAAGTCGGCGCCCATCGAACGCTAGGGCGGCACGACCACCGGTAGGGCCCGCGACAGAGCAGCCGACGGAAGCCCTGCTCCACACGAGACCCGCGCCTCCCAGACGGGACCCGAGGCCCCCGCCCGGTGCTCGCTCACCAACGAGGCCGAGCTACACGTCGTCACCACATTGCCCGAGGGCAGCTTCCGCGCCGTGCCCTGAATCGGACAGGAGGCCCCCACCGGGTACTCCGCCACGATCTGGGCCTCCCCTCTCCGCTCGTCCAGCGTCAGCTCCACCGCGCGGGTGCTGTCCTTGGCGACGAGTCGGTTGTCGAGCATCAGCAGGGTCTGCCCGTCGACGAAGTGCGCATCGTGCTGGCCCGAGAAGTCCACCGCAATCGGTGGGTCCGCCGCAATGGCGAAGGTCCCGGGCGCCGCCACGGAGGTGGGCTGACCCACCAGCGTCCAGTCCAGAACGCCGAAGCCCAGCTCACCAGGCCCTCCCCGGAAGCCCGCGACGGCGTGTAGGTGGCGGAACGACACCACCACGTCGCCCTCGTCGTCGATCGACACGGAGTTGGCGTGCAGCGGATCGTAGGCGTTGGGGAAGCGCGACGACCAGTAGCCGTCCAGCGTCCACTTCTCCGCCACCAGCGGCCACGTGTCCTCGAAGGAGACCTCGTCCACCAGCGTGCCCTTGCCGTCGAACACGTACAGCCCGTCCACCACGAACTCGTCACCGTCGCGCTGCACCGCCTCGGCGTAGGGCACGTAGGTGTGACCGTCGTGACGCGCCAGGTCGTGGTGGATGGCGTGCTCGAAGTGCACCCCGCGATCGAGCACCATCCCGATCTCGCCCCCCAGGGTCAGCTCCACCACCCGATGTCGGCCGAGGAGCACCAGGATCGTGCCTGCGTCGGTCCACTCGAGCCCGTGGATGGCGAAGGACTCCTTCGACGCCAGCTTCTCCCTGAGGTTGACGAACCAGATGACGTCGCCGTCATCGTCGATGATGTGGGGTCGCCCGGGCGCACAGCTGACGGCGTTGAGCAGCCCGTCCACGGTGGCGTCCGGGGTGTCCGTGAGCACCTCGTAGCGGGGGGCGAAGGAGACGGGAAGCGCCCAGGTGCGCACCCGCCCCGTGCGATGCTGCGACTCACCCGACAGCAGGGTCGCCTCGGCGCGCCACAGGTAGCGTGTGTCGGGCTTCAAACCCCAGAGCAGCAGCTCGTGCTCCAGCGCAGGTGTCGTCGACGACAGGGTCCGGGTCCGGGTCTCGTCGTCCTCCCACCACGCCACGAGCTGCACGGAGCCTGGCTCGGGAAGTCGAACCGTGCAGTCGAACAGCGACGGATGCTCCCCCCGTCGCGTACAGGTGGCGTCCAGGTCCCCCGTGCCCACGAACCGCGTTCCCGTGTCCACCGTGCCGGTCTCGGCCGTGGGCTCCTCTGTGTCCGTGCCCCCCGGGGTGGGGCCGTTGCATCCCAGCCAGTAGAGCCAGGCGATCATGGGGTCTCCGGAGCTGCGGGGGCCTCCGAGAGCGCCACCTGGCGGTCCAGCGACAGCGGCACCGTGCCGAACGGCGTGCTCACGTTCCCCGACAACATCACCTGCATCGCCTTCGCCTCTCCCCAGGCGTATGCCCAGGTGGCCTCCGCCGTGGCCCGCGCGTCGAAGAACACCGGAAGACGTAGCGTGCCCGACCCGTCTGCCTGCACTCGTCCATCCGTCAACGACACCCCGTCCACCGACACTCCCCACTGCAGATCCACGATCGAGTAGTCCTGTGGCAAGCCGAGGTGAAGGCCCAGCTCCACCCTCAGGCGCCCGTCGTCCTCGATCCCCACGTCGATGTCCACCAGATCCAGGCTCGGCGCGCGAAGCACGGGGAGCTGCCCGTCATGGCGCATCTCGAGCGTCTCGGGCCCACGGGGTGTCTGCGTGTCGAGCTCGAAGAGCACCGTGTAGGGCACCCCCTCGTTGGACATCGTCTCCTTGGCCGCCGCCCACAGATCGGCGTAGCGGATCTGAACCGGCACCGGCAGCACCGTGCGCTGCTGCGACGGCAGCACGTGCTGCTGCGACGACACCCCGTCGCCTAGCGTGACGTCGGCCACGCGCATCTCCCAGCGCAGCGCATCCACGGGCACGTCCACCCACAGCGGGTTGTGCACGCCCACGCCGATCTGCACCTCGGCCTCCGTCAGGCCCAGCGACGTCACCGAGACCCCGTCCACGTCGGCCGTGGGCGCCGACAGCACGCCGCACCCCATGATCCATGCCGCAATCACTGCATCTCCTCGCCCAGCACACCCTACCGGGGCGCGCAGCGGTTAGCATCGCATCCGTGGAAGACATCGACCTGGACTCCAAGTCGTTCTGGCTGCGGTACCGCCGGTATCCATTCCTGCTCACCAAGTTCGTGTTCTTCGCGCTGGTGACCATCATGGTGTGGACCATCCTGCGGTCCATCGACGCGGTGCTCTTCCCGGTGCTGCTGTCGCTGCTGCTGGCCTACCTGCTCGATCCGGCAGTGGATTGGTTCGAGGATCGCGGGTTCTCCCGTACCACGGGCATCGGCATGTTCATCTGCCTGGGGGCGCTACTCCTCGCCGCCTTCACCCTGGTGCTCTACCCCACCATCAGCCACATCGTGGACCGCATCGTGGAGGAGGTCCCGCAGCTGCTGATGATGCTCGAGGACCAGTGGATCCCCATGCTGGAGTCGGCGCTGGGTACCCCCATCCCGCACTCCCTGCGGGAGCTGTTCACGGAGCTCGGCTCGGGCACCGAGGGGCAGCTGCCCGACCTGCTCGCGGGAGCGGCGTCGAGCCTGGCCGACGCCTGGTCGCAGACGGGAGCGCTGGCGGCGAGCCTGCTCAACCTCGTCCTGATCCCCATCCTCACGTTCTACTTCCTGCGCGACTTCGACATCATGAAGGAAGAGGCCAGCCACTACCTGCCCGTCAAGTACAAGGCCTGGCTCATCGACCGGCTGCAGCAGATGGACGTGGTGGTCGGGGCCTGGATCCGCGGGCAGATCGAGGTGGCCATCATCCTGGGCGGCATGTACGCGCTGGGCCTGGGCATCACCTTCCAGCTGTCGGGGATCGGGGGCGTGAACGGCGTGGCCATCGGCATGATCGGAGGCCTCCTCAACATCGTGCCCTACTTCGGCTTCCTCATCGGGTTCGTCATGGCCATGCTCCTGACCATCCTCGACGGAGGCGGCTGGGGACCCATCGCCGGCGTGGTGGCCACCTTCGGCATCGCCCAGACGCTCGAGGGCTACGTCGTCACGCCCCGCATCGTGGGGGAGAAGGTGGGCCTGTCGCCGGTGGTGGTGATCATCAGCCTGCTGCTGGGCGCCGAGGTGCTGGGGCTCCTGGGCGTGCTGCTGGCCATCCCCCTGGCGGGTAGCCTGCGCGTCTTGCTTCCCGACATGATCCGTGTGTACAAGCGCAGCGACTACTATCTGGGCGAGCTCGTGTGGGACACGTCGGACGACGCCACCCCCGACGACCCTCGACGCCCCGATGCGGAGGAATGAGCATGCGATGGACGCTGATGGCGGCCCTTCTCCCCCTGACCAGCTGTGGGGTCTCCAAGGCCGAGCAGCGCGCCCTGGCCAGCCCCGCTGATGCGGACGCCTGGGAGAAGCTCGGCAACGCCTACCGCATGCGGATGCGGAAGAGCCGCGCGCTGGACGCCTACCGCGAGGCGCTGCGCATCGATCCCAGCCGGGAGCGCCTCGCTGCCCGCTTGCAGGGCCAACCGACCAAGCAGGCGCGGGATCTGCGCCAGCAGGCCATCGCCAACCCCAACGACGACGAGCTGTGGGGTGATCTGGGCGACCTGCTCCGCTACGAGGGCGACACCCTCGGCGCGCGACAGGCCTACATGCGTGCCTTCCGCATCGATCCCGCCGACAGTGAGTGGCACACTGCCCTGCTCGATCTCGGCGCAGGCGACATGGTGCTCGACGTGGCTCAGCGCACCCTGCGCGACGACGACGACGAGTCGCTGGGCGACTACGGCGACCTGCTGAACCAGATGGGCCGCACGGAGGAGGCCTGCTCCCACTGGGAGCGCGCCATGCACCTCGACCCCGACGACGACGAGTGGATCAACCACGCCGAGGAGTGCGGCTACGAGCTGCCCGAGGGCTACACAGCACCCGTCTACGACACTGGCATGGGCCACCACGGCGGGGCGCCCCAGCCCAGCTACTCGGGACTGCCCACCGCCGACGACATCGGTGGCCTGGTGCAGCGCGTCGGCAGCGACGCGAAGCTGCTGGTGCGCCTGGGGCAGGCCTACCTGGTGGCCAAGGACGCGACCAAGGCCGAGGAGACGCTGTGGAGCGCGCTGTTGGTGGCTCCCACCGATGAGGAGGCCATCCAGAGCTACCTCGTGGCCACCGGGCAGACGCGGCGGCAGGCGCTGGAGAACCTGCGCAACACCTTCCCCGACAACGACGAGGTGATCGGTTCGCTGGCCGACCACTACCTCGACCTGGGCATGCGCGATCGAGCCCGGGACCTGTACAACCTCGCACACTCCCTGGACGACGACGATCCGGAGTGGAAGGCCAAGCGCGATCTGCTGGAGACGGCTCGGTAGCCACTCCACGACTCGTCGAGCTTGGGGATCCGGCAGAATCGCCAGCACCTCCGGAGTAGCGACCGCGCGAGCACGCTTCCGATCAACCCCGAACTGGGCCGCCTGGACACCCCCGAGGTGACGGCCCGGTGGAGGGCGAGCTCTCCACTGGGCAAGCTGTGGTCACGTCCTCACCCTAGGGCGGACAACGGGCAGCACGACTTGCTTCCCGAAGCGTCGCTTAACAGTCGGGCAAGCTCCACCAACTTAGCCAGTGTCATCGAAACCCAGGGCCGTCGCCTCGAGCGATGGCCCGAGGAGGCGCTATGTGGGGCCTACTGTGGTGGGCGTGGACCTGTGTCTGCGCCCACGCTGGCTTGCCCGTGGAGTCCGTCCACTATTCCGTCACTGTGCACGGACCCCTTGCAGAGGTGGTGGTGGAGCAGGTGTTCGTGAACGACACCGACGACTTCATCGAGGGAGTGTACGTATTTCCGCTGCACGAGCAAGGAGCCGTGGACGCTATGCGCATCGAGGTCGCCGGCGCGGTGATCGAGGGTGAGATCCAAGAGCTGCAGCAAGCCCGCGCCACGTACACCGAGGCCGTCGAGCAAGGCCACGTGGCGGCGCTGACCACCCAGGAGCAGGCCAACGTGTTCCGCCAGCAGGTGGGCAACCTGCCTCCAGGGGAGCGCGTGCACGTGTGGCTGCGCGTGATTCAGCCCGTGCCGTTCGTGAATGACGCCTACGAGCTCACCCTGCCGCTGGTGGTCGCGCCGCGCTTCACGGCTCCCGAGCTTGGAGAGGAGTCCGTCCCGGGACCCCTGACCTTCGCCGAGGGCTCGGCCACCCGCGCCACCATCGACGCCGAGGTCATCAGCGCGCTGCCCTTCACGCGCTTCGCCTCCCCCAGCCATGCCCTCGACATCGAGGTGGCCGAGGACCGAGCCTATGTGCGGTCGGCGGAGGTACCGCTGGACAAGGACTTCGTGATGCGCTGGGCGGTGTCGTCGGACCGCCCCACGGCGTCGGCCATCGTGCAGGACGGACATGCCGTGTTGTCCTTCGAGTCCCCCATCGCACCACCGCGCGAGCACATCGTGTCCCGCGAGCTCATCTGGGTGATCGACCAGTCCTGCAGCATGACCGGCCAGCCCATCGAGCTGGTGCGAGCCGCGATGCTGGAGGCCCTGCAGCACGTCGACCATCGCGACAGCTGGCGGATCCTCCAGTTCAGCGACAAGGTGCGCGGAGACGCGCACAAGTGGGCCGCCACACCCGACAACATCGCGCGAGCCGACGAGCAGATCCGAGCCCTGCAGACCTCCGGCGGCACCTACCTGCTCGACGGTGTGCTCGCCGCCCTCGACACGCCTCGCGATCCCACCCGCGACCGCTACGTGGTGTTCCTCACCGACGCGCTCATCGGACAGCCCCGCGGCGTGCTCTCGTCCATCGCCGACCGCGTGGGCGACGCCAGGGTGTTCGCCTTCGGCGTGGGGGCGTCTCCCAACCGCTGGCTGCTCGACGAGATGGCCTCCATCGGCGGTGGCACGAGCACCTGGCTCCGCGACGGCGAGGATCCGACGGAGGCGGTGCGTCGCTTCGACGACACACTCTCGCGGCCCGTGCTCACCGACATCGTCATCGACTGGGGAGACTGGGAGGTCGACGATGTCTGGCCCGGTCGCCTGCCCACCCTCATGGCTGGCCAGCCCACCCTCGCCACGGCGCGGATCTCCGCTGTCGGCACCGAACCCATCGTGATCCGCGGCCGACTGGGGGACGGCCCCTTCGAGCAACGCATCACCCCGATCATGGCGGGAGAGGGCCGCGCCATCCCCTCCACCTGGGCGCGCCAGGCCATTCGCCATCTGCAGCGCGAGCAGCTGTGGGGCGACAACGAAGAGGTCATCGACACCATCCGCGAGCTGTCCTTGGAGTACCAGGTCCTCTCCGAGTACACCGCCTTCGTGGCCGTGGACAAGACGCGCGTGGTGAACCCCGGCGGCAGCCAGGAGTCCGTGGAGCAGCCCGCCGAGATGCCCGACGGCATGGAGATGGTGGTGAAGGCTCCGAGCGGCGGAGGCCGGGAGGAGGTGGTGGTGACGGCCGCACGCAAGGCGGTGGACGTCGAGTCCACCAGCCGAAGCGTCGTGGTGACGAGGGAGTTCCTGTCCAAGATCCCCGCGGGTCGCAGCTACCAGACAGCGGTCACCTTCGCCGCCGGCGTGCAGGCAGGCGCCCTGGGCACCCCCAACATGGGGGGTGGGGCCTTCAACGAGAACACCTACATGGTGGACGGCATCAACATCACCGATCCCGTCACCGGCACGTTCTCGCTGAACTTCAACTACGACTCCATCCGACGGCTCGAGGTGATCCGTGGCGGCATGATGCCCGAGTACAGCAGTGCCGGCTCCGTGGTGAACCTGATCACCCAGAACGGCACGAACAACCTCGCCGTCGCCGCCACGGCGTCGCACCTGCAGGGGGTGACCACACCGAGTGGGCTGTCGGCCCAGCAGCTGGCCAGTCGGGTGAGCGGCCCCGTCATCCGTGACAAGGCTTGGATCATCGGCAGCGTGCAGGGCGATCGCACCACCTACGCCGACCGCGACTATCTCGGAGGCAACGGACTGCTGAAGCTCACCGTTCAGCCCAACACGAACAACCGCTACACCGTCACGGCGCTGGGCGACACTGCACGCATCGACTCCGACACCGGCCCCGTCACCCAGTCCAGCGGCGTGGCCAACGGGCGCTGGCAGTGGTTCATGAGCCCCGAAAACAGCCTCGACACGGTGGTCAGCGCACAGTCCAGCCGCGTGGGAGGCGATCAGCGCACCCGCCTGCTGGCCTCGTCGAAGCTGTCGCTGCTGTCGGTGGACGACCCCCTCGGCGGTACCCACGATCTCAAGCTCGGCGCCGCCTTCGAGAGCATCGGGTGGCAGCTCCGCGACCAGGCCCTGGCCGTGTTCGGACCCACCGTGCCCGCCACGAGCCGCACATCGTGGTTCAGTGCCTTCCTTCAAGACAGTTGGCGGCTGCGACCCGACCTCACCGTCAACGCGGGCGCCCGCGTCGACGTGGCGCTGGGTCGCACCATCGTGTCGCCGCGCGCCTCCGTCGCCTGGGATCCGTGGGACAACGACAAGACCAAGCTCGCCCTGGGCTACGGCCACTACGTCGGTCACCTCGCCCTGCCCACCTTGCACGTCGAGCCCGAGGCCGGCCCGTCGGAGGTCGACGAGGTGCTGGTGATCGCCGAGCGAGAGCTCGTCACCGACCTCGCCCTGTACTGGAGCGGCACCCGTCGCATGCGCAGCAACGTGCCCACGTTCCTCGGCGGCAGGGTGGACCGCAGCGCCTGGATCAGCGACCTGGGGCTGCGCAAGATCCACAGCCGCCGCTGGGCCGCAGAGCTCGCCTGGCGTCGGACATGGCTGTTCGATCCGGCAGACGCCGACGTCATCGACGACGGTGCCGTGGAGGCCTTCGGCCACCAGCTCACCGGCATGGCCACGTGGTCGCTGCCCACGGACCCGTGGACCCAGCACCTGTCGGGCATGCTGGCCTGGTACGCCGATCCCCTCGGCACCGTGGGGCCCGATCCGCTGCGACCCAGGCTTCCCAACGTGGCGCGGTGGCGAGCATCGGTGCTCTTGAGCCAGGAGGTGGATCTGCGCAAGGGCGCGCTCACGTTCACCGCGGAGGGCAGCTATCTCTCCCCCACCCCCGATCAGCGCGATCTCAATGCGCTCGTGGGCTACCAGCCCCCGTTGCTCGAGCTGGTGGGCTGGGAGGGATGGCGCGTCCGAGGTGAGCTACGCTACGCCTTCTGACGAGGAGGCATAGGTGGCCTACACAGGCGATCGCTACCTGGACTTCGGCGAGGTCAGGGCCGAGCTCGAGGCCCTGGCTTCGGGATGCCCCGAGTGGGTCGCGCTACAGACCCTGGGCACCAGTCGCGGCGGCCGGCCGATCCTGATGGTGACGGTGGGCGATCGCGCCGGGCCCGGGAACGTCGACGACCGGCCTGCGTTCTGGCTCGACGGCGGCACCCATGCAGTGGAGTGGACCGGCGTGATGAGTGCCGTGGCCACGCTGGTGAAGTGGGTGAGCGGTCTGCAGGCCGGCGACGAGGCGCTATGCCGATCCTTCCGCGCCCACACCGTCTACGCCGTGCCCTGCATCAGCCCCGACGGCCTGCAGGAGACCATGCAGGGGGCGCCGTACTTCCGCAGCACCACCCGGCCCGCGCGCCCCGGCACCGTGCGGATCGGCTTCGAGGAGCGAGACATCGACGACGACGGCGTGGTGCGCTGGATGCGCTGGCGCCATCCAGCCGGGCCCTGGGTCGCCGACGAGAAGAACCCGGTGATGATGCGTCCGCGCACCGTCGACGACGATCCCAGCGATGCCTTCTTCTTCAGCGGGGAGGGACGGTTCGTCCGCTGGGACGGCGTGAAGTGGGAGCAAGCACCGCTCGAGTGGGGCCTCGATCTCAACCGGAACTTCCCGGTGGACTGGTCGCCGTTCTCGATGTTCGGGATGGACGCCGGCACGTTTCCTGGCAGCGAGCCCGAGAGCCGCGCGCTGCTCGATGCCGTGGCCGCGCGTCCCAACATCGCGGCAGCGCTGACCAACCACACCTACACCGGCTGTCTGCTCACGCCACCGTCGCGCAAGGACTCCCCCATTCCGGCCGGAGATCTCGCCCGCATGCAGCGACTGGCTCTCGATCTGGTGGAGGGCACCGGCTACCGCACGTTCAAGGTCTACCCCGACTTCATGTACGACCCGGACAAGCCCATCATCGGCACCTGGGACGACACGCTGTCGGCGGTGTTCGGGGTGGTGGCCTACACGCTGGAGTTCTGGGACCCCTACGCCTGGGCGGGGATCGATCCCGGCGAGCCCGCGGCCGACTTCCGCGATCCCGACATCGACAAGATCCGCGGGGTGCTCGACAAGGTGGTGGCCGACGGCGCCCACACCCCATGGCGCCCCTTCGAGCACCCGCAGCTCGGCCCCGTGGAGATCGGAGGCATCGACTACCAGCGCACCGTGCGCAACCCGCCCGAGGCGCTGCTCGCCGAGGAGTGCCAGCGCGGCTTCACCGTGGCGGATCGACTGCGGCGAGCTCTACCCCAGGTGCACGCCACCCTCACGGCCACTCCCCTGGACGGCGACACCCACCGGATCCAGCTGGTGCTGGAGAACCAGGGGGCGCTGCCCACGAGCAGCCTGGAGCACGCCGTGGCGATCGGCACCAGCCCACCCGTACGCGCCGAGCTGACGGGTGCGGAGATCCTGCAGGGCGAGCCGCTGGTGGAGCTGCCCCACCTGGAGGGGTGGATGCGCCACGGCTTCGGACGCTCCCCGGTGTACGGAGGCCTTCCCGGCAGGGGCCACCGCGCCGTCGCCACCTGGGTGGTGCGAGGCACGGCGGGCGAGGTGCACTGGTGGGCGGGCCGAGGCGGTCGCGGGGTTCTCCCGCTGCAATAAAGGCGAGCGCCAGCACGTGGGTGAATCACAGCCGTTACGCTGGAACTGGACGCCGGTTGTCGTGTCTCCACATCGAGGAGGATCGCCCATGGTTCGCTCGCTCACCGTTCTCGCTGCCCTGGCCCTGGCCACCCCCGCCGCCGCCGGCTCCTGGGGTAAGGAAGCCGAATCCACCTGGGGCAAAGCCGGCAACACCGTGGGCGAGGTGGCCGTGGGCAAGCGCCTGTCGGTGGGCGACCCCGTGGTGGTCGGCCAGATGGCGCTCTACCCGGTGATCGACCGCGATGCGTCGGCTCGTCCCGATCTGCAAGCCGTGCCGCTGGCGCGGGCCATGGCCACCGGGCAGCTGGAGGTTCGCGAGGTGGCGGGCGGCGTGGTCAGCCAGGTGGCGATGATCAACCACGGCGACGAACCGGTGCTGGTGATGCAGGGCGATCTGGTGGACGGCGGCAGGCAGGATCGGGTGGTCACCCGAAGCTTGCTGGTCGCCAGCGGGCAGCCGATGCGCGTGCCCGTGCACTGCGTGGAGAAGGGGCGGTGGGACGCGAACACAGACGCGGGCTTCGCCTACGGCGGACGCGTGGACCCCGTGGTGCGCGGCGTCGTGCAGCGCGCAGCCTCCCAGGATGCCACCTGGGACGCCGTGGCGCGCGCCAACACCGCCAAGGGCGTGGACGGCTCCGCCAGCTGGCTCGAGGGTGCAGGCGTGGACCCACGCAAGGTGGCGGCCCTCGAGGGCGCACTGCGCCAGCGCTTCGAAGACGACAAGCGCGTGGTGGGCGTGATGGTGGCCCGCAACGGCCGCTTCCACCAGCCCGAGGTCTACGGCCACCCGGCACTGTTCGCCCAGGACCGTATCAACGTGCTCCGCAGCCACGTGGCCATGACCAGCACGCCCATGGACGGTGCGGTGGCCAGCGCCGAGGTGCCCTCGGCACACGACGCCGCCGCCTTCCTGCAGCGCACCCTGGCCGACTAGCCAGGGCGGCCGCTCTGCCTAGCTGGCGCCCTTCGCCTTGTAGGCCTCGATCAGGATCTCGGCCGTCTCGCGGCGCATGATCTCCACCGGCGGGTGCTCGCCGGCCACCAGCATCGCCCGCACCTTCTTGCCGGAGATGAACGTGGCCTTGTCGCCCTCGTGCTTCGACATCAGATCCACCCGGCCGATGGACGGGTAGTAGGCGGCGAAGCCCACCTTCATCGGCTCGATGGCCAGGTGGCCCGGCAGGTCGTCGAAGATGGCGTGGGCGTCGAAGTCGCCCCAGATCGCCGAGCCGTCCTCGTAGGGGGCGTCGGCGTGCTTGCGGCCGATCACGATGTGGGAGAAGCCGTGGTTCTGCCGGTAGATGGCGTGCATCACGGCCTCGGCCGGCCCACCGTAGAACATCTTGATGTCGAGGCCCTGCAGCTCGAACACGTCGTTGATCTCGTAGCCCACCTGATCCCACAGGGCGGTGTCCACGTCGCCCTGACCGAGCAAGCGGCGCGCCTTGAGGCGGTTGTAGGTGCGCATGCGGGTGAGCGCATCCACGTCGTCGCCCTTCAGCTCACCCACCAGCGGGTTGAGCACGGCACCGGCGTAGTGGCCTTCGCGCGTGATCTGCTCCAGTCCGTAGACCAGGGCGTACTCGTGGGCGCGGTGCAGCGGGTTGCGCGTCTGGAAGGCCAGCGCCCGCTCCCAGTGCCGATCCTCGATCATCGCCCGGGTCATCCGCGGCGAGACCACCTGGTGGCCGTACTCGGGGTTCGGCGTGGGGGGCAGCGCGTAGATGTCGCCACCCACGAGCTTGGTGCGCTCGTCGTTGGTGAGGATCCGCCCGCCGGGGTGATCCATCCGGTCGGTGCCGTACACCGCCTTGACGTAGGCCGCCTTGTCCCAGTCGAAGATGCTCTGCAGCTCGAGGATGGCCACCAGCTTCGAGTCGGGACCGTAGATCGCAGCCTTGCCACCCACCTGCAGCGCCGCAGCCTCTTCGTCGGTCACGGGCAACGTGGTGGGAATGGTCCAAGCGTAGCGCTGACCCTGGCTGATCACCACGCGCTCGGCGAGCACCAGATCGTACTGCTCCTTCGACATCGGCCCCGTCAGGGGAGACAACGTGCCGTCGGCCAGGCGGTGCACCGTGGCCAGATCCGCCTCGGTGACCTTGATCTTGGGAAGGCCAGCGGCCTCATCGAGCAGCGCCTTGCGTCGGGAGAGCTTGACGACGCGATCCACCGGAACGTCGAGGCCACCATGGACGGGTACGAGGGACACACTTCCTCCTAGGGACGGTCAAAGAATCGGGACAGGTCGGGTAATGCAGCCGGGGCCACAGCCCGATCGGGTTTGACGGGTAACGTGGTCACCCGCTGCCGGCCTCGGGGCGCACCGCCTAGTTGCGTTTGGATCTCGTACGTCGCCTACGACGCGGCTTCTTGCCGGGTTGGGACGGCGCTGGTGGCACCAGCGCATCGGGGCCGCGCCCGATGAGATCCTCTCGACCCGCAGCGACCAGCGCCTCGCGCGCCAGCGGCCAGTGATCGCGGTTCCAGTACATCAGCAGCGCCTTCTGCAGCTTCTTCTCGCGAAGCCCTCGCGCCACCGGCACCTCCTCGCCCGTGAGCGGATCGATGCCCGTCCAGTACATGGCGCTGGCCACCGACATGGGCGTCGGGATGAAGTCCTGCACCTGGCGGGGCCGGTACCCCTGCGCCTTGAGCCACAGCGCCAGCTCCACCATGTCGGACAGGTCGCAGCCCGGATGCCCGCTGATGAAGTAGGGAATGTCGTACTGCTCCTTGCCCGCGTCCGCGCTCGCGCACTGGAACTGGGCGCGGAACCGCTCGAAGGCCGCGATGCCCGGCTTCTTCATCTTGTCGAGCACTCGATCGGAGCAGTGCTCGGGCGCCACCGAAAGGTGCCCGCCCACGTGGTGCTGGGCGAGCTCGGTGACGTACTCGGGCTCGAGCTCCGCCAGGTCGTAGCGCACGCCCGAGGCGATGAAGGTGTGCTTGATGCCCTCGGTGCCTCGCACGGCGCGCATCACCTCGAGCACCGGCCCGTGGTCCGTCACCAGGTTCTCGCACACGCCCGGGTGCACACACGACAGCTTGCGGCACTTGGACTCGATGTCCTTGCTCTTGCACCGCATCTTGTACATGTTCGCGGTGGGGCCACCGAGATCGGTGATGGTGCCGCGGAAGTCCTCCATGCGGCGGATCTCGCGCAGCTCCCGCAGCACGCTGGCCGTGGAGCGGCTCTGAATCACGCGCCCCTCGTGCTCGGTGATGGAGCAGAAGGTGCAGCCGCCGAAGCATCCCCGCATGAGCACCACCGAGTGCTTCACGGTCTCGTAGGCGGGGATCTTCGCGTCGTACATGGGATGGGGGACGCGGTTGAAGGGCAGATCGTACAGCTCGTCCATGGCGATGGCGTCGTCACGGCCGTCGCCCGCGTCGTCATCGAGCGGCAGAGCCGGCGGGTTGTAGACCACGGCGCGCTTGCCGTGCAGCTGCACGAGGCGCCGCGCGTTGCCAGGGTTCGTCTCGAGCTGGAAGAGCTTCGACATGCGAGCGTAGGCGCGCTTGTCGGCCTTCACCTCCTCGTACGACGGCAGCACCACCACCTTGTCGTCGGTGGTGAAGCGGGCGGGATCCTCCATGAATGCGGGCGTGTCGGCCTCGCGAGCCACCCAGGCCGTACCGCGCACGTCCCGGATCTCCTTGATGTCCTCACCAGCGTCGAGACGGCGAGCCACCTCCCACACGGGCCGCTCCCCCATCCCGAAGATCAGCAGATCGGCCTTGCTGTCGACGAGGATCGAGCGCCGCACGGTGTCGGACCAGTAGTCGTAGTGGGCGATGCGACGCAGCGACGCCTCGATGCCCCCCAGCACCACCGGCGTGCCCGGGAAGGCCTCGCGACAGCGATTGGCATAGACCAGGGTGGCCCGATCGGGCCGATGACCGGTCTCGCCTCCGGGGCTGTACTGGTCTTCGCTGCGGTTCTTCTTCTGGGCGGTGAGCCGGTTGAGCATGCTGTCGAGGTTGCCGGCCGACACTCCGAAGAACAGGCGCGGACGTCCCAGGGCCCGGAAGGCCTCCGCACTCGACCAGTCGGGCTGCGGGATGAGCCCCACCCGGAAGCCTCGGCCCTGCAGGAAGCGGGCGATGAGGACGGGCCCGAAGGCAGGGTGATCGACGTAGGCGTCGCCGCTCACGATGGCGATGTCCACCTCGTCCCAGCCGAGCGCCTCGAGATCGGCTCGGCAAGTGGGCAGGAACGGGTGGGCATGCGACCGAGGGCTCGGCCGCCGGCCTCCCTTGGTGGCGCGCTTCGGCGGGCCCGTCCGCGCGAACGCGGACCCCTCTACGTCTCCCATACCCATGGGCCGGCCTGTATCGCGCAGCGATGCGCGATGCGCGGCGAAAAGCGCATCCTCGCGCACTCCGCTCGCGGGTGGCGCAGCCCGGACCGCACCCGGGGTCCGGCACGGCCCTTGCTAGACTGAGGGCAACACCGGAGCTCCCCCCATGACCCGCTGGACCCTGATCCTGGCGCCCATCGTCGGCGCCGTGGGCTGCACCTGCCCCTGCGAAGAGCACTCCCCCCCCACCGGCGACACCGGCACTGAGCTGGTGGTGGAGGGCATCGACCTGGCCACGCCCTCGGGCGACGATGACTACGACCGATACACCTCGGCAATCATGGGTCTGGACGACCTGGCGATCTCACCCGATGTCGTCGCGCAGATCGACATGGGAATCGCCAACGTGTTCGGCCCCGTCGGGGCTGGCAACATCGGCACCGTCTACACCGAGAAGAAGGCGGAGCACAGGTTCGTAGAGCACTGGTTCCTGACGGACGACGACGACGACTATTTCGGAGGCGGGGCGTTCGGTGCCCAGTACGTCAGTGCCGGGTCGGCGAATCAGGCCTTGACCATGCACGAGTCCCTGGATCCCCAGTGGATGGACCACACCTATCTGTGCATGGACATCGAGTACAAGCAGTCCCCCCAGGACCTGGACGAGCTCGACTACGAGGGAAAGCTCGTAGAGGGATTCGTATTCGACGTGGAGCAGGACCTAGGCAACGGACTCGAGAAGACTGCGAGCCTTCTGCGAGAGCTCCACCACCATCCGCAGCTGGGCGATCTCTACGTCGACTTCTGGACGTTCTCGGCCTCCTTCGACTTCCTGGATCAAGCCAAGGAGCAGTTCGTCGCAACCCTCGAGGATCGACAGGGTCCGCCACCGAACCTTTGGTACGGCGGCCAGAACAACAACCAGACGTTCGCGCGCCTCATGTACTACGTCGAAGAGGGATCCGACTTCGAGCCAGGGTTGGACGTCAACCCGTGCCAGCAGTGAGGCCCAATGCCGCCTGACACTCGGACAGACTCAGCACGTCCAGTCTCCTGTCGGGATCGGACAACGGCCAACGGGCCGCCCAGTCCGCCACTGGACCCATGCCGGAAGGCGCGACCCCTGCCTCGGCCCGCAGCGCGGCGACCTGGAGCTGCAGGCTCTCGGCGAAGCCAGAGGTGTCGACGAGGGAGTCGATGGCCGTGACCTCTCCGCTGCCGAGCGCGAGAGCCTGTCCGAGGGCCGTCAGCACGCGGTTCCCCTGGCCGAGCGCCTCGGCTCGAGCGCCGAGCTGCCTGGCAGTCTCCGGCGCGCCATGCGCCCGAGCGATGGCTGCTTCCGTGATGGCGAGCTGTGCCGCGTATCGCTTGGAGACGGCCTCGGCGGCATCGACCCAGCCATCCTCCGGCAGGAGCTCTTCCCCGGCGCGATAGCGCGCGGTCCGCTCCAGCCACCAGGCCCGCGTCTCCACCAGACCCGCACGAAGGCGACGGGCCAGGCGCCGCGCCTCCGCAGCCCACGCCACAGCCCGAGGAAGATCCGGAATCTCCAAGGCTGCAGCGCCAGCGTTCGTGAGCGCACCAAGCTGCCAAACGGGTGCACCAGTCAACAGCGCTGCGGATCGCTCGGCATGGTCCATGGCGGTGGCGTACTCGCCTGTCCTGTAGGCGGCGTTTCCGACCCAGGAATGCCACCGCCCGGTACGTACCTCATCATCAGCACACAGCTCCCTGGACCGCTCCACGAGCCTCGGAAGCCTCTCTGGAGCGGCAATGGCACATGCCTGCACGAGGAAGGCCATTCGAGACAGCTCCGGCTCGCCCGTGACAGGCTCGCTCAGGATTGTCAACGCCCGCTGAGCGTCGCCCTGCCAAAGCAGACGAGCGCCCCGCACCAGCCCCAACAGGTCCGTCGCAGCAGCGCGCTCCGCGCGGTACATGGCCCGCCGCAGCACGTCATCACGAAACAAGGCCAGTGCAACGCACACCAGCTGCTCCAGCAGCGAACGAGCCTCATCGGAGCCTCGAACCACGCCCAGGGCGGCCTCCAACAGCGCCGCGGCGCGCGCGGACCGCCCCTGTAGGTGCAGCGCGTCGGCTCGACTCCCCAGCTCGGCCGCAAAGACGTCCTCGCTCGCTGTTCGGCTGGACAACACCAAGCTCGCCAGCTCCGGATCGTCCTCCCACAACAGCCCGTCCACTGCCGACCGTTCGAGCGTGATCCGTCCGTCGGCGAGGTGACTGCGCCCTGCCCGCACCCAGCGCTCGATCTCGCTGGCGACGTCGTCGCGACGCCCACCCGTGCGTAGATGCAGCACTGCAGCGGCGTCCTCGGCGACATGGAGGAACGTCACAGGTGGCTCGTCGAACAAGGCCCGCAGCTGCTCTTCGCTCGCCACCTCCGGCAGCCCCTGCACCGATCCCAGAAGCGACTCCGTCCCCGCCCCGATCGCCCGCAGCACGTCCACCACGCCTGCTGGCCGGTCCGCCGGCTCCTCGGCGCACATCGCCGCCACCACTGCGCGCACCTCGTTTGGAGCAGGCCTGTCGCGCAGCATCTCGTCGAACATCACGCCCAAGGCGTACAGATCCGTGCGCTCGTCGCTGGGCTCGCCCCGCCGCTGCTCTGGCGCCATGTACCGCGGCGTGCCCTCCACCACCGTGGACGGGTGGCACTCCACGGCCTGTCCCATCGCCAGGCCGAAGTCCGTGATGACCGGCCGCCCGAGGGCGTCGAGCAGCACGTTCCCTGGCTTCAGATCCCGGTGCAGCACGCCCGCGAAGTGCACCCGCGCCAGCGACTCCAGCAGCGCCACCGCCTGCGGAGCGAAGTCGCTCCAGCCGCCCTCGCCCGCGAGCACGTCGAAGCGGCCGCCCGGGAGCAGCTCCATGACCAGGAAGGTCTGCCCACCCTCCTCGCCATCGTCGAGCAGCTGCACCACGCCCGGCAGATCCAGCAGCCGCAGCGCCGTGAGCTCCCGCCGCAGCTGCCTGGCGGATCCGCGCGCCAGGTGCGACACGAACTTCACCGCCACGTCCCGCCCCGTCAGCAGATCCGTCGCCGCGTGCACCTGACCCGAGCCACCCCGGCCCAGGAGCGCCCCGATCCGGTACCGACCCACCCACACCGACGCGTCCACGCTCGGCTGCTCGCCGTCGGGCACGACGGTCTCGTCGCCGCCGCCCCACGTGGACACATCGCGGCTCACCCGCTGGCGTCCGCACCGATCTGGCGCACGTCCGACATCACCCGAGCGAAGCCGCGGGTGCGAACCAGGTTGATCAGCCACTGCGGGATGCTGCCGCCGCCATCCATGGCGATCTCGTGGACCACGCGCGCACCCCCTCCCTCGCGCGGCATCACCTCCCAGAACCCGTCGTTCTTGGGGGTGCGGATGGCGCCCTTGCGCAGCTGGAGCGGCTCGTCCGACGCCACCGTCCAGGAGAAGCGGGTACCCCCGCCCCGGGGCGTGGCCCGCATCCACAGCAAGACCTCGCGGTCGCTGATCCCGAACATCTCCTGCCGCTGGTAGATGAGCTTGCGCCCATCCGCCTCGGTGCGCTCCACCCGCGACACGTCGATGGCGAAGACGTAGTCGGAGTAGCGGTGGAACTGCGACAGCAGGTCCGTCAGGCGCTCGGGATCCACATCGGGCCAGTCACACACCGCTCGCATCGCTGCCACGCCCGACACCGCCTTGGGCCGCATGAAGATCGCACACCCGGCGGAGTCCCGCACGTGATCGAACCCATCTCCGGCCAACGCCGCCGTCATCGCCATCCACACCGTGAGCACCGGACCTCCGGTCAGTCCCATCTAAACAGGTGACTCTGTGCTCATCGTCCGTGGATCTCGGGGGGTGAGGTGGATCGCCAGAGCCAACCGCTCGCCACCGCACCCACGGCCCCCGCGGCGAGAATCACCATCGGATCGGGCGGAATGCGGAGCACCGTGACATAGAACAGCGCAGCGATCCCTGCGACGGTGCTTCCCACCACTCCGCCCACCAAGACCCACATCCCAGCTCCTCGACTTGCCCGTCCCGAGCGAGTGAGTCGTATCGAGAAACGAGGACCGATGGACCGCTCGATCCCCGACGACGTCTTCTGCCGCATGGTGGCGCTGCGCCGTGACCTGCATCGGCACCCCGAGCTGTCGTGGCAGGAGCACGACACCATGCAGCGGATCTCCACGGCGCTGACGGCCCTGGGGCTGGAGCACCGCACGGGTCTCGCAGGCACGGGAATCATGGCCGACCTCGACGGTCGCGCACCAGGCCCCCGCATCGCCCTACGAGCCGACACGGATGCGCTGCCCATCCAGGAGGAGACGGGCCTCCCCTTCGCCTCGGAGGTACCGGGCGTGATGCACGCCTGCGGCCACGACGGCCACACCAGCATGCTCGTGGGCGCAGCGGAGCTGTTGCTCGCAGATCCGCCCCCCACCCCCGTCCGCTTGATCTGGCAGCCCGCAGAGGAAGCCGGCGACGGCGCCAAGGCCATGATCGAGGCCGGCGCCCTCGACGGCGTGTCCCTCATCTTCGGCGGACACGTGGATCGCAGCTACCCCCCGGGCGAGCTGATCGTCACAGACGGCGCGGTGAACGGCAGCACCGACACCTTCCGGATCACCTTCACTGGCCAGCGCGGACACGCAGCCCGCCCCCACAGCGCAGTAGACGCCATCGTGGTGGCGAGCCACTTCGTGACCACGGTGCAGGCCGCCATCAGCCGGGAGGTGGATCCGGGCCAACCAGCGGTGGTCACCGTGGGGCAGCTGCGCGCGGGCTCGGCCCCCAACGTGATCGCGGGCGAGGCGGTGCTCGAGGGCACCTTCCGCACCCAGCATCCCGACGTGCGCGCGCACCTGGCCTCGGCCCTCCCCCGCATCGCCGAGGCCGTGGCGCAGCAGCATCGCGCCGCTGCCACCGTACAGCTGCAGCCGGGCACGCCACCGCTGATCAACGAGCCCGGCCCCACCCGCCTGGCCCGCCGAGCGGCCCTCGACATTGCAGACGCGAGTGCGGTGCGGCCGCTGGCCACCGCCAACCTGGGTGGCGAGGACTTCGCCTGGTACCTCGAGGAGATCGAGGGCGCGTACATCCGATACGGCGCCCAGCCGCCCGGCAAGAGCTTCCCAGCCCACTCGGGCGGCTTCGACATCCACGAGGACGTGCTCGCGGTCGGCGCGAGGTGGCTGGACCGGGTGGCGCGGGTCGCTGGTGACCACCTGCTCGCGGAGGGCACGTGAGCGAAGAAGCGCCGGCACCACCGGCCTGGCCCGCGTGGGTCGAGGAGTGGGTGCTCCCCTACCTGCACAACCGAGCGCTGTGGCCCGTGTGGTTTGCCATCCTGGGCCACGTGGTGGTGGTGCTCGCAGGGCTGATGCTGCTCGGGTGGCGCGGCACCACCGACGGGTGGGTGCTCACGGCCGTGCTCCTGGCAGCCAGCGCAGCCCTCACCGTGCAGGAGGTGCGGGTGTCCGGGAGGCTCGGAGGCGTGGCCCTGTCGCTGGGCCTGCTCTGGCTGACCTCGGTGGGACTGGCGGTGCTCGCGGAGCAAACCGGCATCCTCTAGAGGGCTACCACCACGCGGTGTAGCTCTGATTCGAGCAGTTGGTGGCGATGGCCCCGCGCGAGAAGAACGTGCGCGCCCGATCCGCGTCCAGCCCGAAAGGCGAGTAGAAGTTTCCGCCCTGGAACGTGGTGCCCGAGGTGGTGAACGTGGCGTCGGGCTTCAGCTGCACGAGCTTGCCCGAGGTGCCGTTGGAGAGGTTGCGCTCCACGTACACGCCATCCCGGAAGGGCCCGCGCACCAACAGCAGCGCGCCGTCGCCGGCCACGTTGTTGTAGATCTCCACCTTGTTGCCGCCCC
>JAHQVJ010000070.1 GCA_019634415.1 Myxococcales bacterium
TCAGATGCAGACCAACGCGTCGCAGACGAACGACTCACCGAATCCGAAGTTCGCGTAGCCCAGGGCCGACGGCACCAACCAGACGTCGTCCGGCTCGTTGTCGAAGGTCAGCCCCCAGTCCGAGTCCACGGACTCCAAGGTGCCTGCCTGAAGCGCCAGGCCACCCCCCACGGCAGCCTCGTTGGCCGCGAAGACGCTGGTCTGCGCCACCACCGTGGCCCGCTGCTCCTGGAACACCCCACCGCCGATCACCTGCGCCGTGTTGTCGATGACCACCACGTCGCGTAGCTCGTAGCGCTTGACGTCGGGCGCTCGTGACTCCCGCTGGCCGATCAGCGCCAGGCCACCCCCCCGAGCCGCATCGTTGTCGAGGAACCAGGTGTCCGCGAGCGTCATGTTCCGGCCACCCCAGAAGCCGCCCCCCGCACCCGCCGCCTGGTTGCCCACGAACCACATGTCGTTCAGCGAGAACGTCCACACGAAGATCGAGGACTGGGGCGACAGCGTCGCGAAGCCGCCGCCGTCCTCGCTGGCCTCGTTGAAGCCCACGAACACGCCGGAGACATCCATGTCCCCGCCCCCGATCGCCAGGCCGCCGCCATCCTCCGCCCGATTGTGGGTGACCCAGCCGCCCTGCCAGCTCACACCGAAGTCGCTGAAGCTCGCCGACTGCAGGTAGACCCCGCCCCCTCGCCCCTCGAGCGCCTCGTTGTCGTGCACCACCAGGCCGAAGGTGGACACGTCGAGGCCGCCAGACGACACGGCGTTGGAGACCGCGATGCCTCCTCCGTTGGCGTCGATGGCCTCGTTGCCCTGCACCGACACCGCCGCGAGCTCCACTGCACCGAGCCCGTTGACCAACAGTCCACCACCGTTCCCCTCGGCGATGTTGTCCCGCACCTCCACGAAGAACAGGCTCCCTCCCTCGTCGTGGTAGATGCCACCGCCGAGCCCCGGTGTGCGGATCGTGCAGCACGACGTCTCGCGCACCCGCTCGAGGGCTCGGTTGCCCTCGAAGGTGCCCCCCGTGACGTCACCACCGTTCATCGCCAGACCGCCCCCCCGCGCGTTGCGGAAGCTGGTCCCACGGGGGCGCCCCACCGCCGTGTTGTGGCTCACCGACGACCACAGCAGGTCGATCTCGGACGCCACCCCGCCGAACACGTAGGTGTCGCCGAAGGCGATGCCGCCTCCGTCTCCGGCCGTGTTGTGATCGAACCGACTGTGCCAGGCCACCACGGTGGACCCCTCCGGCGCGTACAGTCCACCCCCCGAGACGGCCGCCACGTTGTCCAGCACGTCGCACTGGTCGACCGTCGTGGATCCCACGCCGGTGATCGACACGCCGCCCCCGTTGCCATCGGTCTGGCCACCGCGAATGGTGAAGCCCTCGACCCAGCTCCCTGCTGCCAGCGTGAGGACGGTGCCAGCGCCCTTGGCATCCAGGATGGTCTCGTGACGGCCTGCAGGCGCCTCGAGCACGATCGGAGCCGGAGCCACGAACGTTCCCTCGTACGTCCCCGGACAGACCACCACGTGGGCCCCCGACGACGCCCCCGCCAGGGCCGCCGCGAGATCCACCTGCACCGCCCCGTCCACGGTGACCTGCCCACTGGGACAACTCCCGGCACTCGCCTGGGCTCCCGCAACGCCCAACCACATCCACGACATCGGATTCATCTGCCCTCCTGCACCGAACAGTGCCGCGACACACCCATAGCGACAGCCCATTCTCCAATTCCGTGCTCCACTTCACGCGACACCCATCCCGGACCAGACCGGACACAGCCGGACAGTCTCGGAGGCTAAGCGAGCCAGGCTACGAAAATGTGAGCAATCTTCGATCCGGGATGGCCGGCGCAGGCCGCGCCGCGCATTTGGACGAAGTCCAATCCCAGGAGCAGACCTCTGATGCACCGACTCCTCCGGTGGCCAGCGTCTCTGTGGATCGGGTGCCTTGCGACAGCAACGGCACTCGGTTCTTGCAAGGACGCTCGACACGACACGTCCTCCCAGCAAACCACCACCCTCGAGAGCGAGCGTCCCCTCTCGCCCGTCGGCCGACTCACCCGCGGTGAGTACGCTTCGACCGTGAGTGCCGCCTTCGGCGGGCCACAGCCCGGCGTGGAGCTCCCACCCGACGGCTCCGACGGGGTGTTCACCACCAACGCCGGCAGCGAAGGCATCGGCGACTACCACGGGTACGTGGTGGCCAGCGAGGCCTTCGGCGCCCACTTCGCGCCAGCACTGGCCACGGCCTGCGACTGGAGCAGCGACCTTCAGGGCTGCACCGTCTCCGTGTTCGAGCCCGTTCTGTTCGAGCTGTACCGCGGCGCCGACGAGCCAGCGGACTACAGCGAGCTCGCCGAGCTGATCGGCACCGCCCTCGACGAGGGTGCGACCCTCGAGGTGGCGCTGACCGGCGGTGTGTCACGAGCGCTGCTCGACGAGCGCTTCCTGTTCCACATCGAGTACGGCGGCGAGGCGGGCAGCGAGCCAGATGCGCTGCTGCTCACGGGGCTCGAGCTCGCGTCGCGCCTGTCCTACGTGTTGGTGGACGCGCCCCCCGATGCGGACCTGCGAGCCACGGCGCTCGCAGGGCTCGAGCGCGATCCCGCAGCCATCCGTGCGGTGGCTGCCACGCTCTTCGACGACGCGCGCTCCCGAGACGAGGTGTGGAGGTTTGCACGGGAGTGGCTCGGGATCACCGAGCCGCCCCCAGATGCGCCGCCCACCCCCATCGACGAGTGCGACTTCACCGCCGAGTGCATCGAGCTGCACGGCCCCACGGCGAACGACTGCGTCAACAGCCAGTCGAGCCAGAGCTGGTGCCAGTGCGGCGACACGCGGTGCGTGCCCGTGGAGACGGGGATGGGCCTGAACCAGGCCATGTTCGAGGAGACCCGACGGTTCGTCGAGCACATCGTGTTCGACAGCGATGCCCCGCTGACCGAGCTGTTCACCGCCGACTACAGCTTCATCGACGCGAACCTGGCCGCTCACTACGGCGTGCCCGCACCCGCCACCGACTGGGAGCAGTACGAGTTCCCGCCAGAGGCGAAGCGGCGCGGCGTGCTCACCCACGCAAGCTTCCTGTCGTCGAACGGTGCCGAGATCCGCGATGCCTCTTGGATCTTCCGCGGCAAGGTCGTCTACGAGAGCCTGCTCTGCGGCGAGCTTGCCCCACCGCCACCAGGCGTGATCGACCGCGAGGTGGAGAACCGAGAGACCACGGCCCCTTGCGATGCGTGCCACAAGATCATGGACCCCATCGGGCGGATCTTCGACGGCTACGACGAGCATGGCGTGCTCGTCGACGACGCCTCCTTCGACGCGCGCGTCGACGTGGGCTCGACCCTCGACGGCTCCTACGACGGCGCCGTGGACTTCACGAGTGCCTACGGCGCCAGCGACGAGCTGGCGGAGTGCTTCGCCACCATGTGGTTCCGTCACGCCCTGGCGCGGCGGCCCGTCGCCGCCGACGAACCCAGCCTCGCTCCGATCCGCGACGTGGTCGCCAGCTCGGGATCCGTCCGCTCGGCGGCGCTGGAGCTGATGGCAGCACCCGCGTTCCGCACGCTGTACCTCTCGCCCGAAGACCAGGTCTGCCCCTAGCAGCTACCCCGATCTCCGCCTCTTCCTTCCTCTCCTCGCAGGACGAACGCAATGACGACAAAGATCACGCGTCGAGGTCTCCTCTCGGGCAGCGCTGCAGCACTGGGCAGTGCGGGTCTGTGGTCCATGTTCACGCAGCGCGCGCTCGCTGGCCCCGCATCCCCACCAACGCGGGTCATCTTCTGGTACGTGCCCGAGGGCTGCGCTCAGCAGGCCTTCTGGCCCGCATCCGGACCAGGCGCCCTGAACATCGACATGACCACCACGATCGGGGGGGGCTTGACGCCTCTGAGCCGTGGCGACTCGATCAACCAATACCGCTCGTCGCAGATGGGCACCTACTGCCTTCAGCCCCTCAAGGACCACGAGTCCGATCTCACCTTGGTGAGCGGCTTCGAGATCTACGGCCACTCCGACCACGGGAGCACCACGGCCGCGCTCACGGGCGGCACACCAGACGCCGGAAGCCTCGACCAGTGGCTCGGCCAGCACCTGCAGGGCTCGGCACCCTTTCCAGCCATCCTGTCGACCCTGTACGGCGAGCACGTCCACTACAACTTCAGCAACAGCATCGCCTGCCCGTTCCGCACGCTCTCCGGCGGCCTGGCAGCGCCCACCTGGAACCCCGTGACCACCTTCAACCAGGTGTTCCCGGACGGCATCGGCGAGGGTGTACCCCAAGGACCCAACCATCGGCTGCTGTCGCGTCTGCGCGTGATGGGCGCCGTCCGCGCTCGCCTCGACGATGCCCACTGCCGAGGTGGCGTGGCTGCCCGAGAGCGCCTCGAGAGCTACCTGGAGTCGATCGAGCGGATCGAGTCGGAGACCGACTCCCTGATCGATCTGGCGGACTCCGAGGTCGAGATCGACGTGAACGTCGACATGCCGCCAGACTGGGCCACGCCGACCCAGGACGACAAGTACTGGCGGGTGCCCGAGAACTTTCCGGCGCTCGCCCGCATCCAGATCGACACGACCGTCGCAGCACTCGCCCTCGATCGCACGCGGGTGTCCCTGATGCAGTTCAGCGGCACCAGCACGAACAACGGCCTGCCAGGGGACCACTACAAGCACCTCGGCCTGACGGACCTCGAGCCAGGCGACGTCAACGACCACTACCTGGGCCACGAGCCCGACGAGACCCGACGCCGCAACCAGGCTCGCATCTTCCGCTGGTACTACGGACAGCTCGCCTACCTGATCGAGCGTCTGAAGTCGATCCCCGACAGCAGCGGCGGGACCTTGTTCGACAGCACCCTGATCGTGGCCTGCAGTGAGTTCGGCAGCTACAACCACCGCCACAACGACGTCCCCTACCTGCTCGTGGGCAACCCGGGCGGCGTGTTCCGCAAGGGGGTGTACCTGGATGCGCTGGCCGATGGCAGACAGCGTTCCCACGCCGACCTGCTGCTGACCATCGCGCGCGCCGTTGGCATGGACCTCGACGGGTTCGGAACGTCGACCACGACCTACGACGAGCTGCTAGCGTGAGGGTCGGGTCGAGCGAAGCCGCGTGAAGGAAGCCGGCGACTGGTTCGTCGCCGAAGAAGAGCAGCGGATCCGGACCACCTTCCTCCACCAGTGAGCTACCTGCGCGGCACCACCCGGACCTTCACCCCGTAGCGGGGCCGCCGGGTCAGCCCGATCTGGGGCACCAAGCGGGTGTCGTCGAGCAGCTCGAACCGGAAGCGCTGCACCAGCATCGCGAGCAGGAAGGTGCCCTCCATCACCGCGAACCCCTTGCCGATGCACTGCCGCTGCCCCGCCCCGAACGGGATCCAGGCCGTGGGACTCCGACCCGCATGGCGCTCGGGCAGGAACCGGTCGGGATCGAAGCGGTCCGGCTCCACCCAGGCGCTCGGGTGGCGATGGATCCGGTCGAGCATGAGCGCCACCATGGTGCCCTCCTCGATCCGAAAGCCGTCGATCACGTCGTCTTGCGCAGCGGTACGGGGGAGCCAGTACACAGGCCCGTCGAGGCGCAGCGTCTCGAAGAAGAAGCGGGTGGTCGCCTGCAGCGCAGGCACGTCGGCTGCGGTGGGCGCTCGGTCGCCCAGCACCCCATCCACCTCCTCGACCAGTGGCGCGTACAGCGTGGGATCGGCGGCCAGCCGCGCGATCCCCCACGACACCGAGGCGGCCGTGGTCTCGTAGCCCGCCAGGAACAAGCTCATCGTCTCGTCCCGCAGCGCCTCGTCGTCGAGTCCACTGCCGTCGGTGTCGCGCATCTCGAGCAGCATCGACAGCAGATCGTCGCTCGGCCCCTCCGCACGCCGCTGCGCGATGAGGTCGTAGAGCACCGCGTCGATACGAGCCACCGCGCGCTGGTGGGCACGCCGTCCGGGCACGGGCAGCCACGCCGGCAGTGCATCCGTCACCACCTTGTGCAGCATGTGGTCGAGGCTGAACGACAGCGCATCGCCCACCTCGTCGGATTGCTCGGGGGTGAGCCCGGTGCCGAACATCGTCTGGACGATGACCGCCATCGCCGCGCGGCTGACGCCTCGGGCCACGTCGAAGGCAGCGGGCTGTGCCGGCCACGTCGCGAACTGGTCGGCCAGCGTTCGCGCCATGGCATCGCCCATCTGCGCAACCCGTGTTCGACGGAACTCGGGGTTCATCATGCGACGTCGGCTCCGCCACGTCTGTCCCTCGCTGGTGGGCAGCCCGAGCCCGATGAGAGAGCGAACGGCGGACCAGAAGGTGCCCCCCTTCGTGTACACGTCCCGACGCTCGACGAGCACGTGTCGCACGTGGTCGGGATGGCTGAGCATCACGATGCGTTGGGGACCTGCGCGGGCCGCGAAGACGTCGCCGAGGCGTCCCTGAGTACGTGCGACCCAGTCGAGCTGCTGCGTGGCGAGCTCGGGCAGATGGCCGATCAGCGGCCATGCCGGGGGCGAGGGTACGTCGATAGATGGCAGCTCAACAGCAATGGAAGACATCGGGTTCTCCGGGGTACCCTCGATGCCACTGCACGGCGGGTGCCAGGACCCGCCACGGGAGAACCTGACTTCTCGGAGCAACCGGTCGCGCTGCCCATGCGCGCGCGCACCCCGATGCGCGGGACGCACACACCCCACGCCGCCACGGAGGGTCGAGCTACCCGTCGTCCAGGCACCTCACGAGCTGCAGCACCAAGTCCACCCTGGCGTGCAGATCCAGCCCCACCCAGTGGGGACACCACAGCTCCACCACATCCGAGCGCACACTGCTCCCCGGAAATCCGTGGACCACCTCCAGCAAGGCCCCACGAACATCTTCGGTGCACAGCCGCTGCCGGAGCACCGCCAGATCGTCGGTCTGAACGGACACGAGGCTGTCGAGGACCGGGTCCCCCAGCGCACCGCCGCTCTTCGCCGACTCCTTGCGCACCACCCGCGTTGCTGCAGGCAGCACGCGCGCCAGCTGTGCGCGAATCGTGGTCGGCCCGCCCGACAGGCCCTGGATCGTGAGTGGTACTCCCCGCATCTCCCCCGTCAGGCGCAGCGCCCCCCAGTCCAGCGCGAGCCCCTGTCCCTCTGCGAACGCCTCCCAACTGCCACGCCGTGCGGCCTCGAGGCCGAGCACCAATCGCACCAGCTCCTCGAGGATGCTGCGCGTGCCGTCGCCGATGGGCTCGCACCGCTCGATGGTGAGATCTCCGTCCCGTAGATGGAACCCTCCCTGTGCAGTGAGCAGAGCTCCGAGGCACGCCTGCACCTCGGGGTCCGTGAGGAGCTCCCGGATCTCCTCCGCGTGGGCACCCCGGATCCTAAGCTCGCGATCGAGGCGCGAGCCCAGCTGGATCCTGGTGAACCCGAAGGCATCGAACAACCCTCCGAAGAAATCCTCGGGCGCCACCGACAGCCCAGCAGGTAGCGGGCCTCGGACTCGGGCACTGGCGATGGTCCACCACTCCACGGAGCCGCTCCCGCCGCGATCACGCTCGTGCACGCGAACGTCGACCGCGGGCTCCCCGAAGGACCCCACCAGCTCGTCCCTGGGACTCCGCGTCAACCCGAGATCGGCGGCCGCACGATCGAGGGCCTCGTGTCGCTGCCTCCTCGCCCCCCTAGCGATGGCAAAGGAGGCGACCCCGAACAACAAGATGAGTACAGCCCACTCCATAGCGTCTTCCTCGCTCACCACGATTGCGCTCGGGCGGCGAATTTGTTGCGTGACGGTTTCGTGCCTGGCGCTAGCCCTCGGGGCGGTCCCGCCGGCCCCGATAGAGCACCCCCGCTGGATCCAGGGCCTCCCCGAGTCGATCGAGCACCGCAGCACTGTCGTCGGTGCGCTGCGGCGCCAGATCCCCCACCACCGCATGGGCCATGCGGTAGGCACTGAACCCCTCGTCCTGCAGGGTCCGATGCAGGTCGCGCATACAGGCGATCGCTTGCTCGTCCTGCCCCGCGGCCGATCGATCGAACAGGATCATGGGATACAGATAGGTCACTCGCTCGTGCTGGTTCACCAGCGCGAGCATGGGCTCGAAGCCGTGCCTCGTGAGCACCTCGGCACTGCTGTCCGTGGCCTGCTGCACGTCGTCGCCGCGCATCGGCACCACACACGCGTGCCACAACACGCCGCAGCCGTCCAGATCCGGATGCATCTGCTCGGGAACGGAGGACCTTCGCCAGTAGCACGACCGTGTGGAGTCGGGTCGCGGCACCCCACGCGCCACGTCCACCAACGCCGACGCCGACCCCAGCACCGCCGTGCCGTCGTCGTCGGTGCCTGCGTGGTCCTCGTCTCGAAACGCCTCGAAGGCCAGATGATCCGTGCACGGCTCGAGGGCCGCGCGCACCCGCTCCCGCCAGGCTTCCGCGAACCCGGGGGTGGGTGCGTAGTCCGTGGCCACACCGAACCAGCGCAGCGGCGATCCTCCCAGCAGCGACGCCAGATGCTCGAGCGGGAGCGCCCCGCGCCCGTCGTGCAGGTTCCAGGGGTAGGTGGAGCGCACGCTCGCTGCCCGGTAGTCGTTCCACAGCCCCACCGGCGCCCTCTGGCTGCGCTCCTGGCGGAGCTCGGACAGGGCCGCAGCCATCGCCCCGATGCGGCCGCGCGTGCCGAACTGCGCCACCATCAACACCGCAGGCCGCCGAGGCAGCCAGAAGGTCATCCGCGTCACCACCCCCAGGCTGGACTGGGCGAACAAGCCGTCGAGGGCAGGGCCGGTCCCGTGCACGAACAGCGCCTGCGCGCGGCTGCTGGGCACGGCACCGAAGCCCGTCACCACGGTCTGTCCCGTGGGCAGGGCCACCTCCATGCGGCACGCATACCGAACCCGATCGCCGTAGGGTCCGATGGCATCTCCGCGCTGCAGCGCGTTGCCGACCAGCGACGTGTCGGGGTGCGCCCCCGTCACGCACAGGAATCGCCGAGAGCCCTGCTCCCGCAGGAACTGCGACACCTGGCCGAAGCTCACGCCGGGCTCCACCTCGATCCATCCCAGCTCCTCGTCGAAGTCGAGGATCCGATTCAGACCTCGTAGCTCCAGCAACACGGCGTCCGTGGGGGGCACCCGGCTACCGAAGCCCCAGTTCCTGCCCGAGCTGTAGGGGTGGATGGGCACCTGGTGCCGCGTGGCCAGCTCCAGGATGCGGGGCACCTGATCTCGACGCGTGGGCCGGAGCACCGCCAGCGCACGACGCTGGGTGGCAAAGGTGGCGGTGGAGGCCTCCTCGAGGGTCACGGCGTCGGTGTCGACACCCTCCGGACCGAGGAGAGCGCGCCAGGCATCGAGGGCGGGTGCGAGGTCTCGCGAGGTGTACTTCACCGACATCGTCCTGCGTTGGCGTTGTTCCCTTGGTACCATGGACTCCGCACGCGGAGGAATCGTGGACTTCGAAGGGCGCTGGCTCAAACTCGACGACTTCGTGGACATCGACGGACTGCGTCAGCTCGACGACGAGGTGCGCGCCGGCATCGAGCGCTGCATGGAGAAGCACGGCGTGGGCGACAGCATGATGGGAAGCAAGGTCAATCGCTTCTTCCCCTCCCTGCCCGACCTCCGCTACGACAAGTCGGCTCCCGTGCTGTCGAAGCTCAAGACCATCAACCTCAAGATGCCTCGGGCCTACACCCGCATCCACCTGGCCGATGGTGCGGAGCCCACCGAGATGGCACGGGAGTTCCCGGGGTTGGTGCGGTGGGTGGAGTCGCTGCCGCTGCTCCAGCACGGGCGCTTCTTCGTCATCTTCGATCACGAAGGCGCCCACGAGCCCATCCATCGCGGGCCGGTGCCCTACCAGGAGTTCTTCTGGCTCCGCACCAACCTCGACAAGCAGTTCTTCGTCTTCGACGAGACCACTCAGACCAAGCACTACTTCGAAGGCCACGCCGTCTGGTTCGATCAGCACACCTACCACGGCTGCGACGAGACTCCGGTGGGAGAGCTTCAGTGGAGCATCCGGGTGGACGGCCAGTTCACTCCCGAGGTGCGAAAGTACATCGCCGAGCACTTCCGAGGCTGGACCGACGAGCAACGCACCCTGGTGCCCCGCTACGAGCAGGCACGCGACCTCGACGACCTGTACCCAGCGCTGTCGTCGACCCCCGACGAGCTCGGCAAGATGGTGCAGACGATGGGCGAGCCATGAGGCTGAACGCCACAGGCTAGCCATCCGTTGGTCAACCGCCCGGCGGTCTGGGCCGATGACTCGTGCGATGCACGACCAGCAGCAACTGCACAACATGTTCCTGGTCCCGATCCTCGACGAGGCCTGCGAACGACTGGGCTCCGACGACGTCGATGCGCTCCTCGCCCGACTCGACGCCACCCAGGAGCAGCTGCGCAGCAAGGATGGCTGGGTCAGCATGGCGTTCGTGGAGGCGCTGTGTGCCGATCTCGTCGTGGCCACCGACGATCCGCACATGATCGGCCGGGCCTGTCAGCGCCTGTTCAGCCGCGACTACCTCGGCGTGCTCAAGCCGCTGCTGCGAACGTTCGGCTCCCCCATGGCCGCCTTCGACCAGATGCAGTCGTCGCTGCCCCGCTTCAACAAGGTGGCGCGCCTTCAGATCGTCGAGCGAGGTGAGGCCTCGGCCAGCATCGCCTTCTTCAGCGACGGCGAGACAAGCCGCCTCATGTGCCAGGGCCGGGTCGGGCAGTTCATCGCGGTGCCCCAGCTCTTCGACTGGCCCGCCGCCACCGTGGAGCACCCAGAGTGCATCCACGATGGCCACGAACGCTGCCTGTACCACGTGAAGTGGCAGCCGCTGGCCCGTCCCATAGCCCGCCTTCGCGACCCCCTGATCGGAGCCGCCCTCGCCTCGATCGTGGTGTGGACCTTGGGGTTCGGCCTCGTGGAGAGCATCGTAGTAGTGGTGGCAGCCACCTCCGTGGGGGCGCTGTGGGCGCGGCTGGGGGAGCTGCGCAGCCGCATGGACCGTCGACTCGACGAGCTGCACGACCAGGACAACGCGCTGAAGCGCAGCGCCATCTTCAACGAGCGGCGCTACGCCGAGCTGCTCGCGGCCAAGGAGTCCGTGGACCAGCAGGTGGCGGATCGCACCGCAGAGTTGGAGGCCACCACCAGCCAGCTCTCGGATGCGCTGGCCGAGGTTCGCCACCTCGACGAGTCGAAGACCCGGTTCTTCGCCAACGTGTCGCACGAGCTGCGCACGCCGCTGCAGCTGATCCTCGCACCCCTCGACGATCTGATCGAGCAGCGGGAGCCGCCGGGCGGCAAGCAACGCGCCCTCACCACCATGCGTCGCTCGGCGAGACGCCTGCACCGCCTGATCGACCAGCTCCTCGATCTGGCGCGGGTGGACGCTGGCGCAGAGCATGCGAAGCGCGTGTCCGCCTCGCCCGACGACCTGGCGAGGCACGTCTGCGCCACCTTCGGCACCACCGCCCAAGCGAACGGAATCACCCTTCACGCCGATGTGGTCGGGGCTCCCTCCACCATGCTGGACCTGCACTGGCTCGAGTCGGCCCTGACCAACCTGGTGGCCAACGCCCTGCGACACTGCGACACAGGCGACGAGGTCGTCGTACGGGTGAGACAGGGCGAGGGGAGGCTCCGCTTCGAGGTGGAAGACACCGGTCCGGGGATCCCGCCCGAGGATCTGCCCCGGATCTTCGATCGCTTCGCCCAATCTCAGCAGAAGGAGGGAGGCTCTCGTGGCACGGGACTCGGGCTGGCCATCGTGCACGAGGCCGCGCGGCTGCACGAGGGAGCCGCCACGGTCACCAGCGAGCTGGGCGTGGGCACCACGTTCCTGCTGGACCTCCCCTGGACCGCCGGGACCAGCATCGTGGTGCAGACCACGACATCGCAGCAGGACCCCGAGGCGCCCACCGAGCCCGGCGTCGTCATCGAAGACGTGGTGGAGCACCCCGGTCCAGGGCCCCACGCCCCGCTGGCGGTGATCGCGGAGGACAATCCGGATCTGCGCGCGCTGGTCGCCGACACCTTGGCCAACCGGTACCGCGTGCGAGCCTGCGCCAACGGCGCCCTGGCACTGCAGGAGTGCCAGCGCGAGGTGCCCGATCTCGTGGTCACCGACCGCTCCATGCCCCAGATGACGGGGCTCGAGCTGTGCCAGGGCCTGCGCGAGCGCCCCAGCACCCGCGACGTGCCGGTGATCCTGCTCACGGCCCACTCGCAGCTCGACGACATCCTCGCAGCCTTCGACGTGGGCGCCGACGACTACCTCACCAAGCCGTTCCACCCCCGTGAGCTGCTCGCTCGCGCCGACGTGCACGTGCAGCTGCGGCTGCTCGCCCGGGAGACGCTCGTGCGCGAGCGGCGCGCCAGCGTGGGCACCCTCGCCGCCGAGATCGCACACCATGTGCGGAACCCGCTCAACGTGCTGATCAACGGCCTGCCCGTCCTGGAGCACGTCATGGGATCGGGGACCACCGGCCCCCATCGGCTGCTCGACCAGATGCAGAAGAGCGCCAGCCGCATCCAGGTGCTCAGCAACGATCTGCTCTACGTGGCCGACCGGCCGAATCGGAGCCGACCCGAGGTTCACCACATGCTGCCGGGGCTGCAGACCGCCGTTCGGATCGCGTCCACCACCCGCCCCGGCCAGACGGGTCGGATCACCTGGGCGAACCTCGAGGACGGAACCGTGCACGGCGTGGCCGGCGATCTCACGCAGGTGTGGCTCCACCTGCTCGATCACGCCATCCGCTCCGCGGGCCCCGACGGCACGGTGCGCGTGGGCGCAGGGTCGCGCGAAGGACAGTTCGAGGTGACGTTCGAGGACTCCGGACCAGGGGTGCCCGAGAACCTGGAGGAGCAGCTGGGTCTGGCCCACCTGACCACCGAGGGTCGGCCCAAGGGCACCGGACTCGGCCTCGCGGTGGCGGCCCGCATCGTGGCCGATCACGATGGACACCTCGACGTGAGCCCCTCCCCCGAGCTCGGCGGGACCCGCTTCCGGGTGGCGCTGCCGCTGCACACCGAGCAGGTCCTCGTCACGGCCGGATAGAGCCGCCCCAGCGGAGTCCTCAGCTCGGCAGGGGCTCCTCCACCAGCTCGAAGCGGCCCACGTCGTAGGGGTCGCCCGGCGGCGCCTGCACGCGCACCAGCCGCTCCCTCACGCCCCGCTTCGCGAGCTGACTGGCCCGGTGGTAGCACCAGGGCTGGTTCCCCGGGCGCCCCAGGGCAGCATGGGCCGACCAGGCACATCCGCCGCCGCACACCTCCGCGAACGCGCAGCCCTCGCAGAATCCCCACAGACCCGAGCGTAGGCCACCGCGCTGAAAGCCCATCGGCGACTCGTCGTCGCCCCACAGCGCCTCGAGGGAGTCGTCGGGGACACGCCCCGAGGCGTAGGGCGCCGTGGGCAGAGAGGGGCAGGGCTTGACCGTGCCGTCCGACTCGATGGACATCACGCACGAGCCCGCCGGACACCCCGTCCAGTGGGCGGACGGCCGACCTGGCTCGCTGCGCAGCAGCTCTTCGTGGGGTCCGAAGTAGCCGAGGTTGTTGGAGCCATGGATGAACATGGTCTCCCCCACCGGACGGCCCGCCGCCCGGGTGGCCTCGGCAGCCTCGACCTGCAGGGCCGCAAGCGTGTCGATCGCCTCCACCACCTGCCAGGGCTGCAGCAGCCACTCCGGACGATCCGCCGCCCGGCCCATGGGCACCGTGACCTGGACTCGCCATCCTCGCACGCCTGCCTGCGCCATGTGCGCGTACTGATCGCGCAGGTGGGGCAAGGTCAGCGCGTTGAGCTGGGTGTTCACCGTGACCACCCGCGTCGCATCGAGCGCCGCCTCCAGAGCCCGCGAGACCGCCGCGTGACTTCCGCGGCGTCCTCGGAGGGTGTCGTGCGCCTCCTCGGGCCCGTCGATGGACAAGCCGACGCCCACCAACCCCGCCTCCCCCAGGCGGGCCAGCAGCGCCGGCGTCAGGCCGAACCCACCGGTCTGCATGCCCACTCGGATCCCGCCCTGCGCCAAGCGCTCGATCAGCACGGGCAGATCGGGCCGCAGGTAGGCCTCGCCGCCGATCAGGGTGACCTCTCGGGTGCCCAGCGCCACGAGCTCGTCGGCCACGCCCAGCAGCTCGGCGGTGGACAGCTCTCGGGGACGTGCGCGAGCGGCCCGAGACCCACAGTGCAGGCACGCGTGGTCACACTGCAGCGTGACCTCCCACACCACATACACGGGCTTCGGACGCTCGTGGTCGTCCGCGGTCAGCTCACGGACGTGCATCAGCTCGGACCCGTGTCGCCCGTGGCGCCAGTGGGATCGGTGTCGGCGTCGGTATCGGTGTCGGTGTCGGTGTCGACATCGGTGTCGGCGTCGGTATCGTAGGTGGTGTCACAGCCGCCGTAGTCCACACAGGTGGAGCCCTTGTCCATGCACCCTGGCGTGGCGGCCAGCAAGCCGAGCATCAACGCCGCTGCAGTCTTGTTGGTGGAGCAGTGGCCCACCTTGGTTCCACACTCGGGGCACCAACAGGTTCGGGGGGGAACGTGATGCCCACACTGGACGCAGACGGACAAGCCCATGGTCTCTCCTCCATGACAGCAATCGGACCGGCGCGAGCGATACCAGCACCGGTCCCGATCCAAGGCTAGCCGACGCATCGCAAGTCCGTGTGGGGTGTGTACACAAACCCTCCCCCACCGCTGCACGCGACTGTGCACTACCGCCGCACGCTCAGGCGCTGGAGGGAGGAGCCGGCGAAGGACAGGGATCCGACCACACACTGGGCCCTCCCCGGTTGGCGCGCGCGCGCAGCTCCGCCAGGGCTGCGGTGACCGCAATGGCGTCTTCGTCGGTGCTGCTGGCGATGTCGTGGAACAGTCTCTTCAGCCAGGGCGACTCGGCCTGGCGAGCCGGCCGGGACGTGGCCACGACGGAGCCCGCGAGGAGTGCGGCCAACAGGGCCGACGCTCCACTGGGAACGAGCAACAGCCCCACCAGCGAGCCAGCGAGCACACCCAGGCGGAGGACGCGCAAGAAGTGTGTCGTCACCGATCCTCCTGCTGCGGGGTTCTGTCGTGCTCATAGGCAGCCCATCGACCAGGAACTGACCGGCAGCGACCACGGGGCTATGCTCGCGCCTTCCCAGGACCGACGATGACCCTCGACCTCACCTTCGTGCGCAGCCAGTTCCCCGCATTCCGACAACCCACGTTGGAGGGATCCCGTCACTTCGAGAACGCAGGCGGATCCTACGCCTGCCGCCACACCATCGAGCGACTGACGCGCTTCTACACCCAGACCAAGCTGCAGCCCTACCCCCACTACGCCGCGGGCCAGGCGGGGGGCGCGCAGATGCAGGACGCACGCGAGCGCCTCGCGGGCCTGCTGAACGTCCAGACCGAGGAGCTGCACGCAGGACCCTCCACCACTCAGAACGTCTACGTGCTCGCGAGGGCGTTTCGGGCCGGCTGGCGCGAAGGCGACGAGATCATCGTCACCGATCAAGACCACGAGGCCAACATCGGCGCCTGGCGACGACTCGCGGACACCGGCATCGTGGTGCGGGAGTGGTCGGCGGATCAGCATACGGGCCAGCTCGATCCCGCCGCCCTCGACGCGTTGCTGACCGAGCGCACGCGGCTCGTGGCGTTCACCCATTGCTCCAACGTCGTCGCCCACCACAACCCGGTCGCAGCCATCACCGCCAAGGTGCGCGCAGCGGGTGCCCGCTCGGTGGTCGACGGCGTGGCCTACGCCCCCCACGGGCTGCCCGACGTCACCGCCCTGGGCGCCGACGTCTACCTGTTCTCCGCCTACAAGACCTACGGCCCCCACCAAGGCGTGATGGTGGTTCGACAGGCGGTGATGGACACCCTCGCCAACCAGAGCCACGACTTCAACGACGGCGTCCTGTCGAAGCGTCTGGTGCCGGCGGGGCCCGACCACGCCCAGGTGGCCGCCCTCGGGGGCGTGGCCGACTACCTGCACGCCCTGCACGATCACCACTTCCCCGACGACGCCTCCCCCGCCGAGCGCGGGCGGCGCACACACCAGCTGATGGAGGCCCACGAGCGGGCGCTATTGGCCCCTCTCCTGGAGCGGCTCGCGGCGCACCCGGCTGCACGCGTGCTCGGCCCTACGGACGCCGCTCACCGAGCCCCCACCGTGGCGTGCGACACCACCAAGGCCCCCGAGTCCCTGGCTCGAGCGCTGGCGGAGCGAGGGATCATGGCAGCCTGGGGCCACTTTTATGCCCCTCGGATCCTGCGCCGCATGGGGGTGGATCCGAATCGAGGCGTGCTGCGGCTCTCCTTCACCCACTACACCAGCCACGAGGACGTGCAGGCGTTGATCGACGCCCTCGACGCCGTACTGTGAGGCGAACCGACGGTGCTCGGTGGCGTCGAAGTCCTCGTAGGAGGAACGATGTGGAGCTGGCTGTGGATGGGGGCTGCCGTCGCTGCGGAGCCCGTGGTGTGCTTCCAGCCCCTCGGTCGGCACGAGCCCTACCTGGTGCAAGCCGCCGCTCGCGGAGTGCGCGTGGTGTACGGCTTTCCGGTCCAGCTGCTGCCCGCCACCGACTTCCCGACCAGCGCATGGACCCCGGCTCGAAAGCGCTGGCGTGCCGATCACCTGCTCGACTGGCTCGCGCAGACGCGCCCTGAGGCGTGCTCCATGGTGGTGGGCCTGACCTCCGAGGACATCTCCACCACCAAGGGACCCCACGACGACTGGGGCGTGTTCGGACTCGCCCAGATCAAGGGCCGCAGCGCCATGGTGTCGAGCTTTCGGCTGCGCGAGGGAGCCCGGCCGCAGCAGAGCCGGCTGCGTCGGGTGGTCAAGATCACGAACCACGAGGTGGGCCACGTGCTGGGCCTACGACACGGTGGCGCGCTGGGTTGTCCCATGAACGACGCGCTGGGCCGGGTGCAGACCGTCGACCGAATGAGCGGCCTGCTGTGCGAGCTACCCCGACTCCAGATCCGAGACTGGTGGCAGGTCACCCTCCCCGAGCTCGACTCGTTTCCCTGGGACGAGTTCCCCACCCGCTAGGCGCCACATCGGCCGCTACGACTCGCCGGCCAGCGAGTCGCGCTCCAGCGCGCCCGCCTTCGCCACGTCGGCCACGTTGATCTCGGACCGGTCGCCGTCGAGCGACAGCGCGGCCTCGGGCATGGCATAGATGGTGAAGCGGTAGGTGTTGATCGAGTTCGGCGAGCAGGGCCCGAAGTACCCGAAGAAGTCGCTGTTCTGCATCTCGGCCTGCAGCGCCCCCGCAGGCTCGGCCACCTTCTCGCCCTCGGGGACACCCGCCGGCAGCGACAACGCGTCGGCTGGAATGTCGTAGATGGCCCAGTGGATCAGGCCATCGTCGTAGCCCGGCGGTGTGAAGTCGCGATCGCGCATCACCACCACGTACGACGCCGTCCCCTCGGGCCCCGGCGTCCACGACAGGGGCGGCGTGCGGTTCTTCCCCGGTCCGGCGTCGTTGAAGGGAGGGCCGCACTCGAACTGCAGCGGAATCGTCTCGCCTTGCGCGAAGGCCGAGCTCGTGAGCTCGAAGGGGACGGGCTCGGGGGCCGTGTCGGCCGTGGCCACCGGCTCCGTGGGCTCGGTGCCTGCATCGCTGCAGGCCAGAGCCCAGACACTCGAGATGCACAGCGCCAGTCGTCGCATGGTCCCTCCGCCCGGGTCGACGGACGAGCCGCCCATTCGTACGGCACAGGCGGCTCGGACGAGCGGTCAGAACGCCTCGAATGCGCCACGATCGTACAGGGGCGACAGCGGGGAGGCCGGCCGGGTCGCGCCGCGGATGTCCGTGGGCGGTCCGAAGGGGCAGGCATCCACCAGCAAGGGACTCGGAGTGGTGGGCACCCACGGAGCTGCGAGCCCTGGGGTACCGGTCACGTTGCCCACGCCGGGCGGCACCACGGCGCCGGGCTGCAGCAGGTTGCAGTCGCCCACCGCAGGTCCGATCCAGCCGTTGCTGGTGTTGCTGGCCAGAACGTTGCCCGTGAGTCGACCGAAGCCACTCAGGTCCAGCGGCACGGCATTGTCGACGATGGTGTTGAAGCCCAGGCGGAAGGAGCCCACCGGCACCGAGATGGCCGTGTCGAGGTGCCCCTCCACCAGCGAGTTGCGCAGCGTGAGGTGGGTGCCCGAGACGATGGTGAGGAGCGCAGCGCCCGGGCTTCCCTCGTTCCGTAGGAAGTGGGTGCGTCGCACGTCCACGCGGCTTCCGAGGCCGAGCAGGATCCCACCGCCCCCGCTGGCCGACACGTTTCGCGCGACGGTAGAGCACGTGGGCCCGGGCACGACGACGACGCTGCACAGGTCGTCGTCGGCATCCAGCGTGAGCCGGGCGTTGTCGTAGACCGTCCAGCCGGCCCCCGTGTCGGCCCCGTTGTCCTCCGTGCGGACGTTGTCGACCGCCACGGAGGCCCGGCTCTGGACGTAGGCACCGCCTCCCTGATCTCCGGCCGTGTTGCCGCTCAGGAGCAGCCCTGCCCCCGACACCTCGGCGCCGCTGATCCACAGTCCACCCCCATCCTCGCTGGCAGTGTTTCCGTGAACCACGACGGCGTCCTCGAGCTGCATCTGTCCGCCAGACATCGACACGCCCCCGCCGTTGCCACCGCCCACGGTCCCCGCCACGTTGGAGACGACGCTGGCCGTGCCGACGAGCCAGATCCGGTTGTCGGTGCCTCGCGCGTAGATCCCGCCCCCGTCCTGGCTGGCCTCGTTGGCGCGGAGGATGGCGGCGTCGGCCACGATCGCGTCGATGCCGAGCCCGTCGTCGAGGAACACCTCGTCCGACCGAAGGGAGATCCCTCCCCCGTCTCGGGCCGTGTTGTGCTCCACGAGGGCCGTTCCGTGCAGCGCCACCACAGGCTCACCGTGAGCCTGTCGCACCGCGATCCCGCCGCCCTGCCCACCCGCCGAGCCTCCCGAGATCAGACCTCCCACGGTGGCGGTCCCGTCGCGGATCAACAGGTTTCCGCCGTCCCCCGCTGCAGCGTTGCTCGACAGCGACGCGTCTGCAGCCACGACCACGTTCGAGTCGTCGGCGTGCACGCCCCCTCCCCGACCACCCGCAGCGCAGTGCCGCACGTGACTGCCCGCGTACAGCCCCAGGAAGCCCGAGGTGAGCGACACACAGCCGCCGTTGCCGCCCGCTGCCCCGCCCTCCAGCACCGAGTCGTACATCTCGAGGGTCGCTCCGCGCGCGAGGTGGAGCGTGCCACCGTCACCAGGCGTGTCTCCTCCTTGCAGCACGATGCGCCTCAGCACCAGATCCACGGAGGCCCCCACCTGCAGGATCGAGCCGGTGCCAGTGAAGCCCAGGGTGGACGTGCCCGCGGCTGTGGCCGAGCACGTGCCGTCCGATCCTTGCAGCGTCACGTCCACCGAGACCAGGGACGTGCCCGACGCCGTGACGTCCTGCACACCGTCCTGCACGTAGACCGTCCCGCCAGTAGGCAGCGCGGCCAGGGCGTCCGCCAGCGTGGGATGCGCGCACGTGACGCCGTCCGTACCAAAGTGAGCCCGAGCAGACCCGGGCGCGGCCAGCCCAGCCGAGAGCACAGCCACAACAACCATCGATCGTGTCGTCAACGAAACCTCCAACAGCAGGCGAGGCAGCCCACACCCTCCTGTGCCTCGTCTTCACGGTCGCTCTGTCGCAGGTGTGTCTCACGAACGTGACGGACCGTCGAAGTGCCCTGGCGCCCGTCGCGACCGAGGACGATCGGCCGGCCCGAGCCGCGACGTGAGGCCGACCGTGCAGGCCCCGCGCACCCCCCTCGAGATCTCGCACGCCCGATCTGTCACGAAGCGTCAGGACGTGGGATCATCTCTCGCTGCGCCGGAGGACCGTGTTGGACGATCTGGACAGGTGGATCGCCGCGCTCCTGGTCCAGCTGGGGCAGGACAGAACGAGGTTGGCCACCACCGCCGCGATCTGCGCACTGTCTGCGCTGCTCGGCGTCGCATCCATGTGGCACGCACCCGATCCGAGCGTCACTCGCCACATGTCGGGCTCCCTGGGCGGGGTCACCTCGGTGGCCGTGGCCCAGCTGCCCGACGCGGCCCTCGATGGAGAGGCCGCCGCGTTCGATGACGAGGCGTGGGTGGAGGAGCCTGCGCCCGCGCCACGACCCGTGGTTCCGCTGGACCAGCTCGATCTGCGCGTGGTGGGCACGGCCGTACATCCGCTGGCGCCCGACCGAAGTGCTGCCCTGCTGCGCTGGGGCGAGCTGGGCGTCGCCCGATCCTACCGCCTGGGCGACATGGTGGAGGGCTACCGCGTGCACGCCATCGCGCCGAAGCGGATCACCTTCGCCGCCCCATCGGGAGAGCGCTGGCAGCTGGAGGTGTCGCACCGCATCGAGAGCGACGACAGCGCCGTGCGGGTCGGCGAGGCCACCGCCCAGCCCGCCCAGCACGTATCCGACACCCTCACGCTGTCGAGCCGCGTGTTCCGACGTCTGGTGAAGCGCGGGTTGGGTCCCTCCCGAGCGCTGAAGCCCCGGCTGGACGCCGATCAGCGCGTCACGGGCTACACGCTGGAGGTGCGCTCGAACAGCGTCGCGCACCGAATGGGGCTGGAGCACGGCGACGTGCTTGTGTCCATCGAAGGGGTCGACGCCCACGAGCTGGACGACCCCAACGACGCGCTGCGCGCCCTGGCCGACCACGACGAGGTCTGCCTGGGCATCGAGCGGGCCGGCGTGGTCACCCCCCTGTGCTACCGCACCGAGTAGCTCAGCAGGCGCAGTCGCGGTCCTTGCAGTCGGTGTCGCCGTCGCCGTCGTTGTCGATGCCGTCGTCGCAGAGCACCTCGACGAGCCCCGTCTCGCCGGTGCCCTCCGTGGAGCTGCTGGTGCTGGTGGGCCCCGGCGTGCCGTAGACCGCAGTGCCGAGCACCTGCTCTGGCGCTCGACCGTCCGTGGCCTCGTGCATCCCCTCACAGCCCGCCAACAGCACCATCCACCACCGGCCCATCGCCACCTCCCGTGTGATCACACCATGGCGTGGCCGGCCCTTGCGGCGGGGATGGAAGTTGTGCGCGGATGTGCGCACAACCACGCACATCTCCGAACGCCGCCACAACGTCGACCGACACTAGCTTCATCGCAGACGAGGAGGTGGAGATGAACGGCCCCGTTCCCTGGCTGGCGACGCTGCTCGCGCTGGCCTCATCCCCAGCCGAGGCCAACGTGCCGCTGGACGGCTGGCGCGATGGCGTCGTGCCGTTCCACTTCTACGTGCCGGCTGACGAAGACGACCCGTGGCAGGCCGCCGACCAGGCCGTGGTGCGCCAGGCCATTGCGCGGATCGAGCGAGTCTCCTCCTACGTGTTCGACGAGCAGGACGCCGAGTGTGATCCCTCACGAGGTCGCTACGCGTGCCTCGAGGTGTTCGACACGGGCGACGATCCCTACGGCAACCCCATCCGGATCAACGTGGGCAACCGTGGTCGGGGCGTCACCACCCACGAGCTCATCCACGGCCTGGGCTTCCTGCACGAGCACCAACGCAGCGACACCGAGCGCGATCTCGACTTCTTCGGCATGTGCAGCCCGAAGGGCAACGTGGCCCCCAGCGACGACGCCCAGCGCGCGCTGCTGGGCCCCCGGGAGTTCGGCGGGTGGATGGGCCCCACCAACAGCCTGCCCACCTGGACGCCCTTCGTGCCGACCTCGCCGAGCGACGAGAGCCCCACCTCGATCATGGCCTACTCGGGCCACAAGGGCCAGAGCCCGTTCCAGGCCTGCTTCTTCCAGTGCTTCACCTTCTCGGAGAGCGGCGTGTGCGTGGACGGGCGCGACGTCCGCGAGCCCTGGACGCACACGCCCGACGACAGCTGGCGGGACTGGCCCTGCGACGGCGGCTGGGGCCAAGGTGGCCTTCCCGCCGACATCCGCGGCTGCAACGACAAGGGCTTCGAGGAGGCCTACGCCACCTGCCTGCAGTGCAAGGCCGAGTCCTCGGATGGAAGGCTACACCTCACCTGGGAGCGACCCACGGGTGCGAGCGACGAGACCATCGGGATCGCCGAGCAGCGCTCGTCCATCACGTACCAGGACCGGGCCAAGCTCGGGCGGTCGCTGATGGACCTCGATCTCGACGACGTGCTGCAGCTCGGCCCGTCCACCGCCAGGCGGGTGGCGCTGCGCGAGGAGGGCACCTCCATCGCGTCCACCGCCACCTCCGAGACCGTGGGGGCCCGAGGCGAGATCGTCGTGGCCGCCTACCTCAACGGCGATCTGCACACCGATCTGCTGCACGTCTCCCCGAGCACTGGCGAGGCCGAGGCCTGGTTCACCCGAGAGGACGGCAGCTTCCGCACCCAGGCGCTGCCGGCCCTGCCCATCGGTCACGACGTGGTGGTGCCTGGCTGGTTCGAGGACGACGACGGCAGCGGCCAGCACGTCCCCGACGCCAACCAGGACCTGTTCGTCTACGACCCCGACACCGGCTCCGCCGAGATCGGCCACTACGAGCTAAGTGGCTCTGGGCTGTGGTCGTGGGTCTCCATCTGCAGCAACGAGATCGGCACGGGCTGGCGCACACCGGTGGCGGGCACCTTCGAGGTCCACAGCTGGCGCTCCCAGGTGGTGATGACCAGGGCCGACGAGGTCGCCATCTTCGCCCAGGACGATGCGGGCTGCCTCGCGGTGGTGCGCAGCTTCCCAGCACCCAGCAACAGCGGCTCGTGGACCCACGTGATCGGGCTGCAGAGCGCCATCTGGACGACCTCCTGCGACGACTGCCTCGACGGCGATCGCTACACCGATCTGCTCTTCTACGACGGCTCGGGTCAGTCGGGCGTCTTCCTGGACAACGCGCTGCTCTGGCGGGCCGATCTGGACGCCCTCGACGGCGCTGTCCTGGGCTTCGAGCCGGTGGCACCCGGCCCCTTCCTGGGTGGCGCGGACTGGGTCTTCGCCGCCGACCTCGACGACGACCGCTTCGCCGAGGTGGTCCTGGTGGACGACGACGGCGCGCTGACGGTGATGTCGCGCACCGAGCCCGACGCCCCCTTCACAGGCGTGGGCCAGATGCAGCTCGATCCGGAGGCCCTCGACTGGGTGGGTTTGGGGCAGCTCCCCGACGGCAGCCGACCCACGACCGCCACCTGCGGCAACGAGCTGCAGGAGCAGGGCGAGGTCTGCGACGGCTCCGACGTCGACGCCGGGTGCGGCCCCGGCCAGGTGGGTGTGTGCGGGCTGCTCTGCCAGCAGTCCGCCTGCGCCGACCGGCCCATCGCCGAGCCACCGCGCACCGGCTGCGCCACGAACCCCTCTCCTGCCCCCCTCGGCGTGCTCCCAGGACTGCTCCTGCTGCGTTTTCGCAGGCGACGCTAGGCGTCCTTACTGTGGCTGCCGAGCGCTCGGCGGAGCCGCTCCAGCAGCTGCCAGCCGCGGCTGGACTCGGCCAGCTCGTTCCCGCGCGCCACCGCCGCGGCCTCCTGCCAGGCGGCCCGTCCGGCGTCGAGATCACCCGCGTCGCACGCCGCGAGCCCCACGCGCGACAGCGCCTGCACCAGGGGGCCCGACGCTCCCACCTCGCGCAGCAAGCCCAGCCCGCGGTCGCGCTCGGCGGCGGCCCCCTCCTCCCCCAGGCGGGCTCGCACGTGCCCCAGCAGCGCCACCGCCTGGCCGAGCCACAGGGTGCGACGCGCATCTTCGAGCGGAGCCACCGCCTCCTGCAGCAGCGCGCGGGCCTCTCGCCAGCGCCCTTGCTCCACCTCCACCTCTGCCAGCAGCACCACCGAGTACGCGCTGTGGGGGGTCCAGTCGATGGCGGCGAAGCCGCTCACTGCAGCACCGAAGTGGCGCGCCGCGTCGGCCAGCCGGCCTCGGGCCAGCGCCACGATGCCCAGGTTGAGATGCGCTGCGTTCTCCTGGCCCGGCCGGCCCAGGGCGCGCGCATGGGCTCGGTGCTCCTCGAACCACATCGCGGCGCGCGCGAAGTCCCCCCGCGCGCCTGCAGTGGTCCCCAGGCGGGAGCCCACGGTGGCAGCCGTCGACCGATCTCCCACCGTCGCTGCCCGGGTGCGCAGGCTCAGGTGGATCTCGTCGGCCTCCTCCAGGCGTCCCTGCTCGAGCCGCAGCAGGCCCAGCATGTCCAAGAACCGCAGCGGCTCCGCCGGCAGCCCAGCCTCGGTCCACACGTCGCGCGCCATGGAGAGGAAGGTCTCGGCGTCGTCGAAGCGCCGCTCGGCGATGGCCAGCCCCGCCAGGTTGTGCGCGATGCGCTGCACCAGCCACCACCGCTCGGCTGCCCGAGCCCGCCCCAGCGCCGGCTCCAGCCACGCCCAGGCCTCGGCACTCCGGCCCGCCCGGAACGCGACCCAGCCGAGCGCCGCCGACAGATGGATCTCGGCCAGCTCCGACACGCCAGGCTGCTGCAGTCGCTCGCGGCACGCTGCCGCATGCGCCTCACGCACCGCCCCCTGGGTGCAGTACGCCGCATAGGCCAGGGCCACGTCGTGCTCCTCTGGATGGGTGGAGGCATCCACGGACCGGAGCAGCGCGTCCACGGCCACGGCCGTCGCCTCCGAGCGCTCCGACTGCACCGCCAATAGCCGCGCCCAGAACACGCGACGGTTCCCTGCGAAGCGCTCGAGCGCGCGCTGCGTCATGGCCTGACCTCGCCCGTCGAACCCCGCGACCCTCAGCATGGCCTCGCACCACAGCAGCAAGGGGCCCACGCGCCGATCCGTGCCCTCCTCCACCAGCCGCTCCAGCAGCTCCAGCGCCCCCGGCAGCTCGGCCCAACCCGCCCGCGCCTCCGCAGGCGACGGTGGCCGCAGCGGATCGTCCGACCCCAGCGCGACCGCCCACGCCACGTACCGCTCCCGCGCGCGCGTCAGCAGCTGCGGCACCAGAGCCTCGCTGCGCACCGTCACGAAGGCGCGCACCGCGAAGCTCGGCACCAGGCGGCCGTGTTCGTCCAGCGCCAGCAGGGCCGCGTCCGCCAGTCGCTGCAGGCCCCCCACCACGTCGTCCAGCAGCCCCCCCAGCACCTGCTCCGCGGTCTGCGGAGCGAAGGAGGCCCCGAGCACCATGCAGCCCGCGAGCAGCTGTCGGTCCGCGGACGAGAGCCCCTCCCAGCTGCCGGCCAGCGCGCGCGCCAGGCTGTCGTGGCGCCCGCCCGGCCCCTCGGGGCGGTGCAGGATCGTCAGCGGTGCGTCGAGGTGGCGCTCCAGGTCCGCCAACCCCAGGGCGCGCAGGCGGCAAGCGGCGAGCTCGATCGCCAGGGGCACACCTCCCAGCTTGCTCACCACCCGCTCCACCAGGTCGTCCTCGTGCAGCATGGCACCTCGCGCCTCCGCCCGGCGACGGAACAGCAGAGCGGCGGGTGCGAGCGTCAGCGGCGGGATCGGCACCACCACCTCCGCCGCCAGCTGCAGGGGTCGACGACTGGTGACCAGGAGGCGCACCGCGACATGTCGCCGCAGGTGCCGTACCTCCTGCGCCAGCGCATCCACGCACCCCTCCGCGTCGTCGAGGAGCAGCAGCGCGCCTCGAGAGGCCCGCAGTGCCGCCAGCAGTCGCGGGCGAGATTCCCCCAGGTCCTGATCGATCCCCAGCGCGAACGCCAGGGCGCTTCGCACCTCAGCCGGGCTGCGAGCCCCCGACAGGTCCACGAAGGCCGCCGAGCCCGCGAAGGTCCGAGCCACCGCCAGCGCCGTCGTCGTCTTGCCGATGCCCGCCGGTCCGTGCAGCGTCACCAGGCAGTCGGGTGCCGTCAGCTCCGCACAGACCCGTCCCAACACCTCGTCGCGGCCCACCACCACCGCCGGCGGCCGCGGCACCCGCCACCCCACGCGCACCGCGGAGCGCAGCACGATCCCCACGCGCGGGATCGTGACCACGACCTCCGGCGAGGCCCGGTCCACCTCCAGCTTGGTTCGCAGGCGATGGACCACCTGATCGACGTAGCGCACCGCCGAGGTCGCCCGCTTGCCCCACACCTCGCGGGCCAGCACCTCCCGCGACACCGGCAAGGGGGCTCGTCGCGCCAGGAGCTGCAGCACCTGCAGCTCACGACCCGCCAGCGCCACCTCGCCGTGCTCCGCCCGTCGAATCAGACCTGCATCCAGATCCACCCAGCCATCCGGCAGCGGCAGCCGGCGCCCCGCAGGCAGGTGGTCCGCCACCGACAGCTGCTCGGGGACGAAGGCGTAGCCCACGCCGTGACGGGTGAGCACGTGCCGCGGTGCAGATGGATCCGACTCGATCTTGCGCCGCAGCCGACGCACGGCGAAGTCCACCGCGCGCGGCGCCACCTCCGGACCGAGGTGGCTCGCCAGCGCGTCGCGCGAAACCGGCTCGCCGCCGGCCTCCACCAACCGGGTCAACAGCGCCTGCTCGCGGGACGACAGCCGTGTGCGCTGCCCGCCGCGCTCCATCACCCCTTCCGCGAGGTGCAGGATCCCGTCGCGCAGACGGATCGAGGACGAGGGCGGCATGCACACGACATATACGCGGGGCCGTCCGCCCCGCCAGCTCAGCCCAGGGGCAGCGCACGCGGACGCTCCCGCAGCACAGCCACCGCGTTCGCCACCGCGGGCGCGATGGGAGGCACGCCCACCTCCCCCGCGCCACCCGGATCCGCCTCGCTCGGCACGATGTGCACGTGAAGCTGGGGCGTGTCCGCCATGCGCAGCAGACGGTAGTCGTGGAGGTTGCTCTGCACCACACCGCCGCCATCGATGTCGACGCGGCCGTGGCGTGCTGCCGTGAGCCCGAAGACGATGCCACCCTGCAGCTGCGCCTCCACGCTGTCGGGGTTCACGGCCACACCGCAGTCCACCGCCGCCCACACGTCGTGCACTCGCAGCTGCCCCTCCTCGATCGACACCGAGGCGATCTGGGCCACGTAGCTGCCGAAGCTGTGCACCGCGCCGATCCCCATCGCACGCCCGTCCTCGTCCACCCCGGGCCGCCAAGAGGCGAGCTCGGCCACCTGGCGCAGCGCGTTCGCCATGCGCCGCGCGTGCTCCGTTCTCGCCGGTCGACCCTCGTCGTTGTCGAGCAGTGCCAGGCGATACTCCAGTGGATCCGCCCCCGCGGCCGCCGCGAGCTCGTCGACGAACGACTCCAGGAAGAAGCCGTAGATCGACGCATCCACGCTCCGCCACGAGGCGTAGGGCACGAGCTGTCGCGCATCCACGTGCTCCGTGCGTCGATTGGGGACCCCGTACAGCGACAGCAGCTCCGAGGGCGCGACCACCTGACCGTAGCTGCGCCCCTCCCACGCCCGAGGCAGGCCATCCTCCCCCAGCGTGGCTCGATACCGCCCCACCGCCGCGTTCCGGAACCGGCCAGCGCGCATGTCCTGCTCGCGAGACCAGGTCATCTTGACGGGCTTTCTGTGCTGGTCCCAGATCCGAACCGCCTGCTCCAGGTAGTTCATCGGCCCCTCGTACAGCCCACCGCCGCGCCGACCGAAGCCGCCCCCCATCGTGTGCGAGTGGAACACCACGGCGCCGAGGGGAATCCCCAGCACCTGGGCACACAGCGCGCGCGCAGACAGCGGGTTCTGCACGCCACAGGCCACGTGGACCTGCCCGTCCCTGGCCCACACCGTGGCGTTCATCGGCTCCAGGGTGGCGTGGGCGAGGAACGGCACCTCGTAGGTCGCCTCGATCACCTCTCCCGACGCGAGCGCGGCCGCCACGTCTCCTTGCTCGTCCACCACCTCGAACGGTCCGGTCTCGAGCGCGGCCAGCTGCTCGGCACGCAGCGACGCCGTGGTGGCACTCGCCGCCGGCTCCGGTGCGGTCTCGTCGGTCTGTACCGCGCGCACCGCTTGCTCCGCACGCCACGGGTTGTCCGCCACGACGGCCACAGCACCGGGCAGCACGAGCACGCTCGACACCCCGCGGCGCGCCAGCACCTCGGCCTCGTTGGTCACCGCGGTGACCTGCCCCCCCAGCACGGCCACGTCGCGCACGGCGGCGTGGACCATGTCCTCCACCTCGCGGTCGATGCCATAGATCGCCCGGCCGAACACCTTGTCCGGCAGGTCGTCTCGCGGCACCGGACGGCCGATGTAGCGCCACTGCTCCCGCGGCTTGGGCGACACGTCCGCTGGCACAGCAAGCCTCGACGCCGCCTCGGCGAGCTGCCCGTACGACAGCGTCTGACCCGTGGGCGACACCACGGTCCCCTCGACCGTCCGCAGGGTGGAAGCCTCCACCCCCCACCGGGCCGCTGCCGCAGCCACCAGCTGATGCCGAGCCAGGGCCGCCCCTCGTCGCATCGACCGCCAGCCGGTGAATCGGATCGAGGCGCTGCCTCCCGTGATCTGCAGCTGCGCGTAGTCCGTGGCCAGGTGCATCGCGTTGGTGAACAGGTGGTCCACCGGCGCCGACAGCGGCGCGTCGTCGAAGATCCCCGAGTGGATGAAGCCCTTCATCACGGCACTGTTGGCGAAGGCCGGATCGGCGGGTGCCTGGCCCAGGTGCACCTGGTCCCAGCGCGCGTCGAGCTCGTCCGCCACGATCTGGACCAGCGCGTTGTTGGCTCCTTGGCCCATCTCGGTGTGCGGCGAGAGCAGCTCGATGCGGCCGTCCGGATGGATCGCCAGCCACAGCGACAGCAGCTGCCCCTGCGCCAGGGCCTGCTGCAGCGCCAGCCGGTCGTGCAGCGCCACCGCCGTGGTCACCCCCGCCACGCCCACCAGCAAGCCACCACCCAACAGCCCGCCGCCGATGAGGACGGCACGTCGGTTCAGCTTCATCTCAGACCTCGCCCGCGGCGATGAGCACCGCCTCGCGGATCCGCTGATAGCAGCCGCACCGGCACAGGTTCGTGATGGTGCTCGCCACGTCGGCGTCCGTCAGCGGCTCCCGAGCCCCCGACTGCTGCTCCTGAACCAGCGCCGCCGCAGCCATCTGCATCCCCGACTGGCAGTAGCCACACTGTGGCACCTGGTGAGACAGCCACGCCCGCTGCACCACGTGGGGCTCCTCGGGTGTGCCCAGCCCCTCGATGGTGGTGATCTGCTGGCCCTCCACCGCACCCGCCGCGAGCATGCAGCTCCGCTGCGGCCGACCATCCAGGTGCACCGTGCAGGCCCCACACTGGCCGATGCCGCAGCCGAACTTGGTGCCCCGCAGCCCGAGCTCCTCGCGAAGCACCCACAGCAGCGGCATCTCCGCCTCGACGTCGACCTCGACGTCTCGCCCGTTCACCGAGAACCGAATCAACGACCACCTCCCCACAATAGATGAACGCCGTTTTCTTATTAGATGACCATCGTTCATTTGTCCACCGGCGATCGGATGACAGGCTCTCCAGGGGCAGCTACACACACAGCTCGGAGATCAGGTGTCCTGGGAGCGAGCGCGACAGCCCGAGCAGAAGGCAGAGCGCCGAGAGGCGATCCTGCAGTCCGCGGCCCGCTGCTTCGACGAGGGCGGGCTGGCGGGTGCCACCCTGTCGGCCATCGCCCAAGGCGCTGGTTTGTCGAAGGCCAACCTCTACCGGTACTTCGAGAGCCGCGACGTGGTGCTCCTGGAGCTGCTGCTGCGCGAGACCACGTCGTGGGCCAGTCACATCGAGCAGGCGCTGGCCATCCCCGCGCCCGACGACGTGCAGGCCGTGGCGCGTACCATCCGGGTGAGCCTGGTGGAGCGCCCTCGGATGTGCGCGCTGTCCGCCGTGGCCCGCCCCGTGCTCGAGCGGCAGCTCACCCCCGCCGCCATCGTGGACTTCAAGCGACGCGTGGTGCACGGGATGGGCCGCGCCGTGGCGGCCGTGGCCCTGGCCATGCCCTCGCTCACCTCCGACCAGGCTTTCCGCTTCGTGCGCTACACCAACCTGGTGCTGGGGCAGCTGTGGGTCGCTGCCCATCCGGCGAAGGCGCTGGCGGAGGCGCTGTCTCAGCCGGAGTTCGCCGACCGTCGCATGGACTTCGGCGCCACCCTCGAGGACTTCATGGTCATCGCACTGAAGGGGCTGCTCGCCGAGACCGCCCAGTAGCACCGGGGTGCATGCCGCAACTAGAGCACCGCTCGGGAGTGCGACAGCATTCCGGAGCTGAGCTCGATCGAGGTCGGCCGAGAGGCCGACCGGACACCGGGAGGGAACAAGACACAGGGGCCTGGACATGGGGGCACATGTTCACTGAACGTATAGTTACGTGGCATGAATGGACTTCGAGCCATCCTCGAGCGTCTTGTGCGTGCTGCTACCACCATTGCTGCACCTGGACCGAAGGGAGATCTTCGACGCTTCCTCCGGGGTGTCTCGTGGGTCCTACGGACCGGCGCTCCGTGGCGTGAGCTGCCCCACGTCTATGGGCACCGGAACTCCGTGTTCCGCAGGGGCGGAACGGACCTCGATGAACCGAGAAGGGCCCGCTTGGAGGCCCGCGTCCCCGAGAAGGGGGCCGTGGACAACCACTGTCCACGGGCTTTAGTACGGCAACGCCATGGCTTCGTAGACGACCTCACAGGGCATCTCGATCCCCTCGGAGATCTCGTAGTCCGCACAGCTCGGCCCCGAGCAGGTCAACGTGAGCAGGTACTGCAGCTTCATCGCATCCGACCCTCGCTTGAACTTGCCCGTGACCTCCAAGGTCTCGTGCAGCGCGAAGTCCGAGGGAGCCGTGGAGCCCTCCTCCGTCACCCGGGGCACGCACGCGAACGTCCGCCCGTCCACGTCGCAGGGGATGGATCCGGTGCCCATCGCCAGGTGGAAGCCTCCGACCTGTCCGAACCACTCCACGTGCAGCTCCGACAGGTCCTCGTCCGCCCCCGGCAGCCGATCCACCAGGCCACAGCTGTCTTCCCTAAGCGACAGCTCCTCCACCCGGTAGTCCGCCGTGGGAGCCTCGTAGGCCCCACACGCCCCCAGCAAGAGCAGGGCGATCGGTGCATGGCGCATGGTCTCTCCTCGTCGTGAGCTCCCTGCTGACTTCGGCGCAAGAGTGCCCGCATTCGAGGTCCCAGCGGTGACCGTCGCCGTGATAGCCTTCCGCATGGCACAGCTGTCGGACCGGGTCGCCCTGATCACAGGTGCAGCCTCTGGAATTGGGCGCGCTACGGCGCAGATGATGGTCGAGCGCGGCGCCAACGTCGTCATGACCGATTTGGATCAGGCAAGGGTGGAGGCAGCCGCCTCCGAGCTCGGAGACGCAGCCCACGCGCTGGGACAAGACGTCACCGACGAGGCCCGCTGGGAAGAGGTGGTCGCGGCAGCGGAGCAACACTTCGGCGCGCTGCACATCCTGATCAACAACGCCGGCGGCGGCATCCTGAAGGGCCTCGAGGAGACCACGCTGCAAGAGTGGCGGCAGGTGCAGGCGCTGAACTCCGACAGCGTGTTCCTGGGCACCCGTGCCGTGCTGCCCGCGCTGCGACGAGCGGGCACGGGCTCCATCGTCAACCTCTCCTCGGTGGCAGGACTGGTGGGCGACGGAGATCTGTCGGCCTACTGCGCGAGCAAGGGCGCCGTGCGCATGTTCACCAAGGCAGCTGCCCTGTACTGCGCGCGCAACAAGGACGCCGTGCGCATCAACTCCGTGCACCCGAGCTTCGTCGACACCCCGCTGGTCCAGTCCATGATCGCCCAGTCCCCCGATCCGGACCGCATGCGCCGCACCCTCGAGCGCGCCGCACCAGTGAACCGACTGGGTCGCGTGGAGGAGGTGGCCGAGGTCGTCTGCTTCTTGGCGTCCGACGCGTCGAGCTACGTCAACGGCGCGGAGTGGACGGTGGACGGCGGACTCACGGCGCGCTGACGCCATGCCCTTCGACCCGGCTCTGTGCCGACGGGCGTGCCGCCACACCGAGGACACCATTCGCCTCGCCGAGGCCCTGGACTCGACCGAGGGACGCGCACACGGCGTGCCGCAGCGGTGGGGGCGGATCGCGAGACTGACGGGCGACTGGGCGGCCGCACGAGCTCAGCTGCTCGACCGGGGGCGTGAGTGGGCCACATGAGCCGACGCATCGAGCGCCTGGCCGCGGACGACGGCGTGCGCCTCGTCGCCGAGCTGCGACACACCGAGCCGCTGGCGCGCTGCATCGCTGCCGGGGGCGGCCAGATCGTGCTGTGTGGGCCAGGCATGTACGTGAACCGGGCCATCGGGATCGGGATGGACGATCCGGTGACGGACGCCTTCTTCGAGACCCTGGAGTCCGAGGCCGCCCAGGTGGGCGTGCCGCCGGCCATCGAGGTCTGCCCCCACGCTGATCCCACCCTCGTCGAGGGGGCGGCGCGGCGCGGGTATGCGCTGCGGTCGTTCCGCTCGGTGCTGACCCGCCAGGTGCAGGTGGAAGACGCTGTTCACGTCGACCTCGACGTAGCCCTCGTCGGACGCGACGTGGATCTCGCGACCTGGCAGCGCACCGCCGTGCTGGGCTTCGAGATCGAGGGAGCGGAGGCCCAGTCCATCAGCGACCGGTTCTCGGCGGCATGGTCACGCGTCGAGGGGCAGCGCTTCCTGGTGGCCCGCGTCGAGGGCGTGCCCGCGGCCTGTGCGGTGGTGGACGTTCGGCAGCGGGTCGCGCAGCTCGGCGGCATGTGCACGGTACCCGCCTACCGTCGACGAGGGCTGCAGCAGGCGCTCCTCCGCGTGCGACTCGCCCACGCCGCTCACGTCGGAGCAGATCTGGCCGTGGCCACCGCAGATCCCGGCTCCAGCTCGGAGCGCAACCTCCTCCAGGCGGGCTTCGTGGTGGCCTACACCCGCGCCGAGCTCCGCCGATCGTGACCCCTCATCGCGACAATCAACTCCGTTGATTGTCGCGATCGAGCGGAGCGCGCCTGATCCGGGGTTGCAGTGGGACTGGAACAAGCGAGCGTGCGAGCGCGTGCAGGGAGTGCTGCAAGTCCAGGCGCGGAGCGGCAACCTGTAGCATCGCGACAATCAACTCCGTTGATTGTCGCGATCAGGCCCCGAGCAGCTCCTCCACCAGCGCCACGAACCGCTGCCGCACCGCCGCGTGCTCGTCGGGCGCCGCGGGACCCGCGAAGCCGGTGTGCACGGCGCGCACGCTGCCATCCGCGCGCAGGAACAGGGTCGTGGGGTATGCCCTCACCCGATCCAGGATCGGCAGCTGCTCGCTCGCCTGCTCCTTGTCGGAGACCCCGGCGATCAGCACGGGCCAGCTGGCTCCGTGGCGCTCCTGAAAGCGGCGCACCTGGCGGATGGAGCGCTTCAGATCGGGGGTGTGCTCGAAGGCCAACCCCAGGATCGACAGCCCCTGCGGACCGTAGCGCTGGTTCAGCTCCACCAGGAACGCCGTCTCGTCGGCGCAGTTCGGACACCACGTGCCGAACACCTGCAGGATCCGGGCTCTCCCTGCGAAGGCCGGCTCGTCCAGCGTGCGAGGTGTGCCCTCCAGATCCGGAAACGACAGCGTGCGAAGCGACGTGGCGCTGTCGAATCGGGTGAGCGCGAAGGCGTCGGGGAGCGTGGCCTGCTCACTGCGGGTGGCCGTCCACTGCTCGTGCCAGCGCGATCCCGACCAGAAGTCCCCCGACAGGCCTCCCTCCGCGGACAGAGTCGCCTGGAACAGGAAGGCGTGGGAGCCGTCGAACACGGACATGCGGAGCCGTCCCCCGTCGAGGCGACCGGCGATGTAGCGGTAGTCCCCCAAGGGCGTGAGGAAGGTGCCGTCCACGACACCGTCGGACTGGGCCGTGAAGAGCGCCACCGCAGGGTCGTCGCTGGAGGAGAAGTCCACCGACCAGCGACCCGACAGATCCGTCGCTGGCGGCTCGCCCGCCCCGAAGCGCGGTGCCGGCCCTCGGCTGGCGGAGAACGGCAGCTCGTCCACCCACCCAGCTCGTTGCTTGCTCCAGCGACCCTGCAGCGTGCCGTCCGAGCGCCTCGTGGCCTCGATTCGCGCGTCGTAGTGCGGCATGTCCAACAGCAGGGCGTCGCCGTCCGTCCGCGCATCCACCGCGATGCGCTCGGGGCCGTTGACGAGGGTGGCCCCATCCCGCTCCAGCACCAGACCGAAGGGCAGCGCCCCTCCCGGGCTGTCGAGCACGCCACGCCAGGCGCCCGTCCACGAATCCACGGAGGTGGTGGAGCCACATCCCACGGCCAATGCGATGGAGACAAGCATGTCGCCTCATACCATCCGGCGATCCCCAGACCGGCACGATACGCCCGCGCGTGGAGGTGCGGTGTCTACCCCCCAGATCCTGGTGTTCGACGACAAGTCCTACGCGGCTTCGACTGCGGCGGTCGTGGCGCAGGTCATCAGCGAGTGTGTGTCCCAGCGCGGCGTGTGCAACCTGGCACTCGCAGGTGGCTCCACGCCACCGCCCATCTACAAGCTCTTGAGCCGCGCTGACCTTCCCTGGGCCCAGGTCCACATCTACTTCACCGACGAGCGCGCCGTTCCGCCGACCGATCTGGCCAGCAACTACCGTATGGCCGCCGACAGCCTCCTCGAGCACGCGCCCATCCCCCCCGAGCAGATCCACCGCATGATGGGGGAGAGCCGGCCTGCCGACGCCGCTCGTCGCTACACCCAGACCCTTCAGGGGGTGTCGCTGGACGTGGTGCTCCTGGGCATGGGGCGCGACGGGCACACCGCCAGCGTGTTCCCCGACGATCCGGACAAGCTCTCCGCCCGAGGTGCAGTGCCCAGCCGGAGCCCCGAGCCGCCCACCGAGCGGATCACCATGAGCCTGTCGGTGCTGAGTCGAGCGCGCTACGCGATCTTCCTCGTGCGCGGCTCCAGCAAGGCGCGCTGTGTGCAGCAGGTGCTCGAAGGAGGCGTGGTGGGGAGGCTGCTGCCGGCCGGGCTGGTGCGTTCCGACGAGGTGCTCTGGCTGCTCGACACGGGTGCCGCCGCCCACCTGAGGAACCCGAGATGAGCACGCCCTCCTTCGGCATCATCGGAATGGCCGTGATGGGGCGCAACCTCGCCCTCAACATGCTCGACCACGGCGTCGACGTGGTCGTGCACAACCGCGATCCCGAGCTCACCACCGCTGCCGTCGCCGCCAGCGGGGGCCGCCTGAAGGGAGCTGCGTCGCTGCAGGAGCTGGTGAGGGAGCTGCCTCGACCGCGCCGGATCCTCATGATGATCAAGGCGGGCGCTCCCGTCGACAGCGTGCTCGAGCAACTCGAGCCGCTGCTGTCCCCCGGCGACGTCGTCATCGACGGAGGCAACTCCTGGTACGTCGACACCCAGCGTCGACAGCGCGCCTATGCCGAGGCCGGCCTACACTTCGTGGGCTCGGGGGTGTCCGGGGGCGAGGAGGGTGCGAGACACGGCCCCTCGCTGATGCCCGGCGGAGAGCCCGCGGCCTACGCGGCCATCGCCCCGGTGTTCGAGGCCATCTCGGCCAAGACCGAGTCGGGGCCCTGCGTGACCCACTGCGGCCCCGACGGCGCAGGCCACTTCGTGAAGATGGTGCACAACGGCATCGAATACGCCGACATGCAGCTCATCGCCGAGGCCTACCACGTGCTGGCTCGCGTGGGCGGGCTGGGCCCCGAGCGCCTGGCCGAGGTCTTCGCGGGCTGGAACCAGGGGGTGCTCCAGTCCTTCCTCGTGGAGATCACCGCCCGGATCTTCACCGTGCGCGATCCCGACTCCGAGGGCTTCCTGGTCGACCGGGTGCTGGATCGAGCGGGCCAGAAGGGCACGGGTCGGTGGACGGCACAGGTCGCGTTGACACACGGCGTGCCCGTGCCCACCATCGCCGCTGCGGTGGATGCCCGGGTGCTGTCGAGCCGCAAGGCTCAGCGCGTGGCGATGTCGTCGGTGCTCGAGGGTCCCACCTCCCCCGCGACGGCCCCCGACGATCTCGTGCAGCACGTCCACGACGCGCTCTACGCCGCCAAGATCACGGCCTACGCGCAAGGCTTCGACCTCATCGCGCAGGTCAGCCACGCGGAGGGCTGGAGCGTGCCCCTGGGGGAGCTGGCCCGGATCTGGAAGGGCGGCTGCATCATCCGCGCGCGCTTCCTCGACGACATCATGGCGGCCTACGGCTCCGATCCGGCGCTATCGCACCTGCTTAGGGACACCGAGCTTCGGAGACGAGTGACCGAGCGTCAGGCCACCTGGCGCGGCCTGGTGGGCCTGGCCGTGGCCCAGGGCGTGCCCGTGCCCGCCATGAGCGCGGGACTGGCCTACTACGACAGCCTGCGCACCGCCGATCTGCCGCAGAACCTCACCCAGGCCCAGCGAGACGCCTTCGGCGCCCACACCTACCAGCGCAACGACGCTGCCGAGGAGCTCGACGAGCGCCCGTTCCTCCACACCGAGTGGCTCGGCTGATCCGCCGCCTGGGAGGTCCGCAGCGGATCAGAGCGCGGGAACATGCCAGTGGCCGTGGTCGTCGAGCAACAACGCGTCGGCTGCCGCCGGGCCCCAGCTGCCCGGCTCGTAGGGCTGGACCGGGGTGTCCAGATCGAGACAGGGCTCGACGATGCGCCACGCCTCCTCCACGCCGTCCGCCCGGGCGAACAGGCGCTGATCGCCCGACATCGCCTCGTCGAGGAGACGACCGTAGGCGCCGGAGCGCGGCCCTTCTCGATCCTCGTCGTAGGTGTAGGCCAGCTCGATGGGTCGGCTCACCAGCGCCTCGCCTGGCTGCTTGATCTGCATCGACAGCGACACCCGCTCCTGTGGCTTGAGCATGAAGCGCAGGTGGTTGGGGTGTGGTGGATGGGCGTCCACCCCGTCGAAGAAGCGCAGCGGTGGCTTCTCGAACTCGATGGTGACCTCGGTGGCGGTCATGGGCAGCGACTTGCCGGTGCGGATGTAGAACGGCACTCCGGCCCAGCGCCAGTTGTCCACCCAGGCGCGCACGGCCACGAAGGTCTCGGTGTTGGAGTCGGGCGCCACGCCGGGCTCGTCGCGATAGCCGCGGTATTGCCCGCGCACCACGTCGACTGGGGCGAGGGGTCTCATGGAGCGGAGCACCTTGACCTTCTCGTCGCGTAGCGCCCGGGCGTCGGCCGCCACCGGCGGCTCCATCGCCACCTGGGCCAGCAGCTGCAGCAGGTGGTTCTGCACCACGTCCCGCAGCGTGCCCACCTCGTCGTAGAACCGCCCGCGGCCCTGCACGTCGAAGGACTCGGCCATGGTGATCTGCACGCTCTGCACGTGGTGCCGGTTCCAGGCAGGCGCGAGCACGCTGTTCGCCAGGCGGAACACCAGCAGATCCAGGACCTCCTCCTTGCCCAGGAAGTGGTCGATCCGGAACACCGCCGACGGGGGGAAGTGCTGCAGCACCGAGCGGTTCAGCTCCCGAGCCGAGGACAGGTCGCGGCCGAAGGGCTTCTCGATCACCACGCGGCCATCCTCGGCGAGCCCCACCCCCGCCAGACCCGCGATGACCGTGTCGAACAGGCTGGGCGGGATGGCCAGATAGAACAGCGTCCGCCTCCGGCCCTCGAGCCGGGACCGCAGTGCGGCATAGGTCTGCTCGCTGCCGTACTGCCCCGACACGTAGCCCAACGCGGCCACCACTCGCTCCACCACCCGCGGATCGGCGTCTGCCGGTCCGTGCTCGGCGATGGACTGTCGGGCGCGCTGCCGGAGCTGTTCGTCGTCCCAGACCGTGGACCCCACCCCGATCACGCGATCCGGCAGGCGATCCGAGGCGGCCAGCTCGTAGACCGCCGGGAAGAGCTTCTTGCGGGCGAGATCACCGGTGGCGCCGAACAGCACCAGCGCCTCCGATCGCTCGGCGGAAGTCGTCGTCATGGGCGCAGCTCCAGGCCGTCGAGGATGAAGGGCATCAGCTCCGAGATGGTCGGGTGCAGGAACACCGCCTTGCGGTACTCCCGACAGGGGCGCCGGGCGACCATGAACGCCGTGAACATGTTCACGATCTCGTCCGCGCCAGGCCCCAGGATGCTCGCCCCCAGGATCAGGTCGGTGTCGGCGTCCACCACCAGCTTCACGAAGCCCTGGGTCTCGCCCATCTCCCGCGCCCGGTTGATGGTGTCCATCCGCCGGGTGGCCACCTGCACGCGGTGGCCGGCCGCCACGGCCGACGTCTCGGTGTGCCCCACCCGCCCCAGCGGAGGATCGATGAACAGCGCATAGGTCGGCTGCCGCTGGTCCAGGGTGCGGGTGCCGCCGCGGTGCAGATCCAGCACGATCTCGGCATCGTTGACGGCGGTGTGGGTGAAGGCGCCCCGCCCGTTCACGTCGCCCAGCGCGTACACCCCCGGCACGTTGGTGCGGCAGTGCGCGTCCACCTCCACATGGCCGCGATCGCTCACCCGGATCGAGGTGTGCTCCAGGCCCAGATCGTCGCTGTTGGGCACCCGCCCCACGGCCACCAGCAGGTGCGAGCCCGCGATCTGCCCGTCGTCGGTGTGCACCACGACCCCCATTGCGGTGGACTGCACCCGCTGCACTCGCGCATCGGTGTGCACCCCGATCCCCTCGGCCTGCAGGATGGCGCCGATCTCGGCACAGAACTCGGGATCCTCGCGCCCGAGCAGCCGCGAGCCGCCTTCGAGCACGGTGACCTCGGAGCCGAAGCGGCGAAACACCTGGCCGAACTCCAGCCCGATGTAGCTGCCCCCGATGATCACCAGGTGCTCCGGAAGCCGATCCAGGTCCAGCAGCCGCACGTTGTCGAGCCAGGGCACCTGATCGAGGCCGGGGATCGGAGGCACCCGCGGCCGCGTGCCGGTGTGGATGTAGACGTGATCGGCCTGCAGCAGCCGTCCGTCCACCTCCACCTCGGTGTCGGAGCGGAAGCGCGCGTGTCCAGCGATCAGGGTCACGTTGTCGCGCGACTGCAGCCACCGCTGCAGCCCTTGGTGGGCCCCGCGCCGCAGGTCGTTCATGCGCGCCATGGCCCGCCCGAAGTCCACCGTCACGGGCCCCGTGTCCACGCCGTACTCCGCAGCACGCCGGCAGACGTGGGCCACCCGAGCGCTGGCCACGAGCGTCTTGGTGGGGGTGCAGCCCGTGTTCACACAGGTGCCACCCACCCGGTCGCGCTCCACGATGGCGATGCGCTGATCGGTGGGCAGGCCGGCCACGAGGGTGCCCGTGGCCTGCCCCGTTCCGATCAGCAGATGGTCGAACCGCTCCGCCGCCATGCGTCTCCCAGGGCCGTCCCGCCCGCGTGGACCATAGCGTTGCCACAGGGAGTAGGTCGTTCCTTGATTCGCTGCGAACCCAGTTCGCGGCCAATCAGTACAGTGGCAGCGAAGCTGGCACGAGTCTGATCACCGGCGTTCGGCACCAGCGAGCACGGTGTCGATGGCGTACCGATAGGTCCAGGCCGCTTCACGAGCAGCCTGGGTGCGCCCTCGCGCCAGGGCGCCCCGCACGATCTCGCGCTCCCCTGCCGTCAGCGCCACCTGGTCCACGATCCCTTTCAGCGCAGCTTCGTAGGCATCTCGGCACCCACCGGCGTCGCCGCGGTTGAAGGCCGGCACGCCCACCGACAGCGCCTCCGCCAAGGCCGCCCGGACCTGATCGTGGCCCGGCCCGCGCGCCTCCGCCTCGCCCACGGGCACGACGGCCAGCACAGCCAGCCGAAAGGGCCCCGGCTGCTTGTCGGCCAGCAGGAAGCCGATGCTGTCGACCCGCTCGGCGGCGGCATCGAGGGCGGGCGCCCCCGCCACGGGCCGACCGAAGGAGGTCGGGCGGAACGCCGCCAGCGGAACCTCCACGGTGACGGGCTCGGTGTCGGTGGTCACCGCCACGCGGTACGATCCTGCTCGGATCGGGACGTCCCCTCGCCGCAGCGTCAGGTCCCAGGTGCGCCCGTCCCCGAGCACCGTCACCTGCAGCGCCGTGGCCTGTCCCAGCTGCAGGCTGCGGGGCGCTGTGCGGATGGAGGCGAATCCGCCGTTGTTGTCGAGGGACAGCTCGCCCGCGAAGGTCACGGCACCGTCCTCGACGGTGACCTGCCCGGTGGACACGCCCCCCATCACGCCGTCGTTCACCACGCGCCAGTCGAGCTGCTCGAGATCCGCGAGCGGGTTCGCCACAGCCATCGTCGTCATCCAGTGCCACATGGCGTTGACGTATCGATTCCAGAGGGGCGTCGGCTGCTTGCCGTCAGCTGCTCCTGCAGGGCAGCCAGCGCCTCCTGGGAGCGAGCCACCTCCTCCGCATCGGGCGCCCGCCCCTGGTTGCGCTCGTGCAGCTCCCCGAGGTGGGCGACCACTGCGTCCACCGCATCTGCGGGATCAGCCCCCACCGGGATCTCCACCAGCCGATCCTCGGTCCTCAGGAACAGGATCCCCGCTGCACGGTTCATGGTGCGCAGGCGCTCCACGGCCAGGTCCACCCGGGGCCCGTGTGCAGGCGTGATCCGGAGCTGGTGCTGGGTGACCTCCACCCGGGTGACGGGCCGTAGCGTGAGCGCCAGGCGATGGGCCGCCAGCGCCAGCGTCAGCCCGGGGAGCGTCCCGAAGGCACCCGTCCACAGCAGCGCGGCGAGCAGGTGCAGCCCGAGGTGGCGATCGAGCGGCGGGCCGAACACGGCGACGGCGACGAAGACGACCAGCAGCGCCGAGCCCAGCCCCAGCGCACCCAGCGGCGGCGGCTTGCCCGTGAACACGACCTCGAACCCCTCGGGATCCACGTCGTACTCCACGTCCTGAAGCGCCTCGTCGGATGTTCGAGGAGGCTCCTCGCGGAGCACGGTGCCAGGGGGAGCAACGCCCGCGGGGTGCTCGCCACCGACGTGTGCGGTCCACTCTTCGGGGGGAGGAAACCCTGCCATAGGGCATCCTACTGCGGAACCCATCCCGCGACGAGGAGCCCTCGTGGCCGAGCCCCGACAATCCAGCCTCGGCGTCGACGATCCGGCCCTACGAGCCCTGCTCGACGAGGCCTGGAGCGCACAGCTGCAGCGCCATCCGGTGTGGGCCAGCCGCATCGGGGACCGCACCCACGCCCATCGCCTGCCGGACCTGTCCCACGACGCCCACCTGCAGGCCCTCGACGAGGCCGAGGATCGGATCGCCCGGGCCGAGCAGCTCGACCTGTCCGAGCCCACGGACGAGCTGACCCGCGAGCTGCTGGTGCACGGCCTGGAGGGGTTCGTGCGAGAGGGACGCACCTGCCGAAGCTGGACCTGGGTGGTGGGTGCTCAGGACAACCCCGTCAGCCGGACCGCGGAGCTACCGAAGCTGCACGACCTGGGCACCGACGACGGCCGCGAGGCCTTCCACGCCCGCCTCGAGCAGCTCCCCGCCTGGGTGGACGAGCAGGTGTCGAACCTGACCATCGGGCTGCGCACAGGCCGCGTGGCCGACGCCGAGTCCCTGGCGCGGGTAGTGGATCTGGTGGACCGCGAGCTGGCCCGACCCCGAGACGAGCGGCCCCTCGCTGCCACACCGCACGCCCAGCAGCTGCTCGCCGAGCGCATCGACCCAGCGCTGCAGCGCTACCGCGACCTCCTCGCCCACCAGCTCGCCCCGGCCGCCCCTCCCCCCGGACTCACCCATGCCCCCGATGGAGCCGCCTGCTACGCCGCACGGATCCGGCAGCACACCGGCAGCGACCTCGACCCGGACGACGTCCACCGCACTGGCCTGCAGGAGCTTCGACGCATCGCCGAGGAGATCGCCCCGCTCGGCGAGGAGCTGTTCGGTCTCAGCCGCGTGACCGAGATCGGCGCCCACCTCCGCAGCTCGCCCGAGCTGCACTTCGCCACCGCTGACGAGATCCGGGCCACCGCCACGGCCACCCTGCAGCGGGCGCAGTCGGCCGTGCCCTCCGTGTTCGCGCGCCTGCCGACGGCCCCCTGCGAGGTGCGCCCCATCCCCGCCCACATCGCGCCCTTCACCTACATCGCGTACTACCAGCCCGTCGATGCCAGCGGCGTGGGGGCCTACTGCGTGAACACCCACGCCCCCACCACCCGCCCCCGCTGGGACGCCGAGGCGCTGGCGTTCCACGAGTCCGTGCCCGGCCACCACCTGCAGCTGGCCCTCGCTCGAGAGCTGTCCATCCCCGCCTTCCGTCGCCATCGCTACGAGACGGCCTACTGCGAAGGCTGGGCGCTGTACGCAGAGCGCCTCGCCGACGAGCTGCAGCTGTACTCGGGAGCGCTGGATCGGCTGGGCATGCACAGCTTCGACGCCTGGCGTGCCGCGCGGCTGGTGGTGGACACCGGCATCCACCACCGCGGCTGGTCTCGCGAGCGCGCAGTGGCGTTCCTCGCCGACCACACCCTGCTCGCCCCGAACAACGTCGACAACGAGGTCAACCGCTACATCGGCTGGCCGGGTCAGGCGCTCGCCTACAAGCTGGGGCAGCTCGAGGTGCTGGCCCTACGCGACGAGGCCCGCAGCGCTCGGGGTGCGCGCTTCGATCTGGCCGCCTTCCACACGGCGGTGCTGGAGGCAGGACCGCTCCCCCTGCCGATCCTGCGCCGCCGCGTGCAGCGGTGGCTTCACTCCGCCGCCTGACCTCAGAGCGTCTGCAGGAACCGCAGCACGGCCTGCTGCTCGACCCCAGGCAGCGCCTCGAAGCCCTCGCGCGAGGCCTCGGCCTCCCCACCGTGCCAGCGAATGGCCTCGGTCAGATCGCGGGCGCGACCGTCGTGCAGGTAGCTCGCCTGCGGAGTGCAGGTCTGGCTCTGCAGCGGCCCCTCCACCCCGCCCGTCACACACGGCCCCAGCCCGAGCCCCCACAACGGCGGCGTGCGCCACTCGCTGCCGCTCGCCTCCCCCTCCCCTAGGTCGTCGGCCAAGCCTGGTCCCATGTCGTGCAGCAACAGGTCGGTGTAGGGGCGGATCCGCTGGCTGCGCAGCTCCGCGAAGGGATGAAACGCGCTGGTGGTGATCTCGGGCCGATGGCAGGCCGCACATCCGATCGTGTCGAACAGTGCTTCCCCCTGCAGCGCCTCCGCGTCGTCCAGATCGCGACGCGCAGGCACGCCCAGCAGCGCCACGTAGGTCACCAGATCCTCCAGATCGGCATCCGACAGCTCGGCCCCGCCCTCGCCGCAGCCCACTTGATCGGGCCCGCAGTCCGGCTCCGGCAACACCGAGGTCATCACCCCCATGTCGGTGTTCAACGCCGCTGCGATCTGGTGCTCCAAGCTCGTAGCCCCCGCCTTCCAGCCGAAGCGCCCCAGCCGCACCTCGCCGGTCACCGGATCGGTCACCCGCTGCGCCCGACCCGAGATCCCGTCACCGTCTGCATCCTGTGGGTCCTCGGCGGCCAGCACGTCGGCCTCTGCGATGGCCTCGAGCAGCCCCATCCCCACCAGCTGAGGCGCCAGACGTCCCGACACCCGAGCCGGTCGGCCCGACTCGAACCAGAACACGGGCGCACGTAGGCCATCGCTCTCCTCCCAACGATCGATGACCACCATGCCCTCGCCGCTCCCTGCCGCGGCCCGCGGCTGCAGCACGCGTCCACGCTCCGGATCGGCGCTGCCGTCCTCCGCACCGATCTTGAACACCCAGTGCTCCAGCGACTCGCCGGGCTCCACCACCGCGGCTCGACCGTTTCGGTGGTGGCACCCATCGCAGGAGGGGTGCACGAAGCTCGGCCCCACCAGGCCACTCAGCTCGGTGAACACCGGGTTGCTGGGGCTCTCGTCGTGGGAGCCGTCCCCCATGTCGGTGTGGTGCACCCGACGGCCCCGCACGAAGGCCTGCCCATGTAGCGCAGACAGGTTCGTCGCCATCTGCATGAAGCGATTGTCTGGCTCGTCGGAATATTGGTAAGGCAGCGTGGTGCGACCACCGAGCCACCCGAGATCGTCGATGGGATAGCTCTTCTCTCGCTCGGAGCTCGGATCTGCGAAGTCGCCCACCGCCCGCCAGGGCACCAGCCCACCCACCCCTACAGCGTACAGACTGGTGGTACCATAGTAGTTCTGCCGTGCGCCTGGCGCTCCGTCGAGGAACTGACTGGCCTCGAACTCCATGAACTGCCCGATCGCCAGCGGCTCGGGCGCGCCGCGATCGTAGGCCGTGTCCATGGTGAAGGAGTAGCGGTACTGGGTGCCCTCGTCGCTCACCTTGTTGTGGTCGAGATCGAAGGTCCCTGGCCCGTCCTCCACGAGGGTCGGTGCATAGTTCCCCGAGTAGGTCGCGACCGTGCCAACCCCCAGGTACCAGGCCCGGAACTCGGCGATGGACAACCGCCACTCCGACACCATCGACACGTCGATGGAGGAGCCGCCCTTGGCCACGTAGTCCACGAACCGCATGGTGGCGGTGCGGTACTCCCAGTACTGCGGCAGGTAGTGATCGTAGGACTGGAACTCGTCCTCTCGCGCGTGGCGGTCGCGCCCTCGATCGGCGAACCGGGTGACGATCGCATCCCCCACGTCTTCGATCCAGTCCGGCTGCAGCTCGGTGGAGGCGTCGTAGAGGGGGACGATCTCGGCAGCAGGCTCCGGGGTTCCCACGGTGGTCGTGGTCCCGGGCGTGGTCGGCTCGGCCACGAAGACGTCGGGTTCCTCGGGGATCGACCCGGGCGAGCAAGAGAGTGTCAGGGCCAAGAGCACGGGGGACGAGCGGCGCACGAACGGATCCCTGGATGGAGGAACGCCCCCAGCGTACCCCGCCGTCGCGTCAGTGGGCGCCGGCCTCGGTGTCCAGCACGGCGGGAGCGGGTGTGGCTCGTGCGGTCTGCACCGCAGCCTCCCCCTCGAGTCTCGGGGGAGCCCCGCGCCGTCCGCGCCAGTACCAGCGGGCCAGGGCCAGGAAGTACCTGCGGTGCGCCTCCTCCTGCTCCTTGTACAGCTCGAGCCGCGCGACGAGGTCGTCGTGACCAGCTGCCTGGGCAGCGGCCGCGGCACGCCGGTAGTCCCCCGCCCCGCCCAGCTCGAACTGCGCTGCCCCGAAGGCCGAGGCCCACCCGCCCCAGACGTGGCACCCGGCGCCGATCACCGTGCCCACGACGGTGAACACGGCCTCGAGCCACCACCACGGCCGCGCCTCGAAGGCCTCGAGCAGCTGACCCACGGAGGCGCGATGGCGCAGCTCGTCCTGCTCGATGCGCCGGATGTCGGCAGCGACGTCGGGGTGGCGCGTGGCTGCGGCGTGCCCCCGGTAGGCGGTGGAGGCCCCGATCTCGGTGGAGTACGCCACCTTGAGGTGGAAGATCAGCCAGCGCATGGAGGTTTCTAGCGTGGCGCCGCTGCAGGCGCCGTCTGGATTCTCCGAAGAGATAGAGTAGCACCGCGCCACGAGGCGTCAGGAGAGGGCATGATCGCGTTGTTGTGTGCCGCTGCACTCGCCGCACCGTCGGTGCAGACCCACGATCCGGCTCACGTCGCCGAGGTGGCTGCCGCCGCCGGACTCGACGTGGCCACGGTGGAGCAGCATCTCGCCGAGCTAGAGCGGGACGACACCGTGCTCGAGCGGCTGGCGAAGCCATGGGAGGCCAAGCCCTGGCACGAGTACGGGGCCCTCTTCCTCACCGAGGAGCGGATCGCCAAGGGCCGCGCGTTCCGCGACACGCACGCCGAGCTGCTCGCCCGCGCACAGAGCACCTACGGCGTGCCCGCCAGCATCGTGCTCGCCTTCCTGGGTGTGGAGACGCGGTTCGGCGAGGTGATGGGCGACGACTCCATCGCCACGGCCCTGTACACCCTGGGCTTCCACCACGAGCGCCGTGGGAAGTTCTTCCGCAAGGAGCTCGGCCACTTCCTCCGCCTGGCCACCGATCAGGGCTGGTCGATCCCCGAGCGAAAGGGCTCCTACGCGGGCGCGATGGGCATGGGCCAGTTCATGCCCAGCAGCTACCAGAAGTACGGCGTGGACTTCGACGACGACGGCACCATCGACCTGTTCACCCCCGCAGACGCCATCGGCAGCATCGCCTACTACGTGGCCATGCACGGATGGCTGCGTGGGGAGCCCATCCTGGTCGAGGCCACCGTCGAAGGCGACGCCGCCGACCTGGCGAAGAAGAGCGGGCTGCGGCTGAACTCCACCGTGGATGGGCTGCGGAAGGCCGGCGTCACGCTCTCGGAGGACATCGACGGCAAGGCCCGCGCTCGCCTGTTCCACTTCGACGGCGCCGAGGCGCCCGAGTACCGCGTGGGGCTGCGCAACTTCTACGTGATCACGCGCTACAACCGCAGCACCCTGTACGCGCGGGCCGTCACGGAGCTGTCGGCCAGGTTCTGACGGGCCTCGCACCACCCGCGGCACCGTCGACGAGGGGCGATCGAGAAGCCCGTTCGTCGGGAAGAGGGAGGCGCCACGCGCCTCCCGACGTCACTGGCCGGCGACGTCCTTGAACATCCGGCCGATGTCACACGACTCGAGCCCGGCCCGCTCGGTGGCTGCCTGCAGCGCCTTGGCCCGGTCTGCCCGGGACTGCTCGCTCCATTGCCAGAACATGTTGATCACCTCGCGGTTCGTCACCACCTTCTCCACGTTCCGGTTCAGGTTGAAGGCGGCCGTCGCAGCGTCGGCGTCGCGGCAGTTGGGGCAGGTCTTCCAGGCATCGCACAGCGCCTGCACCCCGGCCTCGTAGCTCTGTCCACCATCGTCGGCCGTCGGCGCCGATCCGGCACTCGGCGAGACGTGACCCGGTGGAGGCCCGTCGAGCTTCTTCATGACCACCTTGGGACGCTCTGCCTCCGCTGGCGCCTCGGGATCTGGAGTCGACTGCCCACAGGCCAGCACCAACAGCACGCTCACGAACATGAACTCTCCTCGCAGACCGCTGCATAGCACCCGAACGGTTGCGCACCGGTTGCACCTGGGTGCCAGATCTCAGGCGTCGGACCACACTCGCTCGCGCATCCGCTCCACGTAGGCCAGCAGCGCTGGCTGCGCGCGACAGTGCTCCGCGAAGGCGCCCTGCCCGATGGGGTGTGACAAGATCGCGAACCAGGCGTAGACCGTGGCGTCCACGCTGCGCGGCTCCTCACCCAGCAGGAACGGCTGGTCCCCCAGCACCGCGAGCACCGCGTCCACGTCGGCGATGGCGCGAGCCCGCACCTCGGACAGCTCGTGGCGCCCCAGCCCCTGGGCGCGCACGGCTGCACGCACCCCTCGCCGGAGCCAGGCCGTGAAGGGCCGACGTAGTGCCCGTGGGGCTGGCTGCCCGATCACGTCGCGGTACGTCGCCCACACCTCGTCCACCAGCCACCGATCGTTGAGCAGCGCGAAGTAGGTGTGCTCCTCCAGGGTGCGCTGCACCAGCAGTCCCGTGGCACGCTGCGCAGGCGACAGCCCCTCGTCGAGGGTGACCGAGAAGCGCTCAGTCAGCGACTCCACGATGCAGCTGCTGTCGCCGATCCAGTCGTCGCCCACCCGCACGACGGGCGCCTTGCCGTGCGGCGCGATCCCTGGCGTCCACGCCTTCACCTCGTAGGAGATCCCGGCCAGCCGGAGCCAGGTCGACATCTTCAGGCAGAAGGGAGAAGGGCTGGGCAGATCCCAGTCGACGGCGAATTGGTACAGCTCGACGCTCATCGATCCCGCGTATCTCGGGATCCGTCGGATAGGATGACGCCGCAACGGAGTGACCCATGAGAGCCGTCTTGGCCGGCCTGTCCCTATGGGCTGGATGTGAACCCGAAGCGGGCGATGCCCATCCCCGCTTCGGCGAGGAGCTACCCGACTTCGCCCTGGTCGACACCAACGCGACCTCCCCCACCACGGGAACCGAGGTCTCGCCCCGCCAGTTCCTGGGGCAGCGAACCGCCTGGTACTTCGGGCACTCCACGTGAAGCTACTGCAGTAGCCAGTTCGGCTACCTCGACGACATGCAGCGCGAGCTCGGATCCGGCGTCACCATCGTCGGTCTCAACGAAGTGGGCCGAGAGTCGGCCAACGACACCATCACCGACGGCCGTGACCTGCCCTGGCTTCAAGACACCGACGAGGACATGGTCTGGACCCTGTGGGGTATCGAGTACCGAGACGTGGTGGTCCTCGACGAGGACAACCGCCTGGTGGACGTCCTGAACCTGACCACGAACGATCTGGCCGACGCCGAGCACTACGACACGCTCACCTCCTGGCTCGCTCCGTAGTCAGGCGCGCAGGCCGCCGGGCCACAGCGACGCTGGCACCACCACCGCCGGATGCGGTGCCCCCCCGCGACGCAGCACCAGCATCGGCAGGAAGCGATCGCTCACCACCCCGCCTCGCAGGTGCCGCCGGAACAGCATGACGGCGGACTCGTAGGCCACGAACCCACCCGTGATCTCCGGATCGATGCGCTGGTGCATCGTGCGCTCGTAGCCAGAGTTCAGTCGATCGAGCAGCAGCCGACGCCAGGGGTCGCGCTCCGGCGTGCCCGTGGAGCCGTGGAACTCGTACAGGCGATGCCGGATCTGCTCCATGCGCTCCGGCCACTCCTGCAGCACGGGATCGAAGGTGTAGACGATGGAGGCCGGCGCGTCGTTGTCGCCAGGCTCCCACAGGGTTCGGTTGGCCATCATGATCACGCCGAGCGCCAGCTCTCCGTGCTGGACGATCTCACGATAGCGGTCGTAGATGGCCGACAGCCGGTCGCCATAGATCCACTCCGGGCGCGTCTTCGGCAGCTCCAGGGCCGCGATCACGTCGGGCGAGAGCGTGCGCGGTGGCGGCGTGAACACCCGCCGCAGCGCATCGAGCTCGCGCCTCACGACGGAAGATCCAACTGCAGCAGTGCCTCCAGCTCGCCCACCCGGGCCGACAGCGGTACGCGCCACTGCTCGATGCGCTCCATGTCCCCGCCATCCAGCGCAGCCTCGAAGGCCAGGAGCATCTGATCGAGCTCGTCTCGCGCAGGGCCCGCCAGGTGCTCCACCACGGTGGTGGCGCGCTCCAGCAGCCAGCGGTTGGGGAGCAGCTGCCGCGGATGCACCTTCAGGCGGGCCAGCTGAGCCTGAACGTCCAGCCGTGCCTGCTCGTCGTAGGTCTGTCCGCCGCGCTCGATCACCACCGCCGAGCGCTCGTCCGTCGACAGCACCGTCGCCTCCACCTCGAGCAAGCCGCTCACGTCGTGGGTGAACCGGACCTCCAGCGACTCGCGCGCCTCGGCGTCGTCGTGGGTGGGTACCGGCACGCTCAGGGTGCCGAGCAGGTGGTTGTCGGACGCCACACGTCGCTCCCCCTCGAAGACCTCGAGCACCACCTCGTTCTGCTGGTGATGCAGCGTGCTGAACCGCTCGGCCTTGGAGGCGGGCAGCGTGGTGCCGCGGCCCAGCAGGGGCACGAAGCGGTCCTGGTAGTGTTGGTCGGCCCAGCTCTGCACCGCCGACACCCCCAGGGAGTGGGTGAGCACGTCCGTCACCAGGCGCTCTCGCAGCGCCTCGTGACCATCCACCAGGGCTGCTTGCACGGCAGCTCCGAGCGCCACCAGCTGATCCACTTCTCCCAACGGCAGGGGCTCCTGCTCGAACATTCGCCGAGCGAACTGTCGCACCACGGGCATGCGCACGGCTCCACCCACGAGCACGACCTGGTCGATGTCGCGCGCCGTCGTCGCGGCCTGGACCAGCGCCTGGCTCACCAGCGACCGCATCCGCTGCAGCAAGGGAGCGCACAGCTGCTCCAGGGTCTGCTGGTCCAGCGGCACGCTGCCGCCGTCCTCGTCGGGCAGGTCGATGGAGACGCTGGCCTGGCCAGACAGCAGCCGCTTGGCGCGCTCGGCCCGTCGACGACGACGCGCCAACGTGGCCGGATCGATGGACAGCGCCGTGGTCCGCTGGTTCAGCCACGCCACGATGGCGTCGGTCACGTCCTCGCCGCCCAGGTGCACGTCTCCCACGCTCGACCGCACGTCCACGATCCCGTCGAACAACTCCAGCACGGTGACGTCGAAGGTGCCCCCGCCCAGATCCAGCACCGCCACCCGGCGCAGATCCCCGTCGACGTGCAGCCCGTGGGCAAGCGCCGCCGCCGTCGGCTCGTTGATCAGCCGCTGCACCTCGAACCCCGCGAACCGCCCCGCGTCGAGGGTGGCCTTGCGCTGCGGCTCCCGGAACCAGGCCGGCACCGAGATCACCGCGCGGTGCACGGGAAAGCCCAGTCGAGCCTCCGCCACCTCCTTGAGCTCCTTGAGGATCAGGGCAGACGCCGTGGTGGGCGTGAGCACCGTGTCGCCCAAGGGCATCGACGTGGACTGCCCCATGTCGGGCTTGAACCGCGCCAGCCCGCGGTCCGGCCGACGCAATCGCACGGTGCGCGCAGGGGCGCCCACGAGCAGGTGGTCCTCGTCGTCGATGGCCACCTCGCTCGGCACGAGGAACGAGCCCACGTCGTGCTCGAGCACCCGCGGGCCGTCCGACTCGAAGACGGCCACCAGCGAGTGGGTGGTTCCCAGATCGATCCCCAGGGGTGGATGGTCGTGGTCAGTCATCGGCAGGCTCGGGCAGGCGGGCGACGTGGGCGGGGCTCATGCAGCGCAGCAAGGCGCTCGGATCCTGGGCCAGGCGCACGAGGGGGTGACTGGCCCAGTAGGCGTAGTCCTCGTCGTCGAGGGGAATCGGCTCGGGCGGCGTCGCCAGCACCGCCAGCTCTCGAGGCCACAGGCCGTGCTCGCTCGCGAAGGAGAGCAGCGGCTCGATGGACGGCGCCGCGTCGGCATCGCCAAGGTTCAGCGCCCCATCGCGCCCCATCTCCAGCAGGCGTCCGGCCAGCGCATCGAACCCCATCTGCAGAAAGAACGCGCCGAAGGCCGCAGCCTGAAACGAGATGACCGAGAGCAACGAGACAAACAACACCACGGTCAACACGATCCGGAACACCGTGCTGCGTATCCAGTGCGGCTTCTGCAGGAGCCGCAGTGCATGGATCGACGGTAGATAGGTCGCCCGCAGTGCCGCCACACCGGGCTCGGAGACCTCGACGGGCTGGGCGTGCTCCATCATCGACAGCTCGGTGCGCAGCAACAACCCCATCACCGCCGGATGGTGCCGCTCCAGGTGGCGCATGGCCGACGCCAGGTCCACGCCCGCCTCGTCCAGAGCACGTCGAGCCCGCAGCCATACCTCGGCGATCACGCGGGGCGACTGGAACCAAGCGGCCCTCGACGCCGCCACCAGTGCATCCGGCACCCGATCGTCGGCCTCGGCCTCGGCCAGGCACAGCAGCGTGAGCACGCTGCGCTCCAGGTGAGCCGCCAGCTCGGGCTCCAGCCCAAGATCCGGCCGCCCCACGATGGCCTGGAGCGCATCCAGCGCGAGCACCGACATCTGCTCGCCCACCCCGAACACCAGGACCTGCAGGCTCGGAGCCACCAGCTCTACAGCGTCGGCCACCACGACGTCGGCGTGATCCCGCAGCACCTCGAAGATGGCCCCTGCGTCGCGCCGCTGGTGTGCCTCCAGCAGGCGCTGCACGGGGTGGCTGGGCGCCTCGGGAGCAGCGGCCTGGCCATCCGCCACCGCCACACCGTCCGCCATGGCCCGGGCGAGCTCGTACAGCGCGCGCACATGGCGCGACACCTCGGGATCATCGCGATGGGCCTTCGCCAGCCTGGCGTAGGCCCGACGCAAGGCCACCGCGTCGGTGAGCACCTGGCCGAAGAGGGCTTCGGGCTCCGAAGCCGCCAACACCTGGTCTCTCCCGGGGATCTGCTCATCCACGACGACGAGCTTAATCAGATGTGGAGAGCAGCTCACACTCGGCGATCTTCGCATCGAGAGCTGCCCTCTCCGTCTCGATCTCGGCCAGCCGAGCCGGTCGATCCGCCAGCGCCGTGTCGAGCCTGGTGCCCGCGCTCGCCACCCGGTCGGACCAGGCGCAGGCTGCCCTCGCGCGTTGCTGCGCCTCGTGCACCCGCTCCTCGGCGTCCGCCGCGACCTGCTGGGTCTGCGCATCGCCTGCGATCGAGGCGATCTCCTTCCACCTCTCCAGGGAGGACTGCTCGAAGCGCACGGTCTGCTCTGCCTCCTCGCAGTCCTGGCTCGTCTGCTCCTCGGCGAAGTCGAGCTGCTCGGCGTGCAGATCCATCGACGACCCCACCAGCGCCCGACGCTCCCGGTCGAGCATGGCGCGCTCCGACAGCCACCGCTCGCAGTCGGACCGGCTGGGGGAGTCCGCCACGGCCAGCTCCTCGTCCACCCCGTTGCCCCGGGTGCAGAGGTTGTCGGTGTCCTCGAAGAGAGCTCCGTTCTGCGGGCGCCGCTGGCGGTACCAGTTGCCGATCTTGAACCACATGGCGCGCACGTTGCCGTGGGCCGTCCGGCTGTCGGGGGCGAGCAGCCTCACCTCGTGGCGACGCTCGGTGACCGCCGGAGTGCCTTGCACCGTCCACCGCCCTCGCTGCCACCAACCATCCGTGCACACCTCCGTGGGCACGCAGCGAACGTCGGCACGAAACATCGAGTACTCGATGTCGGCCGCCAACAGCAAGCGCGATCGGTGCTCCGCGAGCTTGGGCAGCAGGGCGTCGATCGCCCTTCGTCCGATCTCCAGGTAGTTCGTGGCCAGCGCCCCCGGGACGTCCGCAGGTGTGAGGGGAACGGTCCAGTCCAGACCGTACTTGCCGCCCAGATCCTGCATCCGCGACGCATAGTCCACCACCCCGGCTTCCCCTCGCTTCAGCGCCATCGAGGACTGAGCGGCTCCCGTGATGGCGAGGGTGTCGCTCAGCAGGGTCTTCATCTGCCCCATGGGATTGGCCAGCTCACCCGAGTAGGCGCCGCCGTAGTCGAAGGTGATGTTCGCTCCGTCGAGGGGCCCGATCCAGTGGAGCTGCACATCCTGCGTGGGCGCGTCGAGGGTGCGCACGTCGCCATCGCGACACTGGCGTGCCTGGGTGGAGGGACCATCCCCCACCTCGAACGCCACCCGCGTGCCCACGTGCAGGTCCACGAAGCGGACCCCCTCCAGGCCCAGGTACGGGCGCACCTCCACGCCCTCGGCCACGTCGATGCGACCGGTGGCCTGCAGCGCCGGTCGCACGTCCACGGCGCTGCCGAAGCCCACGAGGCGCGCGAACAGACTGACGTCGACGTACTCGGTGGAGTAGGTGGGCCCGACCCCCAGGCGCCACACGCCCTGCACCCCACATCCCGGGCACTGCCGAGGCAGCCAGGCTCCCAGCTGAACCCCCGCGCTCGCCCCCAGTCCGGGCACCGTGTCGATCAGGTTCGTCACGTCGGCCTGCCCATCGAGGGTGGGGCTGAGCTGCAAAGGACGACGGAGCGGAGAGAAGAAGCCTGCCCCACCTCCCACGTGGATCACGGGCTGGGAGAGGGCGGGGGCCGACAGCGCGAGCAGCAGAGAGATCATGGGGTTGCCTCGGGGGGAAAGGGCCACGAAGATACAGCACGAACGCCGACTCTTGGTCTCGTCTTCGTCTCGGTGGGGAGACTCGGCACCCACCCTCCGGATCCGACGCGGTCAAGACCTGCCTGCAACCCCAGTTAGGGCTCGGGCATGACCTCCACTCCATCCTCCGAGCTCGACGCCACGCTCTTCCAGCGGTTCGGCTTCGACCAATTCCGCCCCGGGCAGCGCGAGGCCATCGAGGCACTCCTCGCTGGTCAGGATCTGCTGGTGATCCAGCCCACCGGCCACGGCAAGTCGCTGCTGTATCAGCTACCCGCCGTGCTCTTGGAGGGCCCCACCCTGGTGATCTCGCCGCTGCTGGCGCTGATGCGCGACCAGATCACCCACCTGGTGGATCGGTTCTCGATCCCGGCCGCCAGCCTCAACAGCGACCAGACGCCCGAGGAGAACGACGAGGCACGCGCACGCGCTGCACGCGGCGAGGTACGCATCCTGTTCGTGGCCCCCGAGCAGCTCGACAACGTGGAGCGCGCCGCGTTCCTGAAGGGTCTGAAGCCGTCGCTCGTGGTGATCGACGAGGCCCACTGCATCTCCACCTGGGGCCACGACTTCCGACCCGCCTACCGCGAGATCGCCCGCATGGTGCGCGGACTGCGGGAGGGAAGCGACGTGCGCGTGCTCGCACTCACCGCCACCGCCGACGCCAAGACCGAAGCCGACATCGTGCAGCAGCTCACCCCCGTCTCGGTGCAGCGCCGGTCGATGGAGCGGTCCAACATCGCCCTCGATCTGCAGCCCGTGGGCAGCGCCGGCGAGAAGCTGGAGCTGCTGGACGCCATCGTGGGGCAGCTGCCCCCGTGTGGGCTGATCTACTGCGCCACCCGCGACAACACCGAGATCGTGGCCGAGTACCTGGCCATGCAGGGCCACGAGGTGGCCGCCTACCACGCCGGTCTCGACCCCGATCGCAAGCGGCAGCTGCAGACCGCCTTCCTCGCCGGCGACTTCACGGCCATCGCCGCCACCAACGCCCTGGGCATGGGCATCGACAAGTCCGACCTGCGCTACGTGGTGCACGCCGACGTGCCGGGCTCCATCACCGCCTACTACCAGGAGGTGGGCCGCGCCGGGCGAGACGGCGCCCCCGCCCGTGGCATCCTGCTCTACGACGCAGACGACAAGCGCATCCAAGAGTACTTCATCCACAGCGCGCAGCCCACGCCCGGCGACTTCGACACCTTGCTGTCGGTGACGGAAGCACAGCCGCTGCGCCTCAACGACATCAAGCGTGCCTCGGGGCTGCATCCCACGCGCGTCACGGTGGTGGTGGCGGAGCTGGTGGAGCAGGGCCACCTGGTCAAGGAAGCCGACGGCCGCAGCCAGCGGTACCGCCGCACCGATCGAGACAGCCCCCCCGATCTGCGGCGCTACGCCAACCAGACCGATGTGCGCACCCGCGGGCTCGACGCCATGGTCGCCTACGCAGAGGGCCAGACGGGCTGCCTGATGCAGACGCTGCGCGCCGCGCTGGGCGACACCGACGCACAGCCCTGCGGCCGCTGCGGACCGTGCGGTGGCGAGCGCCTCGAGCGCAGCCCAGCCACCGGCAAGGCAGCGGCCTGGCTGGCGGACCGCCCCGTGGTGGTGCGCGGGAACCGATCGGGCCTCGAGGAGGGCCGCGCGCTGTTCGACAGCAACTCGCGATCCGAGGGGTTCTTGAGCTTCATGCGTGGCCGAGCGAGCAGCGAGCCCCTCCCGGCGGCCCTGCTCGAGCGCCTGGCCGCCACCGCGCGCGGCCTGGGAGACGTGGCGGCGGTGGTGCCGCTCCCGTCGGCTGGATGGCACAACCGCACCCAAGCAGCCCAGGCCTTGGCCACCGCGCTGGGGGTGCCGATGGCGGACGTGCTCTACTGGGCCGAGCCTCCCGAGGAGCGCCAAGGTCGCCTGCGCAACAACGACCAGCGCCGCGCCAACGTGAAGGGCCGCATGACGGTGGCTTCGGGCGTTCCCAGCGGCCGGCTGCTGCTCCTCGACGACTACACCGGCTCCGGCGCGACGCTGAACGAGGCGGTGCGGGCCCTCAAGAAGGGCGCGCGTCACCAGGGCAAGCTGGTGCCCCTCACTGTGGCGCGGATCCGCTGGCGCCTCGGCCGACCCGGAATCGTCTGAGGGTCGTCGACCGCATCGTGCGCTGAACGGAGACCGACTCCCGATTGCATGCCTGGGCATCGAACGGAGTCGACATGCGAACCCTGGTCGTGCTCGTGCACACCGCCACCTGGACTGCCCTCGCTGCCTGCAGCGGAGACACGTCTCCGAATGGTTTTCCCCTCCCCCCCCAAGGCCTCGACGGCGAGATCGCGGCGTTTCTCTCCGAGTACTTCGTGGAGCCGGGGCCGGCGTATCGGGAAGCCGGACAGCGTCTGGCCATCGAGCTCGCGGGCGGAGACGCCGAAGGCGTGGAGCTCTCCCCCGGACCGGGCGCCCGGACCGGCTCCATCCACGTGGATCGCGACATGGACGGCTCGCGCGAGACGCGCATCGATCTGTTCGTCAGCGAGGATCCGAGCACGCCAGGAGCCCTGAACGTGATGGGCAGCCTGGGCGACTACGGCGAGGACCTGCTCACCGTGAGCGCCCGAGGGCGGCTGGACGGCGGCCAGATCGTCGTGGACATGGGCACCCTCACCTTCGAGTCCGAGGAGGCCTTCGTCTACGGAGACCAGGGGGAAGGTCGGCCAATCGCGGAGGCGCCGGAGGGCGAGGCGCTGGGGAGCATGAACTTCTCTGCCTTCGACCGAGCATACGAAGAACACCGTGAGGGCGTGTTCACCGTGGAGTCCGACGGAGACGGCGGGACCCGGATCCGGGTCACCATCGAAGACGACCCGAAGACGCCCGAGGACGAGACCACCACCTTCATCGTGGACTGACGGAGGCCCTGATGAGCAAGCGCACCCGGGCGGCCCTCGTCGCCATGTTCTGCACGCACTGCACCAACGGCGATCTGGACCCCAACAATCGAGTCACCGATCTCGCGCCGCCCACGGCCGACACCGGCGACACCAGCCCCGTGACCGACACGGGCCCCTCCACGGCCGACACCGGCACCGCCAGCGGCAGCGTGACCCTGATCCCAGCCTTGGACGGGCCGATGGCCCTGGGCACGTCCACACCGTGGCTGGCCCCGAGCTTCCTGGCCACGTTCGACGAGAACACCTGGACGGTCCACACACCCCTGGCCGACGGCCATGCACCCCTCGAGATCCCAGCTGGCCCCACCGGGCGGTTCGCCGTGGCCTCGGTGTGCAGCACGGACGGCGGCGCCGAGGTGCGACTGTTCCTCGGCAGCACGGTCGACGGCTCCCAGGTGCAGCTGCGTGGCTGCCCGGGTCCGGTGGGGACCAAGCGCGTGGCCTCCACGCTGACCGTGGACGACAGCCTCTACGACGGCCAGCCTCCGGGCAACGGCACCTGCGGCGTGGTCGGCTTCGGAGGGGCCGTGTGGTTCGCGTCCTGCAACCCTGTCTCCAGCATCCAGCTGCAGACGCTGGTGGGAGGGCCCACCCAGCTCTTCGCCCAGCGCTACGACGCGAAGGGACGGACCGATCGCGTCGCGCTGCAGGGCCCCATCGACGTTCCCGCCCAGGGGTACCCCGTCACCCTCGACTTCGACGGCGGCAACGCCGCAGCACCCGTCTACCTCGACGTCGTCTCCACGCTGGACTCGGTGAGCGCGTCGCTCGTCACGCCTTGGAGCCAGCTGTGGCTGCCCCAGCACCCCGACGATCCCGGCATCCCGTTGGTGCCACCTGCGATCGTGCCCACCGGCTCCAGGTACCTCGCCTCCGGACTCCGCACCGATCTGAAGCTCCTCCTCACCGAGCGTGACACCCTCGTCTTCGACGATCCGAGCACGCCGATCACAATGGGAGACGACTTCGGCAGCGAGCGCCCCGACCTGCAGCTGAAGCAGAACGGTGATGGGACCACCTCCGTGTCCCTCACGGCAGCGTCGGACTGGTCCGTGGCGACGCTGTCGGCCTTCTCCCAGGATCCTGAGCAGAGCCGCTGGAGCGTGGCGGTCTCTCGGAGCTTCCCCGGGCCCACCTCGCAGTGGCTCCTTCCAGCGCCCGACGAGCTGCCCGGCTTGCTCGACTGGGCACAGACCGAGCTCGGAAGCCAGGTGGAGATCGACGATCTGAGCTTCCCGTCGAAGGGCTTCTGGTCCTGGTCCGTGCGCCACTCCAGGGGTGCGGCGGCCACCCCCTTCGAGATCTGGCGCAGCACCTTCTTCGTGGATCACCTCGCCGACGGTACCCGGATCGTGGACGTCACCCAGTTCGGCTCGCTGCCGTAGCGCCCCTCGTTCCCAGCAGCGCGGGGAGCATGGCCTGCGCCACCTCCAGCGGTCGCTCCTCGTGCACGAACAGCTTGGCGCCGGGCACCTCGTGCAGGCTCGCATCGGGGAAGGTCTGCACCATCTCGCGGGCCCAGACCACGGGGAAGAACGGATCGTCGGCACCCCACACGAGCTGCACTGGCACGGTGATCCTCGCGTGCACGTCCGTCAGCTCGTGCACCAGGCGGGTGTCGAAGCTCCGCAGCAGCGTGCCCGCCGCCCAGCGACGAAGCCTGTCGTGCCACAGGGGCGCGAGGAAGAACTCCTCGAAGGCACCGTCCAGCAGGGCGCGATCGGTGAAGCAGTCCCCGAACAACAGTCGGTTTCGGCGAAGCCGTCGCTGCATCCCGGCCCATGCGAGCACGTGCTCGAAGCCTGGGATCTTCCTGGCGGAGAGGAACTGCCGAAACCGGACGCTCAGCCCCTGTGGTTGCTCCGTGTCCACCAGCGCCATGGCACGCAGCCGCGGATCCCCCGCCACGGCATGGCGAGCGATCATGCCGCCGCTGTCGTGACCCACCGCAGCGTAGTCGCGCAGCTGCAGCGCATCTACCACGGCACGCACCGCGCTCACGTGCTGGCCCAGGTCGATGGTGACATCGCGATCGAAGCGGCTGTCCCCCGCTCCCACCAGATCGATCACGTGGCAGGTGACGTGGGGAGCGAGGTGCGGAAGCAGCGCGCGGAAGGTGGCACCGGTGACCGGCCATCCGTGCACGAACAACACGTCGGGCCCCGTCCCGAAGCGGCGATACGCCACTCGGCCGTTGCCCACGTCGATGTGGTCGTCGGGTGCGCTGCGGAACCGGTCGGTGGCGGCGTCGAGGGTCAGCGTCATGGTCGTCCTCCGCCCTGATCCGTCTCGCGTGCCGCCCCGCCGCGCAATGACCTGTGCAGGTAGGTGTGCGACGCCCACCGCTGCATACACTCCGTGCAGGAGGGCGCCATGCCCCACGCCGAGCACCGCACAGGCTTGTTCCCGGCACTGCTGAAGCACTGGCGCAGCCAGCGAGGTCTCAGCCAGCTCGATCTCGCCCTCGCAGCCGATGTGTCCAGCCGGCACATCAGCTTCCTCGAGACCGGCCGCTCGTCGCCGAGTGCGGCCATGGTCTCGAGGCTCGCAGCCGCGCTGGACGTGCCCCTGCGCCACGTCAACGCCATGCTGCAGGCCGCTGGGCATCCGCCCGCCTACCCCGAGCCCCAGCCTGGCCAGCCACTGCCCGACAGCGTCCGCCGCGCGCTGAAGCTCCTCAAGGACCACCACGAGCCGTTTCCGCTGGTGGTGGTGAACCGCACCTACGACCTGGTGGACCTCAACGCCGGCGCCCTCACCCTGTTCACCCAGCTGCTGCCTGATCCACAGCACCTCGCGAGCCCGATGAACCTCGCCCGCCTCACCTTCGATCCGCAAGGGGCGAGGCCGGCCCTGGTGAACTTCGACGAGGTGGGCCGCCACCTGCTGTGGCGCCTACAGCGCGAGGCGCTGGCCGATCCCAACGACGCCCCCCTGCGGGAGCTACTCGACGAGCTGCTGTCCATGCCCACGGTGGCCGACGACTGGCGCCGGGCGGATCTGACGGTGCCGTCGGACCCCGCCCTCGTGGTGCACCTGCGCGCCGCAGGCCAGGACCTGCGCTTCGTCACCATGGTCACCGCCTTCCAGGCGCCCCAGGCCGTCTCCCTCGACGAGCTTCGCATCGAGACCTGGCTGCCCAGCGACGAGGCCACGGCACAGGCGTGTCGCCAGCTTGCCGCAGGTTGAGCCCTACTTCGCGAACGACGCCGGCGTCGGCTTGTCCGCCCCCGCGAGGGTCTTCTGGTGGGTCGCCCAGGGTCCCGCCGAGAGCGTCATCACCGCCCCCGCCGTGACGAACACCGGAGACGTGATGCAGTGGTGCCCCACCCACGACCCGTCCGCGTTCTGGCTCGACATCAGGGTCTTGCTGATGTTGTCGTTCCACTGAACCCAGGCCGCTCCTCCCTCCTCGGCCAGGGTGTCGGCGATCATGTTGTAGGACAGGTTCTCCTCACCACCCGTGGAGCCGAACCCCGCCAGCACGCCGGACTGCCCGGCAGCCTGAGCGCCCTTCGTGCCGATGGCCTCGGCGCTCGCGGTGGACCCACCGCTGGCCTGCAGCCGGTCCTTGGCCTTCTTCGCGCTTCGAACCGTGGTGGCCGCCGAGTACAGCGCCACGCCCGCCGAGGACGTGGTGTCGAAGTCCTCCGAGCCCAGGTTGGCCACCTGCTCGTTTCGCTGCTGGGCGCGCTCGAGCACGCGGTCGTCCACGTCTCGCTGCTTGGCCTTGGCCACCTCCAGCGCCTCGGTGGCGACCCCGGACGACAGCTGCGACGCCCACCCTCCCCGATCGAAGCTGCCGTCCGATCCCTGGGACTGCTGGACCTTGGCGAGCACCAGGTCATAGGCCTTGCCCGCCCGTGTCTTCAGCGCTCCGACAGGCAGGGTGTCGTGGACCTGTCCGAGCATCTGCGCGGCGAAGTGGGTGTCCACCAGCGGACCGAGCTTGTTCTGCGGCTGCGTGCCGCTGGGGGTGGCCAGGCGGGGACCCTCCGGAGCGTTCTCGATGGCCTTCACCA
>JAHQVJ010000071.1 GCA_019634415.1 Myxococcales bacterium
AGGGCTCGGAGGTGCTGCTGTGGTCCTGTCTGCCCATCACGGGCAGTGCGGGGCTCGCACCGGATCTGCGGGGCGCGCTGCCACCCGGCGTCGAGCCCGGCTGCGTGCGGCACCACCAGGTGCCCGTGGACGAGCAGGTGGTCGTGCAGGGCGTCGCCGTGGCGCCGCTGCCCGTCTGGATGCTCGCGTGCGCGCCCGGCCTGTGCGGCGATCTTCAAGGCGTCGACGATGCGCAGCTGGAGGATCCGCTGGACTGGCTCACGGAGCTGCCCGTCTCCGGCGTGAGCGCTGCGTCGCGGGCTGCGCCGCTGCACATGGAGGGTGAGGAGCCGGCGCTCAACCCGCCCATCGAGGAGTCTCCGCCCTTGCTGGTGGAGGGGGCCACGGGACAGGTGATCCCGTTGTCGTTCCTGGCCCCAGGAGCCCAGATCGCCTTCGGCTACACCACCGCCGGAGGGTTCTCCATGCCGAGCTACGACGTGTCCAGCGAGGGGCGCGTGGCGCTGTCGTGGGTGGCTCCGGAGGAGCCGGGGGCCGCGCGCCTGTACGTGGTGGTGGAGGACGGACGGGGGGGCAGCACCCTGTGGCGCGGCGACGCCGCTATTCGATGAGATCGAGCTGTGCGTAGAAGGTTCCGATCTCTGCGCCGATGGCTTGGGCAGCCTCCTCCGTGAGGTGGCCCAGGCTGTCGCGGTAGTCCTCGCAGCTGCGCACCTCGGGCGACATGCCCGCCACGACGCTGTCGCCGACCACCGCGTCGATGGCGGCGTCGATGTGGGCGTGCTGCCAGGAAGCGCGGATCAAGCCAGCGCCCGAGTCGCAGCCGGCGTGGGCGGGTCCACCCACCACGGGCTGAAGCACGATCTGCTCCACGGTGGGCAGCTTGTCCTCGATGGTGGCGATGGTGGCGTCGATGGCGTCGGCCCAAGCCACCTCGTCGTCGCCGTAGGGGCCGCTGACGGAGAGCAGCACGCGATCGGGGCTGTCGGCGGCGTCGGCGCAGCGAGACAGCACCTGCAGCGACCAGCCGGTGTAGTCGGGATCTTGCCAGAGATCGACCCCGCCTCCACTGCTCCACAGCAGCTGCCAGCGGTCGTCCTCCACCTCGGACTCGAAGGCGTCGTCGGTGGTGTACCAGCCCCCGCGGGTCTGGCCGACCTGGGAGTAGCCGATCACCTGGGTGCATCGGAAGCCTGGATCGGGCTCGTCGCCCGTGTCGGTGGGCACGAAGGCCGGCGGGGTGGCCAGCGGTGGATTTCGCCAGTCCTGGGTGGTGATCTCACCACTGCATCCCGTTGCCCAGAGCGCCACCGTCGCCAACATCATGCCGTCCCTCGACCCGCATGGAAGCATACCCCAGGGCTTGCGCGAGCCTGATGAACCGTGCGGGTTTGACGAGGCCGGATGGCAGGGCTAGGTGCTGCATCTCGTACGGTTTCAGAGGATCCCCATGAAGGTCGCTCACTCTCTGCGCTCCCTCAAGAAGCGCCACAAGGACTGCCAGGTCGTCAAGCGGCGGGGCCGGGTCTACGTCATCAACAAGACCAACCCCCGCTTCAAGGCGCGCCAGGGCTCGTCGAAGAAGAAGTAGGCAGGCGCACGCACGACGGGCGCGCTCCCTCGCAGTACAGCCTCGCACGCCAGGGTCGGTACACCGGCACCACGTAGTCGGGGTGTTGGTCGGCCACGACCACCCTCAGGTGGTGGCCTGCGGAGACGCGGTAGGCGATGGCACGGGCCTCGATGTCCACCACCTGGTGGGCAGCGGGGACGGCTGTGCGGGTGCCCTGATGCCCTCGGGTGATCAGGGTCGCAGATCCGTCGGGGGCCACGTCGTGCAGCTCGGCGTGGATCTGGAAGAAGGGCCGGTTGGAGAGCACGTGCAGCTGGAACTGCACGGCGCCAAGCAGGGTGAGGTCCGAGGTCAGGGGGGCTCCCTCGAACCGCGCCTCCTCTCGTGGCCAGGCGTCTCGTGTGCCTGCCAGATCGCGATGCAGCGCCGTGGCCAGGGTGTAGGCGGGGTCGGTGGGCACGTGGTTGACGTTGTGGTTTGCAGCCGGGGCCGTGGGCGCCTGATCCGACAGCGTGTTGTCGACGCGCAGGTAGAGGGTGTGAGCGCCGTCGGGCTGCAGCGCCGGCGTGTGGTGGTGGACCCAACCCGGGCGCTCCACGTAGGTGACGACGGAGTCGTCGTCGCCCTCGTTGCTGCCCAGCAGCCACCGCGCCAGCCACCGGTCCACCATCTCGGTGCGTAGGGCCACGGCGCTCTTGGCGTCTTGGCCGTCGTGGCCGCCGCCGCCGAGCAGCAGCCGCTTGGGCTGCGGCAGCAGCGCGAACATGCGCAGCAGGTCGTTGGCGGGCATGCCCACGTCGTGCCAGCCGTGCACGCACAGCACGGGGCAGCGGATCCGGTGGGCGAAGATCCGAGGCGACAGCGGCTGCAGCCAGGCGCGCAGCCGCTCCCAGTCGCCTTCGATGGCCCACTGGCGGGCCAGATCCTGCAGCCCGGCCGTCATCACCCGCCGGCGCATCGTGCGGGTGAAGAACCAGGTCGACAGGGCTCCGTCTGGCACGGCGAAGTCGGCGAAGTCCACGAAGATGTTCTCGGGCACGACGGTGCGCACGCCGGGACAGTGGGCGGCCGCCATCCAGCTGTGCCAGCCCCCCTGGGAGCTGCCCGCGACGGCCACGCGGCTTCCGTCCACGGGCAGGGTGTCGCGGGTCCACTGCACCACGGTCTGCAGATCGAACAGCTCCTGGGCCCCGAGGTGGAAGGACAGCCCCTCGCTGCCTCCCTGGCCACGCACGCTGTAGCAGACGCTGGCGTAGCCACGTGAGGCCAGCCCGCGTCCGCGGGGCAGGGTGGTGGCCTTGCTGCCGTTCTCGCCGTGTCCGTGCACCAGCACCACCACGGGCCAGCCATCGCTCGGCGGCGGGCCGTCCGGCAGGCACACCGTCGCGTCCAGTCGCACACCGTCGTTGGCTGGGATCCAGTGGGGATCTTCCGTCGTCATGGGTGGGCTTGTGCGGTGGCGTCGAGGAAGGTGCGGATGTGGCCCTCGAGCGGCTGCATGGCGGCACGCCAGAAGGCGGGCTGGGACAGGTCGACCCCCAGGCAGTGCTCGGCTGCGTCTTCGGCCCAGGCGTAGCCGGTCTGGGCGAGCAGCTCGCGGTAGCGGGGCACGAAGGACGCACCCTGCTCGCGGGCCATGGCGTGCACGGCGGTGCTGAACAGGTAGCCGAAGGTGTAGGGCCAGTTGTAGAAGCTGCGGGTGGCCATGTAGAAGTGCAGGATGCTCTGCCAGCGATGGGGGCCATGGGTGCGCATGCTGGAGCCGAAGACCTGCTGCTGGGTGCGCGCCATGGCCTCGTCCAGCGCGTCGGGAGCGAGGGGTCCCTCGCGGACCATCCCGTACAGGCCGCGCTCGAACTGGTAGGAGACACGGACGCCGAGCAGGTAGCTGACCCCGGAGCGGATCTCGTTCTCCAGGATGCGCAGGCGCAGGGCCTCTGGAGCCTGGGTGAGCAGGTGGTCCCGCAGCAACGCCTCGGCGAAGGTGCTGGCGGTCTCGGCCGTGGCGCTGCGCACCCGGCGACGGGGGCTGGGGCCTTCGAACAGGGTGTGGTTGTGCCACGCATGGCCCAGCTCGTGGGCCAAGGTGAAGTGAGTGTTCAGCGTGGGGGACCACGTCATGAGGATGCGGCTCTGCGACACGCTGGGCATGCGGGCACAGAAGCCGCCTGCGCGTTTGCTGGGGCGCGGGGCTGCGTCGACCCAGCCCTCGGCGACGGCGTGTCGAGCGAAACGCGCCATCTCGGGATCGAAGGTGCGGAAGCTGTCCTCCACCAGCTGGATCCCGCTGGTGAAGGTGCCGTCGAGCCACTCGTCCTCGCTGTCGTCCTGGGGCAGCGGGGCGGACAGGTCCCACCAGTCGAGCACGGGCTTGCCCAGCAGCTCCGCCTTGCGCTCCAGGTAGGCGCGCAGCAGCTCGTCGAGCTCGGGGACCGCGCTCCAGAGGGCGTCCAGGGTCTCGGGGCGCACCCGGTTGTAGGCGCAGGTGTCGGCCAGCTCGTCCACGCCTCGGTGGCGGTTCAGCGCGTCGCGGGCGCCCGTGATGTGGTCCAGCGCCATGGCGCAGGTGTCGCGCTCGCCCCGCCAGGCCTCGGCGACGGCGTGGAACACGCGCTCGCGGACGGCTGGGTCCCGGTGAGACGCCGCACCACGGAGCTCCGAGGGCGAGCGCGGGCGAGGGGCGTCGTCGCCCGGCAGTGCCACGTGCACCTTCAGCGCTCCCGCGGTGCGCTGGTACAGCTGGGTCCAGCCGGCGACGGCGTGGGGGAACAGGGAGGTGGACAGCGCGCGCTCCGATCGCGCCAGGCGCAGGGACCGGCTGCGTCGGTCGGAGCGCAGGGCAGGCTCGAAGTCGGCCAGCTCGGGCCGCGTGACGAAGGCCTCGAAGACCTCGTCGCTGGCGGCGTCCAGGGCGGCGTCCACGGCGACGCTGGCGTCGGCGAGCCGGCTCCCCAGGTGTCGGGCGCGCTGCGCGGCATCGCGAGCGGCGACGTCGCTGGTCTTCGCGGCGTGGGTGCAGTTGGCGAAGCCGATCAGCGCCCCCACGATCTGGCTGACTCGCTCGATCTGTCGTAGTGCCGCGCTGTAGGCGCCTGCGTCCTCGTCGAAGGAGGGGAGGTCGCGCACCTGCTTCAGCAGGTCTGCCACGGCCTGTTGTGCATCGGCGTAGGCCTGGACGAAGGGATCGGCCTGCACCCCTCCCTCGTACACGGGGTCCATGTCCCAGGAGGGGGCTGCCTGTGCTTCCTCGTCGCTCACGGGACCTCCGCAGGGTGCAGGTAGATGGGACTGGACCACGCCTGGTGGCCGTCTTCGAGGGTCACGCACACCCACAGCGGAGAGTCAGTCCCCTCGCGCAGATCCACGGGAGCGCTGACGCGCACCCTGGTGTGCGGGTTGTGGTCGGGCAGACGCTCGGCCGACAGCGCCATGCCCAGTCCACCTGCGTTCACACGGACCGGCAGATCGACTACGGAGGTCTGCAGCTGCGCGTGCTCGGTGTGCACGGTCAGGGTGGCGTCGGCGGCCACCGCGCCGAGCCACACGTCGAATCCGCCGAAGTTGCCGGTGGTGACGGCCTGCCACTGCAGCCGTCCGCCCTCGTGGTGGAAGGCGTGGTCCGGGTTGAAGGCGTTGATGCGCTGGATGCGCTCGATGGTGGCGCCCGTGATCTGGGCGGTGCCGTCCCAGTGCACCTGGCGGCCACGGCCGCGATAGCGCGCTCCCTGCCAGCGTACGGCCACGCGGTGGCCCAGCTCGTGGTCGTCGTAGGGTCGATGATGGTGCACCACGTCCTTGCCCAGGCGGATCTCCACCCACGCCACGGGGCTGGCAGCGCTCACCTCGACGTGCACGGTGGCGCGGCGTGCGTGGGTGCCGTGGATGGTGCCCATGGGCAGCTGGGTGCCGTCGGGTAGCTCCGCGTGCACCTGCAGATCGAGGCGGGTGCCGGTGGTGGCCACCGTGCGCCGCTGCCGGATGGCGTCGAGCACGGCGGATCGGGTGAGCTCGGGCACCGTGAAGCAGGTGAGCCCACCGATGGCGCCGAAGGTGGAGGCGCCCGGGTAGGAGGCACCGGGGCGGCCCTTGTGCCCGTCGCTGTTGGCCACGATGCCCATGCGGTGGCCCAGGTCGAAGGCGTCGTGGGCGATCCACTCGAAGGTGCCCCAGGCCGAGTGGATCTCCACCGCGCGCTCCAGGCGCTCGTCGTGGGCCAGCTCGATGTCGGCCCAGCGGCCCCCCACGTGGGCGTAGACGACGCAGTCCTCGTGGGCCAGCGCCTCGAACAGCGCGGCGGCGGTGGTGCAGTCCGTCTGCAGGTCGCTGCGATCGAGCAGCAGGGCGTGGGACGAGCGACGCAGCGCGCGGCCCTCCTGGGCGAAGTAGACGTTGCGGTCGCCGCCCACGGCGGTGTTGCCGCTCCACTCGTAGCCGGGGACCGTCACGAAGCGACCGGGCTCGTGAAGCTCGGCGGACAGCTCGTTGAGCTGCGTCCAGAAGGCACCGGTGATCTGGAAGGCGTTGCCTTGGTGGCTGGCCACGTCGAGGAAGGCGCGATCGCGGGCGAATCGGTAGTAGGCCGCGGCGGTGTTGATGCCCACGGTCTCGCCGCTCTGCCCGTGCAGGTCGCCCCACACGTGGTGGTCCCCCGTCACGAGACGGATGGGACCGGTGCGTGCGAGGAGCTGGCCCGTGGCGTCGGTGACGGTGACGACGTGGACCCCGGGGTGCTGACCCACCAGGCCCTCGAGGGTGTGGGCGAAGGTGCCGCTGCGGTAGTCCAGGGTGGCCGGCAGGCCCTGAAGCGGGGGCTCCGACTGCAGCTGCAGAACGGCCTCGGCCTGGTCGGAGGGGTTGCCGTGGGCGTCCTCGGCCTTGATCCCCAGTCGAAAGGGCTCACCGACGGGCCAGCGCGTGGGAGCCACCGCCAGCCAGCGGGTCGGAGGACCAGGCACGATGGGGATCGAGAGCCGGTCCGTCACCTCCACGAAGTGGCCCGTGGCGCAGGGATCCACCAGGAAGCGCAGCTCCCATGCGTCTTCGCAGAAGGTCTGCAGCGTGATGGAGAGGGTGAAGGTGACCGTGTCGCCGGGGCGGAGGCAGCCACCCACCACCTGTGCCGTGAGCGCCTTGAACCAGGGCCGTGCGTTGCCGAAGGCCTCGAACCGGCAGCGGAAGTCGCAGTCTCGACTCGCCGACACCGTCACGTGGTTGGGGGCCGAGGGGTTCTCGAGCTGCCACGCGCCGCCGTCGGCGGGGAAGCGCATCGCCACCTTCATGGCCCCTCGGTCGTCGAGGCCGTGGTGCCCCACCGTGTAGATCAGGGTGAGCCGCTGAGTGGAGCGGACCTCGAAGGGACCGCCGGGCTCGAGGCGAACGGAGCCCAGGTGGGCTGCGTCTGAGGCAGGGGAGACGGGCGCGTCGGCGAAACCGACCAGACGGCGGTCGACGGGGTCGGGCATGAGGGCATGCCTATAGCACTGCGATGGGCCGTGCGTTCCCTGGATGCGGGTCGCGCGTTGGTCGTCTATGTTGTGCCTGTCGTGTGCCCGAGGGCACAGGAGGAACCCCCATGCGTCGTGTCTTCATTGCTCTATCGATCTCGGTCTGGGCCGTGGGATGCAACGGTGGCGACACCGGGCTGAACCCCATCACCACCCCCGATGGCGCCATCGACGCGGACCAAGACGGCTTCGTCGAGGACCTCGACTGCAACGACGCAGATGCGGAGGTCTTTCCGGGGGCGCCCGAGTTCTGTGGGGACGGCCGCATCACCGACTGCGACCGGCAGACGGAAGACAACACGATCACGATGAACGGCACCGAGGCCTTCGACGACCTGCAGGAAGCGCTGGATGCCGCCCCGGCCGACGCCACGCTGGTGGTCTGCCCGGGCACCTACCTGGGCAACTTCCGGGCCCTGGACTCGGTGCAGCTGCAGAGCCTGTCGGGCGCCGACGTCACCATCCTGCAAGGAGCGGGTGAAGGACCCGTGTTCGTCGCTCGCAGCGACACCACGATCACGGGCTTCACGATCCAGGGAGGCTCCGCCGAGGAAGGGGGCGGGGTGAACCTGCTCGACGCCGGAGACCTCACCATCGAGGACAGCGTCATCGCGGGCAACTCCGCGGACAATGGCGGCGGCATCTACGTGATCGACGGCTCCAACGTGCAGCTCACGGGCACCGTGATCCGCGACAACGTCGCGAGCGACACGGGCGGCGGCGCTTACGTGAGCAACCTCGGCTCCCTCCAGCTCGACGCGGGCTCCTCCATCGAGGACAACCACGCGGTGGTGGGCGGTGGCGTGATGCTGGTGGCGTCGCGGCTCGAGGGCGGCGAGGTCAAGAACAACACGGTGAGCAGCAAGGTGGGCAAGAAGCCCACCGAGAAGGGCAAGAAGGTGGAGGGCCCGGCTGGACCGTCGGGGGGCAGCGGCGTGGCCGCCTCCGGAAAGTCGTCGGTGGTCGACACGGCCATCTTCAGCAACGAGTGCACGGGCAACGCCCAGGGGGCCGTGCTCATCTTCGACGACGGCGACGTCACCCTCAACGACCTCCGGATCCGGCTGAACCAGTCGGAGGACGGCGCAGCGGGGCTGTTCGTGCGTGGCATCGTGCGCTTGATCAACGGCACCGACGTGTTCGACAACATCAGCCTGAACGGTGACGGCGTGGGCGCCAACGTGCTGGGCGGCAGCCTCTTCGGCGGCACCATCCGGGAGCACGACGGCACCGGCGTGTTCATCGAGGACGGCCTCATCGACGGCACCACCATCACGATGAACCAGAACTCGGGCGGTGCTGGCGGCATCCAGGGTCGCGGCAACGTGACCCTGCGCAACTGCGCGCTGGAGCGCAACGACGGGGCCGCGGGCGGGGGCATCGCCTGGAGCCGCACCACTCCCAACGCCACGGGTGAGCAGCTCATCATCGACAGCTGCGCCATCCGCGGCAACTCGGTGTCTGGCCTCGGCGGTGGGGTCTTCGGCAGCGACGTGGAGATCACCAACAGCACGGTGTCCGACAACGTGGCGGCACGGGGAGCGGGCCTGTACGTGACGCACTCGCTGCAGATGGTGGGGGGCGCGCTCGTGCGCAACACGGCGATGCTCAACAGCACGGCGGGCGGCGGCATCTTCTACCAGCCGCCCAACGCGACCGCCTACGCCGAGCCCGCCATCACGATCTCTGCGGTGGACATGGGCTTCGGCACCAACGACAACTCGCCCAACGACGTGCTCTTCGTGGATACGACGGGGCCCGACAGCTACTCGAACTACGGCACCGACGTGTCCTTCGACTGCTTCAAGGACCAGGGCTGCTCCACCCCCTGACTCCTCAGAGCCTGCGAGGCTTCGGGGCGTGCAGGGCCCGGATGGCGTCTCGCAGGAACTGGGCCAAGCCCGGCGCCACCTTGTCGTAGGTGGCCCGGAAGCGCGGATCCTCCACGTACAACTCTGCCAAGCCGAGGTGAATCTCCCGGTCGACGGCGTAGAACCACCGATCGATGTGGACACGGTGGGCCTCGGCCGTGGCCCTCGCCTCGGTGCTCGTGGGCGGCTCACCTGCCGCCATCAACGCAGCGAGTCGCTGGTTGAGGGCGGCTTGCTCGTCGCGGATCGCTCGCCACTCGGCCTCGCCGTAGCGCGCCGTGCGCCGCTTGGACTCGGCCCAGGCCTCGGTGTCGCCCCAGGTGGCTTCGGCTTCGGTCTCGAGCTCCGAGGGATCGAAGCCGTCGAACAGCGCTCGGTAGTCCACCTCGGCGAGGGGCTCGGCGTGCGTCGTCTTGCGGATGGCTTCGTCGAGTGCAGCGATGCGCTCGTTGAGGGCGCCCACCTGGGACGCCAGGCGCTCTCGGTGCAGGAACAAGGCCTCGAGCCGATCGTGGTCCGGATCGTCGAGGAGGTCCTGCACCTCCTGCAGGGGAAAGCCCAGCGCGCGCCAGGTGAGCACGTCGTGCAGCCTGGCCAGATCTGCGTCGTCGTAGAGCCGATAGCCGGCGTCGGAGCGCTCGGCAGGCCGCACCAGCCCGATCTGATCGTAGTGGTGAAGGGTGCGCACCGAGATGCCAGCCAAGGCAGCGACTTCACTGACCGTCTTGTGGGACATGTCTGCCTCCCACCCCTCTCATGGGCCCTGACGCTGCGTCAGGGTCAAGGAAGAATCTACGCCGACTCGGAAGTCGACACATTCTCGTCACGGAGTCGTCGCGTCGTGGGCACAGGCTGGCTACCCTCCGAGCATGATCCCCTCGACCCTGCCCACGCTGTCGCTCCACGTGCTCCCGTCCCCCGGAGGCATCGACTGGAGCAGCCCCCTCGCCTTGGCGCGCTCTGCCGTGCGCTCCACGCTGCTGCCCGGCAATCGCGACATCGGCCACGTGGCCGTGGAGCTGGTGGGTCGATTCGGCCGCGTGCTCACCGGCATGACGGACGCCGGCCTTCGTGCGGTGCGGATCCTGGCCTGGGAGCGCACGGGCTTCGGGGTGCTGTTTCGTGGCTACCCCGGTCGCCTGGAGCAGGCGCAGGACCTGGACCGCGAGCTCGCCGCCAAGTGCGGAACCTCCCGTCGCTCGTGTCTGCGTCTTCAGCTGTCCGAGGGCGCCTACGAGCGGGTGCATCGATACCTGGTGGAGTTCCGGCAGCTCGGCGTGTCGGAGGTGTACGGGCTTCCCCATCGGCCTCGCCACCGGGAGGGAGCGGGGTGCTCCGCCTTCGCGGCGTCCTGTCTCGACGTGGTGGGCGCGCTCGGCGAGGAGCTGGACGCGGCCTGGGCGGTGTCGGTGCGCGTGCCGATGGCGTTGCTGGGGCCGCCCTTCACGACGCGCGGGGTACCGCTCGGTCGGCTGCTGCTCACGGGCCCGCGACGCTGGGCGCGTGCCGACGAACCCCATCAGGCGCTCCAGTGCTGGGACCCGGACTCGCTGCATCGCTTCCTGGCGGGCGATCCGCGCACGCGCACCCTCGGCGGGGTGCCGACCCTCGAGGTGGATGCGACCTCGCTGTGCACGCCCTCGGATCCGCTGTGGCGTGCGCCCGAAGACGACGTGCTCTGGCGCCGCAGCGCCTAGGGATCGCGCTTGGCGGCGATGGCCCCGAAGAGCGCACCCAGCTCTACGCCGAGGGTGGCGTATCGGCCGATGGCGGTGGGCTCCCGGAGATCCGCGCTGAAGTCCAGTCCGTCGTGTCGGTAGGCGGCCACCTGGGGCACCGTGGTGGTGGCCGACAGGTTTACGGTGATCAAGGCTGCGGCACCATGGATCTGCGCCTGCACCCGCAGCGACGGGGAGATCCCGGCGACGTACAGGCCCTCGGGTCCCTGCCCGTCCTCCGAGGATGGGAGGTCGGAGTGTGACAGGCTGATGGTCTGGTACCCGAGTCCCCCTCCCACCAGCAGCGACATGGGCCTCACCTGGCGAATCACGGCGTCGTAGTGGGCCCGGTAGCCTCGCCTCGCATGCCAGCCGAGCCGGCGTCCACCCCAGGACAGACGATGGCTGATCCCGATGCGATGTCGGGGATGGACGGCCACGAAGCCCTCGAGGAAGAGTCCGTTGTCGTGGCTTCTCGGCAAGGCCGTGGTTCCGATGTCGAATTCTTCGAGGGGCTGGTCACCCCAGATCGGCTCTCCCAGGACCGTGCCTTCCTCCAGCTCCGCCGGGAAGGAGCCAGGGAACTTCCAGGGAAGGAGCTGGGTGGTCACCCCTCCTCCGACCCCGATGCGAGGGCCCCGGTACCCGGCCTCGGCATCCTGGGCGCACAGCGCCGTGCCGACGACAAACGACAAGGGAGCAAACAACACAATCGACTCCGGGTCGGGGCTCGGCAGACCTATCGGGGGCACTCCCCACGTGGGTCAGGATGACACAGCCCGGTACAGGCTGCGACACTGGCGCGACCGCAGCCACTGGCCTCAGGGGCGGAGGAGCACAGTGTCGGGGTGCTGCGACCTCCACGCGAACCAGAAGGCGCGATGGGTCGGCAGCCGGGGCTTCACCGCGCCGTCCTCGCGCACCAGTCCGTGGGGATGGGCGATCCAGGTGCCCTGGTCGCTGTCGAGGCCGTCCGGTCGGGCCACGAGCCCCGTGAGGCCGCTCGTCTCGTAGACGCGGTGAGCGCGCGAGGCGTCGGTGAGGATGGTGTAGTGCACCGGTCCCGCCGTGCCCGAGTACAGCGAAGGCAGACCCGTCGAGAGCACCGCGGTGGGAGCCTCGGCGAAGCGCAGCACCAGCACCTCCTGCTTGTTGGGCAGGCCCTCGGTGTCGCGGCCGGGCACCGTGAACATCAGCTCGTCGGTGGAGAAGTACTCGGCGTAGGCCACACCCTCGCCGTAGTCGCGGTGGTGGCCGGTATCCAGGGACAGTACCGTGGTGGTGGGGTGTGCGGATCGCCAGGTGCCCCAGGTGCTCGTGACCACCGGGAACACCTGCAGCTGGATCCCCTTGCCCACGAGCGGGCCCACCACCGGCTCCCCGACCAGTGTGTTCCACAGCGAGCTCGTGGCCTGGTCGTACATGAGCTTGTTGGAGCGGTACAGGAAGCCGCTGGTGCCCAAGGTGTGCCCAGCGGGATCGTAGGCGATCATGGCGCCGCACAGGGTGCAGTACACCCCCGCGATCTCCGTGCCGCCCACCTGGTCGCGCACGAGCTCGTGCCACGCGAGGATGCGCTTGGGGTAGGCGCGGGCCTCGCCGTTCACCACCAAGCCGAAGACCACGTCGTCGTCGCCCAGGTAGCTGGCCTTGTCTGCCGGGATCGTGGGCGGGTGATCCAGGGGCGGGATTCCGTCCTTGAGCACGCCTCCCCAGCGGATCTCGTCGAGGCGGACGAGCGCGGTGCTGGCCGGCTCGTCGAAGTAGGTGGCGAAGGCGGGATCGATGCGTCGATACAGCTGCGACTTGAAGCGCGCGTAGTCGTCGCTGGGGGTGTAGGACTGCGACCACACCCACTGAAAGGCCGTCTCCCGGTCGCCTCCGAAGCGCTCCCCCGACAGGCGCTGCGCGAGCTTCATGAGCCGCACCCGCTGCTCGGCCGAGGAGAAGCGCGCGATCTCCAGCAAGGCAGGGACCTCGGCGGCAGAGCCGCGCCGCGTCAGCCGTGCCGTGGCGCGGTTCCGCTCGGCCACCGAGCCTTCCACGAAGGCCATCAGGTCCTCGGTGGTGCCGGCACTCGCCAGCGTCGCCATCATCCACCACATCGCGTCACTCCTTGGTCGCCGAGCCGGTCCAGGAGATGCCCAGCTGCAGACCGCCCCCGGTGGCGGAGTTGCGTGCCCACACCAGCTCGGAGATGCCGACCTCGAGCGCGATCCCGGAGAACAGCTTCATCGCACCGCCCGCGGTCACCTGCAGGAACTCTCGGGTCGACTCGTCGGCCACGAAGTTCTTGACGCCGTTGGTGGACACGAACAGCCAGCCAGCGGACTTGCCGCGGAACTGCGGGCTCAAGCCCACCTGAGCCGAGAACGGCACACCGTCCACGTGGCGACGATCGGGTGCGCTGGAGTCGCCCAAGAACAGCTCGGTGCGCAGGCGGTAGCCGGCCTCAGCGGCGAGCCATCCCTGCAGCGGGCCCACCTTCACGCCGTTGCCGACGGCGAGCAGGGCCGTCAGATCCACCTGCCCGTCCCCGAGCGCTGGGTAGCTAGCGGCGTCCTCGCGCCCCTGGAAGCGGGCGTTGTCGTACAAGGGGGCCTTGGCGAGCACCTGCAGCGACAGGGGGGTGGTCTCGTGCAGGTTGCCCACCTCCACGCCGAGCTGCAGATCGCCGGGCCGCCGGTTCACGAAGGGCATGCGGCCCACCACGTTGCGGGCGTCCACGTAGGGTAGATCGAACACGACCTGCACGTTGCGGGAGACCCCCACCTCGCCGTACAGGTTCACGGTCTGGCTACGGAACTGGGCATCTTCGAGCACCGCACCGTCGGGCTGCACGAAGTCGCGGGAGGCGAAGCGTCCGTAGCCGGCCTTCACGTAGGCCTCCCCGGGCGCCTTCACCCAGGGGCTGGCGGACGCCGTCGCCGCGAGTACCGTCATCCACATCATCGCCGACCTCCCGTACCTGGACTGTGTCGGGGAGGGCCGAGCGGTTACGCGAACGGGCCTACGGCGACGGCTCAGACGTTGCCAGCGCATCCGCATAGTTCCGCAGGCTCGCCTTCAATGCCGCACGATCGCGGTAGTGCCCGTTCACCATCACCCCGACGGGATCCCGCAGCACGCCGAGATCCTGGCGCGGATCACCCTCCACCAGCACGAGATCGGCGCGCAGATCGGGACGAACGCGGCCGAAGGTGGGGTCGTCCAGGAAGCGGGCTGCCTGCACGGTGGCGATGCGGAGCACCTCGGCGCGATCCAAGCCGGCCTGTCGGAATGCCTCGAGCTCGTCGTGGATGGCGAAGCCTGGGACGAGGTACGGATTGGGAGAGTCGGTGCCGATGAGTAGCCCTGCGCCACGCTCGTGGAGTGCGGCGACGAGGGCGAGCTGCCTGGGCGCTGCCTTCGCGGCGAAGGGTGCCGTGCGCGGCATCCACTGCAGGCTGCGGCTCCACCACTGCTTGAGCGGCGTGGACACGTAGGCCATCTCCGGCCGAGCCAGCAGTGCGTCGACGTCTCCCATCGCCTCGAAGCGCTTGTGCAGCAGGGCGAGGGTGGGGGCGTTCCACACGCCGTTGTCCTTGGTCAGGCGGGCGATGGCTGCGATCTTGTCGTCGCTCGCGCTGGCCCACTGCTCGTTGGCCGGGAACCGCTGGTTGGTGGGCGACAAGCCGTCCGAGGCGACGGCGGCGGCGTAGTCGTCGAAGTGCTCGATGCTGTCGACGCCCAGCTCGAGCACCTGCTGCACGGTCATGGCGCGCGGCACGTGGGTCCACACCTGCAGCTGTCGCTCCTGAGCGGCGGAGACGGCAGCGCGGTAGGCCTCCTCGCTCAAGCCCTCGTACAGCTTCACGGCGGGGTAGCCGCTGGCGCGCTGACTCTCCACCGCCCCCACCGCCATCTGTGGCGACGTGATCCGGATGGAGGCCTCCCCCCAGACGGGCTTCGGCCCGTCCATCAGGGGGGCCGCGGTGACCACGTGGGGGCCGATGATCTCGCCGCTCTTGGCCAGTGCGTCGTAGCGGAAGTGGCGCTCGGTGCCCCACAGGTTGCGCACGGTGGTGATGCTGTTGGCGACGTACAGGCAGCTCTCGCCGACGTCGCCGTAGTGGACGTGCATGTCCGCCAGACCGGGAAGCAGCGTCATGCCGGTACCGTCGATCACGACGGCGCCAGGTGGCGAATCGGTGTCGGCTGCGTCCACCACGGCCGAGATGGTGGTGCCGTCCACCACGACCCGCCCCGACTCGATCACGCGGCCTTCGTCCATGGTGAGGATCCGCACGTTGTCGAACACCACCAGGGCGGCGGTCGAGGCGGCGAGGGGGGCAGGGGAGGCCGCGGAGGGCGACCGCGAGCAGGCGACGAGGGTGGCCAGTAGCGCACCTTCCAGGACTCTTCTCGGCAGCATGTCGTCATCCTCGCGAGCAGCTCCGATTATGGACCAGGCGCTCGCGGCTGATCAGCCGCGAACACAGTTCGCGGCCAATCAGTACCGTGGCCGCGACGCTGGCACGACTCTGATCAGATCGTGTCGTCGAGCCAGTCGAACACGCGATGGGCGTGGATCGCCGTGGCCCCGGGCTGCACGTGGAACTGGGCAGCCTCCTCCGAGGTGAACAGCAGGTAGTCCTTGTCGGTGGTCAGCGCGTCGAACAGTCGAGGCGACTGGCCCCATTCCTCGGCCTCGGCGTCGACCACCAGCGTGTGGGCGGTGATCTGATCCTCGAACCCGGCGACGGTGTATCTGCGCAGCTCCACGATGAGCTCCGAAGGCGTGTCCACGCCGTGGCGCCACATGAAGTCCTCCATGCCCCAGCGGATCAGATCCACCTGCTGTGACAGCTCCTCGATGGCCGCGTCGAAGGCCGCCGGATCCGTGTCCACGAGGGGCAGGAGACCTGGGTCCACGGCGTCGAGGAAGTTCTCCATGATCTCGTGCCAGGCCACCACGCCGGGGTTGACGATCAGCACCGCGAGGCGGGGCTCGAAGGCGGCTGCGCGCGCCCCCAGGTAGCCCCCCATGCTCACGGCCATGAGCCCGACGCGCTCCGGATCCACACCGGGCTGGGCCAGCGCGAAGTCCACCACCGGCGTGACCACCGTTTCCCAGTCGTGGCGGAAGGGCAGCCCCTGCAGGCGCAGCACCCTCGACATGCCCGGGCCGTCGAACAGCAGCACGTGGTAGCCCCGGCTCAGGGCCTCGTCGGCCACGAACTTGCCGTCCTCTGCCCAGGCGTCCCTGCCCTCCTGGAAGAGGAGCACGGGAGCGGGCTCGTCGGTGTCTGCTCGGCAGAAGTACCCGGGCAGGGTGGTCGCCTCGTACGGGATCTCCACGGGAGCGCACGGAGACTCCGACAAGGTGAGGAACTGGGCGAAGGCATCCACCTGGCGCTGCGCCAGCGCTGGCACCTCCGCGGAGGTGGGATCGGTGTGTCGGTGCAGGGCCGCTCGGTAGTAGGTGGCTGCGCGCAGGTAGGCATGGCTGGCGGAGCGAGCGTGCCCGCTCTCCTCGCTGCTCGTCGCCACGGCCTCCAAGCGCTCTGCCGTGGCGCGCCACTGATGCGTCCAGCTCTCCCGATCCGTGCTGTCCACGCGCCCGATGGTCTCGAGCACCTCGGCCACGTCCGCGGACTGGTGCCAGGCCTGGCCCAGGTAGTGCAGGGCGATCTGATCCATGACCGGATCGATCAGCCCGAACTCCCACCAGGCCCGCGACAGGGTGGGGCACTCGGGCTCGGACACGATGGGGGTCGGCTCGGGGTCCTCCGTGGGGGTGTGGTCGGGCGTCGCTGCGTCACAGGCCAACAGGCTGCACAGGATCAGGGTCGTGCACCATCTCGTCATGCGTCCTCCTCGGTCGGTCGACACAGCTCCGCCGCCCAGGAACACCCGTGGGGGGGCCTGGTGTCGAAGAGGAGCCGCGCGCCGACACCCAAGGCCTATGGGGGCTCGGCTGCGGTCACTGGACACATCCCGCCAACTTGCGAACATCTCCTGCCCAGGAGGCCCCGTGGACAGCGCCACTGCAGCCCTCACCGTCGATCTGCGTGCCATCGTGGCGGGGGCGAGCGCCCTCGGCCTCGATGCGGCGACCCTGCACCGCGTCGCCCGCGGACAGCCCGATCTGCACCAAGGGCTCGGGGCGGTCTGGAGGTCGATCCTCGCCGAGCGTCCGGGATGGGACACCCCCTTCTGGATCGGCGCGAGCGTGCCCTTCGGTCACTACGACGTGGTGGACTACCTGGCGGGCTCGAGCCGCACGCTGCGCGACGGGCTGCAGCGCCTGCAGCGGTACTTCCGGCTGGTCAGTACCAAGGTGGAGGTGAGCCTGGCGCACGCCACCCTGACCATTCGCCCTGGGGTGGGGCCGGCGCTGCAGCGTGCGGTCATGGGCATGTACACGTCGGGCACGGTGCTGGGGAGGTTCCACCGTGCGGCAGGGGGTACGCTGGCCCTGGCCGAGGTCTGTGTGGGCGCCCCGGCACCGGACACGGACCAGCTCGAGGACTGGCTTCGGGCCCCGTGCACCTTCGAGCACGACCACTTCGCCTTCCGGTTCCAGCCCGGCGGCCTGGACCAGCCCTTGCGTGACGCAGATCCCCAGCTGCTGCGGGTGCTCACGCGCTACGCCGACGAGCTGCTGTCCCGCCGCGACGACGAGACGGATCCCGTGGGGCCGATCCGCCGAGCGATCCGGGAGGAACTTCCCGGGAGAGAGCCTACGCTGGCTGCCACGGCGCGGCGCCTGGGGGTGAGCGAGCGGTCTCTGCAGCGACGCCTGGCCGACGCCTCCACCAACTTCCGCGACCTGCTGGGCGAGGAACGCATGGCCTGGGCCCAGTCGTTGCTGCGAAGGCCGCTGCCCGTGCAGGAGGTGGCCCACCTGCTCGGCTACAGCGAGCAGAGCGCCTTTGCGCGCGCGTTTCGACGATGGACGGGGCGCACGCCGCGCGACTACCAGCGGGCGACGTGACCTGATCGCGACAATCAACTCCGTTGATTGTCGCGATGATTCCCTCTCGCTACGAGCCAGCCGCCGCGATGATGGCCTGCACCACCGACGGGTCGGCCAGCGTGCTTACGTCGCCGAGCTGATCGGACCGGCCCTCGGCCACCTTCCGCAAGATGCGGCGCATCACCTTGCCCGAGCGCGTCTTCGGTAGTCCCGGGATCACCGCGAGGCGATCGATGCGGGCGTGGGCGCCGATGGCCGTCCGGCACACGCCGTTGAGCTGATCCGCCAGGCCCGCGGGGGCCTCCCCTCGCAGGACCACGTAGGCCATCACGCCTTGCCCCTTCACGTCGTGGGGGAAGGGCACCACCGCTGCCTCCGCCACCAGCTCGGTGGACACCAAGGCGCTCTCGAACTCCGCGGTGCCCATGCGGTGGCCAGCCACGTTGATGACGTCGTCCACGCGGCCGGTGATCCAGAAGTAGCCGTGCTCGTCGCGGCGGGCGCCGTCGCCCGTGAAGTACAGGCCGGGGAAGGTGCCGAAGTAGGTCTGCACGTAGCGCTCGTGGTCTCCCCACACCGTGCGGGCCTGGCCGGGCCAGGGGTGGCGGATGCACAGGCGCCCCTCGCCAGGGCCCACGATCTCGCGGTCCTTGTCGTCGAGGAGCTTGGGCAGCACGCCGGGCAGCGGCAGCGTGGCGGAGCCTGGCTTGGTGGCGGTGACCGGCGCGATGGGCGTGATCATGTGGCCGCCCGTCTCCGTCTGCCACCACGTGTCCACCACGTTGCAGCGACCCTCGCCCACCACCTGGTGGTACCAACGCCAGGCGTCGGGGTTGATGGGCTCGCCCACCGTGCCCAGCACCCGCAGGCTGGACCGATCGTAGCGCTGCACGGGCTCGGTGCCGTGGGCCGCCAGCGCCCGGATGGCGGTGGGCGCCGTATAGAACACCGTGATCCGGTGGCGCTGCACCATGTCCCAGTACCGACCGGCGTCGGGATGCAGCGGGGTGGACTCGAACATCAGCGTGGTCGCGCCGTTGGCGAGGGGGCCGTACACGATGTAGCTGTGGCCCGTGATCCAGCCGATGTCGGCGACGCAGGCGAACACGTCGTCTTCGCGCAGATCGAAGGTGGTGGCGCAGGTCCAGGTGGCCCACAGCAGGTAGCCGCCGCTGGTGTGCACGAGCCCCTTCGGCTTTCCGGTGGAGCCAGAGGTGTACAGGATGAACAGCGGATCCTCGGCGCCCACCTCGACGGCGGTGTGGGTGGCCGCGGCGCTGGGCACCACGTCCTGCCACCACACGTCACGGCCCTCCACCATCTGCACGGGCGTGCCCGTGTGGCGGTACACGAGCACGGCGCGCACGGACTGGCCGTCGCAGGCCTCGTCGGTGGTGGCCTTGAGCGGGATGCTGCGGCCGCCGCGGCGCCCCTCGTCCTGGGTGATGACCACGCTCGCGCCACAGTCGATGATGCGGTCGCGCAGCGAGTCGGCGGAGAAGCCTCCGAACACCACGGAGTGCACGGCCCCCACCCGAGCGCACGCGAGCATGGCCACCGCTGCCTCGGGCACCATGCCCATGTAGATGATCACGCGATCGCCCACCCCCACGCCCAGCGCCGCGAGCGCGTTGGCGGCCCGGCAGACCTCGGCGTGCAGCTCCCGGTAGGTCAGCTTCCGCACGTTGCCGGGCTCGTCGCCCTCCCACAGGATGGCCACCTTGTCGCCGCGGGTGGCCAGGTGCCGATCGAGGCAGCTCTCGGTGACGTTGAGCCGACCGTCGGCGAACCAGCGCAGCGGCGCCTCGGCAATGGTGTGGTAGCTGCCTTGCAGTCCCAGGGTGGGAGGCGTGCGCCACGACAGGTGGTGCTTCGCACACTGTAGCCAGTACCCGCTCGGGTCGTTCTGAGCCTGGTGGTAGGTGTCGAGGTACTCCTCACGGGTGCGGACGGGTCCGGCGGCGCCGCGTCTGACTTGCTCGGGCACTTCGTACGTCTCGGACAACGCGGTCTCCTGGTCGGTGTGGTGGGATGGTACCAACCAGGAGCGGCTCCATCAGAAATCCTGGTCGGCCTGGGCGCGGAACCAGTCTTGCCACCCGGTGTGGCTCAGGTAGGTCGACATGTCCGTGATGTCGTCGACACCGAAGTGCTCGCCAGCGACGCGGCTCACCTGGGCCCCCAAGGTGGGACGGAAGGCGGCGAGTGCTTCCGGGAGCTCTGGGAACTGCACGCGTCCCTCCTGAGCCACCGGTGCGTAGGCGCTCCAGTAGGTCGACTCCGCGGCGTCGTCGTCGCTCCACCAGGCGCTGAGCTGGACGATCGAGCCCAGCTCTCCCTCCGTGAGCTCCCAGGTGAGATCGGGTCGCTCGAGGTTGCTGAACTGCAGCCGCGGTGCGCCGTCGAAGTGGGCCTTGTCGTATACCGACCGCGTAAGGAACTTGGGCAGGACCGACAGCCCGGACTCGCGCATCTCGATGGAGGCGCGCGACAGCCCCATTGCGGCGCTGAGATCGGCGCTCAGGCTCCATCCGAAGGAGTCGAACACGTCGGGTGCGAGGCGCAGCGCGGCCACCAGCCTCTCGCCGCCGCCAGAGGAGGACAGCGCATCCGAGCCCCCGAAGAATCCGTTCCGGTACCCCGACAGGGAGGACCAGGAGCCTGTGCTGCTGGTGGGGAGGTCCTCGAGGATCAGGATGGTCTCGAGCAGGTCGGTCCGGTCGGGGCACACGGCGTGGTTGGTGCTTCCACCTTCCTCCCACACCTGGTCGAGCACGACGCCCGCGCCGATCCGGAAGTCGTCCTCGTCCACGGCGTAGGCGTGTACGTCGTAGGAGTCCCGATCTCCGTAGCATCGGAAGTCGACGTCCACGGTGGCTACGTCGAGGTCCAGTGTGCGTCGAGCCTGGCAGGAGATCTCCACGCTCACCTCCACGGTGCCAGGCGGCAGCGTGCACCCGGCTGCCAGATCCACGGTGATCTGCATGGGATCCGGTACGGGAAGGGTCAGCTCGTCGGTGGGCGTGCGCTCTCGCCACACCCCGCCGTCCATCAGGCCCGTGACGGTGCGGACCCAGCGACTCCGCGTCACCTCTGCGTCGCCCACGATCCGCTCGGTGAGCATCGATACCGTGCCCTGCTCGGGCAACGGCGCGGTGACCCAGCCATCGGGCCCGGTCCGTCCGTGCCAGTGCAGCGACCCGTCGGCGGCGTTCACGACCACCTCGACGCCCGCCTGGGGAACGTCGTTGTAGTCCCAGGCGAGGACCTGGACGCTGGGTCCCGTGATCTCCATGGAGGTGGAGCGGGTGGGGTCGGTGGCGGAGCCCGTGCAGGCCGAGGCCAGCAGGGCCGCGCTGAGGGTGGGAAGGCGCATGGTTCCTCCACGAGGATGGGGTGTGGTCACCTACGCCTGCCGGACCCGCGGAGCGCTTAAACCTGGGGCTCGGACCTGAAACCTCCACGCGCGTGCGCGATAGACTCGCACGGTAGGAAGTCTGACGATGGCCCGCTCCCTGCCGCCCTTCTCGCTGGTGCCCCTGATCGCCGCCCTCGTGGTGTCCGTGGGCTTCACCACGAGCCTCGCCCTGTGGTGGGAGCGCCCCGACGGCGTCCCCGAGATCCGCGATGGCGCGATGCTCGTGCTCGACCGCGAGGCGCTGGCCCAGGTGGATCTGGAGAAGGTGCACACCGAGCTCGTTCCCAACTGGGTGGTGGCGGTGGGTGGGGTGAAGCAGCTGCACTGGGATCGGCTGTCGCGCGAGGCGGGCCGAGACAAGAACCTGGGGGCGCTGCTCGATCGCATGGCGCTGCTGATGGATGCCGATCCGGTGCTCAACGCCATGGAGCTGCTGGCCCTGGTGCGCGCCTGGAACGACTACCTCGAGAAGGGTGGTCACCCCTGGCGCCTCGCCGGCGAGGTGGTGGTGGGCGAGGGCGGAGGCACGTGGCGGCTGAAGTCCTACCGGGTGCTGATGGAGGACGGGCGCGTCACGGTGGGTGAGCGCACCTTCGGAGCCTCGGTGCGGCGGCGCGTCGACGCCACCAGCCTCGTGGACGGGTGGATGGGTCACGTGCACAGCCACGAGGAGGGAGTGGTGATCCTGCTCGATCGGGTCACCTCCTTCGCGCTGGATCGCGTGTGGCCGATGCTGGACCCGGTGCTCGACGGGGAGCTGGATGCGCTTCAGCAGACCTTCGCGCCGGCCGTGCGTGCAGAGGTGGCCGAGGTGCTGTCGCCCGAGGCGCTCACAGCACTGCGCAACACGGCGGAGGACCGCATGTGGCTGATCCGTGCCGCAGCGTCGGTGCACAGCCGCCACCGGTGTGGTTCGCAGTTCCTGATCTCGCGGGTGCCGTGGAACGGCATGTCGCCGCGTGATCAAGCCACGCTGCAGCAGTACGCCGCCGGCAAGGATGACCACCCCTGTCCGGACGTCACCCAGGCGGAGGCTCTGGTGTTCATGACGCGAAGCCACCACCTGAGGCGCGAGCCGGGCGTACGGGAGGCGCTGGGTCGGCTGGTGGCTTGGGTGGCCTCGGCGGTGGCGGTGCACGAGGCCCGCCACGCAGCCGACGTGGCCGAGGTGGGGGACGGGCAGCTGCCGTGCTTGGGCTGCCCCGACGACACCACGCGGGTGGCCGTGCTCGAGGGCTCGGCCTACGTCGCCAGCTTCGCCCATGCCGGGAGTGCAGCCGTGTCGCTGTTCCAGGCCTGCGGACTCGATCCGGAGGTGGTGCCGGACCGGGCTGCCATCGTGCGCTTCGTGGCCGACTCCCTCTACCCGGGGGGCTGTGACGCAGCTCCCCCCGACGACCTGGTGCAGCGCGCCCAGGTGCTGGAGCGTCGCATGTTCTCGAGGACTGCCCCCATCGAGCTCGGGGGCTTCCCCGCGAGCCTGCCCGTGTCGTCCGAGTACCTCTCTCCGTGAGGGCTTGGCTGATCGGGATCCTGGTGGGATGTAGCGGTCCCGATCCGCTGCAGGGGCGCTACGACGATCGACCGCTGTGGTTCGAGGTGGACCTCGACGCGGCGGTGGACCTGGGTCACGACGTAACCCCGGTGCCGGAGACGGAGCGCCGACCCTCGGGGGCGCTGGCCTTCGAGGACACGACGGTGGCGGCAGGGCTCGGATTCGTCCGGGGCGGGGGCAACACCCACGGTGTGGGCATGGGGCTGGTGGACCTCGACGGCGATGGTGCCCCGGATCTGGTGCTGGCCAACGGGATCAGCAACGTCGACGGCGAGATCACGCCGTCGGTGCTGGCCTGGAACCGTGGCGACGGCACGTTCGAGGACGGAGCGGGCTCGGGGGTCGCCGAGGCGCTGCAGGGCATCGACAGCTACTCGGTGGCCGCCGGCGACGTGGACGGCGACGGCTGGGTGGACCTGTACATCGGGGCCCAGCCCGTCAACCTGTTGCTGCGCAACCGAGGCGACCGCACCTTCGAGGACGTCACCACGGCGAGCGGTGCTGGCGGCGACCCCTCGGATGCCTCTCGGGTGCGGGACGGGCGAGGCAAGGTGGTGAGCATCGGCGACGTGGACGGCGATGGCTGGCTCGATCTGGTGAGCGCGTCGTCCACCCACTCGGGACCAGGGGCGGTGCTGCTGCGCAACCAAGGCGATGGCACCTTCGAGGACGTCACCGCGCACAGCGGCGTGGCCATCGCGGGAACGGGCAACCCGTGCGCGGTGCTCTTCACCGACTACGACAACGACGCCGAGCCCGATCTGTGGATCTGGAACGATCGAGGTGGCCACACGCTCTTGCGCAACGATGGTGGCCGCTTCACGGAGCTCGGGAGCTCCGCCGACGGGGTGAGCATCCGCAACCCCATGGGGATCGACGGCGCCGACATCGATCACGACGGAGACCTCGACTACTACGTGAGCAACATCGGACAGCACCCGCTGCTGGTGAACCAGGGCGACGGTCGCTTCGTGAACGGCACCGAGGCGGCGGGAACGGCCGGAAGCTACGGCTGGGGCCTGGCCTTCGAGGACTTCGATCTCGACGGATGGCCGGATCTGTACGTCACCCAGGAGGACGATCGCCCCGTCCTGGCCTACCGGAACACCACGGTGGAGGGGGAGATCCCTACCTTCGAGGCCGGCTCCTTCGACCGCCCGGTGACGGTCGACGACACCAGGCGAGCGCACAACGTGGCGGCGGCCTTTGCAGACGTGGACGGCGATGGGCGCGTCGATGCGATGTTCGCCACCACCGACGGCTCGCGCATGGTGCTGCATCGCAACGTGACCGACACGGGCAGCCATCGCGTGCTGGACGTGCGCGTGGCCCAGGGAGTGGGTGCGCGGGTGGCGGTGATGGCTGGGGGGCAGCTGCAGTTCCGCGAGGTGGTGGGGGGTGCGAGCCGGGCCTCGGTGTCGGAGCTGGGGGTGCGCTTCGGCCTCGGTGATCACGACGGGGCGGAGTGGATGGCGGTGATGTGGCCGGACGGGCGCCAGCAGGTGTTCTCCAACGTGCCGCCCGGCGTGCTGGTGGTCACGGCGAACGCGGGGAGCTGACGGTGCCCGAGCGCGTGCACGCAGGGCCCCCGTCCTTCTCCCTGGGGGCATGGACGGTGGACCTGGATGGTCAGGCGCTCCTGGGGCTCGACGGCGCCGAGCAAGCGCTCACCGCGCTGGAGACCAAGCTGCTGGGGTATCTGTGCGCCCACGCCGACCGCACGGTGCCGCACCGGGAGCTCCTCACCGAGGTGTGGGGCTACGCCCCGACGGTGGAGTCCGCCGCGGTGAAGAAGACGGTCCATCGGCTGCGTCGCAAGCTCGGGCCCGAGGGCCAGCGCCTGGTGGCGGTGGCGAGGGTGGGCTACCGGCTGGTGATCGAGGCGGCGCGTGCGCCGTCGCCCACGCTCCCGCGCACCTCGTTCGTGGGGCGACACAGCGAGCTCGCCTCGTGCCAGCGCATGCTCGCGCAGTCACGCTTGGTGACGATCGTGGGCCACGCCGGTGTGGGAAAGACGCGTCTGCTGCAAGAGCTGGCTCGCGCGCTGCCGGCGACGGCCTTCGTCGACCTCGCTGCGGCAGAGGACGTGCACGAGCTACGGCGGTGCGTGGTCCACACCCTCGGTGGAGGGCCTCGCCCCATCGATGCCATCCGCGCGCGTCCGCGACCTGTGCTGTTGCTCGACAACGTGGAGCATCTCGTGTCTGCGGCGGAGTCGACGGTGGGGCGCTGGCTCGACGATGCACCACAGCTCATCGTGGTGGTCACCAGCCGGGAGCGCCTTCGCCTCCGCGGGGAGGCCGTGCTCCGGCTGGGTCCGCTCGAGCTGGACGAAGGGGAGCGCCTGTTCCGCGAGCGCGCACGCGCAGCGGGGGGCGTGGTTCCCGCCACCGCTGACGTTCGGGCCCTCGTGGCGCATCTGGACGGGCTGCCCCTCGCCATCGAGATGGCGGCCTCCACCACCGCGACGCTGTCGGTGGAGCTGCTGCTGGAGCGCCTGGTGCTGGAGCACCTGGGTCACGATCGGTCGGATCGCTCCCCGCGACACCGAACGTTTCTCCAGGCCATTCAGCTGTCGTGGGATCTGCTCGCCGAGTGCGAGCGCGATGCGTTGGCGCGCCTCGCTTGCTTTCGCCACGGGTTCGGCGTGGAGGGAGCCCTGCAGGTCGGGCAGGTGGGGCTGTCCGACCTGGTGCAGCTCACCGACAAGTCGCTGTTGCGTTGCCTGGCGCCCGATCGATGGGCTCTGTACGAGGGGCTGAGGCAGCTCGCCGCACGCCACACGCCCCGAGCGGTGCACGCCGAGCATGCGCGGTTCGTGGCGGCACAGGCGCGCGCCCACCTCGACGAGGCCGACGTCGCGCCCTGCCATGCGGCCGATCTCCGGGCGGCGCTTCCCCACGCCGCCCCCGACGATGCCGTGTGGATCATCACCGAGCTGCTGCGGGACGTGCAGCGCACAGGGCGGACCGAGACCGTGACGGGCTTCGGGTCCCTCCTGCAAGGACTACAGCCCATCTCGGAGGCCGCTCGCCTGGAGCGATCTCGGTGTCTCGCCACGGTGGCCCACCTCTCCAGGCGGGACCCGGAGGCCGCCTTGCAGCAGGCCTGGGAGCTGGCGCCGACCTCTGCCGATCGGCTCCGCGTCGTCCGCTCGGCGGTGGTGATCCACACCGCGCGTGGCAGTCTGCACACCGCGAGGAGGTGGCTCGCACGGACGGATCGGGACGGGGTGCCGAGCGGGCTGGATCTCTGGCTGACCTTTCGGGAACGCCGCTACGACGATGCGCTCGCGCTGCTCCAGCGGCCCGACTCGACGGATGGCTCCGTGTCGTCGGCCAACCGACGCCTGATCTTGGTGGGTGCGCTGTGCCGAGTGGGGGAGTTCGCGAGGGCTCAGGCCATTGCGGAGGAGGTCCTGACCCGTGCCCGCGAACAGCCGATGCTGCAGCTGCAGGCGTGCCGGGCGTTGGCTTTGGTGCTGCTCCAGCGACGCCGCTTTCCACAGGCCCGCGAGCTCCTGGAGCAGCTCAGGCGGGACCCGCCGATTCGGGAGGAGCGCGCCTACGTCGACGAGGCGCTGCTCGCGCTCGTGCACCTCCTCCAGGACGCACCCACGGAGGCCCGCGACGTGCTGACCATCGATGGCTTCGACCACTCCATCCCCGATCGCGGTCAGGATCTGTGGGCCTGGGCGCGAGGACTGGCGTTCCTGTTGGTGGAGGGCAACGCGGAGGCTGCAGATCTAGCGTTTCATCAGGCACATCTCCAAGGTGGCATCCTGCTGAACGGAGACTGGAGGCCCGTGGGATTGCTGGTCCGTGGGCAGATCGATGGGGCCCGTCGTCTTCTCGACGCGGCACCCCCATGGCCAGACGAGGGCATCGGGGATCTGCACCGCCGATGGCTGGAGCGTGCAGGTGGCGGAGCCCCTCCACCCCTGGAGCCTCGGCCCGCCGAGGGGGAGCTGCTGGAGCGCCAGATGTGTCGCTTGCTGGACACCCGGTGGCCTTGGGACCGTTCTGGGACGGCGGGAGCCGTGAACACAGAGCAGAATCCTCCATCGTGAGTGGAGGTCGAATGCGTGCGTTTCTATCGATCCTGGTGGTGGGCTGCAGCGGGCCGACCGAGTCCTCCGAGACCACCCCCTCCTCCAGCGTCGACACGGGCACGACCCTGGCCCTCGATGACTGGTTGGCGGACACCCACCACCGAGCGACGCTGCATCGAGAGGCGACCGGCCACGTGGCGGTGGACATCGGAACACCACAGGGCCCCACTCGGTTCATCGTGGACTCGGGCGCCAGCGTGTCCGTGCTCGCCGAAGACCTGGCGGCGCAGCTAGGGGTGTCTGGTGCACCAGGCACGCTGACGTCGGTGACCGGGCTCGATCTCGAGGGGGAACCCCTCGGCACCCTGCCGGTGGTCGTGCTCGATCTCGGGCTCCCCGGAACGGGCGTCACCGGGATCCTCGGCGCCCCCTTCCTCGCCCAGAACCACGCGGTGATCGACTTCGGCGAGGAGGTCCTTCATCATGGGTCCGAGGCAGCCAGCGACGACGCTGGCGCCTGGTTGCTGGAGCAGGGCTTCGACGAGGTCACCCTCACCGTGGATCTCATCGACTTCCTCACGCTGGAGGGAGAGGTGGACGGCGCAGGTCCGCTGCACACCGTGGTGGACACGGGTGCGCCGACGAGCGTGATGGCGCTGTCGGCGGCGGAAGATCTGGGCCTGGAGCTCGAGCCCGCGAAGGGCAAGGCCGCGACCGTTGGTGGCGTCGTCGAGTCCTTCGTGACGCCGACGGAGACGTTGGCACTCGGCGGCCTGCAGGTAGCGGTGCCGCAGGTGCTGGTCCTGGATCTGTCGAACATCAACGGCCAGCTCCAGGCCGCAGGGTTGCCCCGGATCGACTTGCTGGTGGGCGGCGATCTGTTGCTGGAGCACGAGGGCGTGCTGCACTACGACGCGGAGCGGATGTTCCTGCGGCTGTAGACCGAGGATCGACCTGCGCGTCGGGGGTCAGCCAACGAGGGGAGCGGTGGGCTCCGCGGGGGCGTGGCCCGGGCCGAGCAGGTCCACGAGTTCCTTGACCGGATGGAACGTCTGGGCGGGTACCTCCACGAAGACCGTGTTCCAGCCTGCCATCGCTCCGTTCCACAGGCCGGGGCGCTCGAGGCCGCGCAGCGGCCGCCCCTGGTGGCTCTTGTGCACCATCAGCCACTGATCGGGATCCACGAAGGCGGACAGGTCGAAGGGCTCGCCGTCCAGGTCGCGGAGGCTGGCCACCATGTCCACGGGGTTGAAGTGGGTGGACGCTTCGAACAGAGCGCGTTGCTCGGCCCGCGTGTGGTCGATCTGGGCAGACTCGACGATCTGGGGCGTGGTTCCTTGAGCCGTGTGTGTCCAGAACGGGCCTCCGCCGGGCTGGCCCTCGTTGCGGACCACCGCGCAGACTCGCAGCGGTCGATTCAGGGCTGCGTAGGCGCGCTCGTGGGGCGTGCCCGCGGTGGGCCGTCGGCCGAAGGTGTGGGCGGCGAAGCGCAGGGCGACGTGCGGATCGAGGGTACCCATGGCGATCCCTCGCACGTGGTCGTGCACCGCCTCCTCGAGCTCGAGCAGGCGGCCCACCAGGGCGCGTCGCCAGGCCAGCACTGTGTCGCGCTGGTCGTCGCGCACCACGTTGTCGATGTTCTTGATGGCCACCAGGTCGGCGTGCAGAGCCTGGAGGTTCGGCAGCAGCGCCCCGTGCCCTCCAGGCCTGAGGAGCGGCTGGCCTGCATCGTCGCGAAACACCTCGCCGTCCTCGGTGACGGCCAGCGTGTCGGTGTGCCGCTGCTGGGCCGACAGCGACAGCGACACGGCGGTGCCCGAAGCTGCCACTGCCCGCTCGAAGGCAGCCTCGTGCCCGGCACCGATCGTCAGGTGCAGCGGGGTCGGTCCGTGGCCGCCGAGGAGCTGGGTGGCCTCCACGGCGTGCTCCTGCGCAGCACTGCGCACCTGGTCGCCGTAGCGATGGTAGGGCAGCAGCCCCTTGGGGAGGGAGCCGTAGCGGTGATGCTCCACCCAGTGGCGGAAGGTGGCCACCATGCCGCTCGCTTCCGTGCTCAGTCCCACCGCCAGGCGGTCGCGTCCCTCGTAGGTGCGGATGGCCGCGTTCAGTGTCGCGTCCGTGCGGGCGGCGGTGCGAAGGTGCTGGTCGTCGGGGAAGCGGGCAGCTCGATCGATCACGCGGAACATGCGGGTGGCTGCCCCCGAGGCAGGGACGAAGTGCGTCAGTCGTCCTCGCGCGCGGGGCGCGAGGCTGCCGAGGGCGTCGCGCCGTGCCTCGTCGCAGATCTCGACGCCGTCGCCAGCGGTGCAGGGGCGAACGATGGGTGTCCTCGGCACCCCGGACCGCAGCCGGTGTAGCTGACGATCGAGCGCGTCCAGGTCCAGGGAGGCCGCTGCGGCCCACAGAGCGTCGGCGTCGGACCAGGTCATGGGGTGGCGACTCCTAGGTGTCCCGACCCCGTTCGGTCCTCGCAGTGGGTGCCTAAAGCCCGTTCGGGGCGCACCGATGGGTAGCGAGGAGTCAGCGATGTCCTCGTGTTCGAGCCGGATGCCCACGGTGAGCCATCGCGATGACTGCTTCGAGGTGGTCATCCCCGATGCCACCCCCGAGGAGCTGATGATCGTGATCTCCGAGCGGCTTCTGGTGGTGGGGGAAGGAAGCCAGTCCCACCGCATGCCGCTGCCGAACGACGCGAACCTCGACGAGGCGACCGTGGTGCACTCCGCGCGGGGTACCGTGGTGACCATTCCCCTCCTCGGTGTGGCCGTGTCGGGCGCCGCAGAGGCGGGCTGAGGGGTGACGCACTCACCCGAGGGCCCGTTCGTGATGCGTGCGGGGCTGACCCGCCTCGACGTCGCCTCTGCAGAGATCTTGGTGTGCGAGGCGTCTCGCAGCGTTCGGGGACGTCGAACCGTGGTCTTGGACATGGGCGACGTAGCCGCGGTGGATCGAGCGGGTCTGTGTGCTTTGCTGCGTATCTCCCAGCTGCTGCCTCCTGGGTCGACACTTCGCCTCGCAGGCTGTGCACCGAGTGTTCGGCATGCCCTGCAGGACGCGAACTTGAGTCTGCATCTTCCGTCATTCGACACAGTGGGTCGTGCCCTGTCGGCCCCTCTCTGAACTCGGAGCCATCCGTGCGCTACGTCTGCATCCATACGCATTTCCATCAGCCTGACTGGGCCAATCCCTGGACGGGGGCGCTCCCTGCAGACCGGTACGAGCGGATGTGGACCGAGTGCTACCAGCCCCTGACGGCGGCCAAGGTCCTCGGCGAGTGGGCGGAGCTGCGCCACGTGAAGGACGTCTACTCCAGGGTGAGCTTCGACATGGGTGGGCGTGTGCTCGGGTGGCTGTCCCGTGCGCACCCCTCCACCTACCACACCATCGTGTCTGCAGGGGCCAGGGGCGCCTCTGTAGCGCATCCCTACGTCCATGCAATCTTGCCGCTGGCCAACCCACGGGACCTTCGCACCTTGGTGCGCTGGGGTGTCGCGGATTTCCGTCATCACTATGGTCGGCAACCCCGATCCATGTGGCTGCCAGAGACGGCAGTGGATCTTTCCACCTTGGAGGTGCTTGCAGAGGAAGGCACGAGCTACGTGATCCTGTCACCCTCCCAAGCGCGGACCGCGGCGGGTGCGTCGCCGAGCCCTGGTGTCGCCCATCGGCTCGCGCTTCCGTCGGGACGTTCGTTGGCTGCGTTCTTCACCGATCCAACCCTGGATGCGGCCGTGGCCTACGAGGGTTTGTTGCACGACGGTGATCAGCTCGCGGACCGCCTGCTGGGGGCTGCAACCACCGAAGGTGGGCTGGTGCAGCTCGCCACCGACGGGGCCTCCTTCGGACATCATCATCGACATGGGGAGATGGCACTGGCATGGGCCATCGACCGCATCGACGAGGCCGAGGGCGTCTCGCTGGTGCATCCAGAGCGCTACCTCGAGCTGCATCCGCCGAGTGACCAGGTGCAGCTGCTGGAGGAGACCTCCTCGGGCTGTCCGCATGGTCTGAGTCGCTGGCGTGCCGCGTGTGCCTGTGGTGCCACGGCGCAGGCCAAGGACATGCGCTGGCGCGGACACCTCCGGCGTGGGCTGGACGCGCTCTCGGAGCGACTTGCAGAGGTGTTCGACGAGCACGGCCGTTCCATTGTGTCGGATCCGTGGGCAGCGAGGGATGCCTACATCTCGGTGCTACTCGCACCGTCGCGGCGTGCCCGGTTCGCCCGAGAGGTGGGCTGTCGCCCCGAGGACGAGCGGACGCTGTGGAGGCTGCTCGCCATGCAGCACCACGGCCTCGAGATGTTCGCCAGCGATGGGTGGAGCTTCGAGGACGTGACCCGACCCGAGACGGTGCGGGTGATGCAGCACGCGGCACGAGCCATGGAGCTCGCGGAGGAGGTGGCGGGAGTGGACCTGCGTCCCACCCTCCGAGAGCACATGGATCAGGTGATCGGCAATACCCCCGAGGCCCCGAGTGGACGGGATGCATGGCGGCGACACGTGCTCCGCGGCCGGGTCACCACGGAGGACGTCGCGCGCGTGGCCGTGCGTGCGGCGGTCACCGGTCGAGAGGCGGCGCGCATGCCTCGCTTCGACGCCTGGGTGTCGGACGGTGCGGTGGTGGTCCTCGACCGCGACGGCGGCGCGGAGGTCCGCTACCGCTTCGACGTGGCTGGCTCCTCGGTGGCTCCGTGCATCTCGGTGTCGCCGGAGCGCGATCAGGAGCCCCAGCAGACGCGGGGGGCACAGGGGCCGCTTGCCCCTGTGGGCTAGGCGACTCCCGCGGGTCGAGTGGTCGGGGACGGCCTGTCGAGCTGCGTCTGGGGCGCGCTGAGGGGCGGCAGCGAGGTCACCTGCGCCAGGCGCTCGGCGGTGCCGATGTCGCTCCACTCCACCCCATCGAGGGGGAGCACCCGTAGGTCGGGGGCGGACCGCTGGAGCACCTCCTTCGACAGGTCGGAGGGCGGGAGCCGCTCGTACAGGTTCTCCAGTGCTTCGCGTCGGCCGTAGGCATCCGTGGCTCCGCGCCACCACTGTGGACAGTGACGCGCGACCAACGACGCCAACCCGCGCGCGTGGGCCACCATGGCGAAGGTGTTCGCCAGCGCCCCTTCGCTGTGGAGCTGCAGGGCCTGCTCGGGTGGGGGCTTCTCCACGAAGGCGCGCACGGTCCCCCAGCCGAGTCCGTCGTCGCCGGGCGTGGTGCGGATCCAGCCCAGACCGTCGGAGGGTCGAGGCAGCCGCGCGCCCAAGAGCACCACCCGCTCGGGGTCGTGACGAAGCATGCCGAGGGCGCTGGTGGCGACCGCCATGAAGGCGTCGTCGTCGCTCACGTAGTGGTCCGCTGGGCACACCACCACCCGGGCCTCGGGGTCCACCGCCAGGATCGCGAGCAAGGCGGTGAGCAGGCCAGGCGTGGTGCCCAGGTTGCTCGGCTGCTCGCACGTCTGCACCTGTGGCAGCGAGGTCAGGCACTGGGCGGCCTCACGGCGCCAGCGACGCGTGGTGGACACCACCACCCGCTCCGCGGACACGTATCGGCGCACGCGACGGATGGTCTGCTCGAGCAGGGTCTCGGCGGACAACAGCGCACAGAACTGCTTGGGCCGAGGATAGCCGTAGGCGTGCGTCGTGATGGACGCCAGACGATTTCCGTCGCCTCCCGCCAGCACGATCGCCCAGAGTCGGTCGGTCTCGGTGGGCGGAGAGGGGTGGCGGAGGAGCGAGTCGAAGTCTGGGTACATAGGCGGCGATCTCCCTCGCGCGTCGGCGTACCGGAGCCTCGGTAGCCGAGGGGCACCTGCTCTTTCGTCGAGGGGGCCCCAGGCTTTAGGTCGATCGCACTAGCTGTACATCTCGTCGATGAGGGCCGCGAACTGCTCCTCCACCACGTTCCGCTTCACCTTCAGGGAGGCGGTGAGCAGCCCGTTGTCGACGGATAGCGGCTCGGGGAGCAGGCGGAAGTACTTGATGGTCTCGAAGCTCGCGAGGGTCTTGTTCACCTCGTCGATCTGGGCCTGCACGGCTTCCGCCACGGCGACGGAGGTGGGCTCGGCGGCGACGTCGTTGGCCCTGGCCCAGTCATCCAGCTCCTCGATGTCGAGGCTCACCAAGCACACGCAGTAGTTGCGCCGGTCGCCCACCACCACGGCCTCCTGCACGATGGGGTGCAGCTTGAGCAGCCCCTCGATCTTGGCGGGGGCCACGTACTTGCCGCCGCTGGTCTTGATGAGCTCCTTCTTGCGGCCCGTGATCGCCACGAAGCCGTCCTCGTCCATGCGTCCGAGATCTCCGGTGTGGAACCAGCCCTCGTCGTCGAAGGCTGCGGCGGTGGCCTCGGGCCGGTTGAGGTACCCCGACGTGATGTTGTCGCCCTTGGCGAGGATCTCCCCGTCCTCGGCGATCAGGATCTCCACCCCTGGAAAGGGCTTGCCGACGGTGCCGATCTTGAAGTCCGTGGGGAGGTTGGTGGTGAGCCCGGGGCAGGTCTCCGTGAGGCCGTAGGCCTCCACCAGCGGAACCCCCATGGCCAGGAAGAACGTGTGGACCTCCGACGCCAGCGGCGCAGAGCCCGACAGGGCCACGCCGGCTCGGTCGAGCCCGAGGCGGGCCCGGAGGCGAGAGAGCACCAGCCGGTCTGCCAGCCGGTGTCGAAGACCGAGGAGGAAGGGGACCGAGCGACCCTTGGCGCGGTATGGCAGCGTCGCCTCGCCCGTGGCCATGGCCCAGCGGAACAGTCGCTGCCGCCGCGGGCTCGCCGTGGCCACCGCGGACTCGATGCGGGCCCGCATCTTCTCGAACACGCGCGGGGCACCTGGGAAGAACCCAGGTCGGGAGGCGCCGAGATCCTCGGCCATGGTGGGGATGGAGGCGAGGATCAGGGCGCTGTCGAAGTAGACGCCGGACAGCTCGATGAGGCGGCCGAAGCTGTGGGCGAGGGGCAGGAACAGGAACAGGCCACGATCGAGCGTCCTGCGATCGAACAGCTGTAGGGTCTCGATGCTCTCCATCATGGCGAGCATGTTCTCGTGGGTCTGGACCACGGCCTTGGGGGCTCCGGTGGTGCCCGAGGTGTAGGTGTAGGTGGCGGTGTCCGTACGGCTGGGTAGGGCTCTGCGCCGGTCGATCTCCTCCTGCCGTGCTGCGAGCTGGGCGTGGCCGCGCGCCTCCAGCTCTGCGAGGCTCTCCCAGTCGTCTGCGGGCTCCACGTCCGTCGGATCGATCACCACGATGTGCTTCAGTGGTACGTCTGCGGCCGTGTAGTCTCGATCGAAGAACGAGAAGCCGTCGCGCACCTGGCGCACCTTGTCGAGCTGCGCGGCGTTCTCGACGATGGCGATCTGGGCGCGGGTGTCGGCGTGCATGTAGCCGACCTCGCTGGGGAGCAGGCTGGCGTAGACGGGCACGGTCCGCAGTCCGACCATCAGCGCCGCCAGATCGCACACTACCCAGTCGAGGGTGGTGTTGCCGATGATGGTGACGTGCCCGTCGTCGGGGAGGTCCACAGCGCTGACGAGCCCGGCCGCGATGTGCTGCAGCCTCGGTGCGATCTCCTTCCAGAGGACGTCGCTGTAGCCGCTGTCCCCCTTCACGCGGAACGCCGTCCGATCAGGGCTGGACGACGCTCGGTCGACGATCATCTCGGCGAGGGTGGACCACGACATTCGCATTTGCTCCCGGGTCAGGCCGTAGCCTACACCGGGCTACCCGAGACGGGCCTCGAGGGCCCTGTGCCAGTGCGCCAAGGCGTCCTCGCGGGTCATCGGCTCGGTTCGCCGAATTGCTTGGCGAGGCGGAGCCCCTGCATCTGGTAGTTGGACCCCTGCTGGCCGTAGAGCACGTCGGGCTCGGCCTCGTTGCGCATGAACTCCACCTGGAACAAGGGCTGGCCGTGCTCCAGCAGGAAGGGCACGTCGTGGGTGCGGATCTCCAGCACGAGCTTGGCGCCAGGGGCGGACTCGTCGCCCACGGCCGACCAGCCGAAGCCCGAGTCGATGAAGCCGGCGTAGTGGGTGCGCAGCTCGCCCTTGGTGGCGTCGAAGGCCACGAGCTCGGCACAGAGATCGGGAGGGATGCGCAGCCGCTCGCGGGTGGCGAAGATGTAGAACTGCTCGGGCTCCAGCACGTGGCCCTCCTGACCGGCAGCGGCCAGGGGGATCCAGTACCGGTCGACGGGCAGGTTTCGGCGCTGCAGGTCCACGGGCGGCATGTGGCGGCGGGCGATGTAGCCCACGGGACCGTGGTCGCTGCTCTCCAGATCCACCGACAGCAGCACGCTCGCGGGCGTGTCGCTCACGGGAGCTGGTGTGCCGTCGCTCCACAGGCACAGGGGCTCGGAGGCCTGTCGAGCGCGCAGCTCCTCGGTGGGTAGCCCAGGCTGACCGCGCCCCAGCCGCAGCTGCCCGAGGCGGTCGCCCCGGCGCACGGCCACGTGGAACGACTGCGGCGTGATCTCGAGGAACAGGCGCCCGCGGTAGCCAGGGGGAACGGTGTCGAAGGCGAAACCTTGCTCGCAGAGCAGGCGCACGAACACGTCGATGCGACCGGTGCTGCTCTTGGGGTTGCCGCGGCCCCACACGCCCTCGGGCAGCTCCAGCACCTCCTCGATCTCGGCGAGGTAGACACCGCCGCGGTGGAGCACCAGGGGCTCGTCGCGATCCAGCCGATGGCTGGCGGTGGCCAACCGCCCCAGCTTCCGCTCGATCCCGGCAGGACCGGGCAGGAAGCTGCACTGCAGCTGCCACACCCGCGCTCCGAGCCGCAGGTCGAGGCTCGACGGTTGGATCTGGTCCTCCTGCACGGCCACCAGGGCCTGGATGGCTTGCTGCTCGAGCAGGGTGCGGATGGACTGGACGACCAGGATTCCGTCGGACATCGGCGGCAGGTAACGCGGCTTGCGCGGGATCTGCACGATGGCGCCGTGGGATCTGCGCTGGGGTCGGGGTAATCGAGCGCCATGCCGATCCGGATCGTGGTTGCTGGCTTGCTGCCCGCGCTTGCTGCTGTTGCCTTGATCTGCAGCCGAAGCGTGGTGGGGGAGCCGTGGCCGTGGCTGCTGGTGAACCTCGGGCTGGCGCTGATCCCGCTGGCGCTGGCCGCACCGATGCGTCCTGGGGGGAGATCGTGGCTGGCGGTGCCGTGGCTGGCGTTCTTTCCGAACGCCCCGTACCTGGTGAGCGATCTGGTGCACTACGCGGATCGGCCCCCGGTGCCGACCTGGCTGGACGCGGCGATGCTGGGGAGCACCGCAGCCGCAGGCCTGATGGCGGGGGCGATCTCGGCGGTGTGGGTGGCTCGCTGCCTGGCGCCGCGGCTGGGGAGCGCAGGCACCGCGGTCGCCTCGGGGATCGTGTGTGTGCTGTGTGGGCGCGCCATCGAGCTGGGACGGGTGCAGCGGCACAACAGCTGGGACCTGGTGCTCGATCCTCTCCCGGTGCTCTGGGATCTGACCCGCAGCGTGGCCGCGCCCCTGGAGCACGCCGAGACGTGGGCGATCACTGCGGCCTACGCCCTCGTGGTGGCAGGGTTCGCAGGAGCGGTGGCCCTGCTGATGGACCGTCAGTAGCTGGGGGCGCCGCCGCTCGGCTCGTAGGCGCTGACCCAGACCGTCTGTACCTCGGCCAGTGCCTGCAGCTGCATGGGCGTGGCCGGTGCCGCGGCCGAGTCCACCGTCAGGAAGCGGCGCAGCACCCGTGCGCCGGCAGCCTGCAGCTCCGTGCGCACCTCCGCACCTGCGTTGCCGGCCAGGTACAGCCCGTCCACGTCGTCGTGGTCCGCCACGTGGCGCAACATGGCGGGCTGCTCACCCGTGATCACGTTGACGACGCCAGCGGGGAAGTCGCTGGTGGCCAGCGCCTCGGCGAGCACCGCGGCAGCGGGACCGAGGGAGGCGTCCGCCAGCAGCAGGGTGGCGTTGCCCATCACCGCGCTCGCGCAGGTGGCTTCCACCAAGCCGAGGACCCCGTCGGCGGGATCGGGGGCGGCGGCCACCACTCCGAGGGGTCGGATCCGCGCATAGTTGACATAGGTGGCCGCCACGGGGTTCAGCGACGACAGAACGGCGCTGATCTTGTCGGCCCAGCCCGCGTGGAACACGGCTCGATCGGTGGCCGCGGCCACGTCGTCGTCGAGCTGACGCTCCTCGAGCATCTCCGCGAGGCGGTACAGGATCTGGCCGCGGTTGTAGGCGGTGCGCGCAGCCCAGCCGGGCTGGGCCTTGCGGGCGATGCGCGTGGCGTCTCGCAGGTCCTTGCGGCTCCCGCTGGCCACGTGGACACCTCGTTGCTGGTGCTCGATGCGCACGGTGGCCCCCGACTCCGACCGCACGAAGCGGCCCCCCACGTACAGCTTGATCGTCTTCTCCACGACCGAGCGCTTCATGCTGCCCTCAGGTAGGGCCACAGCCCCGCGATGCCGCCCTCCCGGCCGAAGCCGGAGTGGCGCATGCCACCGAAGGGAGCGGCCGGATCGAACAAGTTGGCTCCGTTGGCCCACACCACCCCGGAGCGCAGGGCGTGGGCCACGGTGAAGAGCTTGCTGGCCTTCTCCGTCCACACGCTGGCGGCCAGCCCGTACTCGGTGTCGTTGGCCTTGCGCACCGCCTCGTCGGGGGTGCGGAAGGTCATCACCGCGAGCACGGGGCCGAAGATCTCCTCGCGCACCACCATGTCGGTCTGTTGCACGTCGAGCAGCAGGGTGGGCCGCACGTACCAGCCGCCCTCTGGCGGTTCGCAGGCGCCTCCTTGCCACACGGTGGCGCCCTGGTCGCGACCGAGCTGCAGGTAGCGCTCGATGCGGGCGTGCTGCTCGGCGCTGTTCACCGCGCCCACGTCGGTGTTCTTGTCGAGGGGATGCCCCACCCGCAGCGTCTCCATGCGGCGCTGCAGCCGCTGCACGAAGTCCGCCGCGATGCTCTCCTCCACCAGCAGCCGCGAGCCCGCGCAGCACACCTGGCCCTGGTTGAAGAAGATGCCGTCCACCACGCCTTCGACTGCCTGATCCAGGGCGGCGTCGGCGAACACGATGGAGGCTCCCTTGCCGCCGAGCTCCATCGTGAGCCGCTGGTCGCGACCGGCGGCGTTGCGGGTGAGCGTTCGACCCACGGCGGTGGAGCCCGTGAAGGCGAGCTTGTGGATCCCTGCGTGGTCGGCGAGGGCGGCGCCGGTGTCGCCCGCGCCGTTGACGATGTTGACCACCCCCGCCGGGCAGCCGGCGTCTTCCAGGATCCGCGCCAGGCGCATGGCGGTGAGGGGCGTGGTCTCTGCTGGCTTGAGCACGCAGGTGTTGCCGGCGGCCAGGGCAGGGGCGAGCTTCCAGGCGGCCATCAGCAGCGGGAAGTTCCAGGGGATGATCTGGGCGCAGACCCCCACGGGCGCTGGTGTCGGCCCAGGCACGGCGTAGGCCAGCTTGTCGGCCCAGCCGGCGTAGTAGAAGAAGTGGGCCGCGGCCAAGGGCACGTCCACGTCGCGGGACTCGCGGATGGGCTTGCCGTTGTCGCGGGACTCGAGCACCGCCAGCTGCCGCGCCTCCTCCTGGATCCGCCGCGCCACCCGGAACAGCACCTTGCCGCGCTCGGCGGCTGGCATGCGACGCCAGGGCCCGTCGAAGGCCTTCCGCGCGGCAGCCACCGCCTGGTCCACCTCCTCGGAGCCGGCCGCGGCCACCTGGGTGAGGACCTCGCCTGTGGCTGGCTCCACGCAGTCGAAGCGAGAGCTCTCGAGGCCCTCCACCCACGTGCCATCGATGTAGTGGCCCACG
>JAHQVJ010000072.1 GCA_019634415.1 Myxococcales bacterium
CCGCGCCTGGACTTGCAGCACTCCCTGCACTCACTCGCACGCTCGCTCGTTCCAGTCCCACTGCAACCCCGGATCAGGCGCGCTCCGCTCGATCGCGACAATCAACGGAGTTGATTGTCGCGATCAGGGGCGTTCCAGCCACAGCGTGCCAGAGTGGGCCGCGTGGATGGCGCGCTCGGCCTCGCGCGGCGTCGTCGACAGCGTGACGGTCTGCGGCGTGGGCCGCGCCAGCAGGAGCACGTCGGGCAGCACCGCCAGCGTCGCGTCGCGGCCCGTGGGGCGGAGGATCAGGTGAGCGCTGTCGCAGGGCGCCACCTCGCCCGCGTCTGCGGGGAGCGTGACGCGCCGCGCGTCGCCGTCCACCACCGCGATCGAGATGGTGGCCGTGTCGACTTGCTCCACCAGCCACTCGGCCCACTGGGGATCCATGGCCACGGTGAGGTGCTGCGGGTGCTCGGCGAGGACCTGCAGCTGCTTCGCGATGGTCCTCGTCACCACGCGTTTCTCGATGGGATCCAGGGTCGTGGTCATCAGATCGACGCGGTCACCTCGTCGCGGTGGTGCCGCCAGGGTCCAGGGCTCGGGCTGCAGGGTGACCGCGCGCATGCCAGCGGGGATCAGGTCCTCGATGCGGCTGGGCTCGCTTGCGGGGTGCTCGCCCGTGGGCAGCAGCGGCTGGGCCGCCAGGGCGAGCACGGCCACGGCGGCGGCGGCGAGGGTCCATCGCTCCAGGCCTCCCCAGCGACGGGGCGGGCTCGCTTGCTCGATCAGCTCCTCGAGTAGCTCCTCGCGCAGGGTCATGGCCTCGTAGGCGTCTCGGATCTCGTGATCCACAGCGTCGTCGGTCACGGCATCACCTCTCGATCGGTGGCGGAGAACCACGCGCGGAGCTTGGCTCTGCCGCGGTGCATCAGCGACAGCACGGTGTTTCGGGGGCGGCCGGTGATCTCGGCTGCCTCGGCAGCGGTGTGGCCCTCCACCACGCACAGGTACAGGGCCTCGCGCTCCTCGGGACGTACCGTGGCCAGCGCCTTGTGCAGCGCGTCGTGATCCGCCACCCGCGCGCCGTGATCTCCCCCTGCGGCCAAGGACTCCGGCAAGATCTCCAGCACCACGCCCTTGCGACGCCGATGCGCGTCGATCCATCGAGAGCGGATGGCGCGAAACAGGTACGGCGCGTCGCGGCGGCCCTCGGCGGCCAGCACCGAGGTCCAGGCGTCTTGCAGCAGGTCCTCGGCCTGGCTGTCGTCTGCGGTCAGCGCCATCGCATAGCGAAAGCCGCGATGGAGCAGCTCGGCGGTCGCTCGTCGGTCCACTGGGTTCTCCGTGCTGTCCTCCCTACACACGCAGGGCAGCGGACGACGATTGCTCGATGTCTGTGGACGCCTGAAACGTCGTGTAGGTTGCACAGGGGGCTCTGATCAGCGTGGCGTCCTCGAGCGGGGTGGTGAATGCGTGGGTGGTTGGCGCTCATCGGGTTGGCGGGATGTTCGAACCCAGCTCCGGGCACCTCTCCACACTCCGATGCGGGTCTCGGCACTGCAGATACGGCTGCCCCCACGACCAACGGGATGGTGCTCGCCCTCGAGGTCGGCTTCAAGCGCTTCGACCTCACCTGGACCCCCTCCGCCGATGCGGCGTCGCAGCAGCTTCACGAGATCCCGCGTCCCGGTGCCGACGTGATCGTGCATCCGTTGGCCGTCGATGCATCGGAGTACGTGCTCGAAGACGTGCCGCTGCATCTGCGCTGGCAAGCCACCTACGCCGTGCAGACGTGCATGCCCGATGGGGAGTGCATCTCCTCCGAGCTCCTCGACGTGGCCGCACACGACACGCGAGGTGCCGTCGGCTACCTCAAGGACGATCCGTCCGAGCCCCTCTCCCACCACTTCGGCGCGTCGTTGGATCTGGATGCGGCGGGAAACACCGTGGCCGTGGGCACGAGAAACGACGGGGAGAAGTTCCGCGCGGGTTCCGTGGTGGTGTACGACAAGGAAGACCAGGAGTGGTCCATCACGCAGGTGTTGCGTCCCGAGAAGGGCGTACGGTCGAGCCTGCTGTTCGGTGACGACGTGGCATTGTCGTCGGACGGTGACACGCTGGTCGTGCGCGACGGTGCATACGGCAACCAAGGAGCGGCCCACGTCTACGAGCGCTCCGGCTCCGACGACTTCGTACGGGTCGCCACCTTCCGAGGTGACGCCTTCGATCCGAGCAACGTCCCGCCCGCCTATGGTGACGACGTCGCCATCAGCGGTGACGGCCGCTGGGTCACGGTCACACACGGCTGCTGGCGCACCGACGACAGAAGTGGGGTGCTGGACGTCTACCATCGCGACGACAGCGGTGAGTGGGGCCTCTACCAGCGGATCCTGAATACGCCCGACGGAGGGGAGCAGGTCTGTCCCGTCGAGGTCGCCGTGGACGAGGAGGGGGCGCGGATCGTGGCAGCCATGGACGCGGTCCCCGCCGATCCGGAGATCCGGACCTGGTCTCGTGACTCCGAGGGAGTGTGGCACGAGCTTCAGGACTGGAGGCTGGACTGGACGGTCACCAGTGGCAGGTCGGTCACCTTGTCGAGCGATGGAACGCGAATGGCCACCAACAACGGGACCCCTCGCGTGTTCGTCGAGGGATCTGCGGGGTGGGCCGAGGAGCTCGCGATCCACGATCCACTCCCGATCGAGCAATGGGACATCGATCCCGTCCGGTTGAGCGGAGACGGATCCACCCTGATCGTGCCTGCCTCACAGGAGAGCTCGAACTTCGCTGGAGTGGGCGGTCTGTCCCATCGCACGCTTCCCGGACAGGTGACGGCAGGGGCTGCCTTCGTCTTCAGTCGCTCTGGTTCGACGTGGACGTTCGCATCCTTCGTCAAGCAACCCCACCCGGACCACCGTGACTCGATGGGGGGTGGCGTCGCCGTCGACGAGACGGGCACCGTGCTCGCGCTCGCAGCTCGCTTCGAGGACAGCGATGCGAGGGGATTCGGTGGCGACCAGAGCGACAACTCCCAGGACTCCGCTGGCGCGGTGTACCTGTACTGACGGCGGCGTAGGAGAGCGCTATTCCTTGCGGCACTCCGCCGCGGTGGCCTCGGTCAACCGCTGCATCGCCCAGGCGATCTCGTCGGGCGTGGTGCACAGCGGGGGCACCAGGTACACCGTGTTGCCCAGCGGACGCACGTACAGCCCCTCCCCGAACACAGCGTCGCAGATCCGCCGCCCGACGGGATCGTAGTAGCCGCCCGGACCACCCTGTACGTCGAAGGCCATCACGTCTCCCAGCACCCTCGCGTTCTTCACCCGAGGCAGCGCTGCGAGGGCTGGGAGGTGGGCCTGGTAGGTCGTCTCGATGGCCGACACCCGGTCGAGCGTGCCCTCGGTGGCGAACAGCTCGAGGGATGCAAGCGACGCCGCGCACGCGATGGGGCTGCCGGTGTAGGAGTGGCCGTGCAGGAACGCCTTGGCGCGCTCGTCGTGCAGGAAGGCCTCGTAGACGTGGTCGCGGCACGCCGTGACACCCAGTGCCAGCGTGCCGCCGGTGATGCCCTTCGACACGCACATCAGATCCGGCACCACATCCGCATGCTCACAGGCCCACATCCGGCCCGTGCGACCGAACCCCGTGAACACCTCGTCGGCGATGAGCCAGGCACCGGCACGGTCGCAGGCCTGTCGCAGGCGCGCCAGGAAGGGGGCCGGCGCAAAGCGCATGCCCGCCGCCCCCTGGATCATGGGCTCCAGGATCACCCCCGCCACCTCGTGGCCGTGTTCGGCGAGCGCTGCGTCGGCTGCGTCGGCGTCGCCGTAGGGCAGGTGGGTGACGTCGAAGAGCATGGGCTCGAAGGCCGCAGTGAACGGACCGCGCTCGCCCACGCTCATCGCCCCCACGGTGTCGCCGTGGTAGGCGCCGTCGAAGGCCAGGAACCGGGTGCGCTCGGGGGCGCCGAGCTGGGCGTGCCCCTGGATGGCCATCTTCAGCGCCACCTCCACCGAGGTGGAGCCGTCGTCGGAGTAGAAGACGTGCTGCACGTCGCCCGGCAGCACCTTCGCGAGGCGCTGGGCGAGGGTGGCCGCGGGCGCGTGGGTGAAGTCCGCCAGGATCACCTGATCGAACGTGGCGGCTTGCTCGGCGATGGCGGCCACGATCGCCGGGTGGCTGTGGCCGTGGAGCGTGACCCACCACGACGAGATCCCGTCGAGCACGCGGTGTCCGTCGTCGAGCTCGAGCCAGGCGCCCGAGGCGCGCACCACCCGGCCGCGTGGCGTGAAGCCCTTGAGCTGGGTGAAGGGGTGCCACACGTCGGTCATGGCTGCCTCCGCAGGTCAGCGGCCAGGCGCACAGCCAGCCGGTCGAAGTCGTGGGGCAGATCGCCCCGGTCGACGCGCGCCAGCAGTGGCACGTCGTTGAGCAGTGGCAGGTCGCGCTCGTTGTCGTGGTGCGCCTCGCCCACCAGGATCAGGCCCACGATGGGCACGTCGTCGGCGCGGATCGCCTGCACCGTGAGGGTGGTGTGGTTGAGGGTGCCCAAGCCGCTGCGGGCCACCACCACCACCGGTAGCTGCAGGTGGCGCACCACGTCGGCCTGCCACAGCACGGTGCCCCCGTGCATGCCGTAGGGCACCTTCCATCCGCCAGCGCCCTCCACCAGCAGCGGTCCCGCTGGCGCTCGGATCGTCGCCAGATCGATCCGCACCCCCTCGGCGTCGGCGGAGGTGTGCGGAGAGCTCGCCTGCGCCAGGCGGTACGCCTCGGGGTGCACCGGCACACCCGCTAGGGCGCGCACGGTGTCGGCGTCGGCGGGCTCGCCCGACTGCACGGGCTTGAAGTAGGGGCGCTCCAGCGCCTTGCACAGCAGCGCGCTCACCACCGTCTTGCCGACGTCGGTGTCGGTGCCGGTGACGTAGAAGCGCTCGGGAAGCTCGATCACAGCAGCTCCAGGATGTGGGCGGCGAGGGTGTCCACCTGTGCCTCCGTGAGGCCGGCGCGCATCACCAGGCGCACGCGGCTGGTGCCCACGGGCACGGTGGGCGGGCGGATGGCGCGGGCATCCCAGCCGCGCTCCAGCAGGCCGCTCGACAGCGCGCCAGCGGCCTCGGGGGTGCCCACCACCACGGGCACGATGGGGCTGCCCGCGCCGCGCACGTCCGCGCGGCCAGCCAGGGCGGCTCGCAGCCGCTCGGCGAGGGCGACGGGGCGTGCACGCAGCTCGGCATGGTCTCGGATCCGGTCGAGAGCGGCGTGCAGCCCGGCGGTGAGGAAGGGCGGAGGTGCCGTGCTGAACACGAAGGCGCGCGCGTCGTGTAGCTGCAGCTGCATCAGCGCTGCGCTGCCCACCACGAAGGCGCCCGACACCCCCAGCGCCTTGCCGGCGGTGTGCACGCTGGCGAACACCTGGTCGCGCACGCGTTGCGCCTCGATGCGCCCGGCACCGGTGGGACCGTACAGGCCCGTGGCGTGGGCCTCGTCCACCACGAGGCGTGCCCCGCGCGCCTGGCACAGAGCCGCGAGCTGCTGCAGCGGGGCCAGCGTTCCGTCCATGGAGTACACCGACTCCACCACCACCACCGTGGGGCGACCGGCCTCGATGGCGCGATCGTAGGCCGCCAGATCGAGGTGCGGCACCACCCGCCGCTCGGCCTTCGTGAGGCGCACCGCGTCGATGAGGCTCGCGTGGTTCAGGGCGTCGCTCACCACCACGTGGCCGGGCCGCAGCACGGTCCCCAGCAGCCCCTGGTTGGCGGCGAAGCCGGTGGCGTAGAGCAGCGAGGCCTCGGCCCCCTGCCACGCGGCGAACCGCTCCTCGATGGCCGTGAACCGGGGATGCTGCCCCGAGAGCAGCCGCGAGCCCGTGGAGCCTATGGGGGCGCCCTCGGTGAGGGCTGCGATCAGGGCGCTTCGCACCGATGCGTCGACCGACAGGTCGAGGTAGTCGTTGCTCGACACGCTCACGGCGTCCACGGTGCGCAGCTGCCTCCGCAACCCCGCCGCCGACAGCGCGGCGAGGCGCTTCTCGACGTCGCTCACTTCGCGGGGGACGGCACGCGGCGTGGGGCCGCCTCGAGCGGCGTCAGCCCGAGGTCGTCGAGCAGTGCTCGGTCGTCGTCGGCGTCGGGGTTGGGGGTCGTGAGGAGCCGCTCCCCGTAGAAGATGCTGTTGGCCCCCAGCAGGAAGGCCAGCGCCTGGCCCTCGCGCGACAGGCCCGTCCGCCCAGCCGCCAGCCGCACCATCGAGGCCGGCATCAGGATGCGCGCCACGGCGATGGTGCGCAGGTACTCGAACAGATCGATGTCGTCGCCCGACTCGAGCGGCGTGCCCGGCGCGCGCACCAGCTGGTTGATGGGCACCGACTCGGGGTGGGGCTTCAGGCACGCCAGGGTGGCCAGCAGGCCGATCCGGTCGTCCCGCGTCTCGCCCAGGCCCACGATGCCGCCGCAGCATACCGTCACGCCGGCCTTGCGCACGTTGTCCAGCGTCTGCAGCCGGTCGTCGTAGGTGCGGGTGGAGATGATCTGGTCGTAGTGCTCGGGGGACGTGTCGAGGTTGTGGTTGTAGGCGTGCAGACCGGCATCGGCCAGCCGCTGCACCTGATCCTCGTCGATCATGCCCAGGGTGACGCACACCTCCAGGTCGAGGTCGCTGATGGCCCGCACCATCTCCACCACCCGGTCGAACTGGCGCCCGTCCTTGACCCGTCGCCAGGCCGCCCCCATGCAGAAGCGCGACGCCCCGTTGGCCTTGGCGATCTCGGCCTGGGCCACCACCTGGCGCACCTCGAGCAGCTCGGAGGCCTCCACACCGGTGTGGTACCGCGCGGCCTGTGGGCAGTAGGAGCAGTCCTCGGGGCAGCCTCCCGTCTTGATGTTCGACAGGGTCGCGAGCTGGACCTTGGTGGGATCGTGGTGGGCGGCGTGCACGTTCTGGGCGAGCCGCGACAGCTCGGGGAAGGGCAGCTCGAACAAGGCGCGGACCTCGTCGCGAGACCAGTCGTGGCGCAGATCGGACATCCATCCTCCTGGGCCCGTCGATGTAGCCCACCGGACCGGCTACGCAACGTGCGGAGGGGCGTTGGAACGCATCGACGAGATCTGGGACACCCTTCGGGGTCCGGTACCGAGCATCGAGTACGAGCTGTCGAAGCAGGTGGCCGCGCGCTGGCCCAAGGCGGCCATCGTGGAGACCACCGACTGGGACTTCGACGTGGACACGTTCGTGCAGCGCGAGGAGGGGTGTCGGGTGGAGGTGCATTCGGTGCCCCACCCGCAGTTCAGCGTGACGTGGCTCGGCCCGGAGCGGGGCGTGGGGACGTCCTTCGAGCAGGGGCATCGCACGCTCGTCTGGGCCGATCAGACCTTCGAGATCGTGGACGTGTCGTGGTGTCTGCCGGGTGGTGATTGCCGGCGTCGACGGTTCTTCGTGGGGCCGAGCGAGGAGGTGGTCACACGCCTGGTGCACCGGGTGGCCATGGTGTCGCAGGAGGTGCAGGACGAGGTGATGGTCTTCGCCAACGGCTTCTGGCAGCGAAGCACGGAGCTCCGAGATGCCATCCGCGACGCCACCTTCGACAACCTGGTGCTGCCGCCTGGAATGGCGGAGTCACTGCTGTCGTCGTTTCGTCAGTTCCTGGCGTCCGAGGAGGAGTATGCGACGTATGGCGTGCCCTGGAAGCGGGGCGTGCTGTTCCTGGGCCCCCCGGGCAACGGCAAGACGCACTGCATCAAGGCGCTGATCAACGCGCTCGAGCTTCCGTGCCTGTACGTGCAGAGCTTCGAGTCGACCTACGGTAGCCCGCAGCAGAACGTGCAGCAGGTGTTCGAGCGGGCCCGCCGCACCACGCCGTGTGCGCTGGTGCTCGAGGATCTCGACTCGCTGCTCAACGACAAGACGCGGGCCTTCTTCCTCAACGAGCTCGACGGCTTCGCCAGCAACCGCGGGATCCTCACGCTTGCCACCACCAACCACCCCGACAAGCTGGATCCGGCCATCGTGGACCGTCCCAGCCGCTTCGATCGCAAGGTGCCCTTCACCCTGCCTGCGCAGGCCGAGCGCGCGACCTACCTGCAGCTGTGGGTGGGGAACCTGCCGCCGGGGGCAGAGGTGGGGGGTGCCGACGTGGAGCACCTGGCGCGCGCCACCGAGGGCTTCTCCTACGCCTACGTCAAGGAGCTGATGCTGTCGTCGCTGATGCGCTGGATGTCGGATGGCCGAACTCAGCGGCTCGCGGACGTGGCTGCGAGCCAGGTGGCCGTGCTGCGAGAGCAGATGGCGGGAGCGGCCGAGGTCCGGATTCCCGTGGTTCCCGAGGACTCGGACTGAACCCTCAGGACCCCTCAGAAGGGGCCGAAGTCCATCGGATCGAACAGCTTGGAGAAGTGGAAGTCACGCGGCTCGCTGAACGCGCAGCTCTCCTCCACCCAGCTCGCCTGATCGGACCCTGGGCTGCCGGTGCAGGCGCC
>JAHQVJ010000073.1 GCA_019634415.1 Myxococcales bacterium
GGTCAAGGCCTCTTCGACGCTGTTCAGCCCTTGCTCCGTCGCCTGGCCGATGTTGCCCACTCCCGTCTGCTCCACGAACCGATCGGCGGCTGCCGGGGTGAGGGCATCCGTCCAGAGAGCTCCCTTGCCGTCGGGCCGCAGCAGTCCGGGATCCTGGCCGATCAGACCGGTGGTGGTGGCGCCAGCGTGGAAGTCGAACCCGATGGCCAGCAGCTCGTCGACGAGCTCCCTCGACAGCTCGTTCACGGTCTGGAGGTCGTCGGACATCGAGCACGACGCGTCCACGACAGCAAGCACGTCCAGCACAGGATCCTGGTGGGTGAAGGCGTCGACGAAGCCCGTGGTGGTGCCGGGGGTGGTCGTGGTGGTCGTGGGCGTCGACGAAGGGGGGGCGGTGGGGACCCCCAGCGGTACCGTCACCTCCTCGCAGCCGATCAACAGGGTCAACAGCGTCACTCGTGCAATCATGGGGTCTCCCGTGGTCCTCGCTGTGATGTGGCGGAACGGCGGAGCGGTTCGGATCTCAGTCGAACGATCCACCGCAGCCGGGCGCTGAGGGGCGACAGGCGCCAGTCCTCGGTGGGAGCGACGATCCGAGTGGGGGCCAGATCCAAGGCGACGGACGCCTCCGGCACGAGGTCGAGCGGCCCGGCGCGCACCGTGGTCCCCACCGCCAGCGCCACGAAGGGCACGGTATGGCGCGCCACCTCCTCGGTACCGTCGTGCCAGCGGCGGAGCGCCACGCCGCCCGCCAGCGCCGCATGCCAGCGCGCCGGGCGAAGGATCACCGAGGCATCGATCTCCCCTCCGCGTCGCCCAGCGCCGGGGTGACGGCTCAGCGCCCCCACCGGCACCAGACGCGCCGTCAGCGCGCCGCCCAGGGTGCGCCCGGCGAAGACCTGCAGCCCCGCCGTGGGGACCACCGACAGACCAGATCGTCCCACCGCGCCGAGCTCCACCGCCACCGACAGCGGCGCCGGCCACTGGAGCACCCGCACAGAGGGCGGACGCTCCACGGGCCGCACGTCCACGGGAGCCTCCACCACGGGCGGCGCAGGCGCAGGCTCTGCTTCTGCAGGCTCTGGCCGCACGGGCCCCGGCGCCTCCACCACCGCGGGCGGAGCCGGCCGCGGTGTGGGCGGGGCAGGCGCGGGGAGATCCTGGAGCAGGCGCTGCGCCAGCGGATCTGCTGGCGCTCGGGGCACCGGCGCAGGCGCCAGACCGAGGTCGGTCACCAGGCTCGAGATCAGGGCCCGCAGGCTGTCGCGCTCCGCCTGAGAGGTGGGCGTCGGAACCACCATCGTGCGCGCCCCCACTCGGATCGTCCAGGTGACGTCGCCGACCTCCACGCTGGCCTGGGGCGGCAGATCCGACAGCGGCTCGGCGTGCGCCATCAGGGTCCACCAGACGAGCATGCTCATGGTGCGAGGGCCTGAAGCAGAGCGTCCGCCACACGAGACCAGTCCGGCGCGTCCCGCACCTCCGGCACCACCGCCGCAGCGTCCGCGAGGCGACGCGCGCGCTCCGGATCCTCCTCCACCAGGCATCGGGCCAGCAGCAGCTGGGGCACCCCGTCCACGCCCTCGTCCACCGCTTGCTCCAGGTCCGGGCGAGCGCCGCACCCCTGCCGCTCGAAGCCCGTGCGCGCCAGGTAGGTCAGCAGCTCCCGTCGACGCGTGGTGGCGCCACTGTCGAGGTAGCGCCGCGCCAGCTGCATCGCCTGATCTGAGTCGCCCGCGTCCGCCGTGGCGCGCACCCGATGCGCCAGCAGCTCCGCTGCGGTGGGTCCGTCCACATCCGCCATCGACTCGGCCCGATCCAGCGTCTGAAGCCGCTGCGCCGGGTCGGCCGACGCCTGCGTGAGGGCCACGGTTCGCAGCAGCAGTCCCGGAAGATCCGCTGGCAAACAGCGCACGTGCTCGGTGGGCCCCAGCTCTCGAGTGTCCTCGCCCGCGCAGGTCACCTGCACGCGACCCGCGAACACCTGCACGGAGGTGGCATGGTGCAGCCGCTCCACGTCGAAGCGCGTTCCCACCACGCGCACGTCGGCCTCGTCCGTCACCACCGCCAGGGACACGTCGCGCTCGGGCTCCACGGCGATTTCGATGCGTCCGCTCGACCACTGGATCACCGGTGCCTGTGGGGTCCCCGCCACGGTGCCCGTGCCCTCGATGTCGAGTGCCACGTGCTCGATGGGCAGCTCCAGCGACGACAGGGCCACCTCGGGCGCCTCTGCCCTCAGGGCCCACCACGCCGTCACCAACGACGCGCCCACCGCGAGGATCCAGGGGGCACGCCAGCGACGGGCTGGGGACCACACCGCCTGGCGGGTGGTCGCCGCGAGCCGAGCCAGGGCCTCGGCCGAGGGGGTCGAGCGCTCGAGGTAGCGACGGCGGGCCTCCTCGGATGGGTCGTCGTGCGACATCAGCTCATCCTCCGATAGTGACGACGGAAGGCCTCACGGGCTGCGTGCAGCCGGCTCTTCACCGTTCCCGTGGGCACCCGGAGCAGCTCGGCAGCTTCCGCCAAGGAGCGCTCCTCGAGGTAGCAGAGCACCAGCACCTCTCGATGCATCCCGGACAGGCGGTCCAACACTCGCTCGATGGTGTGTGCCTGGTCGAGCTGCTCGAGGCGCGCCTCAGTGAGGTTGGGGGCCGGCCGTGCATCCAGACGCACCCCGGGAAGCCAGCGCTGCAGCCACACCCGGCGACGGTGGTTGGCGACGACGCGCTGGCAGGTGGAGAACAGCCAGGGCAGCACCTGGCGAGGGGCCTCGATGGTGTCGATCCGTCGGACCAGGAGCAGCACCACGTCGTGGGCCGCCTCCTCGGCGTCGATCCTGCCTCCGCCGAGGCGTGCACACCAGCTGTACAGCTGCGGTAGCCGCTGCGTGATCAGGCGCTCGAGGGCATCTCGATCGCCATCCAGCGCCGCCTGCACGCACGCCAGCTCCTCGTTGCGGATCTCGGACGCGCCCACGGGCGGACCCCCGACCTGGATGTGGTGATCCACCGACTGGGTTCGGAAAATCTCGCGGAGTATGCCCGCCGCCCGAGTGCTCCGCCGCTCGCTTAGGGCCCCTCGACCATGCGGTGGAGCAGTGCCTGCTCCTCACGCTCCAGCGCCACGATGCGATCCGCATCCTTGGAGGCAGCGCGCAGCCGCTGCACCACCTCGAGCCGCGCCCGCAGGGCCTCGGGATCGCGCAGCGCATCTCGGTCGTCGAGATCCGGCATGATGGGCGCCAGCAGGGGGACCGCCGCTGGCGCCTCGGCCTCCCGACGTCCCTGGCGCACCACCGCGAAGCTCTGTCGGAACCGCGCGGTCCACACTGCGAGAACGAGTGCCGGCACCCCTGCCAGGAAGAGGAGCATCGGAACGAGCTCGTCCAGCCTCGGCGGCTCCGCCACCACCAGCACGGCAAAGAACACCAGCCACGCCGTGAGCGGCACCCCCAGCGGGAGCCAGCGCACCACGCGACGGCGATGGGCCGTCACGGCCGGATCGCCGAGGTGCGCCACGGACTCCACGAACAGAGGCGTGTCGTGCAGGGGCGCCCAGCCCCCCTCGGCATCGGTGCGCCGCGCCAGCTCCGTGCCACTCAGCAGTCCGAACGACAGCAATCGCCGAACAGTGCGCTCCGACAGGGTCCAGTGCAGGCCGAGGAGGTGGACGGTCCAAGGGGCGTGTTGCATGGCCCGAATCATACCGCGCGACGGCGTCGACTACAGGTCGATGGGCATCGCCCGCGACAGCATGCTGTCGGGGCCACCTCCCCCACCCGGGCACGTCACGGAGAGCGTCCAAGACGCTTGTGAGTCGTTCCCCTGGAACGCCAGTGTGGTACCCGCGGTGGGGCAGGTGGCAAACATCGTCGCGTCGTCGGTCACGTAGGCAGCGCCTTGCACGTTGCAGTGCGCGTCCATGGGGTAGGCCGCCACCTCGGTGGCGGTACCGTCGCCGAGCGCCACGATCACGGCGCGGCTGGTGGAGGCCCCGTTGTCGAACACGGACAGCTCGCCCGCTGGCGTCCACGACGCGTGGTGCTGACCGTCGAAGCCACCACCATCGGTCCAGGCGAAGTCCGAGGACCAGCTCGAGGCCTGGGTGCCCGTCAGCGACCACACCAGCTCGCCGAAGTCGGGCTCGTCGGGGTCGATCACCACCTCGATCACCGCATCCTGCCACCGCAGCGACAGCAGGCCCGTGCCGTCGGGACCCACCTCGATGGAGTTGCCGTGTGACCAATCCACGGCGCCCGGGAACGTGCTCGCCCAGAACCGGTCGCTGCCGCCGCCGCCGCTGGGCGTGACCCAGTCGGCCAGATCCCAGCTCGCCTCCACGGCGCCACCGGCATCGATCACGTAGAAGCCGTCCACGACGTAGCCGTCGTGCTCCTCGGCGTTGAGCAGCCAGATCCGGTCCCCGTCCGTCGCCACGTCATGGTGCAGTGGCCGATCGAAGCCGCTCGCCTCGCGCAGCACGGTGCCATCGGGGGCCACCTCCACCACGCGTTCCTTGTCGAGAGCCGCCACGGCCCCCCGGTCGGACCAGTCGAAGCCGGTCACGTCGCCCCCGAGGTCCTCGAACCACACCACGTCGCCCGCACCGTCGACCATCACCAGCCCGCTGAAACCACTGCAGCTGGCCGGAAACAGCAACGCATCCACGTCCGGGGCCTCCCCCGAGGTGCTGATCTGCAGGCTCGTCAGCCCGCCGCTGAGGTCGCCGGTGGTCATGGAGCCGGTGAAGGACTGCCCCTCACTGGTCGCCGTCCAGGTGTAGGTGCGCTCGGGGGCCAGACCCCACAGCAGCTGATCGGGTCCGACGCCGTCGAGCTGCCGCACCAGCGTGTCGTCCTCGGTCACCTCCCAGGTGACGTCGGCGTCGTCGGCCACGTCCACGGCGCACTGGAATCGCAGCGGATGATCCGTGGTCTCGCAGCCGCCGGTGGCCTCCGCCCCCCCGTTGCCGAGCGGCTCGCAGGCAGCCAGCAGCGTCCCGATCCACACACCTCGCACGACCCCTCCACGACGGCTCGTCTTCAGTGTGTTGGGCTGCATCGTCTGCGGCTGTCGGGGACGGGTCAGCGCATGTCAGCGCACGTCAGCAACCCTACGGAAGACGCACGTCCGCAAGGAGAACCCCAGACGCAGACACCACCCCGGACACGGTGGCCGGAGTCAGCAGCGACAGCTGCGACGGAGGGGCATCTCCGTCCGTCACCAGGGCGAGCAGGCGCATGCGGTCACCGGGCTGCACGGGAAACACGTCGGAGCCGAGCTGACCCTGCACGGTGAAGGATCCGTCGGACGCCACCGAGGCGGGCACGGCTTGCGTGAAGAAGCTTCCGAACCCCAGGGGTTCCACCAGCAGGTACACGGCACGACCCGTCCCCACGACCCCAGCGGTGGTCCCGCTGGCGGCGAACAGGCAGGGAGCGGCCCCGGCACAGTCGAAGGTGGCGTCGCTCGGCGGAGCCAGCCGCACCGTGGGCAGATCTGCGGCCGGGTGGCCAGTGAGCCCCTCGGACAGCGGCACGAACCAGTACGGATCGATGTCCACCGCCGCGATGGCGGCCCAGGCCGTGGCCCCCACCGCGAGGCTGTCGAAGTACGACGATCCGAAGCCGGTGTCCACGATGGTGCAGGTGGCCACGAGGCCCTGCCCATCGGCCACGGGCGCATTCCGACGCAGGCCGTCGAGGGTGGCCTCCGCCGCCGCCGCGGTGGTCGCGTCGCCCACCCGCAGCGCTGCGGTGTGCATCTGGGCCAGCCCCTCCGTCCACACCTCCGCGGTGTCCGCGTCGGAGAAGGAGGGCCCGCGGGCGTCGGGGCAGCCCGACGACGTGGTCCACAGCCCAACGGGAGCGTCTTGCAGCGCCCACCGGTAGCTGTCGACCCACTTGAGGCGCCCCAGCGACAGCAGCGCCCAGCTGTGGGTGTCGAGCGGAATCACGTCGCGAAACGTGGTGCGGCCGTCGGCGGTGGAGCCCGCGAAGACGGCGGCCGACTGCGGATCGAACCGCGACTCGGCGAACAAGCGCGAGCGGGTGGCCCCCGCCTGGACCTCCGCCACCGACAGCGTGCCGGCGGAGGTGGGCAGCTCCGCCGCCAGACGAGTGAACGCCGGGTAGGCGTCGAGGTTGTGCTCGGTGGAGAGCACGGTGGACTCGGGCGACAGGGTGATGGCGCCGAACCCCGTGGTGCTGGGCACGCCGCCCGCAGGATCGAGCAGGAACGCCGCCACACGCTCCGCTGCCAGGAGGTACGACACGTCGCCGAGGGCATCGTGCCCCGACAGCAGCGCCAGCAGCACCCAGGCCTGGTTGCCCGACGACACGTCGAGGGTGGGCACACCGGTCTGTGCATGCACGACGCTGGGCACCGCCCCGTCCGCCCGCTGCAGCGACAGGAAGCCGTCGAGCACCGCCCGCGCTCGGTCCAGGTCGTCGGGCGCGCCGCGACCGAGCCACGCGATCGCAGCCAGCGCGCTGTCGTAGGCGAACGCGGGCCGGTTGTCGGCCAGGTAGGCGCGGAAGTCGGCAGGCAGTCCCTCGTGGTCCACGAACGACTCGAGCAGACCCGTGGGCCCCTGCTGCTGGGCCAGGAAGGCGAACAGCGGATCGTCGGGCACGGGTGTCTTCGGCTCGGTGGGCTCGGTGGGCTCCGGGCTCGGCATGGAGGTCGGCGAGGTGGTCTCGGCATCGGGTGCAGGGCAGCCGATGAGCAACGAGAGCAACGACAGAGCGGTCGCCATGGGTCCCCTGGGGCGAGCGTGGACCTGCATGCTATCCGGACCTCCCCTTGGCACGGCTCGCGCGGCCCGTGCACACCGCACGCGCCGTGCACGACCGCACCACCCTCCAACCAGCATTTTCCCGCTCCCGACGGTGGCACGCCCGCTGCACGGTTCCGAGACCGTGACACGCACAGGAGCCGCCATGACCATCCACTGACACAGCACTCAGAGGCGGGCACGATCCTCGAGGGTCTCCCACAGCTGACAGCGGTGGGCCGTCGCCAGATCCTCGAGCTGCAGCGGCCGAGACGACGGCGTGTCCAGGGAGAGCCCCCCTGCTCCAGCGAGGGGCCACGCGGGCAGCTCGCCGCGCGTGGTGTTCGGATCTCCCGAGCGAGCGAACGCCGCCCAGTAGTCCGTCATCGCATCGGCGAGCGCCAGGCTCTCCGGCGTCATGCGCTTCGCCCGCTCCGCGCGCGACGCGAACAGGTACTGAAGCTCGAAGGCATGCGCTGCACCCAGCTCGAAGCCCATCGAGATGGGCAGCAGCGACGGACTGTCTCGGTCGGCGAACTCGTAGACGTAGGTGTCGGTGTGGGCGGCGAACCCGGCCACCAGCCGCAGGCTCGGGCAGGTGAAGATGGCGTCCGTGCCGAGCGCGCCCAGCGTGTAGCTCAACCCGTCCTTGCCCTCCCCGTAGTCGGCCAAGGGGTAGGCACTGGCGATGGTGTCCACCACGTCGGGCCCCAGCTCTTCGCGCGGGAAGGTGTCCTCGATCTCTGCGCGAACGTGACGTGGATGGGGCCGGCGACCGAGCAGGCCTCGCCGCAGCGCCACGAACAGGCGCCACTCGTCGAGGGTGGTCCCGATCAGGACGGGCACCCGGTGGAACGCCCCATCGGCCACGGCGTCGCCCAGGGAGCGAGGCAGCACGCTGCTGTGCAGGGTGGGCCGGAAGAACCGATCTCCCCGCTGTGCGCGCCGGATCTGGCGCTCGGAGCGCGACCGCAGGCACGCCGCGTCGGCGCAGTCGAGGGCAGCGGCCAGCTCGGCCCCCATCGCCTCGGCTTCCTCGCGGGTCGGGGTCTGCAGCGAGTAGGCGCCGCTCTGCACGATGGCCCGGTGGAAGAGCCCCTCGGAGCCTGGCGAGACCAGGTGCGACAGCACCGACAGCCCACCCGCCGACTCCCCGAAGAGGGTCACGTTCGACGGATCCCCGCCGAAGCCCGCGATGTTGCGCTGCACCCAGCGCAGCGCCGCCTGCTGGTCCATCAGCCCGTAGTTCCCGCTGTCGCCGTTCGCGTCGGCCAGCTCGGGGTGCGCGAGGAACCCGAGGATGCCCAGGCGGTAGCTCGTCGTCACCACCACCACGTCGTGCTCGGCCACGAGGGCAGCGGGATCGTAGCGCTTGGGAGATCCGATCACGAACCCGCCCCCATGGATCCAGACCATGACGGGGAAGGTGCCTTTGCGCCGGGGGCGGAACACGTTGAGGTACAGACAGTCTTCCTGGCCCCGACCGTCGGCGATGATCCCCGGGCGCTGCAGGCAGGGGGAGCGCAGCTGCTGCGCGTCGAGCACGCCTTCGTGCGGCGCCACGGGCTCGGGCGGAGCGAAGCGGCGCTCCCCCAGCGGCGGGGCCGCGAAGGGGATGCCGCGAAACGCCACGTAGGGCACCTCGCCGCGGCCCTGGATCACCCCTTGCTCGGTGGTCACGACGCCAAGGGCGTCGGGCACTGCCATCGCAGGGGGACGTCGGAGACAGCCCATCAGCAACGACGACAAGGCGAACAAGGTGAAGACGACGCGTGTCATGAGCCCCCGGTGACCACGGGCATGCATCCTCGCACGGGGTGCGGTGCCATGCCACACTGGACGCGATGGGGTTGAAGCCGGGCGACAGCGTGGGGGGATGGACCCTGGGGCGCTCCCTCGGAGCGGGCGCCACGGCAGAGGTGTTCGCCGCCGAGCGGAACGGCGAGCGGGTCGCCGTGAAGCTCCTGCACCGCTGCACCCAGGCACAGCGGGCCCGCCTGGCCCACGAGGCGCGCGCCCTGATGCAGCTTCGGCACCCTGGCGTCGTCGGGCTGCTCGCTGCCCAGCTGGATGCGCCGGTCCCATACCTGGTCATGAACCACGCGCCCGGACGTCCCTTGTCCACGCTGCTGCGCACGCCCCCGGTGGCGCCAGGTGTGGCAGCGGACATCGTGTGCCAGCTCGCCGAGGCGCTCCGAGCCGCCCACGCTGCCGGCGTGTTCCATCGCGACGTGAAGCCGGCCAACGCCCTCCTCGGCCCCGACGGCACCGTGGTGCTGGTGGACTTCGGCTCGGTGAAGGTCGCCGACGTCGCGTCCCTCACCGCCACCGGTGAGCGCGCCCCCGCCACCCTGGCCTACGTGCCGCCGGAGTGGTTCGCCGAGGCCTGCCCCCCCGACGTCGTCGACCGCTACGCCCTCGGCGTCGTGCTCCACGAGCTGCTGACGGGCGCGCGCGCCTACGCGTCGATGGGCGTGCCCGAGCTGCAGGCGCGCAAGCGCACCCACGCTCTGGATCCCCAGGTGCACCCGCAGCTCGACGCGGTGGTGCGATCCATGACGGACCCAGACCCGCAGCTGCGCCCCGACCTCGACAGCGTCGTCGCCCAGCTCCGCTCGCATCGGACCCCCGCCAAGACCCCTCGGACGATCACCACGCTCGCGGCAGGTGCAGCGCCCGAAGCCCACCCGCCCCACGAGCTGCAGCTCGGTCGATACACCCTGCTCGGGGAGCTCGGCCGTGGCGGCATGGGAGTGGTGTGGCGCGCCCACGACCCCGAGCTCGAGCGCGAGGTGGCCATCAAGATCACCGGCGCCCACGAGGCGCGACTCCGACAGGAGGCACTCGTGGTGGCGCGGCTGGATCATCGGGGCATCGTCCGCTTGCTCGACGTGGGCACCCACGCCGACCAGACCTTTCTGGTGATGGAGCTGGTGGACGGACCCGACCTCAGGACGGTGATGGCCGAGCAGCCGCAGGTCTCCCCTCGGCAGGCAGCCACCTGGATCGCCGAGGCCGGGCGCGCCCTGGGGCATGCCCACGCCCTCGGGCTCGTGCACCGCGACGTCAAGCCCGCCAACCTGCTCCTGGAGCGCGTCACGGGTGGCCCCGATCGACTCCGCTTGACGGACTTCGGGCTGGTGGCGGACCTCCGCCGTTCCCAGCGGCTCACGAAGACCGGCCAGATGCTCGGCACGCCCGCCTACATGGCGCCGGAGCAGATCGAGGGCGGACCGGACGCGGTGTCGCCCGCCGCCGACGTGTACGCACTCGGCGTGGTGCTCTTCGAGCTGCTGTCGGGGCAGCTGCCCTACGAAGGAGGACACCCCGCACACATGCTGCACATGGTGCTGCATCACGATCCGTCCTCGCTGCAGGAGCTCGCCCCCTCCGTGCCCGGGGACCTGCAGCGGATCTGCGCTGCCGCCATGTCGCGGGATCGGGCGGACCGCTATGCCGACGGCAACGCCCTCGCGGCGGACCTGGACCGCTTCCTGCGCGGCGAGCCCGTGCAGGCCTCCGATCCCACCCCCCTCCGACGCGCCCACTGGTGGCTACGACGGAACCGGCGCTGGGTGCGCGGCGTAGCCCTCGGCCTGTGATCTGCCGCCGCCCTCGGCTCGGCGCTCTGGGCGGGTGTCTGGATGCTGGAGCAGCGCGCTTGGTCGGTCCGCGAGCGAGAGGCCACCGAGCGGCTCCACACGCTAGAGCAGCGCCTTCAGGCCGCACAGACCGCAGACCCCTCGCTCACCGCCGCCTTCGAGCAATTCGCCCAGCTGGACGCCCACCAGGGCACCCGCGCCCTCGCACGGGGGTGGCAGCGCTGGGGCGACTGGCACCGAGCGCGTGGGGACGTGGCCGCTGCACGCACCGCCCTAGCTCGAGCGTATGCCCTGTCTCCCACGGAGGCCGGCCGCCGAGATGCACTGGCTGCGCTGACCCGCCTCGCTCGCGAGCAGGGCGACTGGAACGGCGTGGGAGCGCTCCTCGACCAGCTCGGACCACAGGGCGTCCGTCAGGCCGGCCTCGGCGCGGTGGCCTCGGAGTTCGCCTACGTCGACTTCGGCGGATCCGACGACACCCCGCTCGACGCTGCACCGGTCCTCGAAGCCCTGCGCACGGGCGTGCACACCCACCTCGAGGGAGCCCCGGCCTTCCATTGGCTGCCCGAGCCCTTCGTGCAGCGAGACGACCAGCTGCTTCCCCTCGACCGCAGCCCCCAGCTCACCGCCGCGTCCACGCAGCCCTGGCCATTGGATGCGCTGCACGACCACGCGCTGTTCTGGATCGGGGGCGAGTCCGGCCTGGTGGCTGCTGGGAGCGCCCACAATCCCGGCGGCGTGTACCAGCTCACCCCCGAGGGTCCCCAGCAGCAGCTCGAGTGGGGCGCCTCGCGTCTGCGCGCGGCCTGGTCCGGTGACCTCGACGACGACGGCCGCACCGAGACGTTCCTCGCCTTTGGGCACTACGGCAGGCGCCTGGCCCTCCTGCGGCAGGGGGCCGACGGCTGGGCCCTGACCTCCCCCGATCCGGTGCTCGATGCCTCCGCCTCCGCCATCCAGGACCTGGCCGTGGCGGACCTGGACGGAGACGGCCTGCGGGAGCTCGTGGTCGCCACGGGCACATGGGGCACGGCGGACGTGCGCGTGTATCGGCTCGAGGGCGACGCACTCCGGCTGCTCGCCCGCGACAAGCTCGGCCAGACCGAGGAGGTCGCCGTGCTGCCACGCTCCGACGGAACCCACGCCATCGTGGCTCTGCGGGCGTTCGACTGGCCGATGCCCAAGGTGTTCGGGGGCGAGGCCCAAAGCGGCGCCCCATTGGGGCTCCACGTGCTCACCTTCGACGGCGCACGCCTGCAACGCCTGGCCCATCACCCGACCGCGGAGGCCAACCGCCTGTCCGTCGGGGACTACGACGGGGACGGGCTGGCAGACCTGGCCCTGACGGTGGATCCCAGCGAGCTGCACGTGTTCCGCCAGATGCCGGACGGCCAGCTGGCGCGGGGGGTGTTCCGCGGCACGGCGCTCGTGAACCGCGGGAGCCCGGATCTGGACGGAGACGGAGACGCCGAGCTGCTCGTGCGCACGGCGGAGTCCGGCCGGATCTGGGTGGCGGGCACCGGCACCACACAGCTGGCCCATCGAACGGCACCCGACGTCGCGCCGAGGGTGGAGCCACCGCCTGGGTTGTCCGCCGGATTGCACCAGACCTGGATCCGGGCCGACGAGCTTCGCATCCTCGGCATGTGGCAGGCCGCGGAGGAGCAGCTGCGCAGCCTGGCCGAGCTGGCACCGGATCGGGACCAGCAAGCCGCAGTGCTCCTGCAGGCCGCCACCATCGCGGAGGAGGGAGCCGATCAGCAAGACGTGGCGGCTCTGCTGCGGGCGGCCGACCTGTACGACCGCGCCGCCGAGCACCCCGACCACTTCCGTGACGCGACCCTGGGTGCTGCGCGCTGCTTCGAGGCGCTGCTCCAGACCGACGACGCCCTGGCGCGCCTGCAGCGACTCCCCCGTGCCGACCCTGGACGGGCTCGGATCTCCGTCCTCGAGGGGCAGCGCGTCGAGCCCATCGAGGTGTCGCTGGATCCTGATGCACCAGGACTCCAGATCCTCGAGCCTCTACACGCCCGCTACCTGCAGGGTGGCGGGTTGGCGTTGGACCTGGCCGCCGCCGACACCGTGGTGGCACGCCTGCCCGTCCACTGGGACGGCGCGCGCTTCGGCGTGGAGGTGGAGATCGACGCGGACGCGGTCGAGTGGGACAGCGGCGTCAGCGTGCACCTCGACAGCGTCGACGCACCCCTGCCCTACCCTGCGCCGGGCCTGGAGTTCAGCGGGTACGGCGGTGCTGGTCACACCCGCCTCGCCGTCACCTACGGCTACCGATGGTCGGGCTACCAGCAGTCGGACGTGCCCGTGGGCCAGCGCCCCCAGCACATCAGGGCGCGGCTCGACGACTTCGTCTCGGCCATCGGCTATCGCGTCGACCTCGACGGCCTACAGCCCGAGCCCATGGCGTGGATCAAGCGCTTCCGGGACGGCGAAGCACGGCCCACAGGTCGCTACGACCTGCGCCTGGTGTCGCGCGGGCAGCGCTTCCGCGGTCGCATCACCGCGCTGCGGATCTGGGGCGTGACGCCACAGCCCCTGGAGCCGACCACGCCCGTGCAGGCTGCCCGAGACGCGCTGGCGACGGGAAGACCCGCCGACGCGCTCGCTGCGCTCCGGTCGGTACCTCCCGGAGTGGAGCGAGAGCACCTGCGGATCGTGGCCCTCGACGATCTCGACCAGGGCGAGACGCTGGAGGCAGAGGTGCAGCGTCTGCTCCGTCGCCGCTCCGACGCCGCGCGCGCCGAGCTCGCGCGCCTGCTGAGGATCCGCGGGGATCGGGTGGGCCCCATCCTGTCTCGGCGCCTGGACCACGAGTCGTGGCTGCGACTGTTCTGGAAGACGTTCGCCACCGTGTTGCACATGCATCCCGAGAGCCCCGCCGCCACCGACGCCGCCACCCGGGTACTCGGGGTGGTGCGAGAGGACGAGGTGCGGGATCGACAGCTCGCCGTCGACGTGCTTGTCGCCCGGGCCGACGCGTGGCGTCGCCTGGGACGCCTCGCCGCCGCCAGCGATCATCTGGAGCGGGCACGGGTCGTGGCCGAGGAGCTCACCGGCTCGCGGCTCGCCACGGTGCACCTGGAGCGCGCCCGGCTCGCCATGGAGAACGGACGCACGGAGCACGCCATGGCGAGCCTGCAGGCCGCCCTGGCCAGCAGCCCGGCGCCTCCGCTACTGGCCGACATGATCGTGGCGGACCCCGTCTTCGCTCCCCTCGCGAGCCGAGCGGAGTGGGACGCCTCGGTGGTGGCGGCGCGCCGCCTGTCCTCGTCTCGCTGAGCTACCCTTCCCCCGCATGGGCCTCCTCCGAAACGACACGTCGGGCACCACGATCACGCTGCAGACGCGCACGCTCATCGGACGCAGCGCCGCCTGCGAGCTGCAGGTGTCCGATCCGCTGGTATCCGGGGAGCATGCGCTGCTGCATTGGGATGGCGACACCTGGGTGGTGCGCGATCTCGCCAGCTCCAACGGCACATTCCTGCAGGGGGAGCGCCTCGCCGTGGGGGCCGCGACTGCAGTGACCCAGGGCCAGTCGCTGCGATTCGCCACGGACGACCCCTGGTCGCTGGTGGACGCGGGGCCGCCCGAGCCCTCCGCCGCCCTTCAGGGAAGCGACGTCGTCGTCCGTGCCCAGAGCCAGGTGCTGCTGCTGCCGAGCGAGGAGCGACCCGTCTGTGCCGTGTTTGCCGTCGAGGGGGGTGGCTGGGTGTGCGAGTCCGACAGGGAGCGCGTGGCGGTGACCGACCGGCAGTGGGTGTCGGCAGGGGGAGACCGGTGGCGCCTGTCGCTACCCACGCCCCTCGCTGACACGCTGCAGGCGAGCGAGGGTCCCCGGCTGTACTTCAGCGTGAGCCGGGACGAGGAGTTCGTGGCGCTGGACGTGGAGGAGGCCGGACGCCGCGTGGCCCTGGGGCACCGTGGCTACACCTACCTGCTGCTCACCCTGGCGCGGCAGCGCCTGGCCGAGTCCACGGTGCCGGAGCCGGATCGTGGCTGGCTGCACCAGGACGACCTCGCGCACATGCTACGGATCAACGCCTCCACCGTGAACGTGCACGTCTACCGCGCACGCCAGCACGCGAGCCGGCTCGGGATCCGCGGTGCGTCTGGTCTGGTGGAGCGGCGGATGCGCACCCGGCAGCTTCGAATCGGCACGGCGGCCCTCGCCGTGGCGCCGAGCGCCTGAGCGAAATCGACCGAAATCCGTGGGGGGAGGGGTCTGACCTACATCTGGGACAGAACTCGGAGGCTCCATGCAACCCAAGACTGTCCTCGCCCATTCTCTCGTGGCGAGCATGCTGGCCCTAGCCGCCTGCAGCGGCTCCGACGTCGATCCGACGGCGACCGACCCCACGACGCCCGACCCCACGACGCCCGGCCCCATCGATGCGGACGGAGACGGCATCCTCTCGGAGGACGACTGTGACGACACCGATCCGCTGGTGGGCGGCGACGAGGTTCCCTACGACGGCCTCGACAACGACTGCGATCCCCTCACCCTCGACGACGACCTCGACGAGGACGGGGTGCCGCTCGTCGACGACTGCGACGACGACGATCCGGCGGTCCACCGCGACGATCCGTGGACGGGCCCGCTGAGCGAGGCCGACGTGGCGGGGTTCGACTGCGACGCCTTCTGCGGCCGCACCATCCTCGGCGACGTCTCCATCCAGAAGAGTCCAGCCACGGACCTGCAGCCACTGCACTGCGTGACGCGGATCGAGGGCGCCCTGACCGTGAGCTTCAACCTCGATCTGACGTCACTGTCGGGGCTCGAGCGCCTGGAGGAGGTGGAGGGGAACGTCACCTTCACCTTCAACCCGAACCTGACCACCCTGGACGGCCTCGACGCCCTCACCACGGTGGGGGGGTACCTCTTCCTCAACCAGAACGAGGGGCTCACCACGACGGCGGGCGTGGAGACTCTGGAGTCGGTGAGCGACGACCTGACGCTCTTGAACTCCGACGTAGGATCCCTGGAGGGCTTCACGGGGCTCACGCACGTCGGCGGCAACCTCAACATCGTCGGTCAGGACATGCTGGCGGACCTGCAGGGTCTCGACGCGCTGACGTCGCTGGACGGCCAGCTACTGGTCGCCCAGAACGACACGATGACCAGCCTGGACGGGCTCGAGGGACTCACGGCCACTGCAGGTGTGGTCATCGCCGACAACCCGGCGCTGCTGCTGCTCGACGGGCTCCAGTTCATCGCCGATATCGACGGTCCCCTCGAAGTCTCCGGCAATGTCTCGCTGCGCAACGTGACCGCGCTGTACGGCCTGAACGAGGTCACGGGCGACGTGCTGTTCGAGGACAACACCGGCCTAAGCGATGCCTCCGCGCAGGCGGTGGTGGACGACATCAAGACCCTGGGTGGCACGGCCACGGTGCGCAACAACGACGCGCCCTGACATGGGCTGTCTCGGGCCTGGACAGACGCGCCCATCGGGCCTAGCTCTACGGCCGGGAGGGCAGATGTCGAAGTGGTGGTTCGCCTGCATGGCCTGTCTCGGTGGAGGGGTGGCGCTCGGATGGCTCGCGAAGCCCGCGCCTGCAGCGCCCGAGCCCTCCCCCACGCCCCGACCGATGGTCTGCGCGGAGCGCCCCCTGGTGCTCCAGCCCTCGCGCCCAGCGGAGGAGGCGAACCTTGCCCACGAGTGGTGTCTGGGGCGGCTCGAGGCCCTGCAGGCCCAGCAGAGCGCCACGCTGAACCACTGGCCCGAGGATCGGGAGTACAGCGAGGGCGAGCTGCCGGAGGCCTGGACGGCGGCCATGGAGCAGGTGTTCGAGGACTGCGATCTACACGCGGAGCACGTGCTCACCGACTGCTCCGAGCCGCCGTGCGTGGCCGCCCTGCGCATCGACGACGCCGAGTCCTTCACCACCGCCCTCGAGGGCTGCGCGACCTTCACGGAGGCGTTTCCCGATCCGGAGGTGGGGGCCGTGCCGATGTCGGTGCGCTGCCCCGACGGCAGCGCGGACATGATGGTGCTGCTCACGACCTTCGACCGGGAGCAGCGACGCGCCTACTTCAGCGACCTGGGGTTCGACCCGCTGCTGGAGGCGGATCTGATCGATCCCTTGTCGGAGGGCTACCGGATCATGGGCCGCCGAGCGGATGCCTTGACCCGATTCTGGGACTGCGAGGGGGCACAGCCCGCTCCGTGAAGATGCGGCCGTGGCGTCTGCGGAACGGCCCTCTGGGGGGCCATCGCAGTCGGGTATGCTCCGACATGGCCGACGACTCCACCACCGCCCCCTGGTCTCCCCAGGCAGCGGCCGCCACACCCGTCGCGGGCCGCCCGACCCTCGTCCTGCTCGCCTGCGTCGCCCAGCCCGATCGAGTGGGCGAGCTCGCCTTCCTGGACACCCTCGAGACCCCTCACACCGTCGGACGACACGGAACCCTCCCCTGGGCGCGCGTCCGGCCTGGTCACGAGGAGCCGACGGGTCCCATCGCGGACTCCTCGCTGTCTCGGGTCCAGCTGACGGTCAGCACCGTCAAGGGCCGGACCGAGGTCCACAACGTGGGCCAGCTTCCGCTGCGTCTCAACGGGCGCCCCGCCACGCGCTCGGCGCTGCAGCCCGGAGACCTGCTGGAGCTGGGAGATCGAGTGTTGCTGCGCGTGAGCGAGTGGAGAGAGCCGCCAGCCTTCCACCCTCCCTCCCACGCGTTCGGCCATCCCGATGCGCTCGGATGGGTGGGTGAGTCTGCCGCGAGCTGGGCGCTCCGTGCCCGCGTGGCCTTCGTCGCCCCTCGACTCGCCCACGTCCTGGTGACGGGAGCGTCGGGCAGCGGAAAGGAGCTCGTGGCTCGCGGACTGCACGCCCTGTCGGACCGAGGCACCGCGCCACTGGTGTCGCGCAACGCTGCCACCATCCCCGAGTCCATCGCCGACGCCGAGCTGTTCGGTCACGCCGCGGGCTACCCGAACCCGGGCATGCCCGAGCGCCGCGGCCTGGTGGGCGAGGCCGACGGCTCCACCCTGTTTCTCGACGAGTTCGGTGAGCTCCCCACCGAGCTGCAGGCCCGGCTGCTGAGGGTGCTCGACGACGGGGAGTACGCTCGGCTCGGAGAAGCTCGCCCGCGTCGCGCCGACATTCGCCTCATCGCAGCCACCAACCGGGATCCACAGCACCTCAAGCACGACGTGCTCGCCCGCCTGACCCTCGACGTCGAGGTTCCGGGGCTCGGAGCGCGCATCGACGACATCCCCCTGCTCGCCGCCTACCTGATGCGACGCATCGCACGGGCCGACGACGTGCTCGCCCAGCGCTTCTTCGACGACGGCAACCCCGACGGGCACCCGCGATGGACCACCCGGTTGGTCCGGCAGCTCGTGTGCCGGCGGTACGACACCCACGTCCGTGAGCTGGAGCGCTCCCTGTGGAAGGCCATCTCGGCGGCCCCCGACGACGTGCTCGATGCGGTGGGGCCCGCTCCTCCCACCTCCGTTCCGGCCCCCGTGCACGACGCGTGGGTGGATCCGAACACCCTCGATCCAGAGGTGGTCCAAGCGGCCCTCGATCGCCACGATGGCCTGCAGGAACCCGTCTGGAAGGAGCTGGGGCTGTCCAGCCGACACGTGCTGGCTCGGTTCGTGAAGAAGCATGGCCTCAGGGTGCGCAGTCGTAGCTGACGCGCGCTGATCCAGAGTTGCAGTGCGACTGGAACGAGCGAGCGTGCGAGCGAGTGCAGGGAATTCTGCAAGTCCAGGCGCGGAGCGGCAACCTGTAGCATCGCGACCATCCACTCCGTTGATTGTCGCGCCGAGGGAGGCTGACACAATCGGGGAGATCCGCGTGAGCGGCAGCGGGTGAGGCTTCGGTCATCGACTGGAGCTGTCATGACTCAATCCATGCTCGTCTTGCTCGCCCTCACCCCCGCCAGCATCGCCGCGCCCGACGACGACCAGTCTGCCTACGAGCTGCACGTCAGACAGCTCGACGCACTGTCCGCAGCGGTCGACGTCGGACACGGCAGCGACCGCAACCCATCGGACGAGACCGGCCGACGTCACCTCGTGCCTCAAATCGACGAGGGGCTCGTGACTGTGTGGGGTGGTGCGAAGCAGGTGGGCTTCGTGTTCGCAGAGAATCTGACGCCCGTGGTGGCCGGCGAGTCCCACATGGAGCACTGGTTCTGGAGTCACACCGGGTACCTGGCCAACCCCGCCACTGGGTTCACCTTGAAGATGGAGGACCCCACCGCCACCGCAGACGACGTGGTGGACCTCCTCGAGCAGACGAAGGGCGCGGACTGGGAGGCGACTCCCTACGCAGCCGTCTTGTTCGACTACACCGAGCAGCCCCCGGCATCGATGACCGCGCCCATGACCTATGCAGGCGGGCAGGTGACGTTCCATCACTTCGAGCTGGAGCAGGACGGCCAGCTGGTCGGCGCGATGCTTCGGGAGGCCCACCTCGGCGAAGAAGCGCCCCACTTCGTGGAGCACTGGCTGTTCCTCGAGGGCTTCGAGATGCTGACGCAGGAGGGCGACCGACTCGACGTGATCGGCAAGCCCTCGGGCCCAGCTTCTGCCGCCGCCTACTTCGCACAGTTCGAGGAGCAAGGAGCCACCTACGCCCAGCCCGCCTACGACGCCACGGCCAGCGCCGCCGACTTCGAGTAGATCATGGTCCAGTTCGATCCCGAGCGCACGCTCCTTCCCGAGGAGTTCGACGCCCCCGATCCGTCGGACGTGTTGGTGGGCCGCTACCTCGTCGGCACCATGCTCGGCCGCGGCGGCGCTGGGCAGGTGCATCGAGCCACGGACCTGCTCACCGACGACCACGTCGCGGTGAAGTTCGTGCGCCTCGGCACCCCCACGGCCGCACAGCAGCTCGAGCGGGAGCTCACCGCTCTGCGACTGCTGGATCTGCCAGGTGTGGTGCGCCTTCTCGACGACGGCGCGATCGAGGACGAGGCCTTCCTGGTGATGCCTCTGCTGGAGCACGGCACCTTCGCCACCCTCGGACAGCGCGGCCCATGGCCCACCTGGCGCGACGAGCTGCTCACGGTGTTGGAGGCGCTGGCCCGGATCCACTTCCTGGGGATCGTGCACGGAGACCTCAAGCCCAACAACATCCTCCTGGATGCGCAACATCGGCCCGTCATCACCGACTTCGGCGTGGCCATGGGCCATGCGGTGGTGGATCCGGGCAGCTGGCGCGCAGGCACCCGCCACTACATGGCACCCGAGCAGCTCGCAGGCGCCCTCTGCGACGCGCGGACGGATCTGTACGCCATCGGTGTGATGCTGCGAGACATGACGAGGGGCGAGACCTGTGAGCTCGGCGCCGTGCTGGACCGAATGACGGCACCCGATCCCCGCGACCGACCTGCATCGGCCGTCGAGGTGTTGGAGGCGCTCGGACGGACGAGCACCTCCCTGTTCGGCTCCGTGGCCGCCCTGCCCCAGCAGACCGACCACACAGCCCTCACCGACCTCTTCGTGGACACCTCCCCCACGTTCCTGCACATCGCCGAGGATGCCGCGCGCCTGCTGCTTCGACGAACGCAGGGCAGGCGGCAGCGGGTGCAAGCGGAGCTGGACCGATGGGTGCGCGCCGGCCGGTGTCGCTGGCATCAGGGCCGGATCACCTTGGATCGGCGCGCCCTGGACGCGCTGGAAGCGGAGGATCGTCCTCCATCGGAGGCGACGCTTCAGGCCGCCCGCATGGCCCACGCCGCAGGTCGAACGGCCCACGGCCTGTCGATCCTGCAGACGCTGGCCTCCGCCGATCGACCCGACGTCGCCGAGGCAGTGGTGGACCTCACGCTGACACTGTGGGACGCCACCCGCCTAAGGCAGGCGATCTACCTGGCTGAGCGACACGGTTGGCAAGAGGCACGCCGGTTGCTGTGCGCCGCTCGGGTGATCTCGCAGGGGCACTGCGCGCGCGGCCTCGCGATGATCCGCCAGCAGCCACCGGCCACCAGCACAGCGATCGAGGGTTGGCGCCTCGGCCTGGCGATCTTCGCGGCCAGTCGATCGGGCGTGGGGGATCCGAGTCCGTGGCTCGCCCTCGCCGATGCCTGGGCCGACGACGATCCGGCTCGACAGGCACGCGTCGCATCTTGGCGTGCCCGCACCGCGTATCGCCAGGCGCGCTACGCCGAAGCGTTGATGCTCGAGCGACGGGCCCTGGCAGGCTCCGATGCACCTGGCGTGCGCCTGTCACGCCTGACCACGGCCGCGGCCGCGGCCCTCGAGGTTCCCTCCATGGAGGAGGCCGGCGCCTGGGCTGACGAGGCGCGCGCGTTGGCCCGAGCGCTCCGGCACCCGACGGCGGAGGCCCGGTCCCTGTGGCTGCAGCGCACGGTGGCCCTGAGGTCGGGGCACCCCCTGCCGCCTTGCGCCACCTGGGTGGACGCCGCCGAGGCAGTCGCCCCGGGCATCGCGGCCCAGGTGGCCTTCACCGAGGCGGCGTCGGCCTGGCGACTGGGTCAGCGACAGCTTGCAGGCACCCTCGCCGGCAGGTCCACCCAGCTGTTCACCACCGTGGGTCAGGACGGCGCGGCCACGCTGGCACGAGCCCTGGCGTGGACCTGCGGGACCTGTAGCGCGCCGACGCCACGAGCCATCGAGCAAGCTCCTGACGAGCTCGCGCTGCAGATCCACGCACTGCTGGCCCGCCACGGGACGCCCATGCGGCCCCCGAGCGTCGACTGGGCGCAGATCCGAGGCCGCAGGCTGGATCTGCTGTCGGGCGAGGAGTGCTACGCGGCCCTGATCGGCGGGTGACCGAGCTCGGCCGCCGCGGCCGACGCCAGGTCGGCGAGGGAGGCCAGCGCAGACGCCTTGTCATCGAACACCGAGGCCCGGCGCGCCTCGCAGACGAGCGCCCCCACGATGTAGCCAGAGAACACCAGCGGCACGGCCAGCTGGCACCGGCCCCGGGCCAGCTCCGTGACGACACGCGCCTCGGTGCGGTCGGCGGCCCCATCGGCGACGGCCTCCAACCGACACAGACTCGGCGCGCTACGGGCACCACAGAGCCGTCCGTAGGTCGCGGACGGCACCAGCTTCAGGCCGTGGCGAACGTACAGCGCGCTCCCCCCGAGGCCGAGCACGTCCACCGCATGGCGCGCCACGCTCTGCACCGTGTGGGACGCCCAGGCCTGGGCTGGTGCCGGCACGTCGAGCAGGAAGCCGCGGCCGCGGACGGTGAGGATCGACGTGGGGCGCGTCGGATCGGGCTCCACCGCGATGCGGAGCCGGTACACCGCGTTGTACACAGCGGCACGAGCGTGTGCTGGCAGGCCGATCCTACGGGCCAGCACGTCCACGGAGAGGGGCTCCCCGGCGCAAGAGGCCAGGGCGCGCAGCAAGCTCAGCTGCTGGCTCGTCAAGATCGCCCGAGCGCTTCGGCCTTCCGTGCGGCCCGTCCGAAGGTCGACCACCACGTGGCCCAGATCGAGCCGCTCGGGAGGCGACGGACCCACCAGGCGGTAGCCCACCCCGTGAATGGTGATCAGGCTCCGTCGGCCGGACCCGTCGGCGAGCTTCCGCCGCAGGCGCGTCACCATGCTGTCGACGGCCCTCGATAGGCTGGTGTCGCCCTGGCCCAGCACGCTCGCTCGCAGCTCGTCGCGCGAGACGTCCCGCCCGGTGTGGTCGGCGAGGTACCGCAGCAGGGCACGCTCCGCGCCCGTGAGCGGCACGTTCGCTCCGTCCGAGCGACGAACCTCCCCGTTCGCCAGGTCGAGCACACCACAGTGGATCGGAACGAGCATCGCTTCCTCCGATGCTCAGCGTGCCGAACGCTAGCTCCCGTGCGCGTCCCAGGTTGGATCAGTGTGTGTCAGCGCACCCCGAGGCCGCTCGCTAGGGCGTCGACGAGGGTTCGCGGCGGGCTCAGTCGATGAACTCCAGGGAATCCAGCTGGATGTGGCCCGAGGTGTGGCCCCGACGGTCGAACACCAGCTCCACCGCCAGCACCTTGCTGCGATCGATGGCGTCGTAGGCGCACAGAGGCACCAGGATGGTCTCCATCGCCGCGTCGGTGTGGGACGCGCCCGAGAAGGGCTCCCGCACCGTGCCGAACGCGCTGATCGGGTGCGACTGTTGGGTTCCCGAGCCGTCCCGCAGCCGTACCGAGAAGTCCACCGAGCCGTTGGCGTCGGCATCCTGGCCCACGCGCAGCGACAGATAGCGTCGCCCCATCAGGTTTCGCAGATCGGTCTGCCCCACCTTGGGGGCTGGAAGACCAAACCCGATCGACGAGCCGCTGCTCGACCAGTCCACCGCCAGCACCCGCGTGTGGTGGGGGGACTCCGGCTCCACGCTGCTGGCAGCGCCCTTCTCCGTGGTCACGTCCACGAAGACGTTGGAGCCACCCAGGGTGTTGTACACCGCAGAGCCTCCCTCGAAGTTCTCGAGCACCCGGCGGAACGTGGGCTCCATCCACTGCAGCTGGACTCCGGTGGCGGCGTCCAGGGTCTCGCCTTGCTTGAAGAACACGTGCTGGTCGTGATCGTCGCGCAGCGACCAGAGCAGATAGGACAGCACGTAGGCGTGCACCACGTCCTGGTGCGCCCCCGCATCGTCGCTGTAGGAGGTGTGCTCGGCTCCCTCCACGTAGACCATGCTCTTCGTGAAGCGCTCGTCGTGGCCTCCCGAGAACGACACCTCGTTGAAGGGCGAGCCCGATTCGTCGTAGGCCCCGAAGCCCGAGTTGTAGGCGCGGTTGACCGCATCGTCGGCGTCGTCGGAGCCCAGGATCACCAGCAGCCCTTGCGCCTCCGCCCGCCCGATGGGATCTCCCTCCTCGGCGTTCGGGGCCATCGCGACCACCGAGAACAGATCGATGCCGAAGGCGCCAGCGACGGCGGAAGACGCCCGAAGCACGTAGCCGCCCCCGATGCTGTGCCCCACGAGCGCGATGCGCTCGTCGAGATGAGCAGCCAGCGGCGTGGCGTCCGTGCCGCCGGAGCCGTAGAGCAGCGACATGTGCTCCAACAGGGTGTCCTCGAGACCCTGAGCGTCGAAGCTTCCGGGCACGTCGGGATCGGCATGCTCCACCGACACCGACGCGATCCCAGCATGCGCCAGCCGCTCCTGCAGCACGGTGTACTCGTCGAAGCCCACCCCGATGCCGTGCACGATCCAGGCCGTGGGGAAGGTGCCCTTGGGCTCGCCCGACGTCGTGGGGACCACCACGCGACCGCCCGGATCCCTACCCGAAGGGCCCGTGCCGTAGGTGTCGACGGCGGGTTGGCCTCCGTAGTCTCGCTCGTCCAGCGGGTTGTCGGGCACCCGGTAGGTGTCGTCGCAGTCGGCCGGGGCCGCCGAGGCGAGGGTCGATCCAATCCACAAGCTGATCATGGCTGTTCCTCCGCCTGAACACAATGCAAGGCCCGATCCAAGCCTGAAAGACGGTCGAACCCAGGTTTCGGCGGCGCGCTTCGCGCGGGGGGCCTTGCGCGCAGCGCGTGGAGCGCAGAGCGCGGAGGCCACGACACCAGGCGAGAGCCAAGCAGAAAGCCCGCCAGTTCGGCAGTAGCCACGGTCCCGGCGAAGGTGGCACGGCGCGTGCATTCGACCCCGCATCGAGCTGGCCGACCAGATCACCCTCGAGCTCACCTCCCGCTGATGGAGACCCGACCCATGCGCACCTACCCTTGGACGATCCTGGTGGCCCTCCTCCCCTTCGGGGCCTGTGACGCCTGCGACGACGACGGCGTCTTCGGTGGCTCGCCTCCCTCGAAGTACGTCGACTTCGACTGCGAAGGAGGCGACTTCTGCCTGCTGCGCTCCGACGTCAAGGACAACCCAGGTCTCGAGCACGCCGTGTGCGAGGATCTGTGCTTCAAGACGGAGACCGCCACAGATTCGTGCACAAGCACCCACGCATCGAAGAAGCTGTTCTCGTCCACGTTCTGTGACCCCTACCCTTGGAAGGACAGAGAGCTGCAGATCCCCTCGCCCAGCTACGCCTGCACCTTCGACGGCGCCGCCGCCACCCTGGTGGAGACGGTGGACGAGCAGGGCCAGCCCACCTCCCACACGGAGCTGTTCCCCATCGAGGACTGGGCGGCTCCTGGCACGTGGCAGGTGTGTGCACCTGGCCCGAAGAGCGCCGAGGCCACCTGCGAGAGCCGATGCACGGCACTCGTCACCGATCTCGTCGACCAACATGGCGAGGCGCTGCGGTTCTTCACGCCTGGAGGCTCCACTGTGCTGGATGCCGACCAGACGATTGCGTACACCGAGATCTTCGTGACGGACCCCGAGGCGTTCTGCGACGACACCGTGCTGAAGGCGAGCGGTACGGATCAGTACGACTGCCCTGCGTCTCCCGTGGGGGATCCCACCATGATCCTTCAGTGGCCTGGGGGCTCGAGCCTGCCGCTGGACTGCGATCTGAACGAGGACTGCTGCGTGTCCCTCGGCGTGTGCGACGAGCTGTTCGCCCAGGTGGAGGGATCGCGACCGGAATCGCGAACCGAGGTGTCGCTCACTGGCACCCTCACCATCGATCACCCCCTCGGAAGTACACAAGGCGAGGTGTCCGGGGTGGCGCGGTTCACGGCGGATGGGTGCTCGAACCGCGCCGGCTCATGCCCGATGTACCTCGGGGCCTTGAGCCTGCACGTCGAGCGCATGAGCGAGGAAATCCTGGGCGTGACCTACACCCTGGTCGACGTGAACGCCGACCTGCAGGCACCGGTCATGGGGGCCTGGCAGCCGGACACGGGGGAGATCTGGATTCCCGCAGATGCAGTTCCGTTGGAGCTGCGCACCACCAACCTCAGCGCCTCCGATGGCAGCGTCGACGAGCGGTTCGAGCTGCAGGAGCGCACCGACGACGGACTCGTGGGCTCCTTCGTGGACGGCGTGCTCACGCTGTCCGCCACGCGAGCCGTAGAGGGTTCCACGCTCCGTCTGAACGTGTCGTCTCGCTAGAAGCGCTCGGGTAAACGCCGAGAGCCGATGAGCCTGTGATCGGTGAGTCGTACCTGAGGCGACCCTTCGGCGTCCAGCTCGGAGCAAGGCGGCCGGCCACCCCTCGACCAGCGTCGAGCAACTGGAGGAGGCAATCCGTGACTTCCTCGACGCCTGGAACGAAGACCCCAAACCGTTCGTCTGGAAGAAACGGCGGACGAGATCCTCGCGAGTGTCGCCAGGTACTGCTACCGGACCCTCGAAGGTCGCGAGAACCAGGAAATCACTTCTTCCGAGGAATCGTGATCCGACCCACTACTGTTGTCTTGCATTGCTCTCAGACTCGCTAGAGCCGCCCTCATTCGCGAGCAACTGTCGGATCGTCGGGCGTCAACGAATACCGTGCACCCTTCTTCAGCGAGCAGGACACACACGCGAGGAGCAGGTTGCTCCCTGTCGTCGGGCCGCCTTCGGCTGTGGGGAGGATGTGGTCCTATCGAAGGCACCGCCTACGGACGCACCACCACCGCCAGCAGCCCCGCGTAGACCTCGTTGTCACGCCGCGTCGGCAACCCAGGCCCCCACATGCCACTGATCGTGCCGTCGAGGTAGAGCGCGTCCGCGCAGCCCAGCACGTCGCGCATGAGGGTGGCCAGGTCGTAGAAGCGCACGCGCTCGTCCGAGAGCACCAGGTGCACCGTGTGCCGATCCGACACCCCCACCGCGTTGCGTACCTTCTTCGAGGTGGACTTGGGGAGCAGCGCGGTGTGCAGGCGCCCACCGAGCACCAGGGCAGGGCCCGACTGGGTGGCGAGCTGCAGGCCATCCGGCTTCGTCCAGCTCGCGGCGTTGCCCACGTGGGCTCCACGACCGTCGATCCAGAACACGCCGTTGGGCTTGAGGAAGAAGTTGCCGTCACCGTCGGCCAGCTGCAGCGGCGCGCTCTCGTACGAAGCGCTCACGAACAGCCCCACGGGCAGGTCTGGGCTGTGGAAGATGCCCGCGTTGGTGGCGGCGATCAGGCGGTCACCCAGCCGCGCCTTCAGCGCCTGGTAGCTGCGATCGGGCCGGCTGCTGTACTGGCCGTGCAGCTCGAGGGCAGCTTTCCGCAGATCCACGGTGACCACGTGGTAGCGGGCTTGCTCGTGCACCACCACCCGATGCTCCACCCCGTCGGCGAGGGGTGCGGCGAGCGTCGACAAGGCCCAAGAACACAGGATCAGCACGTTCGACCCCCCGACGGCTCCTAACGTCGCCTCCCACCGAGGGTGCCTCATCGCGACCATCAACGGAGTTGATGGTCGCGATCAGGGACAGAGCAGCCCGAGGCAGAAGGTGGCATCGTCACCTGGCAGGAGCACGGTCTCCTCCCAGTCCTCGAGGTGGTCCTCGCCGTAGTTCGGTAGGCTCCAGACCTCGTGCCGATGGATCACCTCGTTGGGTCGCTCGCCCTCGGGCGTGACCTCCCCGCCGAAGTCACATCCGTACACCTCCAAGGTGGACAGTGCATCGCCCAGGGAGAGCCACTCCATGCTCAGCAGATAGGCAGCATGCCCACCACCGTCGGCGTGGTTACCCACGAATCCGTAGGAGCCAGCTGCCGCCTCGCACACCATCGTGCCGTCGAAGATGTCGAGATACAGACCACCTCCAGCACCTGCCGCGACGTTGTCGGCCACCAGCGTGTCCCTCAGGGTGAACCGGCTGCCCTGATCGACCGCGATCCCTGCCCCGTCCCCCACTGACTGATTGCCCGTGATCACGCTGTTGCTCACGACCACGCCGTGGCTGTTCCACACCCACACCCCGCGTCCCGATTGTCGGTGACCTCGGCTCGGTCCACCTGCACCCGGCTCGACAGGGCGAGGGTACTGCCGCTCGCATGGTTGTCGTGCAGGCGCACGTCTCGAAGAGTGGCGGAGTCGGACCGCACGCTCACCACGAAGGCGGCGTCTTGCCCATTGCCGGTGAACACCGAGTCGCGGATGTCAGCGTCGCTCCAAGACACCCCCAGCACGACCCCAGGGTTGTCGTGGGCCACGAGCCCTTCGACGTCCAGCGACCCGTACTCGGACGAGATCACAGAGCCGCGCTCTGGTGCCACGTACTCGGTGACGGTCACGTCGCGCAGCGTCGTGGTCAGCCCCTGCGCAGCGATGGCCTGCCACCCGTTGCGCAGCGTGACATGCTCCACGGTGAGCTGCCCACCCGCCACTGCGGTCACGCTGGGCACCGACTCCGGACGCGTCTCGTACGCCCCGTCGAGCACCACCGTGCCGGGGATACGCCCGACGACGTGCAGCTCGTCGGCCCCGGACACCGTGGCGTAGTACGTGCCCGGGCACAGCTCCAGCCGCCCGTTGCCCGGCGCCTCGAACCGATGGACTCCCGCCAGGGAGCCTGACTGGAATGCCTCGGTCACCTCGGTCTCGGCACCCGATGCGTCCACCCAGAACACGCCGGTGCGAAAGGTGGGATCCGTGTCGTCGCAGTCCAACCCGGCGGCCACGTAGCCCTCCAGGGCCGCACAAGCCTCCAGGCTCACGAGCGGATCCCCGTAGCGGTCTCCGTCCGCGTCGACGTACCACGGCTGCATGCCCATGGGATCGACGTCGGCATCGGCGTCGTCGGCGAGCCCATCACAGTCGTCGTCGACGCCATCGTTGCACACCTCCGGCGCACCGGGATGCACGGCCGCATCGGCGTCGTCGCAGTCTCCCCCCTGACCCGTGTGACCAGGCGGCGCCACGCTCGCGCGACGAGCCGTGGCGTCGTCCCCGAATCCATCCCCGTCCAGGTCGGCGTACCACACTGGTCCGCCACCACATCCACCGACCAACACCGGCATCCAATACAACATCATTGGCAGCCTCCCAACCTCCCGACGGTAGCACCAGCACCGATGATCCGCTGGCAATGTGTCACATCGTCCTCCATCGAGCACTCGGACGAGCCTCGGCGGTTTACATCGGCCTCCCCGTCCGCACGAAATGGACAGAGCACGTTGCAGTGAGCGAGACGACCTCTTCGCCAGCCGCGCAACGTTTCGTTCAACCTTAGGAGGCGCCCATGATGCGCTGGAGCGTGTGGTGCGCTCTGCTGCTGCCGCAGTGGAGCGCCGCGGGGACAGGTCCGCCTGCCGACGACGACGATCCCGAGACCGCAGAGCAAGACGGCGACGAGCTTCCCGAGCCTGGCGTGCAGCCTGCGGGGCTGACCGCCAGCACGTCGCTCACGGTGGTCTCGGGTCCCACATCGGGGTCTGCAACCGCGCAGACCTTGACGGGGCCGGTGCCCACCGACGGAATGTGGAACCCGCGAATGCGGCTCGCCACGTCGGCCAGCCTCCTCGTGCCCCTGCCGAGCGATCTGCTGCTGTCCGCCACCTGGGGGATCTGGCGCGATCAAGCCCTGTGCGACACCTGCGACGACGGCGCGGGACCGGGTGCCGTGGGCAACGAGCTGCTGGGGAGCACCGACCTGATGGTATCGCTGGGCCGGCGCTTCCAGGTGGGCGACAAGGGCATGGTGCAGGTGGCGCTGACGGGCGTGTTGCCTGCCTCCCGCGACGCCTTGGTCTGCAACCCACTGTACGGCGCCCCCGGCGCCTCGGCGGGCTACCTGCACCGCGTCGGCGGCACATCCGTGCTGGCGTCCGCGCGCTTCGCCCGACCCTTCTTTCGCTACTCGGCCGCCCCCGTGGGGCTGTGCGCTCCGCGTCTCCGGAACGTTCCCGAAGTGGACACCCTCGCTGGGGCGGTCGAGCCCACCCCCTGGGACGGCACGTGGTCGGCGGGGGCCAACCCCAGCTTCACGGCGTCCACGGCGGTGGCCTGGCTGAACCCGCACGCGGTGTTCGCCAAGGCTCCAGCGCGCCTGACGAGCCAGATCCGCGTAGGGCTGGACGCCCAGCGCAACCGCACGGATCCGGCCACCGCGGTGCCAGCCCTGACGGGCGAGGTGGCGGTGGAGCGCTCGGCGCGACCGCTCACGGCGAGCATCCCGTGGTCGATCGCCGTGGGTGTGTTCGCGACGGACCGCACCAACCTGGGGCTGACCCTGGGCAACCGTCTGCCGACGTGGCTGGCGGACCCGGGCGGCACGCTGCGCGCCCTGCCCGCACGCACCTCTCTGACCCTGTCCATGCAGAACCGATTCTGAACAAGGAGCAATCCCCCATGAGGAGAATTGCAGTACTGCTGGGGCTGCTCTCTGTAGCGGCCTGCAGCCCACGAACCATCAACACCGTTCAACCCGGAGCCATCGACAAGTCCGCCCTCGACGGGGAGTGGTTCTGGCGCCGCACCGTCGCCGACGTGCCCTACGGCACCTCCGCCACCTTCGTGGGGGCCACCGACCAGCTGGAGCGGATCCGCTGGCGCATCGAGGAGGACCACCTCCTGGGCTACCGCTCCTACCCCAACATCGACGACGCAGGCCCCAGCGGCCTCGAGACCGACGGCTACTACGGCTCGCCGCTGCTCGTCTTCCGAATCGAGAAGCACTTCGACATCCGCCGCTCCTACGACCGCACCACGTGCGAGGAAGGCAACGTCATCCAGGAGAACGTCGAGCCTGCCTGGTACGACCGCGACTACATGCGCGTGGACTGGTCGCGCAACCTCTCCGACTTCGGCTTCTCGCTGGCGGGCCTGAACGCGCAGGTCCTCGGCTGGTCCA